>CAYLZD010000004.1:0-185419 GCA_964388275.1 uncultured Chromatiales bacterium
GGATGAACGGCGTCGAGAGCGGCACATCGTTCTCCAAGTCGGTCAGGATGACGCTGGTGAAATAATCCTTCGCGACTCTTTGCCCCGTGAAGGGGGGAAGAGGGAAGAGAGAAGAGTGAAGATGCAGGCCCGCGTGTTGAGCGCGGGCCTGTTTCTTAAATATTCAAACCGCATGACGCCAAGGATTTTATTAATAACCATATAATCCCGCCCGGGTTAGCCGCTACGCGTCAATCCCGGGCTCGATTGCCAGATCCCTCCAAGATCCCGTTCAACGTCCAACGTCTAACGTCCAACGTCTAACGCGCTGAAGACTGATCCGGCTTTTCGCTATATTCAGTACATGATCACCATAGAAGGACTTTGGAAATCCTTCCGAAACGGCAATCCGGTGTTGAGGGGAGTGGATCTTCAGATACAGACGGGAGAGACTCTGGCCGTAATCGGGCAGAGCGGTTGCGGAAAAAGTGTTTTGCTCAAACACATAATCGGTTTATTGAGGCCGGACGAAGGGCGAATCACGATCGACGGACGGATCGTGCACGAATTGAATGAAAAGGAGCTGTATCGCCTGAGAACCCGCTTCGGCTTTCTCTTTCAGGGGGCCGCGCTTTTCGATTCGCTCACGGTGAAGGAGAACGTCGCTTTAGGACTCGTCGAAAACAGGAAGATGAGCACAGCCGAGATAGACCGGATAGTCGCCGCAAAACTCGAGATGGTCGGTTTGCCCGGCATCGAACGGCTGAAACCCGCCGAACTCTCCGGCGGTATGAAGAAGCGCGTAGGTCTCGCCAGAGCTCTCGCGACCGATCCCGACTATCTGCTTTACGACGAGCCGACCACCGGTTTGGATCCGGTCATGTCGGACCAGATCGACAGGTTGATTGCCGACCTGACGGACCGGTTGAGCGTAACGGCCATCGTCGTGACACACGACATGTTCAGCGTTTACACCATCGCCCACCGTGTTGCCATGATGCATGAAGGGCGGATATACTACCGTGCGTCGCCGGGTGAATTCCTGCAATCTTCCGATCCCGTAGTAAAGGCGTTTCTCGAACGCACGAGAACGAGATGATCGCGCCGGCACACGCATTTTCAAGAGCTTTACACTGATGCGATCGACACATCGGAAAAGACGCCGGCTTTTTGTTCTCCCTTAAAAGAGTGCTACTTTTATGAATATGTCCGCGTCCGGCGGACAGGTTTCCGCCCGGCCGCCCGGCGTTTTCAGGCGTTTTCGATTAAAATCTCACCGATATCAACATTCATGAGCAATCCCATCGAGAGTTTCCGGTTCAAACCGTTCCAGGAAATGACCGAGGAGGACTACAGAACCGTAGGATTCAAGTCCGGCCTCGAAATCCACCAGCAGTTGTACACAGGAAAGAAGCTGTTCTGCAGATGTCCTGCGGGCCATTACAGCGACTTGTATAATGCCGAGATACTCCGTCAGATGCGCCCCACGCTTTCCGAACTCGGAGAGTACGACGGAACCGCGCTAATGGAATTCAAGACCAAGAAGGAAATCATCTATCGCATCAACTATGATACGGTATGCACCTATGAGATGGACGACACTCCGCCATTCGAATTGAATGAAGAGGCGCTCGATATCGCGCTGGGCATAGCCATGCAATACCGCTGCTCGCTCGTTGACGAGATACACATAGCGCGCAAACAATACCTCGACGGCAGCATACCCACAGGCTTTCAGCGCACCACAATAGTCGGAGTCGACGGGAAAATCCCGTACAAGGGACGGGAGGTCAGTATTATTCAGCTCGGCCTGGAAGAAGACGCCTGCCGCGAGGTCAGCGATGTCGGGCACCGACGCGTGTACATCACCGACCGCCTCGGCATGCCGCTGATCGAAACCGTCACGGGTCCCGACATGAAGACTCCGTTCGAAGTCGCGGAAGTCGGCAATATATGCAGACGGCTGGTCCGCAGTTCCGGCAATGTGCGCACGGGCATCGGCGCCGCGCGCCAGGACGTGAACGTGAGCGTGGATGGCGGCACCCGCATCGAAATAAAAGGAGTGCCGCGAATTCCCGACATCCCGCTGCTTACATACAACGAAGCGATGCGACAGTGGAATCTGTTGCGCCTCAGGGCCGAACTCGAGGCGCGCGGGATCACTTCCGATACTTTCGAATCCGCCGCCATGGATGTGACACGGCTTTTGCGAAAAACGCGTTACCAGCCTATTGTGGAAGCTCTTGCCCGCGGTTGGAGCGTACGATGCGTGTTGCTGCGTGGTTACGGCGGTCTTCTCGGATGGGAAACGCAGACCGACACGCAGTTTTGGAAGGAGATATCGGACCGTGTCCGCGTCATCGCCTGCCTTACGGAGCTGCCCAACATCATTCACTCCGACAGCTACTCTGAAACTCTCACGGGAAGCGAGTGGAGGCAGCTCCGGAAGAATATCGACGCCACCGAGAACGACGCTATCGTCGTAGTATGGGGCTCCGACACCGACGCGGACACCGGAGCGAGGGAAATCGCGATACGAGCCCGCGAAGCCGCGATAGGAGTGCCCTCCGAAACGAGGCAGGCGCTGCGCGACGGCACCAACGGTTTCGAGCGAATTCTTCCGGGCCCAGACCGCATGTATCCCGACACGGACCTCCCTCCAAAACGTATCACAGACGAACGCCTTGACAGGGTGAGGGCGACGCTGCCCGAGTATTTCTGGGACCGGGAAGCCGAATACAGGCGGCTCGGAGTCCCGGAGGATGTCGTGGAACCGCTTTCCATATCCATTTATGCGGAACTCTTCAAACGCCTTGTGCTCGAGAAAGGCGCAGATCCTGTCACGGCCTCGGTAGCTCTGATACAATTCACGAAGCGTTTGCGGAAACTCAGAGGCCACAAGCAACCCATGCCCGCCGAGCTGATCGAAAACATCTTCGACTCCCATCTGCGCGGCAGACTGGCAAAAGACGGCATATTGTATGCCATGGACCGCGCCTGGAGCACCAAGACCTTCAACGCGGACGCACTCCCTCCCGTCTGTACGCCCGAAGAGCTGGAATCCGTATTCTCGGAGGAGACCGCGGCGGCCATGGCCGGACGGATAGCGCGGCCGGACAAAATCGACACCATCATCACGGGACGGGTGATGCGGCGATTGCGCGGCAGGATCGCCGGCGCCGTCGTCGCCGAACACGTGCACGATAAGACGGCGGAGGCGGCCCGATGACACAGAACGATTCCTACAAGGGCTACCGCGGCGAGGCGTTGTCCACACTGCGGAATTTCGAGGCAATGGTCTGGAGCGACGTTGAGATAGCCACGCAAAAAGGCAGTTTCATCGGCATCATTCTTCCGCGCTCAGAAACCGCCGATCCGGACCACATAGTCATAAAACTGCGATCAGGCTACAACATCGGCGTCGCGGCGAAGAGCGTGCAATCCATCCGCATCGCCGGGCGCAAGGAAGCGCATTACAAGATCCCGGAGAAGGATTTCCCTTACGATCCCGGCAAGCCGCGCGTGAAGCTTCTTGGCACGGGCGGCACGATAGCCAGCCGCCTCGACTATCGCACCGGCGCCGTCATACCGGCGTTTTCACCCGGCGAGCTCTACGGCTCGGTGCCTGAGCTGGCGGACATCTGCAATCTCGAGACGGAAAAACTGTACGGTGTTTTCAGCGAAAACATGGGTCCTGAACAGTGGCGCGGCACGGCCGAAGCCATCGGCCGCGAGATCGAGAAGGGCGTGCAGGGCATAGTAATCGGACACGGCACGGATACCATGCACCACACCGCGGGCATACTCTCCTACATGGTTCAGAACTCCCCCGTGCCTATCGTCATGGTGGGCTCGCAACGATCCAGCGACCGCCCCTCGTCGGACGCGGCCCTCAATCTCATGCACGCGGTGACAACCGCCGCCGAAAGCGATATCGCCGAGGTGATGGTTTGCATGTTCGGACCCACCTCCAACATGTACGGTCTTCTGCACAGGGGCACGAGAGTCAGGAAGATGCACTCGAGCTACCGTTCGACGTTCCGCACCATCGGCGATGTTCCGCTCGCAATGGTCAGCCGTGAAAAAATCACGCCGCTGAGAGAAGACTATCAACCCCGGCGGCGTGACAACAACGTGACGATCAACACGGCCTTCGAGGAAATGGTCAGCATCGTGTACTACTACCCGAACATGCGGCCGGATATCATCGACTCCCTGGTCGACAACGGATACCGCGGCATCGTGATTGCCGGCACCGGACTGGGGCACGTCAACAAACCCCTGTATCCGGCGATCAAACGGGCTCACGAGAAAGGCATTGCGATATACATGACGGTGCAGACGCTCTGGGGCTACGTGCAGATGTACGTCTATGACACCGGCCGGGACCTGATGGAGCTCGGCATAGTCCCCGCCGCCAACATGCTTCCCGAGGTAGCTTACGTGAAACTCGGATGGGCTCTGGGCCAGACCTCGGATCTCGACGAGGTGAAGAGGATAATGCTCGCCCCGGTCGGGGGCGACATCACGGAACGCGAGCCCCATAACGGCTATCTTATTTCGCAGGGCGGCATACCCGAGGTCGAGGAGTTCATTTCCCACCACTGGAAATAGCGGCGCGGAGGAAAACCGCCCTCAAGGCCCGATCACTCCGCTGACGGATTTCAGGATCGGTGTATCCAATCCGATTGTTGCGGCGCATCCGAGAGAAAGGCATCATCCCGCGTCCTTCCGGAAACGCCCCGAGCGCTCCCGCTCACCAGGGTATTTCGATTCCGAGGCGTTGCAGTTTGGCCTCAAGTTCCTCGCGCTCCACATGCCTGTTTAATTTGCCGTCCTTCACCGCAAGCATGCCGAGAGACCGCGCGGCAGCCAAGGCGTCCTCCTTGCGTCCCTTGGCAAGAAGGGAAATGATTTCGATGTCTTGACGCGACAGTTCGAGTGAATTCAGCCGATAATCCACGAAAGCCTCCCAGGCCAGCGGACACCAACGGCGCACGATTTCCTCGCCGATCACACTCGCATAGGCGCGGACTTCGAGTTGCGCGTGTTCGTCCATGCGCAAAGCGAGAAAATGGAGTAGATTGTGCAAATCGATTTTCCAGTAGGCCTCCGTGTACGTCGAGAGCGGCAAATCCTTGCGCGCCTGTTCCCTTGCCACGCCGGCGGCGAGCCGCTTCTCGTACTGGTTTCGAGCCGCCTGCTGAAGCTCCTGTTCAGCGCGGGTGAATTCCGTCCCCTCTTCCTCGTCAAGAGCGCCTTCGCTCCCCTGACGGTTGCCCGTCGCCTGCAGTCGCCAGGAACCGGGCGCCGTGCGCTGCATGGCATCGATCGCGATGGAATAACGCGTCGAGTATTCGTTGACGTTGGCGGTTCGATGCCGTATCCACTGCCGCCAGGTGTCCATGGGAACGCGGACGTGCAGCTTGATTTCGCACATCTCGAAAGGCGTGCTGTGCCTGTGGCGCAGAAGATACCGGATCAAGCCCCTGTCTTCACGGATTTTCTTGGTGCCGGCCCCGTAGGATACCCGCGCCGCCTGCACTATTGACGAATCCGAACCCATGTAATCGATTACGCGTATGAAACCATCATCCAGCACGGGAAACACACTCCCGAGAATGCTATCCATCTCAGGGACATTCATTCTCTGGAGTTGTTCAGCTTCCTGTTCCATCGCTCTCCATCCTGTATAAAGTTTGCGTTCTTTTCCGGTTCGACTCCAAACTACCCTCTGAAAAGCTGCAATCCAAGCGCGTGCGGCTGCAAGTTGCAGCAGGGACTTCCAAGCGTGTCGCCCCGCCTGTCTCGATCCCTTCAAGTGTTCATTTTAGGTGGTTTTCCATGCGCATGTTCCGTTTCTGAACAGAGAAAATATTCGAAAAAAATCGAGATTCGCCAAAAATCAGCCGAAAATGTAATTTCTTCCTAAATGAAAATATGGCAGAGCATTTGTTGCAATATCTGCGTAGTTAGTTGTGTCGGTCTACGCGCCCTGCAAAAAAACAAATTAAACGGTGATACAATGATGAGATTCATCCTGATTCCAACCTTAATCTTGACTGCGCAGATCGCGAGCGCTCAAGTGATCGAGAAGGGCCCGGAATTGAATAAAGCAACCGCTTTTTCACTCGCAAGCAAGCCTGGAAATTCAGACGCTTCCACCGAATCCGCCGCGGACAAGGCGTCACAGACCGGCAATGGAACAACAGACGAGATCCGTCGCCCCCTTCGTGAGCGCGGAGATATCGCGGAGAGCAACGGCGGAAAGACGCCGGAGAAATCGGAATACGACTCATCCGCCTGGACGCCGGAGGCGGCGGGCGGAAAAGCGGGTTTCAATATAATCGGAAGCAAAAAAATCTGCTGGCTTCCATTCCGGCGGGCCTTTTATTCGTGAAGCGACAATTGAAAGCGGAAAAATCCTATCGCTCTGCGGCTGAATCAATGGACGGCAATTAGAATGCAAAGTACAGACACGAAATACAACGCTGAAAGCCACACCGAGTGCGCAGAAGGCGCGCAGCAGGATGTCTGTTTTTCCGCGTATCGCGCAGAGCTGCCGCCCGCGTCCGTTTCCATCACCGCGTTCGCCTTCCCCGGCGGCCGCCCGTCGTCTACCTCCACTACGTCCCGTTCCATCACCTGCAATTACGCGAGTATTCCGCATGGAGCACCGGACCCGTTTCAAACAAACAATCATCCGCGTCTCGATGAATCGATCCAGGAGTTGAACATGAACGACAACACAACGATACCGGAACAGACGCCTTTGCATGACGGCATCAAGGGCATGGCCTCCGAAGATGGAAACGCCATCTGGATCGAGAGGACGGCCCGCGAGATGGCGGAAAGGGAAATACTCGAACTGGCTTCGCTTCCTGAAAAGGCGCCCGAACCCATCATCGAGATCGGAATCGACGGAGGAATCACATTCTGCAACGCCGCCGCGAGACGCGAATTTCAAGGCATCCTGGTACAGGGTCTCGAGCATCCGGCGCTCGGCCGCGTCTTTCCGATCATTGATCGGATGGTTGTTTCAGGCGAAACCGAGACGGTAAGAGAAATCATCATCAACGGCAAGACTTGGGAACAACGATTCCTCCATTATGCGCCGGCGCAGCGAATCAGAATTTTCAATCGCGATATCACGCGTATGCGGCTGCTCGAACTCGATGTAAAACAGCTACTCGGCACTCTCAAGCGGGAGCGGACCGACAACAGCAGAATGATAGACGGATTGAGCTGCGAAATGCGCTCGGAACTCACGGTTCTGGCAGGTTACGTTTCATTGCTGGCGGAAATGACTTCCGACGCGACCGACATCAAGGCGGCCGAAATTCTTTCCCTGATACAATCCGTGATCGACCGGCTGGATCTGCAGATGTTGACTTTCACCGAAGGCTATGAGGCCTTGAGTTCGATCCGCACCACTCCGAATTCCGATGCCGCTTTCGGAGCGTAGCGTACCCGACTTCGCGCCTTATCCGGATCGCAGGCGGCGACGGAAATACGACTGAGTTTACCCGTGGAATAAAATGCGCCGGGTGTGATGGCCCGGCGCATTGCATTTACCTGTAACCCGTGTTTCAAACGGCTGAACACGGATCGATATCGGATGCTATTACAGGCGCGTGGTGATCCCCGCGAGAATCTGCAGTCCGGTAAAATCCTTCTGTTTGGTGAACATCTCTTCCTTGAAGGAGACGAATTGATACTTCACGCCTATATCCAGACCGAAGCCGCGCGTCAGCATGAAGGCGAGGCCGACACCGGCATAACCACCGAAAGCCACGAGAGTCTTATCGTCGGAATGCGTACCCGGCCTGCCCACAATCACATCCGATGTGCCGGATACTCCCACATAAGCCCCTATGCCGGCAGTCGCGTAGGGCTGAAGTGGATTGCCCTTCGGAAGCGGATTGACCGAAAGACCGGCGGTGATCGGCGCGATGGCCACCCAGGCATCGGCCTCCTGAACGAGGGACGGCGAACTCAGCGTCTCAAGCGCCTTGAACGCGTATGTCGAATACCATCCTCCAATGGAAAAATCGAACAGCAACGGCCAGCCGATTTCATAACGATAATGGAAATCGAGTCCGATTGCCTGCGACTGGTCGATTGTCTGTGGGATATTCTCGGCGCTCTGCTGTGTGAATGTCTTCTCCACATCTCGCGGGAACCAAGCGCCGAACCGTATGGAGAAGTAGTCCTGTTTTAAATCTTCGCTGACAATTACCGTCGTGCGTTCAGTGCGGTCCTGTGCCTGGAGCGCGATTGCGCCCAGCGAGAATAGAAGTGCGAACGGCAAGAATCGTTTCATGGCATAAATCCTTCAGAATTGGATGGAATGTCGTGTATGAAATACGCCCGATCCCCCGGCGGGCCGGACGATATTTCTCCGCTAACGCCGCGGCGGGTGGCTTACACGAATCGATGCTAGCAACCTAACGCAGACTCGGCTCAATTCAAAATACTTACGCGATGATGTTCCTACACCTCCGTTTCAGCAAGCACGCAGAGACGCATTTCATCCCGCACGGTGACCGTGACTTCCCTGCCGGGGTTCAGGATCACTCTCTTCTCGCCGACATCACTGCCAACACGATCGTATCCCAGGGCTATTTCTCCTCTCTCGAGAGAAGCGGCTAGAAGTCGCCCGAATTGAACGGTCTTGCCTTCAGGCGCGTACCAGGTGATCGGTTTGAAATAAATCTCGACGCCTTTCTCGTCCAAAAGATCGCGCAAAGCCTCGTCCAACATGGGCTCGCGGCAGATCTGGGCTATCATCTGGCTGACCAATTCGTTAGTGATCACTATGTCGTGAGCAAGGCCCACCGCCTCCGCCAGTTTGCAGTTGGCGGGATTATGTATCTCCGCGACCACGCACGGCCCGGGCCGACTTTCAGAATCTGTCCAGGCTCTTTCCCGCCGCAGGGATTGCAGGAGCAGAAGAGTCATGACGACACGGGCGTCGATCTCTTCCTGATGCCATCCGGTTGCGGTTTCTCCGATCACTATGATCGATTCAAAGGACTCCGGATGCAGTTCCGTCAGCACATCCTTGTTCAGGTACTCTTTCCGCTCGCGCAGCAGTGACATGAATTCCGATACTTGTCCGAACAATTCGGCCTTATCAGGGATGAACGGGCTGGCAACAACGACTTCGCTGCGCGCACCCAACTCGGACGACCAGGCATCGAGTTCCTTGATCATGCGCCCAAGTTTTGTATCGTAACCCAGGATCAGTATGCGCGCGCCTACGGCTGAAGGAACTTCCTGCGGCGCTTGAAAGTCCTCGACCTCTTCATGGCGCGCGGAGTCGCGCACTTTCCGGAATGAATTCTCATCGCGAGCCAGGGCTATAATGGATGAACCCGACGGAAGTCGGCTGCCGGGATCATAACGGAACGGCAGAAGCTGCGTCCGGCCGTCCTGTATGAATCCGATGGGTATTGCCTCGCGGAACGACATGACCGCTTCGCGCCAGGATTTTCCCTCGAGATTCGGGAAATGCCCGACATGAAGCTCATGTCCGTCATGAGACAGGATTTCCCTGTAAACATCGATCACACCGCTCCTGCGGGCGGTCTGCAATAGCAATTCCCCGATGTACTCCGAAGATTGCACTATCCTGACCGAATGCGATCCGGCAGCCGCAACGGCTATGTCGTGCATGTCGGGTCTTTGCAGTTCCGCTATTAAAACCGGCGAGGGAAAGTCCGCCTCCGTTTCCGACTTCGGAAGAGACGATACGGTGAGAATGCTCTTGACAACCTGTGTATCCGCGGCGACAGCGGAAGCGGATTCGAAGACGTCGGACGGCTGCAGGATAATCACGGCCCTGGCCGAGTGGATCGCCAGCTTGTCAAGAGACGATTCATCGGTCGTGCTTCCGGTTCTCAATACCCATCTCACGCCGCGCTTACGGCCTATGGAACGACGGAGTTCCGTCTCCATTTCATCGACGGCCCGCGAAGACAGTATCACAAACACCTTATTCTCGCCCTCGAGTCCGATGGCGAGTTGATTGATTATCGGAAAAATTTTCTCGCTCCAACCGAGAATAACGAAATGCTTGTTTTCCAGCACTTTCGATGTGCCTCGGCGGATGCTCTCGAGCCTGTTGGCAATTTTCGTTCCGACCAATCCGATCACACCCGCGAACACCAGATAATTGAGGAGCGTGAGCAGGGTTCCCAGGAATTGTTCGAAAGGTCTGTTTTCCACCCAGTATGTGTCGAATATGTGCGTCAGCACCCACCAGAATTGCACAGAGGGCCAAAACGACTGCGGGTGTTCCGTTTCGAATTCCGATCCGGGAATAACTCCGGATACATGGGCGAATGCTGAAAAAAGAAGAATGATCGCCGCCACTATCAGGAAAGCGACAGTAACCTGAAGAGTAAAACCGGACTGGAAGAACTGGTCTATCCTGTATCTCAGACGCTCGCGAATTGTCGGCATTTATAATCTCGCTTCTGGAATGATCGGATATTCGCCTTCAACGGACGATGGCTGCGTCCAAAAGACTCTCTCCGGTGTGCGGGCGCACACCGCGTGAGCTCGAGGTCCGTTACGGCTCAATATGGCGGACGGTCACAACAGGCGGTCGCGCAATTCTTCAAGGAGATTGCGCAGACGGGGAATATCCTGGTAGTGGACACCGCAATTCATGCATTCGGCCAGCACCCTGACCGTGCACGCTCCGTCCGTGGTGAATTTCACATGTACCCGGACCGGATAATCAATTTCGATGTCTTCCGGATACCGCCATTGCGTACGGAGATAACCGTCGCTTTTCTCCGTGGTTTCGAAAAAGTAACCCGACTCGATGAGCACGTTACGCACCGTGGTCCAGGCTTTTTCGTAGGGCATGTCTCGGGTTTCAAACACCGTCCAACGTTTGGTCTCCTGCCCCACGTATTCGCCGGAACATCCGGCCAGCACGATTGCCAGCAGCGGGACTGCGACGCTTAAAGTTAGCTTCACTGTGTGCATTCCTGTTTCCACTCCGATGGATAAAGAGAGTGGAAGCTACAAATTTCCAACGCTTATTACAAGCTCCGGCGGGAAACCCGTTTCACTGAAAACCGCTTCACGAGGCCGACGATTCCAATCCGGTTCCCGAGACCCGCCGTAAAAAAGTGCCTCGCGGCCGCATCTCGATCCAGGTACGACCCGACAACAGCCATCAGCGCCGGGAAAAAAATGGCCGTGTGCCATGGCAGCACATGAAGGAGGGTGATTGACAACGGAACCGCCTCTGATGTCGCCGAAACGATGACCGAAACGGCGATCCAAAACAAAAAAACGATCCACACCGCCGCCATGTAGAACCAGGTCCTTTCCGGCGCGCGGTCCGAGAGCCGGAACAGCAGCCAGGAGGCATGCACGCCTGCGGCGCCCAGCAGCATTTTGGAGAATGCCTCCCCCCATCTCGCCAGCGCAGGCGTCGTCAGGTCTCCGAAAGGAGCATATGCCGCCAACTCGACAAGCATGATAACCGATAAAGCAAGGTTGAACAGCAACATCCCGGTTACGATAAAAAATAGCTTGCTGTCGAGTATTGCTTGCCGAGCGTCGATCGATTCAGAGTTCTTTTCCATTGTTCAATATGGTTTTCCCGCAAAAGACATTTGCGTAAAAGTAACATACGCCGGTCAATGATGAAACCGGCGTCCGCGGGCACTGACCGCGGACGCCGGGATGCTCCGTCCGGACTTGCATGCCGGACTTATGGCAAGTCCCGCCGGACTCGTCAACGCGCGCAGTGCATCAACATCGACCTTGTCACGAATCCGCTGCTGCGGAGCGCGGCACGCAGGACTACAGCATAAATCCCAGCCGACAGTTTAGATGTTTCGAGGAACACGCCGTAAGAACCGGCTTCGCGGGATCCCTGCGACAGACTCATCACGCAGCGTCCGTGCGAGTCGTAAACGGTCAGCTCAACCTCTCCCGCTTCACCGAGTTCATATGCGATATTTGTGGCTTCCGTAAACGGATTCGGGTAGTTAGCCGACATCTTCACATTCTCCGGGGGCTCGGGCGGCGAGCCGGTGCCGACGGCGGTCGAAATCAATGCAATCTCGGCCGTCGGCATGCCGGGATCGTTCGTGATCATACGGAGAATCGCCACCTTCGCTCCGCCGCTCGTCGGCAAATGCCGTACGCGCACCGTCGTGTTGCCACCGGCCGCCACCGGCGATGCGGCCGCCTGCGTGATGGAAAAGTGGAGCGCATCGGCGCCGGCAATGAGCTGCGCGCTGATGACCAGATCGGAACTGCCGATGTTACGGACTTCGAGGTCCATTTCTTTCGACTGCAGCACCGCGACATTTCCGAAATCAAGCACTGTTGCGCCGAGCGCGATCCGGGGACCCGCAGCAGAGCCTCCGATACCCCGCAGCGTGACGGTTACGGTCGGCGAAGCGGGATCGTTGCTCGAAATCTCGAAAGCGCCGTTGTAACCGCCCGGTGAGGACGGATTGAAGCGCAGGCGCGCGGTCGCGTTGCCTCCCGCGGGGATCGTTCCCGCGGCGGAACTTGTCAGGGCAAAGGACTGTCCCGTGACGTTCTGCGCGTTGATCGTCAGCGAGGCGCTTCCGGTGTTGCTGATAACGAGGTCACGATCGACAGGAGTGCCGGGCGCTGTTGTGCCGAAATCCAGAGTCGTCTGGCTGACCGTGATATGCGGCTGCGCGCCGGTTGTGCCGCTTCCGGACAGCGAGACGGTCAGCGACGGGAAATTCGGATCGTTGCTCGTCACGGTCAATGCCGCCGTCCTGCCGCCCGCCGCCGACGGGCTGAAACGGATTTCGATATAGTCGCTGCCCGCCGGGGCTATCGGGGTCCCGGAGGAATGGTTTATTACAAAATCCGGCGCGTTTGTGCCGCCCAGCGTTTGTCCTGTGACATTGAGCGGCGCATTGCCCGTGTTGGAGACGGTAACGCTGCGCACGGCGGAGGATCCGAGATCCACGGGTCCGAAATCCAGCGTGTTTGCGCTGAGCGATATCGCGGGAGCGGCGCTCACGCCGACGCCTGACAGGGATACCGTATGAGTAGGCGCGTTCGACGCGTTGCTGGTGATCACCAGCGAACCTGCCGCGGCGCCCGCTGCCGACGGGGTGAAGCGCAAGGTCATTGTCGCCGATCCGCCGGGATTTATCGTTTGCGCTCCGCCGCCGGCTGCAATCTCGAAAGCGGCGGGTGAAATCGACGTTCCAGTGATGTTCAGGGGCAACGCGCCCCCGTTGGAAACTGTCAGTTGGCGTACTTCATTCTGTCCGATTATCACGTTCCCGAAATCGAGGGACGACTGCGCGATAATTGTCGGAGTGCCGCTCGGCTGCGCGCGGATATACAGATAACCGGAATGGAGCATGCGCCCGCTGCCGACGGACACGCCGACAGACGGCTGGCCGGTGGAAGTGTAGAGGAACTGCGTTGAGCTCATCGACTTTTCCGCGCCGCTCGCATCCGCCGCTTGCCAATCGATGCGGGTCTGCCCGGCGGCCGCTGCCGAAAACAGGAGCAGCATTACCGCCAAAGACCGTACACGATTATGCTTTTCTTTCATATCACACCTCTGTTTTTGTCGAGGCGCCTGTTACGGCCGGCCGCATAGTTGGAAGAAAAATTGGCTGTCAACAAGAGCGAATGTATTCGTGCTCGTATTGTATCTCCAGATTTTAACAGTGCACCCGGTTGCGGATGCGCCGGAGATAACAGCGAATTGAGGCGCGCTGTTTTCGTAAGCGATGGCCATCGGAGCATAGTCACCGCCGGCCAATGCTCTTTTGTAGGTTATGGAATAGGTGCCGGTAGCGGTCTTGGAAACCGTGCATCCGAACGCTCCGTTGATCACTCCGGTCGAGTAAATATTGGCCCAGGCATATATGGCGTTGTCGCGATAATATCCGCCGGGTTCCGGAGTCGCCGAAGATCCGAGATTGCCGCGTTGAACGGACGCGGTCGACGAGGTTTGGCCGTAGGACCAGAAGTCGCCGTTGTTTTGCATTTTGAAACGCGAATTCGATACTCCGGAGTATCCTTCTAATATCAGGGCGTCGCTTGCCGCATTGTAGTTCTTAAGCACGATCGTGCCTTCCTTTCCGTAGGAACGCGCATACAGGGAGATGGCGCCGTCTCCGGTGTTTGCATTGACGAATCTTCCCGAGGCAAGACTGGCGGAGTTGTTGTACGAGTCGACTGCGTACCCTGCCACCGCTTCCGCTCTTATAGCGCCGCCTCCGCTTGCCGTGCTCTTATTCTCCGAGGTCAGGGCAAACTTTCCTGAAGTTGTATTGTCGGTGTGGAAATATGCAGCCATCCCCGTGCCGTCATTGTCGACTTCGAGACCATCCCCGCTGCTCGATGAGATGGTATTTACATATACCGCCTGCGCAGTGCCGCCATAAGTTGCATTTATAACTTTGCCGGTTCCACCTGTGGCGTGTACGCGTAGAATGTCGCCGGAGCTGGCCGCGAGCTTGAACAGGGAGGCGACCATTCCGTCTCCGGTGTTCGTTCCCCCGATAGCAGCCATATTGGGGCTGTTGTTGATCGCCTGCACCGCATTGCCCCCGGCCGCTTCCACGGCGAGCGCATCGGAGTTAGAATTCGTGCTGTTGGTTTTAATTGTCACAGCGGGATTTGTGGATGACGTGTTGGTCACCTTGAATTCAGCCGTGCTACCGGCGCCCGTGTTCTCGATGTCGAACGCGGTGGCGGAATTCGCGATGCTTTTACTGTAAGGCAGGGTCAGCCCGCCTCCGCTGGGAGCTGCGGCGATGGTGATGGTATTGGCCGCATCATCCGGCGTGATCGTGACATTCGCGCCCGCGACAAGATTGATGTTGCCACCGTCGTTGGTAACGCCGCTGATGCTTGAAACAATGGGAGGCGCGATGTGATCCGCGCTTATGACGTTGCTCGCTATCTTGGCTGCTACGACGGCGCCGTCGACGAGCTGAGGCGTTCCTATTGCTCCGTTGGCGATTTTGCTTCCGGTCACGGCGTCATCGGCGATTTTGGCTGTCGTGACGGCGCCGTCAATGATTGTTTCAGCGGTTCTCGACCGCATGCTGTAAGCGGAGGAAGTCAGGCGCACCCTTGGTAACAGTTCGGGGTCCGTACCGACAGTGACGCCGAGATAGTACTCCCGGTCGAAAGCCACCGTCAGCGGATTCGCCGGGTTGCCTCGGCCGAGAACAACCGTAAACAGTCCCTTGTTAACAGCGACGGTGGGATGGATCTCCGTCCAGAGGGCGCCGCCGCCCGCTTCATCCACATAAAGCGAGAAGGCGATGCGATAAGAGCCGTCCGCAACCGGAGATCCGGTCAAGTCCGTGAGAAATCCCTGGTAGTTCATCGTTGACGGCACGCCCTGCGCCATCGCGGCGGCGCCCGCGATCAACATGACGAATACAGGATAAAAACGTCCGAGTTTCATATTTACCTCCATGTGAATGAATTGTGGCAGAAAACAGATTTATATCCGGTTTATCTTCCGTGCAATTAATCCATTCAACCCGCGATGTTCGATCCGCGCCTGCGCGGCGCATCCGCTCTTACGCGTGAACTGTAAGTACGATCACAAATGCTTGCTGATAATCTCCGAAATAGACAGCACAATGTCAATAGCGGCGAGAAACCAAGTCGTTTTCCAGTCCGGCTGGCTGTGGAGCATGAGCGCGGTTTTCCGTCTGGCCCACGCTCTGCGTACATTGCCAACGGCTGCGGAATGACTGCGGCACTTAAAGCAAGATCACATGCGATTCAGAGCCATTTACATCATTTTCCTGTTTCTTCCATACTGCGCGCATGTTTCCGCGCAGGATGCGGCATTCAGAATGACTCGTTTCAACGCCCGCGGCGCTCTCCTCGCGGGCGCTGAGGGCACATATCTCGAATCCTCCGCCAAAACACAGGCGGTTACGATTTCCGGGGAATTCGAATACTATTTCAACAGAAGGATCCGGGGCCCTTCTCATCGCACCGAAGCCGCGTTGAATTCGATGCCCTCTCCGTACTTGAGCGGCATCATCAGCGCCATGCCGCGGACGGAAGAAAATCCTTTCCGTCTGAAGGCGAGCGTAGCCGGCGCGGATCTTATATCTCCAACTTTAGGGCTCGGCGGCGTTCTGGAAGTACAATACACCGAAGCCCACGTTTCCGTTACCACTGGTCCGCCTGATTGGACTGTCGGCCCAATGCTGGCGGCGTATGTGCCGGGCAATATCAGCTATGAGGGCAGCGTCGCCATAGGCCGAAGCGCATCGTACGCGCTCCATTTTCCGGGCAGCGGGAACGCTCTCCGCTCTCAGCTCAGTGTGCGGAACTCTCTGGGCATCGTCATTTCGAACGAGACGGCGCTTAATGCCGAATTGCGGCTCCGGATCATCGACCACGCCGGCACAATCGCCGAGGGCGAATACTCGTTCGAAGCATCACCGATGGAGGAGTTGATTCTCAATGCGGGCATCGGCCACGCGATTCTCTTCCCGGAAAGCAGGGCGCCGCTGACCGACTGGGGCCCCGGTCTGGGCGCGCGCTTGTTCATAGCGAGGCGCTCGGAACTTCTCATTTCCGCCCGTTACACGATGTTCGCCTTCAACCGCAGGACAAATTCTCTCTGCGCGCGGCTCGGATTCGCCTATCTATTCTAATCCGATGCGCCCAAATCCAGGGACCGCGCTTTCCGGTCCGACACGAGCCACGACCCGTCCGCGAGATGTGCGCTCACAAATACACGACATCCCCATCGTGATACAGGGAAAGAAATAGGAGCAAATAGTCCCTTATATGGCGTGTGATAAGGTAATTGTGCCGCACATGTTCCCTGCCGTTCTCTGCCAGCCGCTTCGCGTATTCGGGACTGTTCAGGGCCTGTTTGACTGCGTATGCCGCCCCGTCGACGGAATGGCATAACCAGCCGCTGTGTTTATGGGATATCTGCATCGGTATGCCGCCGACATTCGAAGCGACCACTGGCTTGCCCTTCCAGAGAGCCTCGCTGACCGTCAGACCGAAACCTTCCTTGAGCGACTTCTGGACAATCACATCGGATGCCCGTTGCAAGGCATTGACCGCGGTGTCGTCGTGAGGAAGCAGCAGTATATGAATGTCCGGATTCCCGTCCGCCCTGTCCCGCACCTCTTCAAGCACCTGCATGCCCTCGGGATCGTCGCTTGCCGTGCCGCCGGCAAGAATCAGACGACAGTCGACGTACCTGCGGACTTGGAGAAACGCCTCGATCACGCCTACCGGATCCTTTAGGCGGTCAAAGCGGGAGATCTGCGTAACAATCGGCTTGTCGCGCGGGATTCCGAATTTTTCGAGCGTAAGCGCCACGACCTCTTCGGGAAGCTCCTTGTTCTTGTCGCTCAATGGATCGATGGAGGGCGCGATCTGAAACTGTCTCACGGGCAGCAACCGTGAAAAGGCGGGTGCGGAGAACACCGTCGCGTCATAGCGGACGATAAATTTTTCGAGAAAGCTCCAGACTTCGGGCCTCGGCCTGGAGACGTCCACATGACAGCGCCAGATCCATCGGTTCCCGGCCTTTTTATCGATGAGTGCGATAGGTTGCGGATCGTGAATGAATACAATGTCCCCGTGAGTATCCAGATCGTCAATATTCCTTCTGCTGGTTTCGAGGAACACCTCGAAATCCTCGTTGCTCAACACATCACCGCTGCCGTGCAGAGCATTGTGGAACTTCTTGGTGACCTCGAAAAAGCGCTCTCCTCCCTTGATGACATCCCAGCGGGTGTCCACACCGAGATCGCGCAGCAGAGGCACCATACGGTTGAGAATTTCCGCGACCCCACCGCCGACCGCTGTGGAATTAACATGCTGGATGACCTTGCCGTGCAGGCGCTCGGAGATCAGATGCAGATCGTCTATCACCGAGCCGCCCACGATTGCGCGATAATCATTTATTGACGGCACGTCATTCTCCTTGCCTGTTACCGACTATCCGGATGATGCTCGTTCTCAAATCCTCCAATGTGCGCGTATAAGGATCGAGCGCTGCAATTCTTCCCGCCAATTCGTTATCGCCCAGGGATGAGGATATCCAGTACGAGAAATCGTTCATCTCGCGTTTTAGGCGGAGTCTTGCTTCGAAAATATGGAAGTATACCGACTCTATGGTGACCTTCCCGAGCATATCTGCGAACTGTCCGAGATCATAAGCCAGATGCGCTGTCGGAATCACAAAACTCACGGTCTTCATGAAATGAAAGAGTTCCCCTTCGCCAGCGAAGCGGCGAAGGGATTCCGGACGCCGTTCAACGTAACCGTTGATCGTCGAGACGAGCGCACCGCGAAGGTCTGCGATGCTTCGGAATCGCACGGTGTCTATGCTCGCAAGAAGCTCGGCGAGCATGTCGTCGCCCAGCACCTCGGCTATCCACCAGGCGAAATCGTTCGGCGGCTCCGGCGACAGGTATTGATGCTGCTGGAGGAAACGATGCGTGTGATGGTAGACACATGCATCAGGAACGGTTTCGAGATGAGCCGCGAGTTCGGCAAGGTTGCACGCGTGCATACCCGTCAATTCGGCAAGATGGAGGCGCGTCGCAAAGCGGAAAGGTTGCGCCGCTCGTGTCAATGAATGCATAGGATGTTCAATAGTTTTGTGACTTCGCCTGTATCATTCAGATAATATGCCGCGTAAGTCGGGGCAGGCCCGCCGACGCGGATGGTCACGCCGTCGCCGCCGATTTCCCGGAATGCATCCTCGTCGGTGTCATCGTCCCCTATGTACAACGGAATGACACCGCCGTCATCCTCCGCGCTCTCCAGATCCAGAAGGCGGCGCACGGCAGTGCCTTTGTTCCAAGGTCCCAGCGGGCGCACCTCACGGACCATCTTTCCCGTTCCGACATGGAAAGCCGGACCGGCGCCGACGATTTCGTCGAAAACCCCGAGGAGATCAGGTACTACGGACCGGTCGACGAGTCGGAAGTGAACGGTGAAAGCCGGACCTTTGTCTTCGAAGCGTACTCCTCGATACCGTTTCAACGCTCTTCGCAACTCCGCTTTCAGTCCCTCCATCAGGGGCTCTCCATGCGCATCACGTCTTTCCTCCCTCCCGCCGTCAGGCCTGAGAATCTCCCAACCGTGATTCCCGACGTACGCGATGCCCTCGATGCCGGTCATGGAGCGGACATCAGCCAGAGCGCGGCCGCTGACGATGGCCAACCGCCTCGAGTCATGGGAAGCAAGGCATTGCAGAGCCGCTTTCGCGGCTGCCGGGAGCACGGCGTCTTCGGGCGTTGAAGATATCGGCGCCAGAGTGCCGTCGTAGTCCAACATGAGATAAACGCGCGCGCCATCGAGTCCGGCACGGACCGAGATCCATGAATCGAACAAATATGCCGGGATCCTTTTTATCATACATTTTTTCTGAGTGAAGCCCATTCGTTCATTATCTTCCCGGCCCAGGAATATATGTTGTTTTCCTCCACGATGCGGAGCATTGCTTTCATGCGGCGGATTTTTTCATCATCCGGCAGCTCGATGGCCAGCCGCAGAGAATCGGCGAATTCCTCGACGGAATACGGATTGATCAGGACGGCATCCTCCAATTCGCGCGCCGCTCCGGTGAATCTGCTCAACACCAGGACGCCGCGCTCGCCGGCCTTTGCCGCGACATATTCCTTTGCGACGAGATTCATGCCGTCATGAAGGGAACTCACAATACACAAATCAGCCAACCGGTACCATGGGCGTATTTCCTCGGGCGAAAAATGGCGCTTCATGAGAAGAACCGGATGCCACCGGCCTTCCGAGTGCTTCCAGTTGACCCGTTCCACGGTTTCCTCGATCTCGCCCGTCAGTTGCTGATAACGCGGAATATGGGTCCTGCTCGGGGCGGCGAGTTGGACCAGGACGAATTTCCCCTTGTATTCCGGGTATTTGTCCAGAAGGCGATCCACAGCAAGAATCCGTTCAACGATGCCCTTCGTGTAATCGATGCGATCGACGCCCATGGCAACTACAGCTTCTTGGAGGTCGAATTCCCGGCGAAGCTCTTCCGCAGCGGATTCATCCGCCGTCACACCCTCGCCGGTCTCCACGCTGATCGGGAAGGCGCGCACGTGTGTTTCTTCGTTCCCGCGAACGATGCTGAAGCGTTCCGCGTCTACCCGGCATTCGGTGAGCCGGTTCGCCGTTTCGATGAAGTTGTTGCAATGGTATTGCACATGGAAGCCGATAAGATCGCATGCCAGCATTCCGTCCAGTACTTCCTGCTGGTATGGGCAGATCGAAAAAACCTCCGGATTGGGCCAGGGGATATGCCAAAACAGAGCGATTGATGCGTCCGGCCTTCTTTCGCGTATCATCCGCGCAAGCAGAGTGTAATGATAATCCTGTATGAAAATGTGCGGATTATTCGCAGGGAGTTCATCGATCACGCTCTCCGCGAACGCACGGTTTACTTTCCTGTACATGCGCCAGTCCGTATCCCTGAAGATCGGGCGCGTGTGGGTCACATGGCACAAAGGCCACAAGCCCTCGTTGGCGAATCCGAAATAATAGCCTTCCTCTTCTTCTTTGCTCAACCACACCCGCTTGAGAATGTATCTGATGTCATCAGGCGGCACGCCGAGCTTGTCTCTGGAATTTACAAACTGCCTGTCCGCATTCCCGCTGCCGTGCGCGATCCAGGTCCCTCCGCAGGCGCGCAATACCGGATCCAAAGCCGTAACGACGCCGCTGGCGGGCCTGTGGCAACGCGCTTTGGCAGCGGGCTGGTCCTGAATATGCATGAAAGGCTCGCGGTTTGATACCACCACGAGCGGCGTTTCTCCGAGCGTCGCTTGAACCACATCACGGAGCCGGTCCTGCGTCCATCGCTCTTCGGAGCGCAGGCGTTCTTCCGCGTTATCCGCTGCCGCCTTGCGGGCAACCCGAAGACTGAGAGCCATCTGCTCTACTTCGGCCGCCAGGCGTCCGAGTTCAGCCGGCACCTTCTTGGGCCTCAGAGCGTTGGTTTCACCTTTCTGAAATCGTCGGAACCACTCAGTGATGCCGCGCAAGGGCATGACGTACATCTGTCGTTGAGTGTAAATCGAGACTCCCGTGATTACAATGAACATTACGATCAATGCGACGCTGATATCACGCCAGCGGTCCGCTGAAACCGAGAACATCCAGGATGCGTCGTATACAAGCTCGACGGCGCCTACCGGAACATCCGACTTGCCGGGCACGGGTCTCACAAAATGCCAGGCGGTGAGTTCGCCGGCATGTTCCATGATTTCGGCGTCGCTCGCCCCCTCCGCCAAAGCGCGGCCGACGGCTTGTCTCGAAGCCGCCGCATCATCCATCAAGGCACGCAGGCGCGGCGTCGCCGCCAGTACCAGGCCGTCCGTGTCGTACAGCACACAGCCCTGGAGTCGCTCCATGTTCTCGAAGGAAGAGACGAGTTCAACCGCGCCGGCGCTGTCACGCTCCGAAAGAATACCTCGGGAGGCGATGGCGACAACTTCTCCCAGGTTCGCAGCCCTTCTTCTCAGATCGTCCCGCATCCGCGCCTCTTCGTCCCGAACCTGAATTAAACCGATGCCGATGAATACAGCCGCGACAGCGATTAAAATGGGTAAAAGAAGAATGAGAACTCGTTTCATGCGGACCGGTAAGGCAATCCTCCGTAAGTGTTGTATTATAGAAGAAATCAATTTCTGCGAGATATGCAAACTCAGAAGTCTCGATCTGCTACGGCTGGAGCATGCCGAGCAGCATCACTGCCCTGGCAAGAGGCGTCCTGATCTCGCAGAACAACGCCGCGTTGATTCCGCACGACGGCCGGAAACCGATGAGATGCCTCCCGGCCCGCATCACACCTTCGAAGACGCGCTCGGTTTCGCGTCCGCCGATGTCTCGCAGCAGGATCTCCACCTTCTGTTCGGCATCGAGATCAAAACTCGCCGTGAACTCGCCCGTCGACGGATTCGGAAACACCACGGCTTTCAGTTTCCGGTCTGCCGGCCGTTCGCCCGCGGCAGACGCCGTCGGCGCGCCCTCGAACGCACCGATCGACCGCGGACGCGCGAAGGGCCTTCCGGCGAAATCCGAATCCGGGCGCGGCGCATCACCGCCGGCGCCTATGGCCGGAGACCCGCCGCGCAAGGTAAAATCGAGGTTTCGGCCGTCAGCAAGAAGCGGATCCCGCCCCGAAACTCCGCCGCGCTCCGAGACGGGCAGATTCGGACCTCTCCATGCGGGATCGTCGGCGTTGAACCAGAGATTGTTAGAAAACTCGAAGGTTTCAGGCGACGTGTTGCCGCCGATGTTGACGGACGGATCCGCGGCCGCAGCGCCGAGACAGACCAGATTGTTCCTGAAGGCGTTGTCGCCGCAAGGCAGAAAATCCGGACCGACAGTCTCCTGCAGTATGCGGATGACCCACTTCCCGGGCATGTAAATCGTATTATTCACGACCTCGCAGCGGACTGCACCGACAAACGCCACGGGCACCGTGGAACCCGCGAACAGGTTGGCGTACACGCCGATATCCGCGGCTTCGTAATTCATACCGAGAGGTCTGAAATACTGCAAACCCGTGGAACCTCCTATATTCAGCGCGCGCTGCCCTCCGTTGATAAAACGGTTCCGTTCGATCCGTATGAATGCCGTGCCCCCCTTCGCCTGAATGCAGTTGGAGCCTGCGTTCTCGAAATGATTGTCTTCGAACACGCCCCGGTGACACCCCACCATGTCCACGGCGCTGCCTCCCGGCGATCCGTCGAAAAAGCGGCATCGGCGCACCATGAAGGAATCGACACCCGAAAGCTTGAGCTGATCGTTGTTGCCGTTCGCGGCCAGAGCGCGCCATTCGCAGTCCTCTATCAGTACGTGACTCGCCGGGGTCTCGTAGCTGCCTCCATCGTCGATGTTGACGCCGTTGCCGCTCTGTCCCTCGAACACTATACCGGCGATGCGGACCCAGGCGGGATCGGTCAGATGCAACGCCTCCGTCCCACCGCGATAAACCACCGTATCCCCGGGCACAGCGCAAATCGTGATCCACGCGTCTTCCCTGCCTCGAAGATCCTCGATGTATTCTACGCCTCCATAAACCCCCGCATGCACCATAATGGTGTCGCCCGGCATCGCGGCCGCAGCCGCGTCGCGCAGCCGCGCGTACTGCCGGCCGGGACCAACGTGAAGCGGCCGGGCCTCCGCGCCGTGCGCGAGCAGGATCGACGCAAAAACGAGCAGCGTGAAATGCCGGCGCGCTCGGGATTCAGGTCCCCTTTCGTTTTGTGTCATGGTTTCACCTTTCGTGAATGCTGGAATGCTGATTTCATAACGGCACGTTTTACGACAAAGTCGCTAACACACAAAATGCGGCGCGCGCGCGACCGCTCCAAAAGGATCGGGGCGTCGAACGACGCCCCGTGATGGTGAACTCGAATTTCAAGCCTGCGTCATCGCCCGGGCGGAAGCGGAGGCAGCGCGCGCTCTTTTTCCGCTCTTTCAGCGCCGGGAAACCGCAGGGACGGCAGCAGAACCGGAACCGGCGCGGCGAGGTCGCTCTCCGCGTACAGCCGCACACTGCCGTCGCCCAGAGCCTTAGCGAAGTAGGCGCGACCTGGACGCAGCAGGCCGCCCAACGGCATTATGTATCCCAGCAGAGGATCGTATTCGTAAATCGAGGAGATGATGCCGAGAGGAGTCTGTTTTGCGTCAGACAAGGCGGCGTTGCCGCTCGGCGCGCCTATCAGGTTCCATCCTCCGTAAGATGCCGATAATGGAGATACGACTTCCGGCAGCAGCGTGCCGCTCAATTCCACGCTGTCGGTTTTCGAGCAGCGCACCCAGAGCGGCGGATTGCCGGGAGGCAGCGCCGACGTCTCCACGTATCCTTTGGACGGATCGAAAAGATATGCGGGCAGTTCGATATCCGGAAGAAGCGTTTTCAGATCGCCGATATCCGGCTGCAGAGGGAAGGAGACCAGATTCCAGCCCTGGTGATATCGGAACAACATCCGCCCCCGCTTCGGCAACGCCAGGAAATCGGCATCCGTGACGGCGCCTCCCAACTGCGGATAATTGCGGACCGCGGGCTGGAACTCGTAGAACGGATTGTCCGGTACCAAGGCGTATTGATCGCAAGGCAGGCCCGGCGCGGAATACATTCCGTTTCCGTCAGTCAGCACGCCGACGTTTACGGCTCCGACTATCGAAATGCTCACCTTCTCGATAGGTTTGGCGCCGTCCGTCACCTTCCCGGCGATGGAGCAGATTTGCTTCTTCGTGACGCGGTATACGACTGGAATCTGCAAAGGAGTGTTCACTCCGTTGCCGCCCATGCCGACAGCGGCATTGTAGGACGCTTCGAGCAGATTTGTCGTGTTGACCGAAACTTCGAACGAATCAACGTTCGCCGCTCCCGACAACGGGGCAATCGTGAGCCACTGCGCGGTTCCGGGGCTCGCAGTCCACTGCAGATTGCCGCCTCCGATATTCGTGATGCGGACTCTCTGAGGGGCAGGCAGCGGACCGTCCTGAGGGGCCGCGAAGGTCAGGGCGGCCGGCGACACCGACAAGTCGGGAGGAGGTTCGATAATACGGAATTCCTTGTCGCTTTCATCCGAAACAGGGGTAGGTGTGACGGTCGTCACGCGCACCCTCGCGCGGTTCGTTTCAGGTCCGGCCACCTTCCACGAAAGCGAGCCGGCCGCGGCGGGAACGGAGGCCGAGAGCAGGTCGGGCCAGGTCTGTCCTCCGTCACGCGAAAGCTCCACGCGGACGTTCTGCAAGCCCACCGAAGACCACTGTACCGCGCGCGTCGCTCCGGTGAACCAGGTCTCGCCGCCGTTCGGTTGCAGGACCGTGATGGACGCGAGCGGCGGAAGATCCCCGGGGCCTGCGAAATACACGTCTGAATTGCCGGACAGATAATGTGATCCGTGATTCCCCTGAGCCGAGGCGTCGAGCACGTCGCCGTCGAAATGGTACGAAGCGGCAAGAGAGGCGAGCGGCCCGTCCAGTTCTATCCGGTGATTGTCGAGCACCTCGTCGTTGCTTCTCGCTGTGTTCCAGATGCGAACTTCGTCAATCATGCCGGAGAAGCCCATCGGATCGTTGACGGAGAGGTCCTGCAGTTCGGCTCTTCCGATCAGCAGCGGCCGTTGATTCGCCGTGGCGTTGCGGGAATATGACTTCGATCCGGCGGGAATTCCGTTGACGAATACTGTGGCCGTGCGCGTGTTGCCGGACACCTGGTATCGCGCGGCTATGTGCGTCCATTGTCCCGCGGGAACGGCCGTGGAGCTTTCGAGGCCGTCGGCGAAATCTCCGTTGGGGACGAAGCGCGCCCTGCCGTTCGATTTGTTCAGTCCCAGCCAGTATGTCCACTGGCCGTTGTAGGCCGAGCTTTTGGTCAGAAGGGTCTGCCAGGCCGGGCTTCCGCCCGAGGAGGCCGGTTTCACCCAACACTCGAGCGTGTAATTCTGAGTGAGCGAGTTCCCGGAGGAAGAGGAAATCTCGAAATAGTCTTCGCTTCCGCCGGAGATGGGCGATTGAAAATTGGTGAACGATGCCGCTATGCGTGGATAATGAGGCGGATCGGGCTGCGAAGCGAATGCAGTGCTGCCCGCGGGCGTTCCATTGAACTGATTCCCGATGCCGGACGCGTTGCCGTTCAAACGCCAGCCGCCGACCAGATGACGGCCGATTCTGCCTCTGTACACTCCGTGAGGCACTCGATAGAGGAGTCCGGCCGCTCCCGAGAAGTCGATGCTCTCGTTCCATATCCTCACCTCGTCGAGTCTGCCTGTCCAGTAATACGCCGGCGCAGCCCCGGAACGATCCGCTCCGATGCGAAGATCGCCGGATGTCACGGTCCCGATATTGCCTTGCGGCGGTTGCGCTCCGCCGCTCGAGGATCCGTTGATGAAAAATCTCAAGTCCCGTTTCTGGGCATCGAAGGAAACGCCGACATGCGACCACTGGTTCACCGGGATCGCGCCGGAGCTTTCGTACAGCACTCCGCCTCTCGGATAGAAGCGCAGCTTGCCCTGCGGCGTGACGCCGAGCCAGTACCCGGTGGTGTAGTCGTTGCCGATAATCGTCATGTAACCCGTCAGACTCGTGGGATAAACCCACGCGTCGATGCTGAAACGCCCGGCTCGATTGAGTTCCGCGTTGAAAGCCGTGCTGTAAGGAATCGAAATGTAACCGGTTCCTGAGAGCGAAAGGAACTCGTTGACTTTCGCATATTGAGCAAATGCGACTGCCGGCGAAAGCAGAATGATCAGCGAAAGAATGCCTGTCCGTTGTTTCATGTGCCTAGCCCTTTCAGGTGTGTCGGGACCTCGCCGGCGCGGGGCCTACAGCCCCGCGTCCGGCGCATTGTCCGGAAAATGGTGAAACAGTTTACCTGACGACTAGCAGGATACGAGACAATTCGTATTCCGCCGCCCTGAGCAGGCATGTGTACGCTCCGGCGGGCAGCCCCGCCGTGTCGAAGTTCACCGTCTGCTCTCCGCTTACGCTCCGAAGCCTGGATGAAAGGTCCAGCACCATGCGTCCAGCGGCGTCGTGTATTCTGAGTGCCGCTGCTTTCGTGTGCATCGCCGCCCGGCCCAGGCGCACATTCAGCGAAGTCCACCCGCTGCTCGGATTGGGATAGTTGACGCCCAGTGCGATATCGTCGGGCGTACGAGCCGCGCCATTGACGCCGACGGTGAATTGCATGGTCACCGGCACGTCGAGACGGGCGGGATCCGTGAAGGAACGGACTTGGATCACCGCATTGTAGGCGCCGCTCGGACGCAAACCTCCGATCACCGCCACTTCAACGGTGCTCCTGCCCGATCCCTGAGCGGGACTGATCTCCAGCCAATCGGCGTCGGTACTGAGAGACCAGCCGGCTTGAGGGTCCCCTTGAGGGATGATTTCGAGATTCTTCACCGGCAGCGGATCCGTGTTGTTGGCGTCGAACAGCAGAGGACTGGGATCGGCTGAAAACGACAGGGGAGAATAATTGAAGGTGATCTCCACGATTACCTGCCCCGTGGCGAACGGTATTTCCGTCTCGCTTTTTCCCGACATGTCGGCGCCGTCCACCGTGAGACGGCTGACCCTGCCCGGTAGAGGATCGCCCCACGAGACGGTGACGCCGGACGCCCCCTGACCGCCTTGATAGGCGATTGTATAGGCCTCCGTGTACTGCGACTTTCCGTCCTGTATCGGCCGGTAGTCGGCGGGCGATCCGGTTCCGAGCTGCGACTTGCCGGGTGTTCCCACAAAGCGGGCGTCGAAGACCTCGACCGGCGGGGGAGGCGGAAGTTCCGCCTCCCCTATCATGCGGTCGAGGCCTGTGGTCGCCCCCTCCATTATGCCCGCAGTCAATACCTGTTCGCGTCCGAACGCGTTCGAAACGGTCAGCTCGAGTTGAGCGCCTCTATGCTCCTGCGCGGCAAGACAAAGCGGCAGGATTATGACGGCGATTGCGGAAAGGAATGTTTTTCGTTTCATGATTATTGCTCCGTTCAACGGGATGTCGTGATGTTCATGACTCTGGTGAGAGTGCCGGCGGCCGACTGCAGCCGAAGCACGTAGGCTCCTTGAGGCAGCCTGTCGCCTCGGTCGTCGCGGCCGTCCCAGCGTATATGCCTGACGCCGGCCGGCGCCTCCTGTTCGAGCAGCGTGCGCACCACGCGGCCCATCACGTCGTACACGACGAGGCGAACCGGACCCGCCTCGGAAAGCGAGAAGGCGACCGTGGTGAACTCGTTGTTCTCCGCGACAAAGGGATTCGGATAATTCTGCTCGAGCGAATACATAGGCACCGTGCCCTGCTCGGCCGTCTTGAGGTACAGTCTTGCCGCCCCATCGACCCGGACGCTCAGTTTCTGTTCCTTGTTTCCGTCGAAAACAGCCAGGATTTCATTCCGCTCATCCAGCAGTTCATAGCGTCCGCCCGAGGCGAGCTCCGGTGAAGAGGTGATCGCAACCTCGCCCCGCGCGCTGAGCAACAGCGCCGATCCTTCCCGGGGCACGTACAGCGTGCCGGTTTCCGTGCGGACGTCGAAGGATTCACCCGGAGGGGGCTGGGGAAGCTGGAGCAGATCCGCCATCTCGCCCGGGATGCGGGAGTCCGTCAGCATCACGGTGCGCGCCGCTTCGCCTGAAACGAACTTGAGCGACGCGGTGATGCCGAGGGATGCGGCCGCTTTCAGATAAGCGGTCTGCGCCGTGCCGCCGGTGAATCCGCTGCTCTGCAGGCGCAGACGGGTTCCCGGATTGACGCGTACCCAGTAACCTTTGCCTGTCTCGATGTTCGAGGGCACTACGTATCCCGAAACGGGATTGTAACCGAAGAGTGAGAGCAGGCCGCCGACCGGCGTCTGAACAATCGAGGATGCGGCGACCGGCTTGGACAGGGACCCGATCAGGTTCCATCCGTAGCCGTAGGGTTCACCCAGGCCGTTGAGGGAATTCCAATCGAAGGACAGTTTCTCCAGACCATAGTAGGTCGTCGACTTGCTGTCGGTTTTCAGCCAGTAGCCGTCGCCGAAGGCCATGTCGGAAACCGGAGAATAGTTGCCGGCGGACGGATCGAAGCCGTACAGCAGAGTCTGCAGGCCCGGGAAGATCGCCGCCGAGGACGTGTTCTTCACGTCCAGAGGAAGCGAAACGAGTTCCCAGTCGCCGCTGTGCTGCTGCACGAATCTCGTCGGTTGTCCCGTGCCGTCCGGCACGGGAACCGGTATGTTCACGACGATCGTATCCTTTTTGCTTTCTTCATCCTGATCGTCGTTGACGACCACGATTTCCCTGTCGGGCTTGGGATTGGACGGATCCGTGCATAGACGGAACAGCGTCATCTCGGGAAGCTGCAAGATTTCGTTGACCCGCGCCGGAAGGAGTTCGCCGGATTCGCTCTTTTCGAAAAGATGGAACTGATAGGGATTGTAGAGCGGATAATGGGTGTCGTCCTTGCGATCGCGGAACTGCAGTCCGAACTCCACGCAAGGGAATCTGCCCGGATCCGTGCGGACGGGCACAACGACCACTTCCGGCTCCTTGGTCTTCGGAGGACATACGGGCGCCTTTACCTCGACTCGCACGATATAGGTTCCCTCGTCCGTGAAAGTATAGCTCGATACCGAGCGCATGTCGATATTCGAGGCGGCGCCCTGCACCGTCATCGCATAGGATGCGTTGGGCGTCGAGGGAGGCGCACTCCAGGACATGGTCACAGGAGTCAATCCCGCGCCTGTCTGAATCCTGGCCTGATAGATATGATTCTGCTTGACGGCGCGCAGGTCCGTCGTGCTGCCGTTGGAACCGGTGATGTTGATCCAGCGGACGTCGAAGGTGCCGGCCGGCGGGAAAGGCGGCAGATCCGGCTGACCGGCCTCCAGGCCGTCACCGGCGCCTTCCTGCATGCCGTACTCGAGCGCGACGCTTCCCTGCCTCGCGTTGCGGAGATTGAGTTCATGCGTCCACTTGCTCATCGGTTCCGGCACACAGGGTTTCTCCTTCCATACCGCGATGATCTTCTTGCTGCGCCACATCGTGACCGCGAGCGGATTCGTGGTCGAGGAGGTGTCGTTGCTCCAGCCGGCGAACTGGTACGAAGCAGTGTTCAACGCCTGGGCGTTGACGACGGAACCGACCGGATGCAGCGTGCGCTCTGTGAGCGGACCGTCCGGACCGTTCGGATAAACGATTACGAGTTCCGCGAAGTTGGCCGCGATCGGTTTGAGCCGCGCGCCGATTTCATATTCGCCCGACTGCTGATTGGGGCCGATCACGATGCGGGTCGGATTCGCCTTCGGGTCCTGCAGTATGTCGGGCTTGGGAAGATCCCATCCGTCGAAGCTGAATCCCGGAGGAGGATCGAACAGCAGATCGAAATTCCTCGGCGTGCGGCGGTCGAGGCCCTCCTCGAAGGCTTCGCCTGGGACCTTGGAAACGAGAATTCCGCTGAACGGCTTCATCACGGTGATGCGCACGCATTCCGGACACAATCCAGCGATGGACGGACGGTTCTCAACCCGCTCCACGTCCATCGTGTATTCTCCGAAGCCGAAGAATCCCTGCGAAGGATCGACGAAACGGTAGCTGTAATACATGCCCATTTGCGGCTCGACCATGATGTTGTATTCGCCGTCGGCGCTCAGCGTGAGCTTGTAGGTGTTGCCGCCCGACGGACTCGCGTTGATAACGACTCCTCCGCTCGTGCGCTGCGCGGTGAATTTCGGACGGAAATCGGATCCAGGGCGCACCCGCAGGGTGAGTTGCAGTCTCTCTCCGAAAGTCATGTTGCTGAGGTTTATGACCGTCATGCGGTAATAGTCGTTCTTGGGCACGAACCAGCTCCACTCGGCTGAACGCGGCAGTATCGGACAGGCGGCATCCACGGTGTATGCCGCCATGCCGGGACCCGACGAGGTCAGCACTCGCGGCGAAGCCGCCGTGTTGGGCTCGAAGGTATCGGCGCAGTAAACCGTATCCGCCGGCGAAGCAGGTCGGGTGGCCAGTTGCGCTATCGTCGAGTAGTTTCCTTTCACGGTATTGAAATAACCGACGATTCGGAAGCGATACTGTGTGTTGGCCGCGAGCGCGGCTGTGCCGCCGCCGGCAAGAGGCAGGCGCGTGATCAGAGCGCCGGTCCACTGGTTGATGCCGACGGGGAAGGGATCCATGACGGGCGCGACCTCGACCCATAGTCCCGGAGTCCTCTCGTACTCGATCTTCGTATCGGCCTTCGACATGTCGAATTTGTTGCGCCAGCGAAGCGCGATGCCGCGGGCCGGCGAGGCGCCGTTGTCGGCGGGCGCAAGGTGAGCCGTGAGCGTGTTGTTGACCGCGAAGACGTCCGGAGGCGAATTGGTGTAAACCGCTTTGATGTCGACGACCGGATCGTTGCGGGATGATGTGTACTGCCACGATTGAAGTACGTTGGCCGCGTAGTCGACATTGGTTACTCCGCCGTTCTTTCTCTTGATTTCCCAATAGTCGAAGTACCAAGTAGTGCCTGAGATATTCCTCGTCAGAGGCACGGTTATCTTGTTGCAGAAATCGTATTCGAGCGGAAGACACATGGATTTGCTCCAGCTGCGCGTCGCTTTCGAGTACCCAGTGTTGTCGCAGGTCGTGATGGTGAACTGGCCGTTTGCCGGGCTCGTCGAGATGCAGCGCAGAGGCGTCCAGGCGGAAGCCGAGATCAGTCCCGTGTGCACGGGCGTCGCGCTGCTCGCGCCGGACAGGTAATTGCCCACCATCATCGCGTCGAAGCCGTGCACCTGCCACCCGGACCTTCCGAGCGAGCCCGCCGAGCGTTCCTTTTGACAGTTGATGTTCGCGATACCGCGGTAGGAGAATCCGCAGTTGTCGTCGCGGTATTCATCCGGGGAACCCCAGAGATGTCCGATCTCATGCGCTATAACGTTCCGGTTCGGCGCGCTGGAGGGATTCAGCCCCGCCTGCCAGTAGCGCACGTCCATGGCGAAGTAGATGCCTTCCCTGTCGCCGTTCGCCCAGGAAATCACCTCGGCGTGAGGCCATATGCCTTCATCCGGAGTGCCTTTCCATGCGATGCATCCGAAAATTGATTGATCGGCGTTATATGCGTCCTTCAACTTGTTGTTGTAGTATTTGCCCCATACCAGGCCCGACTTGAGGAAAGGCGCCAGATACACCGGGAAGGTCTGGTCGATATAATCCCAGGCGCCCGGAGGACGGAGTCGATTCACGACTGTGGGTATGAAGCTGTGTTCGCCGACAGAAACAGGCTCGCCGTTGATCTGCATGGCCCAGTGGTTCGGGCCGTAATTGAGCCAGATTTTTGTCATGGACCTCCCGTACTTGGATGCCAGAGAAGTCCAATAGGCCATGGCATCCACATAGAACGAGAGGTATCTCGAGTAGACGGTGTTGTCCCAGTTCCAGGAACCGGATCCCGGCTGGCTTTCAAGGAAGAAGCTGGAATGAACCACAAGACCGACCGGGCGTGTCGCGCTCGTCTCGACCGGATCGGAATCGCCCATCGTCGAGCGCTTCGCGGCTTCAGCCGGTATCTGTGATGCAGTCACGCATGAATGCGGTTCCTGCAATTCGGCGAGCACATCGAGCTCGAGAAGTCGATCTTCCATGCCACGGATCTCATCCGGAGTTTTGTTCCGCTTGGCTAAAGCGAGGAAGCTGACGAGCGCCTCGTCCGCTTCCGAGTTCTCGCCAGCGGCCATGAAATGCCTGGCGCCCGCCGTCGCGCGGAATTCATCGGTGTTGTACGAGATCGAACGCACGGCCACCGTCCCCAGAGCCGTATTCAGTTTGACGGAGCGGACCGCCGCCTGCGCTTCGCGCGGCACCCAGCCCAGCCAGCGCTGAGGAGAGGTGATGACGGCGATGAGGGCGCCCTGTTCAGTGAGCTGTTTCCACAGCGCGCGCACTTCATGCCAGTCGGTGCAGGCGGTCTCAATGATGGCGAGATCCCTGTAGTACGCCGCGTCTCCCTGCGAGATCCTGTCGGGAGGGGTGTAGACGGGAATGGGGGGTTCATCCTGGGCCGCCGCCGACGAGAAAAGGGCGAGTGCGAGAACAAGGAAAAGTGTATGTCGGAAATGCATGTGCACCTCGTCTGGTGATGATTGAAATGGAGGATTTCCATCCAGTTTGATTGCGCGGATAATCCGGTCTCTTGCACGACCGGTTGCTGTCCTCGCTTCATCTATTCCGGCGGAACACTTGTTCCGCATGTTCTTCATTATCGACGGGAGACAATCTATAACGACACTTGATTAAAATCAAGTATCTCGGATATTTTTTATCCGTTATAAGCCCCGCCCTGTCTCGCGGCATTCGGTCCGCCTTGGGACCGGCGGTCGGTGGTTGAATCCGATGCCGAGGACCGGGGCGCAGCAAGCCCGCCGTTCAGCCGGCCGCTGCGCCTCGGATCATCGCCGCTGAAGATTGAGTAACAGGATATTAGCGGTCCGGTGCGACAGTAGGCTAAGGAAACAAATGCCGGCCGCCTTCGAAAACTTCAAGTCCGCTCTGTTCAAAGGGAAACGGGCGACTCCCGCTGGCAGAGCTGTTTCAGGTGCCTCCCATACCGTGCGGCCGAGGACATCGATAACCGAGAGGACGATGTTACCACCGTCCCTCGAAACGATTTCGATCACACCGCTCTCATTCATCGGATTCGGAAAGAAAGATAATCGGATTGCCTTATCCTCATTTGCAATGCCGGGCTGTCCGGCATGCGCCGTCGAGGTGTCTGTTACCGGCCTCCCTAAAGCCCAGTCCATTGCGGCCCACAGAAATCCCCATTCGCTTTCCGGATCGTTCAGCTCGGCTCCGAAATCAGTCCCGTCCCGCCCGCTGTTCTCTTCGATCTCCGGATGTGGCCCGATGAGAAGAGCACGGCCCGAGCCGTAAGAGAAGCTGATAATCGCGCATTGATCCGCTGCATCGTCCCATGTCGCAACAGTGTCAACGACAATACCCGGATCCGGAACGAATGCGGGCCCGCCGAAATACAGGGTCCTGTAGGCACCCTGAGATGCAGAGCCGAGTATGCTGCGGGAATTCATGGTGATGCCGGTCATCGAATAACCCGGCCAAGCCTGAATCTCGCTCAAGGAACCCCGCGCAGTCCCCTTGAAGAGACCGAGCGTATATGGGTAGCTGCCGCCCTCCCAATCGACGCGGTCCGATGCGAAATATGCGCCCGCGCATATCCCTATGTATGCGCCTCCGCTTCGCACAAGATCCCGAATATTCTCTTCCCCGCGGGCTGAGATCTTCAGCTTGTAATCGTATGCATAACCTCCGGGAAAATATATCGACCTGAATGATGTCGTCAAATTTTGAATATTCACATATGATGCATCGACTCTTCTGTGGGTAAGCCCCTTCCACTCCAGAAAACGCTCGAAGGCGATGACTCCGGCTTCCCATGCGCCTTCGTCCATATATACCGCTACATCAGTGAGTGAGGGATTTTGGGCCATCGAGCCGGCTGGGATACCGCTCAGAGTAATAACGAGCTGCAACGGGGAAATCATCCGAAGAATATTGCGAAGAGTCATATGTTTTTAGGGCGTTCTATCGTGAGCTCGAATCGACAGGAAACTACCCCGCGGATGACTTATATCAAATACGACCATGCGAATCATGACCCGTGTCAATCAACCGGAATCAAATGCCTCGTCCCGTCCGACCACTCTTCCTTCGACACGCACATGGTGTCTCCGTGGTCCCGGATCAGGGCGTTGAAGCGGCGGCGGTCCATTATGTTTAGAAGGGCGAGCGCGCAATGCGTGTCGATGACAAGGCGCGATATCGGACACGGCCGTTTCGAGAGCAGCGCATACAGAATCCCCGCTTTCCGGGCGCCCACCGCTATTCCGAGCACTCCCGCGCCCTTGCCCGTCTCGTAATGTCTTCGCGCCACGTCCTCGAAGTGTTCCGGCTTGGCCGCCGGCAGCCTGCTGTTGATGTTCTCGATGAGCTTCCCCAGCTCGTCTCCAAGAGGATGCCGATGCGCCGCCAGGCAGAAATGCCCGCCCAGATCACCGACCACCTCGTGCGTCTCGCTGTATGATATTAGGGAAGCGAGTTCCTCGCCGCTGAGCCAGGATCTGAGAAAACTTTGAAATACTGTGTAGTTGTCCGCCGATCCGAAACCGCTGACAATCGTGTCCATCTGATCGATCAGCGGGCGGCCGCAGGCGGCCCGCCTCGATTCGTCACGCGAGCCGAATATCCTCGCGAAAGAACTGTGTCCAGTCAGAAAATCCCTAATGCTTTCTAGACTCTCGGCGGTATGGCTGAAGCTGTGCGGTATGAAACCCGGAACATTCAGCATCGCGACTTCCGAATCCGGACCGAGACGGCCGGCCAACAGGTTCGCCAGAATGTTGCAATTGACGTCCATTTCGTCGAGCCCTTCGATCGGCACATCCGGCACATAAAACGAAAGATCCCCGAAAAGGCTCACGACGGTGTTGCGCCCGATCTTCCTGTCGGGCTGTGTTCTCATCTCCTCAATGACGCGGCGCACGCTGATTCCGTAATTGACGCCGACGACGTGTTCCTCGCCGTCAAAAAGCGCCGTTTCCAGGATTCTCGCCGCCCTCCGCGCCGCGATCACCAGAGACTCACTCTCCTCCCTTTTGTACGCGTCGTTTTCCAGCTTTCTTCCAAGCACAGGTATCTCATAAGTCTTGAACATGCCCAACGGAGAAGGCGTAACGGTGAGACGTTCGTCGGAGAAATATATCGTGCTTGTCAGCGCGTCGAGCAAGGGGCCGGTCAAGAGCACATCCTTGACGTACTCGTCGACGGATTTTTCTATCGGCGCCTTCATCACCGGTTCATAGGCGATCGATCCGTCTCTCTCGGCTGTTTCAAGTATCTCCGACACATCGTCCACGTTCATCGACAGCATATCGGCGATCTGCATCGGGGGCATCCCGACACAGTACAGGGCTACGACGGCGTTCACGGTATTCATCAGCTCTCCTCGTCAGATTTCGATGATGGATTTCAACGTCTCTGCTATCAGCGTGCCGTGTACGCGGTCGTTCATCCCGGCGGGACTCAACAGAGCCTGGACCATGGACATTCCAAACGACCGTACCGACGCGCCGTCCGGCCTCCTTCCCGACTTTACCTTTAAACCCGCGATGCTCAGATTCTGAATCACGGAGTAATGAGCGCTGTTGTATTCCAGCTCATGCACGGCCTTCATGACATCGTCGCGCGTGTACCCGAAAGCTCCGACCAGATGATAATAGGGCCGGCGGAGATCGTCGGTTTTGCCGCAGGTGATGACCAGTTCCTTCCGATGAGACTCGTGAATCGTCTCCGGCGTCGGTATGCGCGACTTGACACCCTCCGTCACCGTCGCCGCATCCACATCCGCGAAGAGCAGAATAGCGCCTCCGCGAGCAGCGGCATCTACAGCCGCATAAGTCGCGAGGCAGTCGTTCGCGGCGATGATGCTAATCGGAAACGAACCACCGATCGGCACCGTTGGGACGACCCGGTCGGATATCGCCAGTTCCCTCAACATGCGGCGCCGGATTTCGTTCGGTTCCACGATGATCACCTTGATATGAGGCCACAGGCGTTTCAGCGCGAGAACGCAGAGCGAACCCATGGCGCCTCCGCCGAACACGATGACATTCCCCTCCGCGCCTGCATCCTCCGAAGTGGAGGCCAATTCGCGCTTTATCTTGAACAGTCCGTGCAAGACGCCGGCAAGCGGTCCGACCAGCGGCAGGGAGTCGTCAGGGAAGGCTCGGCCGACTTTGACGACGCACGAGTAAGGAACGAGCGCCAGCTTCGTCAGGCACCCGTGAAAATCGATGCCCATGGTCCTGATGCCGTCGCAATATGCGAGCGCATCGTCGCCGCAACGATCGCAGAGTGAATGCGGCAACAGCGCCACCTTGTCGCCGGGTTTGAGGAAGCCCATCAGGAATCCCGGATCCAGAACGAAACCGCCGGCCTCCCGTCCCAGAATGAAATCGGCGCCGGCGGCTCCCGACCTGTGCCCGTGAAGCACACGCGCGTCGATATGGCTCAAGGCGGCCCGGATCACCCTCACCAGCACGAGATAATCCGGATTAAGCGACGCCGCGTCCACAACGGGGAACGGATTCACATCCGCATCGAGCCAACGGCCTCCGTCCTCGACCGCCAGACGCCGCGGCAGGATTTCATTGCGAAGGAGCTCAGGCCGGCGCGTTCCGCTTCCCGTCCGGCCCACGCCCGCGGGAAGAATCACATCGCCCGGATCTGGAAAACCGAACAGGCGACGCAGATGACGCTCGAACATCAGGACCGCCGAACAGTCGAGAGTCGTCTGGCGGAATGCCAGATCCCGAGCGACCGCTCCCATTTTATGCAGGCGTAAAACGCCCGGCAGAATGACTCCCGTCAGGAACTCCTGCCCGGCAATTTTCTGATCCGCTTCCGGGCTGTATTCACGGCTCCTCGGGATCAACACGAAGCGGATACCGGCACGGCCGGCCGGTTGGACGGGATACGCGATCAGGTTGTAGGGGTAATTCCATTCCTTCATCGCTTCGATCAAACGCGCCGCCATAACGCAGTGCTGCGAGTCATGAGCTTCCGAAAACGTCACCCCGTAGTACGGCGCGCCCGAAATGCGCACGATATCCGCCGCGTTATCCGCATCGCGGCAGATTTCCCAGGCGCATTCGCCCCATACGGGCATGGGCGCCGCATCGGCGGGAAAACAATTGATCTGGAGATGAGCGACGCTTCGGCCTGCGTCGGGGAACGAATTGACGTATACAGCATACGGCTTCCCGCTGTGCGCGTCGATGATCGCGGAATGCTCCCCGGCAAGGTGATCGATGCTGAAATCATCGAAACCGCGGCGGACCAGCTTCGCCGCCATTTCTATGTCCACGGAATCTATGTCGATGCGATGTGTGTCGCCGCTGCCGCTGTCGGCGGGAGGAAAAATGACAAGCTGCCCTTTTACTATCGGGAATTCATTTGCGATCATCAAATATTCGCGGCCGAGGCAGCTGAATCGGCTGACCGGGCGATCCCGCACCTCGCCCCTGCTCAAGGCGCAGAAATCGCAAGTCACGTTTTTCAATGGCGGCCTCCTCTCGGCCCGCTTTCTGTTGATCACGTAAAACGCCCCCCACTCGCTCCTGCCACGGGCGCGCGTGAACCGAACCATTTCTCCTTCATAAGCAAACACGCGCTGCCGCGTGGTTGTGCGCGCGATGGTGCGTTTCCGTTTCGGCTTCAGGCCGCCCGGGACCGAAGCGGTATGCCGGCACTCACCGCGCCCGTCCGATGACGCGGGGAGCGCCGGCTTGAGTATTTCTCCCGCCTTGCCGGGCGGAAATAAAGCCAGATTCTCCTCGCGGACCATGTCGACGAGCTGGATGTAAACGAAATCGCGGATTCCGAATATGTACACGTTGAAGTCGTCCTCGGCAACCGCTCGTTCAAGGAATCTCCAAACGGCGTTTCGAAGCGTGGGCACACCCTGGAATGTGAGCGGCAGCAGTTGTACCGGACAATTCCTCGTCATCTGCTTGAGGCGCGCCTGCCCGCCGGTCCTCTTCCTGAGCTTCACCACTCGCGGCAGCTTGTCCGGCACGTGATCCATCGATACTACGAAAATTTGCGGATGCAGTCCCGGCAGTCTTTGAATCGCTTTCTCTTCTGAAATCGGAAAATCGAACTCGCTTACCGTGTAATTCCCATACTCGATACTGAATCGCAACGTGTTCATGCCGGGCACTCCTGGCGCTGTGAGTACTGTTCAAGTGTATGAAACGTCCAAGGCAATAGCAACGAATTTGGAAAATAATCACGCGTATTAAGCCAGATCTGTAGGCGGCAAGCATTCGGTCGCATCTCTTTAATTATAAAGATTTTATGATGCCACAGGCATTCAGTATGCTGAAATGTGTCCGAAGAATTCGGGTGAATTCTAACATTCTCACCCAAAATCTCCCCGAATCCGAAAACAGGTGAAATGCAATTCCAGAATCCGCAAAACTGCGCCGATAATTAATCAATGCGGCGGCGCGCGGCTTCACTCAAACCTGACGCTTCGCAATAATCCACTCATGAAACCAGAGCCTGGAGATAAAGCCAAAATCAAATCGCGCATTGCAAGGACATCCCGGAAGAGCCGGCCGTATCCGTTGGCCTCGGTCCAAGAGGTCATCAACGGCATATTCTGCTGGGAATGCAAAATGGACGAGAAGAAGAAAGTCCTGGAATGGTACGATGCATATGATATCAGTCCAATCGCCAAATTCAGATGCGAGATGATCGGCGTCGGCCTGGGGCTGCGCTTCGAAAGCCGGTCCATGACCGTTTCACTGTCCATCCCCGCTTCGAACATATTCGCCTTTGTGAGACAAATCGCCGTCGATAAGCAGATGGAAATCGGGCTCGAGGCGCGAAACGACTGGATCGCGCTTTCAATCGAGCTGGCTGTCAGAGACGCCATGCATCTCGATGCCGCGGCGCTGTCGGCTCTGAAAACGCGTCTGCTGCGTCTCTGGCATGCGAGTGCGATGCTGTCGCGCAGCATCCCGGATATAATGAAGTCGAACACCTGAATTTCATCTGTAATCCGGTATCGGCTTCGGTAAGCCCGGTCATGCCGCTCCCCGCGGTCATGGAAATCGATCCCGCTTGCTCGGAATGGCTGTCCGAGATCACCGACCTTCTCGACGCCGGTCTCCTTCTCGCTCTGGCGGCCCCTTCGCAGCTGCCGCGCAGCTACCTGCTGTCGGCGCTGGCCAGGCGCGGCATCAGTACGGGAGGTCCGACGATCGGAATGCTCCGCCCTTTCGCCGTGAATTCGAGTTCCTTGCTGGACATAGTCGAGAATGCTCCGGGTATACTGGTCGCGCCCTTGTCATTCCTGCAGATGGGCGAGGACGCGTACTCGATGGCCGAGAGATCGAACGCGCTTCTTGAAGCGCTCTCCTCAATTCGCCGTCCTATCATATTCACAGGCGCGGTCGAGGAGTTTCAAGCCGTGTTCGGTGGTCACGGCGGAAAAAGCGATCCCATGCATCCGGTGCTGATGCATGCGCCGGAGGTGCCGGCGGCTTCCCTGCTGCGCTATGCCGTGGAAGCCGAGGCGCGGAGGCAGGAAGTGCTTTCGGCGGCCGCGCGCTCGGAACTGCAGCGCGAAATCACGGATGAAACGGTCGGCTTGACGAGGGAGGATTTCGAAAGAATCATCCCCGCGGTCGTCACCCGCGAGGTGCGGATCAAGGGTCCAGGGCGCATCAGAGAACGGGACACACGACGATTCATCGACTCGCTCCGAGAACGTCGCGAAACTGCGGCCGCGGGTTCCTTGATGAAGCGTCCAAAAGACGGCAACCGGGATCTGCGCAGAAAAATGGCGGACTCTTTCATGGATCCTTAATTCGCGGCATTCCTGAAAGGCCGTTTGCTCTCTCAAGAGGCGGCGCTGAACGAACTCGCGGCGCGGCATCAGGGCGCCGTCTGCGAGATCAGCGACATGGACCATGCGCCTGATCATCTCAGGAGCGATATCGCCGACATATTCCTGCACATTCTCGAAACGGGCAGCGCGCAGACTTCCACAGGGGCGCTGGTGGACTGTTCAGGCGCTGTGTTCGTCTTCACCATCAACCTGCCGAACCGAATGGACGAGGCCGCCTACACGCGTCTCGGCTTCGGCGGCGCGGGCGCCGAGGAGGCGGAGGGACGGATCATGAGACAAGCGATACAACTGTTTTCCACCGCCTTCCTGGCGCGCGCAGGAAAAATAATCGTCTACAAACCGCTCGAAGAAGCTGCCATGCGGACTTTGGCCGCCCGCGAAATTGAAGCAGCCGTTTTCAAGGCGTCCCGGAATTGCGGCCTGACCCTGACCGGAATACGCGTGCAGGAAAATGCGGCGGAGACTGCCGTCCGAGCGCGCCGGTCGCTCCTGTTGCAGCTCGGCGCCAGAAGCGTGCTCGAGAACGCGAGAAGCCTCGACGCAGCCGCCTTCGTCGAGTATTACAACCGGGGCGGAATCTCGCCGCTAATGACGCTCGAGGCGCTGGGAGACGGCCTCCGGATAAACGAGATGCCCGTGGCGCCTGATGAAGGAATGTTCTGAGTGCGGCCGCGGCAAACTCCGGCCGCTGTTGCCGCCGCCCCGGCGCGGGCCTATTTTACGAACTCCGCCTCCTTAATATCCTGCGTAGGGAATTCGCCGGCGGATTTGAGCGCGGGGGTTTCCAGCATCAGCTCGAACGACGGGACGAGCAGGCCGGTCTCCGTCCGCGTGACCGTGAAATCCAGTGTTTCTCGTCCTCTTTGATAAAACGCGTCCTTCCGGAAGCGCCCGGAACACGCGCCCCCGGCGGTATCCGCCCTCCATTCCGACCCGAACGCGATTTTTACGCCGTACCTTCCTTCGGGGATGTTTTTGACCGCAACCGTTTCGCCGGCGCGCACATATACAAAACGGATGCAGGATTCCGTTTCCTCGTTCACAAGCTTGCATGCGACGTCAAGTCCCCGGCCCACGTTTATAATAAGGTAGTTGTCCAATTCCGGGGCGAAGGCGGGCTTCCCGTTCCAGCAAGGCGGCGTAGCGCCGCTCTGCGGCCTCCCGGCCGCGCTGTCACACGTCTCCTGGGCCGAGGAATCCATCCCCGAGAGAAAAGACAGCGCACACCACAGCATAATGTAACGCGGCATCTTACGTTCTCCTTGCATTTCCCCGGCAATTTATGGATAAGACGCGCCGAGGCAAAACCGGCCGAGGCCCTCCATTGAATGATACCCTCAGACTCAGTACCTTGCAATGTCCATAAGGACATTCCGCCAATCCCGCTGTTTCATCGTGATCCCCACCGACCTGAAAAGCATTGCACTGATGGGCGTGGCCCTCGCGCTCGCCGCGCTTTTTTTAGCGCTGTGGAGGAAGCGCGACCTGCTGACCGTGTTCGCGGGAGGACGCTGGTGGCTGACCTGGTTCGCCATCTCCATAATCACGCAGATGGACGAGATGACCTCGATCTTTTACGCTCCAGCCGAGGCTTTCCGTTTCATCGGGGGAAGCGCGATCATCTTCCTCGCTCTTACTTCCGTGTTGATGCGCTTCATGTCGACACGCATGACCGAGATAGCCCAGATTCTCGAGCATCACAACATTCGCGGAGGAGGAGTCTATTCGTTTTCGTACCTGGTGCTCGGTCCAACTGTGAGCTTCGTGGCCGTTTCGTCGATTCTGGTGACCTACGTCCTCACGGCCAGCATATCAACCGTATCCGCGGTGCAGAACGGCCTGGCTTTCATAGACATTTCTCCCGCGGCGACCATGTTTTTCAACTTCGCGATAGTCTGGGCGATCGCGGGACTCAACATACTCGGCATACGGGAAAACGCCCGTTTCACTTATCGGACCTTCGCCATAGCGGCCATCGTACTCGTGCTGCTTCTGGTTTCAGGCTTGCTATCCATGGACGGAGTCCAGATAAGCAGGATAGAAACCGTCACAAGCGACGTTTTTTCACGTTTCTTGACTCTCGACCTCGGGATTCAGACATCCAACATCGGCTACCTTATAATGGGAACGGCAAGTTGCATTCTCGCCTATTCAGGGATCGAGTCGGTCATTCAGACCGCCGGACTCACGCGATCATGGCATGACTGTCGCAAGGCCTACAACTACAGGGCAGTCACCGTGGGCATATTCACTCCGCTGCTGTCTTTGCTGGTCCTTTCCTCCGGAATAGATCCCTCGCATCACGAGACCGACCTGATCACGCAATATGCGGCCATGCTCAACGGACGGTTTTTCGGGTACGCCGTGGCGGCGGTCGCGAGTTTCACGCTGATATTCGCCGTGAACACCGCGTTCATAGCTTCCAGCGAATTGTTGGAACGCGTCGCGGAGCGTTACGATTTCAAATGGCTGATCGCCGTCAACAAAAGGCACAGTCTTTACCGCATACACATCATCAGCGCCGTGATGTATTCGGTGATCATTCTCATCACAAGCGGACAACAGGCCCTGCTCGCCGAGATGTACGCAATCGGCCTGATAGCGAGTTTCGCGATCAACCTGGGTTCCTTGCTCGTGTACAGGTATTTCCGCGGGACAGCCGACATTCAGAAGTATTTCACTCACAGGTCCACCACTCTCCTCATCTTTCTGGTAATTGTCGCCTGCTTCCTCTACCTGGCTTTCATGAAGCCGTACGGATTGATGCTCTGGTCGATCACGAGCGGAATATTCCTGTTCGTCGGTCTTGTTATTGCGCGCAAGCGCGCGCCTGAAATACAGCAGCTTCGCCAAACGGACAATCCGCTCGAGCTCGCAGCCTGGCTCGGCGCCGCAGAATCCGGACGTATCCATCTTATTTTCAGGAGGCCCAAGGAGGAGGCGGAATTCGAAGGAGCCGACGCAACGCGCGCATATGTGAGTTTCTACATGCCTCGGCAGGGCATACCGCCGAGAGTCTCTGAAAATCACTTCCGCTTTCCCTCCTCCCCCCAATCATTGTACCGGGATATCAGCACGATCATCGAGCTGATCAGGTATGAACTTCCGCATCTGAAGCTCACCGTGCATCTGGGCTGGCCGATGTCGTCCTGGCTCGACCGCATCTCCATCGGGTTCCTTGTGATGAACCTGATGCGTCTCCCGAAGCGCTTTCCGCAGGTGGCTTTCAGAATAGAGTACGACGAAAAGGCGGGGTAACAGCAGGGAATTCGCCTTGTTTTTTGGACTCGGCTCGTCGGTTGCGCGGCGTCTTCAGATGTAATAGGTTGCGTTCTTTCCATACGCAGACCACATTCCCCTGCATCCATGTTTGATCCCAAAACCCTGCTTCTCACAGCCGTCGGGACCGGATTAGCGGCTTTCTTCTTCTTTTTATGGCGCAGAAAAGATCTCCTCGCCGTGTTCACCGGCGGACGCTGGTGGCTGACCTGGTTCGCCATCGGCATCATCACGCTGATGGACGAGCTCACATCGATCTTTTATGCTCCGGCGGAGGCCTTCCGATTCATCGGCGAAAGCGCAATCATCTTCATCGCGCTCACTTCCGTGCTGATGCGGTTTCTGGCGAACCGCATGACGGAGATTTCGCAGATACTCGAGCGCCACAACATCAAAGGCGGCGGCGTTTACTCGTTCTCCTACCTCGTGCTCGGGCCTTCCGCCAGCTTCATCGCGGTCTCCTCCATCTTCGTGACCTATGTGCTCACAGCGAGCATCTCCACCGTGAGCGCCGTGCAGAACGGCCTGTCATTCGCCGACATCTCCCCCGGAGCCGCCATGGCGATGAACTTCGCCATAATCTGGGGAGTTGCGGGACTCAACATACTCGGTATACGCGAGAACGCCCGCTTCACCTTCGGCATTTTCACTGTCGCCGCCATTGTCCTTCTTCTGCTGCTCACGTCGGGCATTACGGCCGTCGACAGCACGCAAGCGGCGAAGATCGGGCATGCGGCGACCGGCATTCTGGACCGCTTCCTGACTCTGGACCTAGGCGCGCAGGTCAATAACCTCGGATTCCTGATCATCGGAACTTCCAGCTGCATTCTGGCATATTCGGGCATCGAATCGGTCATTCAGGCGGCGGGTCTCGTCCGCTCCTGGCACGACATCAGGAAGGCGTATCTATTCCTGGCTCTGAGCGTGGGAATATTCACTCCGCTCATCTCCATGCTTGTCCTGTCCTCGCCTTTGGATCCAGCGCATCACGAGACGGACCTGATAACCCAATACGCTTCCATGCTGAACGGTCCCTGGTTCGGTGTCACAATCGGCGCCATCGCCGGTCTGACCCTTATTATGGCGGTGAACACGTCCTTCATTGCATCCAGCGAATTGCTTGAAAGGGTGGCCGAGCGTTACGCTTTCACCTGGCTCACGAAACTGAACGGCAGGCATTCCCTTTACAGGATTCACATCATAAGCGCGGTTCTGTATACGGCGATCATACTGATTACCAGCGGTTCACAGGCGGTCCTGGCCGAGATGTACGCCATTGGTCTTGTGGCGAGCTTCGCGATCAACATGGGCTCGCTGCTCGTTTACCGCTACTTCCAGGGCACACGCGAAATCGAGAGCCATTTCACGCATCGCTCGATGACTCTGCTCGTCTTCGTCGTAATCGTCGCCTGCCTGATCTTCCTCGCCGCTACGCGTCCATACGGACTCGGGCTCTGGGCCGGCACGACCGGAGTCATCCTGCTGGCCGGTCTGTCGATCGCGAGAAGAAGGCCGCCGGAGAGCCCCGAACTGCGCCAAACCGACAATCCTCTCGAGTTGGCGGCCTGGCTTGGACAAAGTGAAACCGACGTTATAAATCTTCATTTCCGGAGACCGAAGGAAAGCGGAATGTCTTCCGCGGCCAACCCTTCTCACGCGTACGTCTCATTCTTCCAGCCGAGGCAAGGCATACCTCCCCGAGCTTCCGATAATCATTTCCGTTTCCCCTCCTCGCCGCAGCGGCTTCTGAAGGACATACGCACCATAATCGACCTTATTCAGTACGAGCTTCCGCATCTGCAGCTCACAGTGCATCTCGGCTGGCCTATGTCATCATGGCTTGACCGGATGGCCATAGGCGTGCTTGTGATGAATTTGATGCGTCTGCCGAGGTGGTATCCTGATGTGTCGTTCGTGATCGAGTACGATCGCAGGGGGAAGTGAAGAGTGAAGGGTCACCAGTTCAGGTCCGTGTAATTTCGGGAGAGGAAATCCCGCATATCGTCGAAATCGGCGGGGCTTGTGAGATCGGGCACGTGTTCGGACCATGGAATCCCTCGCATCGAGCGAGGGTGCGCGCGCGCCATAAGGCTTATGGCTGCTGGAAGCTCCTTTTCGTCACGTTCGGCATTGACGGGGCAATCTCTCAGGAAAGGCATAAGAAGCCGGACGGGCACGCGCCAAATATTCATGCTGACCCGCAGCGTCCCGATTGATGTGTTGAGGCGACCCAGTTCCTCGACCGAAGGTTTTTCCAGAATGCGAAGCAGATATCCGTTTTCGTCCTTGACAGGTATGCCGAAGCGGGCTATACGTTCAGGCGGGTAGCACAGCGCATCCATGTCATAGTCAATCCAACCGCCGACCTTCGGCAGAGCGAGCAGGGCTTGCATTGCCTCGCTCGAGTACATGTTGTCGCTGTTGCATACCAAAGCATGAGATGAAACGGAGTGCCGCAGCGTATCCAATGCGCGAAGCAGGGCATCGGCCGTTCCGAGGGGTTTGGTCCTGCCGGGCGGAATCGGCTGAACGGCATAGGAAATGCTCAGGCCGTGATAGGGATTGCCGCACTCCAGCGAGCCATACACTTTCCGGATCGACTCGTCGCTTTCTCCGATAACCAGAATCGCCTCTCTTATCCCCGCCTGCTTCGCGTTGTACAACAGATAATCGAGGAGAGGACGCCCGCCGGGGCCTATGCCGATCATGCCCTTCTGAAGCGCGGCGGCTTGAGCGGCCAAATCAGCCGACACCGCGTCCCGCGCTGCCGCCTTCATGCGAGAGGAAATCCCTGCCGCGAGAACTATCAGCGGTATGTTCATGCCTGTCTCGATTTATTCAATCCTCGGGGTCCTCTTTTTACCGACCTTGCCTGCATACGCCCCTTTCAACATACTCCCATACTCCCTCGCATAGACGTCGAATCTCATCAGACCCTCAATATCCTCTCTCATGCAATCCGGTTCCCTGAGCAGAACGCATTTCGAGGCGAGCCGCGTCTCCGAAACGTCCACATCAGCGACCGCGAGGCCGTGGCGGCGTCCGCTCTGGGCGAGCAGATCTCCGTTATGGTCTATGATGCGCGCGTTGCCGGGGAGAAAGCGGCCGCTGTACGGGGCGTACGGCGGAGCGGCCGCGTAATTGGCTTCGACGAGGCATATCGAATTGTCGACGGCCCGCGCCCGCGCCTGAATCAGAAGCGATTCCTGCGTGGGTCCGTGAGTCATCGTCGGCCAAAACAGAATTTTGGCGCCCTTCATTGCATAGATTCTTGCGATTTCGGGAAAATGAATTTCGAAACACAACATAACCGCGACCGGTCCGATATCGAGATTGAACACGGGTAACGCGTCGCCGGCAGTCATATTTTTCAATTCGGCGCCGTTCAACTGGATCTTTCGGTATTTTCCGACGATTTTTCCCTGAGCATCGAAGACCGACGCCTGGCTATAAACCCTTCCTCCGGAATAAACCGGGAAAGGAGCGATGATGCGCACCCCATACTGCCGTGCAAGCAGGGAGAAATGCTCCAGCCATTGACGGGTCATGCGCTTAGCCTCAGTGATCGCATCCCCGTCGATTCCCGCCGTTGTCACGTATTCCGGAAAACAGAGCACATCGGCCTTGCGCGCCGCGGCTTCAGCCGTGTACGCCGCGCAGCGCTCGAGATTGTCCTGTACCGTATGCGTCGTTTCATCGATCAGGAATGACACGGCAACAATGCGCACCGTAGAATGGTTTCGTTTACCTCGTCTGCTCATGATCAGCCTCCGCCGATATTACGCAACCGCATTCCACTGTTCCGGCTCCAGAAACACAGGCGATCCCGAGGCGGCTGACTCCATAGCCGCCTCGAGGATCATTGCAGCCCGCTTGCCCTCCTTGAATCCGGTCCGGAACGGGAGGCCGCGAAGAATGCAGTTCACGAAATGTCTGTTCTCCTCGAATATGGAGTCGTCCGCTTCCATGCGACTCGACTCCGAGCGTCCGCTTTCCCGGATATCCAGAGCCAGACAGCGGTCGTGCAGATGCGCCGCGCGTTCGCCGTCCATCAATTGAATTGAGAACTTCGAAACGACCGGGGAAGCGCCGGCGTCCGAAATCGAAATCGAAGCCAGAGCCCCGTTGGAAAAACGAAGCGAGGCGGTGAGGGTATCGATACGCGCGCCCGCGTGCTCGCCGACCGTTTCATCGACACCGCGTCCGGGAGTGGTCCGCGCCTCGCCCGCATTTCTGAACGCGCCGGGCGCATGAGGGGTGGCGGATTTTTGCGGACGCGCAGTGTGCGTGAGATTTCCGCCATCGGCGAGAACTCGGATCGGTTCCGACGGATTCAACGCGCAGAGCAAGTCCACCGCATGACATCCCTGCGACAGCACATTGCCGCCGCCTTTCACCGGATCATTGGCCCAGAAATCGTCCGGCCAGCGGTCGTCGCACAATTGAGCGATCGAAAGGAGCGGCGCCGGCACGCGGGTTCGCGCCGCTTCCACGGTTCGAAGATAGCGCAATTTGAAACCCGTCATCAGCCCGACACCGCTTCGCTTTATCGCGAGGCCGATACGGTCGCACTCCGCCACCGTCAACGCCATCGGTTTTTCCATGAATATGTATTTTCGCGCCGCCGCCGCCTTCTCTGCCAGCGCGGCATGGCTGTCGTGATGAGTGCAGATATATACCGCATCGATGCGCGGATCCTCCAGCATCCGACCTTCGTCGGTCATCCAGGCGGCGCCGGGATATGCCTCGGCCAATTCCCGGGCTCTGCTCTCGATCACATCCGCGCATGCGGCCAGACGGGCTTCGGGTATCGCCTCCAGCGCGGCGGCATGTTCACGCGCGATGGCGCCGCAGCCGATGATGCCGATATTGAGCATGGTGGATGAGTGAGTGCGGTGAATTCGGTGAATCTGGTGAATTCGGTGAATTCAGTGAATGGGTGAATTGATGGTTACGATCTTCCCTATTATCCCAGGTCTGAAGGGCCGAAGCATTCCTTCAGCGCCGGATACAGCATTCTATATTTCCGATAGGCGGTGGCATAGGTTTCGACGTCTGATCCTGGCACGGTAATCCCAGTCACGCGGACTGTTCGCGACACGGCTTCTTCAATGTTTGCATATAATCCGACGCCGACTCCTGCGAGCAAGGCCGCGCCGAAGGCGGCGCCTTCCGAAACGTTCACCGTGCAGATATCCGCGTCGAGCACATCGGCAAATATGCGCCGCCAAACGTCGCTGCGCGCGCCTCCGCCTGAAGCGCGAACCGCCCCGATATCGAAACCCATGCTCTTAATCAACTCCATACAATCGCGCAGGGCAAAAGCCACTCCCTCCATGACGGCGCGCGTGAAATGATGACGCGTATGCCGCAGAGTGATGCCGAAAAACAAGCCTCGAGCGTTGGGATCCGGGTGCGGTGTCCGCTCGCCAGTCAGATATGGCAAGAAGAAAAGCCCGTCGGACACCGGCGGAATGCGTGCGGCGTACTCCGAGAGCAAATCATAGGGGTCGATTCCGTGTTGCGCGGCGGCTTCCTTCTCCGGTTCGCCGAAAGTGTCGCGGTACCAGCGGAGACTTCCGCCGGCCGACAACATCACTCCCATTACGTGCCATGCGCCCGGGACAGCGTGGCAATACGTATGCGCCCTGCCCTCTGGATCATGGCGGTAAGCAGGCATGCCGGCGAAGATCACTCCCGAGGTTCCCACGGCCAGTGATATCTCATTGCCGGCAAGCACGCCGCAGCCGACTGCCTCGGCGGCCTGGTCTCCCGCCCCCGCCACCACCGGCACACCAGCGGGGATTCCGATTTCGGCGCCGACTTCGCTCGAGACGAAAGCGGTTGCCTCCGTTGATTCAAAAACTTCCGGCATCCACGCCTCCGGTATCTCGAGCGCGCTCAGAATCTCCGGCGACCAGAGCCTGAGTTCGGTGTCCAGGAGACATGTGCCGGACGCGTCGGCTACATCCGTGTGATAGACACCTGCAAGGCGATGCCTTATGTAGTCTTTCGGCAGGAGAATGTGCCTGATTTGATCGTAATCAGCCTGCTCATGGCGCCTGACCCAGAGTATTTTCGGCGCGGTAAAACCGGGCAGCGCGGGTTTGCCGGTGATGCGAAGAAGGCGTTCCCTGCCGACAAGTTCGGTCATCTCCGCGCACTCTTTGGAAGAACGCTGGTCGTTCCAGAGAATGCAGGGACGCACCGGCGATCCCGCGGAATCAAGCGCCACCAAGCCGTGCATCTGTCCCGTAAGGCCGATTCCGGCGAGCAGCCGCGGGCTGCAGCGCGCCTCTTTCATCGCGGCCCGCACGGCGGTTCCGACGGCCTTCCACCAATCCTCCGGATCCTGCTCCGCCCAAAGCGGTCGCGGGCTGCTCAACGCGTACTCCGAAACGGCCTTCCCCAGAACGGCGCCTTCTTCGGAGACCAGCAAGGCCTTTACCCCGCTCGTTCCAACGTCAATGCCCAACACTACGCGATCCATCAGAATAATTCATCCTCCTTGGCGCCGGCATGCTCATAGCCCGCGTCTTCCGGCAAATCGGCGAGCAGAGACATCTCGACCGCCATTCGGTCGCAGCGCTCGTTGAGAAAATTGCCTGCATGACCTGCGATCCATTTGATTTCGACTTCATGCCGGCCGAGCTGATGCAATAGTTGAATCCACAGGTCTGGATTCAGCACCTTCTTTTTGTCCGTACGCTTCCAGCGCTTGGCCCGCCACCGCGTTAACCACCCCAGATTGACGGCATCGGCGATATAACGAGAATCCGTGTAGAGAGTCACTTTGCAGGGTTCCGTCAAGGCTTCAAGTCCTTTAATCACGGCCATCAATTCCATACGGTTGTTTGTCGTCTTTCGGAAACCTCCCGTTATCGCCTTCTCTCTTCCATCGAATTCGAGGATTGCAGCGTAACCCCCGGGACCGGGATTGACGGAGCAAGCGCCGTCGGTGTGTATGGTGATGCGTTTCATGAGTGAAAGGTGACGCGCGAAGGGTGAAGAGATGATCGTGGATGCGGCATCCAATTCGAAGATCCGCTCGAGATTTTCATCTGACTTGTCGCGAATCCGTTCAGCGCCCTAACGGGCTTATCATCTTGGCATGGAATTCGATCTTCATACCTGAATATCTCATATTGTGTCGGAAATGGACAGCAGGATTTTCCGATTCGAAGATCGGGACATGCAAGCATAATTCCATGCCTCAATACTGCTGCCTTGAAACAGGTCATCGAGTTTCCGCCGGCCAGAAGAACCGAATCCGCGGAAGCGAGTGAAGAAATCGGCCGAGCGTGCCACGAGATACTCGTGACGATCCAGGCGCCGCCATCATCCATCCGTAGCATCCATCTTCGGCCGGGCGAGCGCCGGGAGGATTTCAGGCCGCGCAGCGCGAGCGCGAATCAGATACGCCTCCAGCCAGCCGCGAGCGCGGTCAGGATGACTGGCGGCGAATATGACAGCTTCGTGGTCGAGGTTGTTGATGCGATCGGCGGCGGCGCGTACCGCATCGATATTGATCCGTATGGCGGTTTCCACGGACATGCGCTCGGGATTGATGTCGATACCGAAATATCCCTCGTAAGCGTGCATTTTCAAAACGTACAGCAGCGACTCGAACTGCTCCGGTGATACCGCGCCAACGTTCAGATCCTGATCGAAATTCCCGAGCGGCTGGCTGTTCACGTGCAAATGAGCCAACCGCCCTTCCGAGAGAGGCCAGCTGCAGGCATAAGGCGGGTCTTCGTATGCCATGAGCACATGTCCGATTTCTGGATTAAGACAGCAAAGGGAGTGTCCCTCGTTCATCAGACTCTCATTATGCTCCGATTCGAGCCGTCTCTCCACAGCACGACAGAGAAGCACGCCTTCGGAAGTGGTTCCGAAAAGAATGTGTCCGCGCGGTTCATACGGTTTGGGTTCGAAGGCAACGCGCACGCCCGGGACAGCGTCCATCGCCTCGGCGAGACCGTCGATGAAACGATCTCTCATGGATGCGAAGTCTATGCCGAAAGAATTCTCGTATCCGTCTATGCCGGGCCAGACCACGGCGAAATCCGTTCTCAATTCCCTGTTGATCCTGAAAGCCGCGATGGTTCTATCTATTGCCTTTCTGCGCACTCCGCCGTCAGGATTTGAAATCGAGCCCCATTCGAAGTCCGCGTCGTAAAACAACAGCGGCACAACCGTAAGCACCCGGATACCCGTGTCGCGGGAAAAGGTTTTCCAGAGTTCCAGATTGTCTTCATTGATTTCGTTCGGATAATGCGCTTCGATGCCCCCGAGCCCGTAAGACGCGAGCGAGGCCGCTGTTTCGAGGCGTTCCTCCACGCTGCGCTCACGGCCGTAACGAGCGTGAAAGCGTCCTCCCGCGGGGGAAAAACACCAGATCCCGGCTGAATATTTCGGCTGCAGCGTGAATTCGTGAAGATGCCGGATAAGGTCGTCCGGATTTAAGCGCGTTGCCTGGCGGCGTAGGTCGAGCATTTTTAATGACGAATGATGAATGATGGAGGTTGTAATTACGGTTCCAGGCGTTGGACGACGACGGCGGTGCCGTAGGCGAGGACTTCTGTGACGCCCTGCATCACTTCGTTGGCGTCGTAGCGCATGCCGATGACGGCGTTGGCGCCGATTTCCTCGGCGTGCTGCGCCATTATGTTGAAGGCCTCCATGCGGGTTTTCTCGCAGAGTTCGGTGAACAGGGTGATGTTGCCGCCGACTATCGTTTGCAGGCTGGCGCCGATGGTGCCGAAGATGCTGCGCGAGCGCACGGTGATGCCTCGTACGACGCCCAGATTTTTCAGGATGCGGTATCCGTCTATCGTGAAGGCCGTTGTGATGAGTTTCGAATCCATGATTTCTCCGGTTTGAAAAGTATATTGTCTTTTGTTGAGCAGTTGCGCTTCGGGACGCCTCAATAATAAGCATTCCGCGCTTCAGCATCCAGCCTAACCCGCTGGGGATCTTCCGCTGCGATTGAATAAAATCGGAACATTAAAATGGCATCAAACAAGGATCTCAAACGCGCGTACAAGCTCGCTCCGAAAACGGCGGGAGTCGTAGCCATACGGAATACGGAAAACGGCAGAATATTTCTCATCTCAAGTCTCAACCTGCACGGCGTTCTCGACCGTCATCGCTTCCAGCTCGAGCACGGTTCTCATTCCATCGACGCGCTGCAGAGGGACTGGAAGGAGCTCGGTCCCGCAGCGTTCAGTTTCGAGACCGTCGAAACGCTCCCGGTGAACGAGGATCCTGCTTACGACTACTCCGAGGACCTCGAGATTCTCGAGCAGATATGGATTGACACGTTGCGGCCCTTCGGGGAGGGAGGATATAATAAGGGGAAGAAGGTCCGGTATTAGAGGCCGCGGGAAGAGAGAAGAGGGAAGAGAGGAGCGTTATCACAGGGAGGAACGGAGGTTTTTCGGCGGTTCATTTGCGCAACGAAGCTTTGGAGAATAAGTGTTCGGGAATGGACTGGTCGAAGGCGATGTCGGTGATTCGGAATTCCGTGCCGTCCCCGTCCTTCATCATGTCCTTGAACGTGACGACCATCGGGAACCACCTTGCGCCGATGCGGCGCACTTCGCTGTACTCGGTTTTCTTCAGAAGCCGGCCGCTCAGAGCATAGAGTTCTTCCTTCAACGGAATGTAACGCTCTCGATCGACCCACATTCTCCTCGTCCTGTAAGCGACATCATGCGCTTTCGCAGTCAATTTGAGAATCCAGCACGGGCGCCCCTCGATTGAGGAGTCGCCCTCGATGGACGCCTCGTAGATCTCGGTGAGCTTGCGATCTTCCATCATGTCCTCGTAAGACAGGTCGGAGCCCATCACCGACTGCCTCAGCATGTGCCCTGAAATCTGAATCGTCCGATCCGTCGAGGGCGAGTAGATCCACAGCCGGCCTTCGAGTTTCAGCATTTTCGTGCCCTTCTCGCGGGCGGGAGCGAGATACTCCGTCAAAGAGCGCGTGGCGCCTTCACCCCAGGATTTCGCGGTAATACTGCGGTCGCCGCGCCTAGTTCTGATCAGCATCGTCGCAGTATAAATGCGGTTGCGCGACGAGATGTTGCGCTCCACGCGCGCGATGATGTCATCGCCCGTCGGAGACTGCGCCTCGGGCGTCGGCAGAATGGCCAGCAAAAGCAGGGACGCAATGTGAATCATACCTCCAACTCCTTGAAAAGAGCAGCCGTGTTCCGGCGGAAAATCCCGAGTCCGGAAAGCATAGTGCCCGCGACCATTGAAAACACCCCGGGGATGAAACCTATGAAAAATGTTTCGGGCGTGATCCTGGCCCGGTACACCGTAGGCAGCATCATTGAAGCGGATTTCATCATTCCTCCGAAATCGAGGCCGTACTCCTGCAGGTACCAGAGACAGGCCAGCCCGGCGAGCGTGCCCGCGGCGGATCCCATCACACCGATCAGCGCCGATTCGATCACGAGACTCCCATACAAGCGCCGTTTGTCCTCGCCGAGCGCCAGGCGCACGCCGAATTCCGAATGCCGGCGCAATCCTCCGAGCAGCCCGGTATTCCACAGGATCACGGACATGATGAGGATGAAAATTCCGGTCAGCAAGGCATCGAGGTTTTCCATGTAGTCGATGATCCCAGCAAGCTGCTTTTGTTCTTTCAGCCGCAGCATGACGGGCGCGAACTCGTCATTTGTATCCGCCCGCGAGTTGAAGTCAACGACGTTCCGCGCCGCCGCTTCATCGTCGTACAATCCGTCGCGGAAGAAGCCCAGGACCTCGCCGGCCGCGTCTGTCATGTCGAGCGCGTCCTGCGCATCCTTCAGATCCACGACAAGGCCGCCGCGGTCGAGCGCGGTCGAGCCGAAACGCACGGTGCCCGCTAACCTGTATTGCCTGAAGGACATCGCGCCGTACATGGTGGAAGAAAAGAGGGTAAATTCGTCTCCGATCTTCAGGCCGAGTTGCCCGGCGAATTCCTCGCTCAGCAGCGCCTCTCCGCTTCTTTCCGGCAATCCTCCGCGAGCGAGCGAACGCTCAAGAGAAAGGCGTTCCACCTCCCCACCTTCCCGCGAAAACAGATCCACAGCCAGACCGGAGAATGGTCCCTGCCGTTTTGTCTCCCCGTTTTCATCTGCCACATCGGCCAATCCGCCGAAACGGATCCTCCGCGCCCATTCCATTCCGGGATACATGCTCTGAAGCTCGCCGAGCAGCGACTCCGACTCGATGAGCGCGAGATCGTTGGGCAGCTGGCTTTCATTCTGCGCATAAGCCCGCGTGACCACTCTTACATGACCGGTCGTGAAACGCGCGCTGAGATCCACCATGTCGCCGAATATGCCGTCCATCCACCCGCTGAATACCACCGTCAGGAACACCCCGATCGATACGATACACAGCGGAAAAGCGCTGCGAGCCCGGTCGCGCAACACGCCGGAGAGGAGGAAACGGATCATTTCAATCTTCCTCTCAGCGCGTCGGTCGGACGCATGTATGCTATCCTACGCGCGGGCAGGAAACTGACTATTGCCGCCGCGATGAAAACCAGTAGCACGGTTGTGAGGACCAGTCCCGCGCTGAAATCCGGATATATCCGGGCTGCGCCCGCGAGCCCGGTATTGTCGAACGCGCCGCCGATGCCGAATCCCTCGGCCGCCATATGCCATAGCAGCGGCACTCCGTAGGCTGCTCCCGCGAATGCGGCCAGTATGCTGTGGGCTGCGCCTTCGATCGTGAACACCCCGACAACGTGCCAGCGGGTCATGCCCAGCGCCACGTAGGTTCCGATCTCGCGCCGCCGTCTGAAAATCGACAACACTTGCGTGTCGAAAAGAGCGAGAAGGGCCATGCAGAGCAGGATCGTGTACATCACCCGGGAGCCGAAGCGTTTGGCTTGGATAACTTCCGTCAAGTCTCGCAGAAGGACCTCCGGAGAAGCGAAAGACCAGCCCGGGGGCGCCTCGACCGACGGAGGAACGGCATCAGCCGCGGCCACGAGCAATGTGGCTTCGCCGGGCATGCCGGACATCTCGCGCAAACGATCGAGCGGCACCCACAGTTGACCGACGTCCACGCTCGGCACATCGATAGTAAAGATATCAACCACCAGAATCTCGCAGGCATCGAAAGCGCCGTCTCTGTCGCGCCAACGGATGTTCACGGCGTCATGCAGCTCCAGACCGGCGGACTCCGCCATACGCTTGCCGATCACGGCGGGAATCGCCCCGCTTTCGGGAAATGTATCGAGCGAGGCGGTCGGAACGGCGATAACGCGCTGTCCGGGATCTATGCCGCGAAGCAAGACAGTTTGCATTCTTCCTTTCGGATACAGCGTGGCCTGTGTTATAAGCACGGGCGCCAGACGTCCGGCGTCCGCCTCGCGCCGCAGAATTCCCGGAAGCGAATCATGCGCCTCTACAAGCGTGAAAGGATCGTAGGGGTCATAGGCGGCGTGCCGGAAATGTCCCGATCCGACCTCCCAGGCGATGAGATCGCGCCGGGCCTGTTGATTCCAACCCTCGATCAAACCGTTGTAGAAAATGATCACCACATAACAGAAGGAAAGGGCGAGAACGTTCAGCCACGTTCGAAGCCCTGCGCCCAACAGGTTCGCAATCGCGAGCTTAAACGCCGTCATGAGCCGTCTCCATGGCCGGTTCCGCCGCTTCGTCGCGCTCGACCATCCCGTCCCTGAGCGCGATCACGCGCCTGAGATAAGCAATGACCTTCTCGTCATGCGTGGCGAAAAGAAACGTCGTTCCCAGTTCCCTGTTCAGAGTTTCCATCGTACCAAGAATGTGTTTCGAGTTTGCTGCGTCCAGATTTGCGGAGGGTTCGTCGGCGAGCACCAGTCCAGGGCGCTTTACCATGGCCCGTGCTATCGCCACGCGCTGGCTCTCGCCCCCGGACAGCTGCGCCGGCCGCGCCTCGCTCCGGTCTGCGAGTCCCACCCATTCCAGCGCCTGCATCACGGCCGAGCGGCGCGCGCCGGCGGGTACGCGCTGCAGAAGCAGCGGGAATTCCACGTTCTGGTAGACGGTGTAAACGGGAAACAGGTTGTGCGTCTGAAAGATGAAACCTATGTGTTCATTTCTCAGACGGGCCGACTCGCGGGCGGTTAGGTCGCGCGTGTCGCGCCCGAACACCAGAGCGCTGCCCTCGCTCGGCGAATCCAGGGATCCGATGATGTTCAGCAGGGTGGTTTTTCCCGAGCCGCTCGGCCCGACGAAGCCCGTGAACTCGCCCGCGCCTATGCTCAGCGATATGCCGCCCAGAGCGGTCAAGGAGCCGCTTCCCATCGGAAACCGTTTCACGACATTTTCCAGCCTGACGATGCCGTCCGAATTCATGCCTGCCTGCCTTTTTGGATTTTCCATCGCGTCATCAGTGATAGAATGCCGCGAGCAGATGAAAACCGGTCCCGGCGAACGCGGGTCCGGCTGTCCCCGGATATCCCTGCATATTCCGTTCGGGATTAATATACAGCAGAAGATGCGCCGACCATGCATCCTGCGTGTGCGACAACCCGGCTATTCTATACCATTCCCGGCTCCGCCAGTCGTAGAAAGCCATGAGAGACACCCCGTGCACGGCGTCGAGCGGATATTCTGCGGCCAGCGCGGTCATGCCGGCCGCCTGACGCGACGCCGTCAAGAAACGGCCGGCGTTCGCGACGAAGTGTTCGCAAGTGACGGCGACGCCGTTGCCCCAGGCGAACGTGTAGTCGGCGCCGACGGTCGCGAGCGTTATCCAGCGGTCGGGGGCCTCCTCGCGGTTCATGACGGCCCCCTCGCACCAGACTCCAACACCGAGATCCCAGCGCCCGTCGAGACCGAGCCTGTGTTCGCGCGATTCGGTTTGCGGAACTGAAAGCGCTGCCGCGGACACCCGGATGCGGCGGTGATGATACGACAGCGCGGCTTCGCCGGGTCCGAGCGGCATCTGTGCGCGTCCGCCGAATTCAGGAGTATTCCGGATTGTTTCGTCCGTTTCAATTCCTTTGACGCCGCGGTTCCCGTACAGCGTCCAGAGCCATATGTTGCTGTTGTCCTGAAACACATATCTGCCCAGCAAGCCGTAGACGCCGGCGGTGAGCTTCAGCGGATCCCGCGGATCGATGCCGTCGAACCACATCAGCGGTCGCAGAAGCACGGCCGATCCGAAGTTGATCTTCTGCAGGCCCGCTCGCAATTCCGCGCGTTCCGCAGCGACGCGCAGCCAGAGACGATGCGCTTCGACCTCCCACTCCGGCGCATTTCCACGGCGGAAGGAGCCGTAACCGTGCGCCGAGACTTCGCAGTCCAGCATCAGCGACTCCGACAGGGGGCATCCAGCGCGCAGATCCGGAATGTATCTCGCGCCGACTTGCGTGACCGATACGCCGTCCAGCGATCCCGCGATCCATCCCGACAATTGGCCGTTCATTTCGATGAACGGCGACTGCGCGCTGACTCCGGCCATGCCCAGGAAAAAGAAAAGCGGAGCAACGGCGATGCGGGCGACGACCGGAATCCCGCCCGTCAACGCCCTGTCGCCGGATAGTACAGAAGGCGGAATCGTTTCATTCAGGACCGGATTCCACCCGACTTCGACATCCGAAAATAAATTACCGGTCATCTGGAGCGGATTAACGAGTGATCCGTGTCGTAGCAAATATTCACGAACTCCGATAGAATGCAAAGGACACATGGCTGCTCGACCTCCGGAAGCGGGGACTGCCGTGCCAGCGAGGCCCGAGGGATATATCCGCACCGGCTGCAGGCTCAGATCAGGTCATCTTTTCATCCCCGCGCTCCAGACGCAGCAGAACGGATTTCCCCCCGATCACCGCGAGCACCACCACGATGAGTCCCAGCGTGACGATGGCGGCGCTGAAACCAATGACGACGATGTCCCGGGCGACATCGAGTTCCGTCAGGGCCATCGCCGAGAAAAAAAGCATGATCACGGCGCGGGCAAAGCGCGCGATGAGCGTGGCGCGGGGCATCTCTTCTTTCACAAGCGCGCGCTGAATCGCCCCGGCGCTCCATCCGGCGACCATCCAGCCCAACCCGACTATCACCAGGGCGATGATCAATTTCGGAACAAACAGCACTCCCGAGCGGATCATTTCCGAAAGAATGGTGAGACGCAGCACATCGAGCGAGGCCGTCAGAAGAACAAGAAACACCAATATGAAGACTATGTTGCCCAAGGAATTGTAAAATGCGTAACGAATATCACCTTTTGCGAAACCCACGCCCCATCTGAATCTGCGGAACAAACGGTCGAGACGCAGAACGAGAGCGAGTTGCACGCTCAACCTCTTCGACAGCCACCCGAGCAACAGCCCGATTCCCACGAGAACCACTCCCCCGATCAGGCTGGGCAGATAAGCGATGAACTGTCCGGCCAGGTCGCTGAGCATTTTTTCAATTTGCAGATCCATCGCCGCCCTCCGTTTTTTCCTGCAGCGGTGTCAGCAGGGTTTTCCAGAAAGATACCGGTTCCTCGTATTCCTTCACCCAGAGCACGGGACAATGCACGTTTTCAGTGATATCCTGTGTCAGGGACTGTCCGAATACAAGGCTTATGAAATCACCGGACCGGCCGCCCATTACCATGAGATCGGACGATTTCGAAGCGGACACCAGCCCCTCCAGCACATCCGTACGCTCCACCGCCGAGATTCGGGCTTGAAGCTCCGCTTCCTGCATTTCTTTTCCGATAGCATCGAGCTGGACGGTTTTGCGGTCGTGGGGAGTGCCCGGCTCGAATACCATCATCACCTCCGCGGCGCCCCCGAGTTCCCTGACGAGACCGGGCGCAATCTCGAGCGCGAGACGCGTATGAATGTTTTCGCCGTATGGAAGCAGAATGGAACGCAGAGGAGCCGGAGCGAGTTCACCGTGCAATACCGCCACTTCGCACGGAGCTTCCGCAATTACGCTGTCCAGTATGGAAGTGTAAATCCGTTCGAGAAACGGCGGATTTTTCTGTCTGCCGAGCAGTATGAAATTCGCGCGTTGCTCCACAGCCGTTTCCACGATGCCTTCGGAAATCCTGTGAGATACTTTTACGATCGAGCGAACCGGTATATCGGCGCGCTCGAGGATCTCCGCCGCGATATCGAAAACCGGCAGATCATCCGGCACCTTCTCCAGTCCCGCGCGCAAGGATGTCTTCTCGTCGATTTCCACGACGTGCAGAAGCAGCACTTCGGCGCCGTGAGAACGTGCAATGGCCACGGCAATGCGCATCAGGTCCGGAACCGAACGCGGATTCGCCAGGGGGACCAGCAGCCTGTATTCCTTGCGCTCGAGTCGCTCAAGAGCTTCCATGCGTTGAACATGTTCGATTTCCCGCTTCGACGCGTAACCCCGATAGACGAGCAAACCCGTCCCGATCCATGCGCCGGTCACCAGCCAACCCAGAGGACTGTAGGTGAGCATGAACAGAGCCAGGAACAGCAACAACACGATGCCTGCTATCGTCAGGTAAGGGAACACGGGAGTAAAAAAACCGCGGTCCAGATCGGGTCTCATCTTGCGAAGCCTTATCAGCGTGATATTCACCTGCAGAAAGAGAAGCAGGAACATGATGTCCGCGGCGGACGCAACATCCTCGATATGCAGCGACACCGACATGAGCACGACAATCAGGAAAGAAAAGAAGATTGCGTAATGCGGCGTGAATTTCTTCGAATGCACCCTGCCGAAAAAGGCGGGAAAATTGCGGTCACGCCCCATGGCGAAGGCCACGCGCGAAGAGCTGTACACGGTTGCGTTCAACGCCGACATCGTAGAGATGAGCCCACCTATCAGCAACAGAACGCCGCCTCCGCGGAAAAACGACTCGGAGACGCCGACCAAAGCGGTTTCCTTCTGCTGAGCGAGGTAGTCCCACGCCGTCATGCCCTCCGGAGTCACGGAGCCGAGAGAAACGATTGCGACAAGCAGGTAAATCGGAACTACGATCAACAACGACAGGAATACGGCGCGCGGGATGTTCCTCTTGGGATTTTTAACCTCTTCGGAACATTGGGAAATGACTTCGAAGCCCTGGAAAGCTATGAAGGTCAATCCCATCGCCTGAATGACCCCGCTCCATCCGTTGGGCATGAACGGCGTATAGGACGCAAGAACATCCCCGCGGCGTAAAATGAACTCGAGACCGAAAGCGACGAATACTCCGAGAATGACGATTTTCGCCAAGGTCACGATGTTGCCGATTTTTCCAGTTTCAGAGGCGCCCCGGAAATTGACATACGCGAAAACGACAGCCACGGCAACGGCCAGGAGCTTCTGGGGAGAAAGGAAACCCCAGTGGGGCAGCGCCGCTCCGAATTCCGTCAGCACGTGTTCGAAATATGCTCCGAAACCGAGCGCGTACAGGCTGCATGCAACGGCGTGCGCGAACCAACTCATCCAACCGGAGAGAAAACCGTTCCATTTCGGAAGTCCCTCCTTCACCCAAAGGTATCCTCCGCCGGCGTCGTGAAAACACGAACCGAGCTCCGCGTACGACATCGCCGTCAGAAGAGCGACGCCGCCGTTGAGGATGAAACTGATGATGAGCGCCGGCCCCGCGACTCCGGCCGCGATGCCGGTGAGCACGAAAATGCCCGCGCCTATCATCGCCCCGACACCGATCATCGTGACATCGAGCAGCCGCATTTCGCGGCTCAAATGGACCTCTGTAGCGAATTTTTTCATGGTGGGTATAAAAAATATATCCATTTCACCGCAAGATCAAGAGCTGCGCAAGCGCCGCCCTCCTTTCCTTCGTTCGCACGATGCGTCGACCCATCAACGCGTCACGGTCAACAATCTCTCAGCGTTCCCATCGGCGGACAGCAGCCGTATTACATAGATGCCCGAGGGAAGCATCCCCGCATCGAAGCGGAGAGTGTGCTCTCCCGTTTCATATCTCCGGTCGGTCAGGACGGCGACCCGTTCCCCGATCCGGCTGTATATTGAGATGTTTATATGCGATGTTCGAGGGGCCTGGAAGGATAACGCGACCCCGCGCGATGCCGGTTGCGGATATGGCGCTCCGATTCGCAGTGACGCGGGATATTGTGATATGCGCGCTGCCACGCTCTGCGAATAACTCTCGCTGCCGTCGCTGTCGAGCTGGTGCAGCCGGTATAATACGACGCCGAGCGAACGGTGCGTTTCCGTGACGGGATCCATGTGCGAATACCTGCGCGGAAGAGACGTGGTGCCTGCGCCTGACGAGAAGGCGATTTTATCCCAGTTGCGCCCGTTGTCGAAACTTCGCTGCACCTCGAATCCGTGATTGTTCGTCTCGTTGGCTGTTTCCCAACGTAATATGACCGATTCGTTCTCGACGGATGCGTCGAAGGATAGCAATTCCACCGGGACGTATACAGGCCGCTTCGTCCTGAAGGCAGCGATGCCGTTGTTGGACATCAGCACGAACAGCACAATGTAAAGACCCCGCCCGCTGTCCGGCTCGACCTCCAGCTTGTAATCCACATCAGAAATGTAGTTGTATACGTCGATTCCCGCGCTGACGTTCATCGTGTTGTATCCGACCGGCGGCGTGGAACCGAGGAAACGATAGGCGTAATTTGGATTCGTTACATCCAGAAGCCGGGCTGTCGTGTTCCAGTTCGTGATGGCTGGATCTACAGGATCCGTGGGCCTGCCGTCGGCGCAGACGAGCAGGTTCCGCGAGAATGCGGGCAGCGGTATGTACGCGATCGGACCCGAAGGCCCGGTGCCTGTTGCGGAATCCTCCGACAGTGCCAGGTTCGCTGTCGTGGGATGAGTCTGGGGCCAGGATCCTTGTACCTGGACCTGATTGTTCAGGGTTGTCACTCGGAACGCGTTGTCCATCCAAATGTCCGCGAAATGCGTCGAACCGGTAGGCGCGATTCCATGAGACGAGATTCCCTCCAACGAAGACCTCATGCGCACGGCGAGGCGGAATTCAAACGGACGCGTCGCTCTGCGGTCTTCCAGAAATATGTTCACCTCACGGTTTGTGTACGGCTGCAGGCACCAGACGCCTCCGGATACCATGATACGCGCGCTGTCCACAAGTAGCGGCGGTTGTCCCGGACCAGGGCTCTCGTACCCGCGCTTGCCGACCACCTCGAAGGCGTCGCCCCAGCGCGACCAGGTCATCTCGGTGTTGAAACGCGAGACGGCTTCATAATTGCTGAAATAATCCAGCGTGGCGTAAATGAGCTTCGGGGAGGCGGCCGGGGTATCCCAGCGATACACTTTCCAGGGTCCCTGCGTCGTGTCCTGACCGGGACATGGGGGCAGGAAGGATTCGAGCAGCGGGGATACCAGATTGCAGGCGTAAATCCGGCCTTCACCGTCGACGGCGACTTTGTAAATGCTGAAGCGTTTCTGTTGATAACCTCCCTGCACCGTGTCTGTCGGAACGGGAAGCTCGCCGCCGCCGCCTGAAAGTGTGCGGCCTAGTGAATCGGCGTACCCGCCCGTCCTAGCATCCCATATATGGATGCGGGGGTAGGGCGCCATGTAACCGCCGATATCTCTCAGATCAGGGTTGACCACATACACGACATCCCGGAAGCGGTCGTACGCCAGTCCGGTGTATTGTCCCCATCGCACACCCATCCAGTAGTAGGGATTGGAGCTGGAGAGCGCGTGTGTATGCAGCCACAGCGTGTCCCAGTCGCTGTGTTTTTGCGCTGAGACGCCGGATGACGCAAACATGAACAGCGCCGTTGACAGCAGGTTAACCGCGTGCCGGCGCATCAGTACGCCGCACGCCCCGCCCATCGCGTGGAAATCCCTAGTGTTTGCCGGTGTCTCCGAGAACTGCATGATCTACATCTCCGGTACTGCTTCGCTGGCGAGATTGATCCGTCCCGGCGATAAAATAAGCGTGAAGCCGGTCCGAAAAAAGAAGGAACGGCCGTTGAGGACTGTCAGTCGAGGAAGTGTATGAACAATCCGTCCCGGAGCTTCGGTTCGAACCAGGTGGATTTCGGCGGCATTATCTTTCCCGCGTCCGCGATGGCCATCAGCTCATCCACCGACGTTGGGAACATGCTGAACGCGAGCCGCATTTCACCCGAGTCCACACGCCTCTCGAGTTCGCCCAGTCCCCGGATGCCGCCGACGAAGTCGATGCGCTTGTCGGTTCTGGGATCCTCGATGCCGAGCAAGGGAGCGAGAACTTTTTTCTGCAGTATCGCCACGTCGAGCTTGCACACCGGATCCGGATTGGCCAGCAACGCCGGCGCCGCGTTCAGCGTGCGCCAGCATCCGTCCATATACAAGCCTATCTCGCCCTTGCGGGAGGGACGCACGGCGGACTCGGCCGGGGCGATCTTGAAATACTGCTCGAGTTTGCCCAGGAACTCCCCGGATGTCATGCCGTTCAGATCCTTGACCACGCGGTTGTAATCCATGATGCGCAGCTGGCCCGCCGGGAAGCACACGGCGAGGAAAAAGTTGTACTCCTCGCCGCCGCTGTGCTTCGGATTCGCCTTGGCTCTTTCCCGACCCACAATGCCGGCTGCGGCCGTCCGATGATGCCCGTCCGCCACATAGAAGGCGGGAATCCGCTGGAAGAGACTCGAGAGATCGGCGATCGTCACCGGATCGGAAATCACCCAGGAAGTGTGCCGGACGCCGTCCTGCGCGGTGTGATCGTTGGCGGGCTTCTCGTCCTTCACTCGCGCGATGATCGCGTCAATCTCCGGCATGTCGCGGTACGTGAGGAATATCGGTCCCGTGTGGGCGTTCGTGACTCGGACGTGGTTGCTGCGGTCTTCCTCCTTGTCCTTGCGCGTGTACTCGTGCTTCTTTATCGAGTCGTTCCAATACTCCTCCACCGAGGCGCAGCCGACCAGCCCGTACTGAGTGTGTCCGTCCATAGTCTGGGCGTACAAATACAGGCAGGGGGTTTCGTCCTGCAGGAGGACTCCCCCTTCTATCAGCTTAAAAAGATTTTCACGTCCTTTTTCATACACGCGCGGATCGTGGAGGTCCATCGACGGATCGAGGTCGACCTCCGGCTTGCCGACGTGGAGGAACGAGAGAGGACGGCCTTTTACCTCCTCCCTGGCTTCATCGGAATTCAGAACGTCATAAGGCTTGGCGGCGACTTCCGCCGCGTGTTCCGGTTTCGGACGGAAAGCTCTGAATGGGCGTAGTGTTGACATTGCTTGTTCGGGATTGATAACGGGTTTGTAATCTCACATACGCGCGCCGCCGCTCCGCTCCATGTTTGCGGACCGAGGAAACGGAGACGGCGTTCGCGAGGTTGTTGTGCGGGGTGTCAGGACTTCAGGGCCGCGATGACCTTCTCGGCGATTTCCACCGAAACGCGGTCTTGCGCTTCCACGGTTTGCGCGCCGATATGGGGCGTTACGCTGACGCGAGGATGATCGATGAGGGCTTTCTGAGCTTCGGTGGCCGGCTCGTTCACGAATACGTCCACTCCCGCGGCGTATACTTTCCCGCTGTTCAACGCCTCGAGCAGCGCGGCCTCGTCGACGGTTCCGCCGCGAGCGCAGTTGATTAGGACGACGCCGTCCTTCATCAGAGCCAATTCCGCGGCGCCGATGGTCGGCCCCGCCTGCTTGTCGAGCGGGAGATGAAGCGTGACGATGTCCGAGCGTTTCAGGAGATCCTCTTTCGTGGTCTGCTCCACCTGATAGTCGGCTGGAGTGAAAAACGGATCGTGAGCCAGTACCGTCATGCCGAGCCCCAGGGCTCTCCTTCCCACTTCCTTTCCGATCGAACCGAATCCGAGAATCCCGAGATTCTTTTTATAAAGTTCGACGCCCTTCGCGTATTCTTTCTTGGGCCATTTGCCCTGGCGCATTTCGGCCGTGCTGATGTTGAGGAAACGGCTGACAGCGAACATGTGCCCGATGGCGAGCTCCGCCACGGATATCGCGGAAGCGCCCGGCGTGTTGAGCACCGGAATTCCCTTGCTCTTCGCATACGCCACATCAATATTGTCGAGCCCGACACCTCCGCGGGCGATGACTTTCAGTTTCGCGCCCGCATCAATCACTTCCTTTGTCACCTTCGTGGCCGAACGCACAATTATCGCATCGAAATCCGCGATATTGGCAAGCAGTTCTTCCGGCGTGTATTTCGTCTGAGTCAGTTCATAGCCCGCGCCGGAAAGCAGCGCGGCGCCGTCTTTTGAAATTCCGTCCGGGATGAGAATCTTCATGTCTGGCTCCTGTGATGGTTGAATATGTGCTTTATGCAGACGCCGCCGGCACACGCGTACCCTTGCGCTGATGAAAAACCGCGCGCTGCTGCAGATGCCGCTCCTGTGATCGCATTGCGGATGCTATACACTATTTCGGGTGATCGACTGCCGGAATCATCTTTCCGGCGCCCTCTTCCACTTTTTGTAACTTAGGGAAACCGCACCGAAGGAACAAGTATCAGAAGTTATGGAGAGCTATAAGTGATTTTATTCACTATTGCCGGCATAGCGCCCCGTTGCGGCAGTATTTCGTGCAAATGTCCGAATAATTCCATAGCTTTGAACCATTGCCGTGGCGCAGAGCGCCGATCAACGGAATTCCGACGCCTTAATCAGAACAGGAGTACTTTTCATGGAACGCGCACACAACTTTTTTGCCGGACCTGCGGTCCTGCCCCTCTCGGTAGTCGAAGAAACCCGCGACGTCGTGATGAATTTCGCGAATCTTGGCGTGTCGATAATGGAAGTCAGCCACCGCTCGAAGGAATTCGACGCCGTGATGCTGGAAACTCAAACGGACGCGCTTGAGCTGATGGGTCTGTCAACCGACGATTACGACTGCATGTTTCTGGGCGGCGGCGCCAGCCTGCAGTTCGCCATGGTGCCCATGAACTTCATGCATTCCAAGGCCGATTACGTGGTCACCGGAGAGTGGGCGACCAAGGCGATCAAGGAAGCCAAACTGTTCGGCGAAGCCGTGGAAGCCGCCAGCTCGAAGGATGCGAACTTCAATTACATACCCGTGGATCTTAAATGGTCGCCGGACGCCGATTACGCTCATATCACGACCAACAACACGATTTACGGCACACAGTGGCGCGAAACCCCCGATGTGGGAAATGTTCCGCTGGTCGCCGACATGTCGTCGGATATGCTCAGCCGTCCGCTCGATTACTCGAAGTACAGTCTGATTTACGCGGGCGCCCAGAAGAATCTCGGACCTTCGGGCGTGACCATGGTCATCGTGAAGAAGTCATGGGTCGAGGAGAAGGCGAAGAAGGACATACCGACGATGTTGAAATACAAAACGCATGTTGACAAGGGATCGATGTTCAACACGCCTCCCGTGCTGCCGGTGTTCGTTGTCGGACGCACGCTGAAGTGGATAAAGCAGCTCGGCGGCCTCGAGGCCGTGGCGCAGAAGAACGAGAGGAAGGCCGGCCTCATCTACGGCCTCATCGACGCTCATTCCGATTTTTACAAAGGAACGGTCTCGAATCCGAAAGACCGTTCGCTCATGAACATCACCTGGAACCTTCCGACGCCGGAGCTCGAGGAGAAATTCATCGCCGAGGCCAAGAAGGAGAAGATGCTCGGATTGAAGGGCCATCGCTCCGTCGGCGGCTGCCGCGCCTCCGTCTACAATTCATGCCCCATGGAATCCGCCGAAACTCTGGCGAAGTTCATGGAGCGGTTCTACGCGAACAACAAGTAGCGAGGCCGATGACACGGATCCGCCGAGAAGCGGACCCGGTTTTTTCGTTTTCATGCGGCGGGTTCAACAGACCCGCCGCTTTCTTTCAGGAACCGCCCGTCACGGGATTGCGTTGGGCGCAGCGCGCCCGTCTAGCGCCGCGAGTATGTTCTCCGCGGCCATGACTGACATTCTCGCGCGGGTTTCGTATGAGGCGCTGCCGATATGCGGGAGTATCACCGCATTGTCGAGCAGCTTCAACTCTTCCGGGATCTCCGGCTCGAATTCATAAACGTCGAAACCGGCGGCGAAAATCCGTCTCTCACGAAGCGCGGCCATCAATGCCCTCTCGTCGACCAGCGGTCCGCGGGCGGTGTTGACAAGCACGGCATCCCTTTTCATGAGCGACAGCCTGCTCTCGTCTATGAGATGCCTGGTTCCGCTCGTGAGCGGCGCGTGCAGGGACACGAAGTCCGCTTCGGCCAGCAATTCGTCGATGCCCGCGAAGCGGGCGTTGAATGCTCTCTCGAAGTCGGGATTCCGTTCGAGATCCGTGTAGAGCACTTTCATCGAGAAGCCCGAGGCGCAGCGTTTCGCCATCGCGCTTCCTATGCGTCCGGCGCCCACGATGCCGACGGTTTTCCCGGCCAGGTCGAGGCCTCGAAACAGCATGGGCGCCCAGCCGTCGAACGCGCTCCTCCTCAACCAGCGGTCGCTCTCGACTATGCGGCGAGCGCAGGCGATCAGCAGCGCGAAAGCGATGTCGGCGGTGGCTTCGGTCAGCACTCCGGGAGTGTTGGTCACCACTATTCCGCGCCTGCGCGCCTCGGCGGTGTCGATGTTGTCGTATCCGACCGCGTAATTGGCGATCACCTTCAATCTCGGCGCGGCGTCGAGGATTTCAGCGTCGATCCCGTCGGTCAGCAGGCAGAGCAGCGCGTCCGCCTGCCCCGCCCCTTCTGCGAGTTCTTTCCTGGTAATAGGACGATCCTCTCCGAATACATCCACGCGATGGCGCTCCCGGAGCAGCCGCAGCCCTTCTTCCGGTATGAGTCTTGTGACGAACACTTCAGGCATGATATATCCAACCTCCGGCGGACGCGCTCGGAGCGGCCGCGTCCGTTTTCAATAGCTGAACTTGCCCAGTTTCACCTTGCCCCTGAATATCCAGTAGATGATGATCGTGTATGCGAGCACGAACGGCATGCCCAGAAAAGCTATCCATCGCATTATCGACAGGGTCATCTCGCTGGAGGCCGCGTTGTATATGGTCAGGTTGTGCCCGGGATCGATGCTGGATACGATCAGGTTCGGATAGAGCGCGAAACCGAAGAGAAATGTCAGCGCGGCTATCGTGCAGGATGACGAGACGAAGGCGTAAAACGGTTTTCCCTTGTGAATCGCGCGCGGAATGTTGGCGATCGCGAGGACGTTGAGCAGCACTACGATCCAGGCCCAGGGAATGTCGTGGAAGTTCCTCACCGCGCTGGGCATTGTCGTCAATGTAATCACCGTGGTTGCGATGTAGCAGATCAAAAACAGCCAGAATGTGTTCCACATCCAGCCGCGGACGCGCTTCTGCAGCTCGTCCTCGGTCTTCAGATACAGGTATATCGAACCGTGCATCGCGAATGTCACGACCGCCAGCGCGCCGGTCAGAAGCGGGAAAGGCGCGAGAAGATCGAGCAGACCTCCCGCGTATTCCATGTCGGCACCCACCGGAAGCCCGATCATCATGTTGCCCACGGCCACGCCGAACAGAAACGCTGCGAGGGCGCTGGCGGTGAAAAACGAGCCGTCCCATGCCCTGCGCCACCAGCGCATCTCCTGCTTGCTGCGGAACTCCATCGACACCGCGCGGAATATCAGCGCGAAGAGAAGCAGAATAAAAGGGAGATAGAAGCCCGAAAACGCCGTGGCGTAGGCGTGCGGAAACGCCGCGAACAGGGCGCCTCCGAAAGTCACCAGCCAGACTTCGTTGCCGTCCCACAAAGGTCCTATCGCGTTCATGAGTATTCGGCGCTCTTCATCCTTTTTTACGAACGGATGCAGAATGCCGACTCCGAGGTCGAAACCGTCGAGTATGGCGTAGCCCGCGAGAAGCACGCCCAGCGTGACGAACCAGAACAGGTTGAGATCCATGCCGCGCCTCCTATGAATTTCCGTTTCCGCCGTCGTCGCGGGCGGCGGTCATCGACGGACCGGCGTGATCGGCCAGCGCCGAGGCCGCCTCGCGGAGGCCGCCTTGCGGGGTTCCGTACAGCGCGCTCTCATCCGGACCATGCGTGATCTTGTCGTGCATGACGTATATCCACACTACGAACAGCAGAGCGTAGATGATCCCGAAAAGAACGATCGAGGCCAGCACCGCCTCGGCCGAGACCGCCTGGGACAAACCGTCGGATGTCCTCAGCAGGCCGTAAACCACCCATGGCTGCCTGCCCACTTCCGCGGCCGTCCATCCGAACTGATTCGCGATGTAAGGTCCGAGAACGGCGAAGACGAAAATCCACAACAACCACCGCTTCCGGAACAAGGTTCCACGCCATCGGAGATACGCGGCGTAGAGGGTGATCGCGATGAAGAACATCCCGAGCCCGACCATCACATGATAGGTAATGAAAGGAATGACTACCGGCGGCTGTTCATCCTCGGGGAAACGGTCGAGACCGGGCACCGGCGCGTCGGCGCGGAAATGCACAAGGAAACTCAATCCTCCCGGTATCGCAATACCATAGCGCACCTGTTCGTTTTCCTCGTCCGGCACTCCGAATATGTACAGCGGCGCGCCTCCCTCCCCTGTTTTGAAATGACCTTCGAAAGCGGCCAGCTTCGCCGGCTGTGTCTGCGCCACCCTGTCCGCCTGCGCGTGGCCGGAACCGAGAGCCAGCAGCGAAGCGACGGCGCCGAAGACCAGGGCGATCGTGAAGGACTTTTTCGCGAGTTCGAGATGGCGGCCCTTGAGTATGTACCACGCGGTTACGCTCATCACAAAAAACGCACCGAGTATCCAGGCGCCTATTATCGTGTGCGCGAGCCGGTGCATGCTGGAGGGATTGAACACCAGCGCCCAGAAGTCGGTTATTTCGGCGCGCGCGAATCCGTCGCGGATCACCAGATGAAAACCCGCGGGAGTCTGCTGCCAGGAATTCGCCACTACGATCCATACCGCTGACAGGATGCTCCCGAAGGCGACCATTACGGTGGAAAAGAAGTGCATTTTCGAGGAGACCCTGTCCCAGCCGAAGACGAGCACCGCCAGGAAACCGGATTCGAGGAAAAACGCGAAGACGCCTTCCGCGGCCAGAGCCGATCCGAAAACGTCGCCCACGTATCGCGAATACGAAGCCCAGTTCGTGCCGAATTCGAATTCCATCACTATGCCGGTGGCCACTCCCATGGCGAAGACAACGGCGAACACTCTCGTCCAGAAGCGGGCCAGAACTTCGTACTGTCTGTTTTTGGTCCTGATGTACATGCCTTCGGTTATCACCATCAGCGTTCCGAGACCGATGCTGAGCGGCGGGAAGAGATAGTGAAACATCACGGTGAAAGCGAACTGCAGGCGGGAAAGAAATAGAACGTCCACGGCGGATTCCTTTTGTGAAGGCGCTTTCTTGAAAAGTACAAAGAAACCCGCATGATTGCATAATCGTCAACTGAATCGCGCAATCCGTATCTTTCTTCTCACGGATAGGCGCCGGTCGAAGCCCGGCCCTTGGCATCATACGTTTCCCATACCTAGATCCCATGGAACCGCTCCCGATTCTTCGAGGCATGTTCGGCCTGCTGCTGACCCTCGCGCTGGCGTGGGGATTTTCGGTCAACCGCCGCGCAATACCCTGGCGCCTGGTCGGTGTCGGGCTGCTGCTTCAAATACTGTTCGCCCTGCTCGTCCTGAAAGCGCCGCCCGGACGCGAAGCCCTTTCACAGCTGGCCGCCGCCTTCGTGTGGGTGTTTTCCTTCGCCTCAGACGGTGCGCGTTTCATATTCGGACGGCTGGCATCCGATCCGTCGGCCGGGGACAGCCTAGGACACTTCTTCGCTTTCCAGGTTCTGCCGACCATCATATATTTCGCCACCCTGATGGCGATACTCTATCATCTCGGCGTCATGCAGCGCATCGTGCAGGGCATAGCGTGGCTGATGCTGCGCGTCCTGCGCACGAGCGGCGCCGAATCCCTGTGCGTCGCGGCCAACACCTTCATCGGGCAGACCGAAGCGCCGCTTACCATAAGGCCGTATCTTTCCACTCTCACACAATCGGAATTGTTCACGGTGCTTACAAGCGGCATGGCTCACATAGCAGGAGGCGTTATGGCCGCCTATGTGCAGATTCTGGGCGCGGCAATGGCCGGAAAAGGAGGGATGACTCCGGATGCGGCTCAAGTGCAGTTCGCCATGCATTTTCTGGCCGCGGTGGTGATGGCCGCTCCGGCCACCATGATAGTGGCGAAAATCATGCATCCGGAGACCGGAAATCCTGAAACGATGGGTAATGTCCGCCTCAGTGTAGAGAGAAAACACGTGAACCTGATCGAGGCGGCCGCTTCCGGCGCCGGAGACGGACTTCGCCTGGCGCTGAATGTGGGAGGCATGCTCATCGGATTTATCGCCGTGATCGCCCTGGCGGACGCCGCCCTGGGCGGATTGGGCGCCGTGACCGGCGTCAACGAGCTCACGACCGCCTGGTTCGGCAAGTCCCTGTCGCTCGAACTGCTGTTCGGACTCGTCTTTCAGTTCATCGCATGGGGCATCGGTGTCCCCTGGCAAGAGGCCCTCGACGTGGGCAGTCTGATGGGAATCAAGCTTGCGCTCAACGAATTCGTCGCCTACGCGCGGATGGCCGAACTCGTCGGCGCCGGCGCCCTGTCCGAGAAAACGACCATCATTTCGGTATACGCGTTGTGCGGCTTCGCGAACTTCGCCTCGATTGCTATCCAAATCGGAGGAATCGGTCCTCTGGCGGAGAACCGCCGCTCCGACATCGCGCGCATGGGATTGCGCTCGGTGATCGGAGGCACGATCGCGACCTGGATGACGGCGAGCGTGGCGGGAATGCTGTTGTGAGAGATGGGATGATGAATGATGAATTGGCTTGCATGCAGCGGGAATGTTCAGTAAACTTGTCGTTCGCACACAATTACTCCATCCATTCACAACAATGACAGCCGACGAAGCAGCCGATTTTCGAGCAAGGATACTCTGGGTCGACGACGAGGTGGAACTTCTGCGTTCGCATATCCGCTTTCTGGAACAGAAAGGCTATGCGGTGGCCACCGTCACCAGCGGGGAAGATGCAGTAAACTGGATAGAGAACGCCCCGGCCGATCTCGTGCTGCTCGACGAGTCCATGCCGGGAATGGGCGGCCTGGCGACACTGGCGAGGATCAAGGAAATCCGACCTTCCCTGCCCGTGGTGATGGTGACAAAGAACGAGGAAGAAGCGCTGATGGAAGAGGCGATCGGCGAGAAAATCAGCGACTATCTCACCAAGCCGGTCAATCCGAGCCAGATACTGCTCGTGGTGAAGAAGTTCCTCGAAGGACGGAAGATAATCGGTTCGAGGACCTCGCAGGATTACATACAGGAGTTCAACGAAGTTTCGCGCGCTCTGCTCGGCCCGCTGGAACTGGAAGAGTGGATCGACATGTACCGCCGCATGGTGGAGCGCGAGATAGAACTGGACGAGCATCCCGAGCTCGGCCTGCAGGACACAGTGACGAATCAGAGGCGCGAATGCAACCAGGAGTTCAGCAAGTTCTTCGAAAAGCATTACCGCGATTGGATCGAATCCGACAAAATTGTCCTTTCACCCGGCGTTGCAGACACCTGGCTGCTGCCGGCGCTTAAAGAAAGCGGCCCGGTGTTCTTCGTCGTTATTGATTGCATGCGCTACGACCAATGGCTGGTCATGGAACATCATCTTCGCGAGTTGTTCTCGATCCGCAAGGATTTCTACGTGGGAATCGTCCCGTCGGCGACGCCCTATGCGCGCAATGCCATATTCAGCGGTTTCTATCCGTCAGAAATCGAACGGGTGCTCCCGGGACTCTGGTCGGCAAAGGAAGACGACGATTACTCGATGAACAAGCACGAGAAGGATCTGCTCGAGAAGCTCCTCGAGCGCCGTCGGCTTCGTCTCCGCAACGAGTTGAAGTACTTCAAGATCATCGATCCGGAGTACGGCAAGCAGGTGGCCGCGAACATTTCGTCATTCGCCAAAAACCACCTTACCGCGATCGTGGTCAACTTTGTTGACATGCTCGCCCACAGCCGCTCCGATACGCCGATTCTCAAGGAAATCGCTCCTGACGAACCCGCCTACAGGTCGCTCACCAAATCCTGGTTCGCCCACTCTTCGCTGCTTTCGATGTTCAAACAGATCTCCAGATTTCCGGATGCCACGGTGATAGTTACCACGGATCACGGAAGCGTCCGCTGTCTTCGCGGATCGAAGGTCCTCGGAGACCGGGAAACCTCGACCAATCTTCGCTACAAATTCGGACGGAATGTCAAGGCCGAGAGCAGGCATTCGATGCTGATACGCAATCCGGCCGATTACCGGCTGCCGCGCCGCGGCGTGACTGTCAATTACGTGATCGCGAAAGAGGACTTTTATTTCGTGTACCCGACGGACTACAACAAGTATCTCTCCTACTATCGCGACAGTTTCCAACACGGGGGCATTTCCATGGAGGAGGTTCTCCTCCCCATCATCACAATGCGATCTCTTTAAAGAGGATCGCTACCGCATTCAGCCGACCCCATGAGCCGACTGATTCATTCAAACAGCGAAAAAGAAACCAGGGCTTTCGCGCGGGAGCTCGCGGCGACTCTCAGGGCCGGCGACGTGGTCGCCCTCTGCGGAGAGCTGGGCGCAGGAAAGACCGCGGTCGCCAAAGGCATCTGCGCGGCGTTCGGCTGCGAGGATCAGGCGGCCAGCCCGACGTTCACCATCATCAACGAATACCGCGGATCGATCAGAATTTTTCATTGCGACCTCTACAGGATCTCCTCGATAGAGGAGGCCGTCGAAGCGGGAGTCCGGGATGCTTTCCAACCCGACGCGCTCACGCTGATCGAGTGGCCGGAACGGGCGGCCGCCCTGCTGCCGTCGTCCCATGTGCGCGTGCAATGCGACTACGGCGAGGAGGAATTTGAGAGGGTGTTCACCGTCCTGCGAAACGGCTGCGCGTTCGCGCAGGCGCCAGTCTCCAAAGCTGAGGAGGACTCGGATTGATACTGGCCATCGACACGGCTACGCCCGCTCTGAGCGCGGCGGTGGTCCTGAACGGCTCGGCGCTAGCCCAGGCGACCGTGCGGAGGCGCAACGCCCACGACGAACTGCTGGCGACCCTGCTGGAACAAGTGATAAGCTGGTCCGGAATAACTCCCTCCGACATCTCCGCGGTGGCGGTGTCCGCCGGCCCCGGCTCCTTCACCGGATTGCGCATCGGGATGGCTGCCGCCAAGGGATTCGCAACCGCTCTTGGAATACCGCTCTTGAGAGTTCCTACTTTGGAAGCAATCGCGCTCCGCGTATTGAAGGCCGGCGAAGCGCGCAAGGATGCGCTGATCGCCGCCCTGCTGGTCTCGCGTGGAGACGAACTCTACGCCGCGTTGTACATGCCGTCCGGCGATGCGATAACTGAAGTCCGGCCGGGATTTGCGGTTTCGGATGTGACTTTGGCCGGACTGCTGCCGCCAGGCGCTGTCATTGCGGGCGATGGGGCGGAGCGTATTGAACTGCTTTTTCCGGGCAGATATCAGCGGGCAATGGTGTCGGATACGCCGGCGGATGCGCTGACCATCGGCAGAATCGCCGAAGGATTGCTCGACGCGGGCAGTGTGGATGACGCGGCCTCCTGCGAACCTTATTATGTGCAGAGTTTCCATCCGACCCGGCCGAAATCCCCTGCAAAGTGATTTTACGGGAATTTTCGTATAATTAGAGACGGTATGGCCTGGTTCAAACGAGAAAAAAAGAGCATCGCTCCCGCGCCTGCCAGGCGCGACGTTCCCGACGGCGCCTGGACGAAATGCGATTCCTGCTCGGAAATGGCGCATGTCAAGCAATTACAGGCCTCCGCGTATTCCTGTCCCCGTTGCGGCGCGTCTTTCCGTGTCGGAAGTTCCGAGTATCTGGCATTGTTGCTCGACCCCGGCACATTCTCGGAATATGACCGGAAAATGCGGGCTACGGATCCTCTGAAATTCAGCGACACGAAGCGGTATCAGGACCGCGTGAAGGCGACGATAGAGAAAACCGATTTGTACGACGCGATCCGCTGCGGGACGGGTAAAATCGATGGACGGGCAGTTTCAATAGCTGTGATGGATTTCGGCTTCATCGGCGGCAGCATGGGTTCCGTCGTGGGCGAGAAAATAGCGCGGTCCATCGACAGGGCCGTGAAGAACCGCTGTGCGCTCATCGTAGTATCGATGAGCGGCGGAGCAAGAATGATGGAGGGTGCTTATTCGCTGATGCAGATGGCCAAAACCAGCGCGCGTCTGACGCAACTGCACGCGGAGAGACTTCCTTATCTTTCGATCATGCTCGATCCGACCACAGGAGGAGTCACCGCGAGTTTCGCGATGCTGGGAGATGTGAATATCGCCGAGCCGAACGCCCTTATCGGCTTCGCCGGCCCGAGAGTCATCCGCCAGACCATCGGCCGCGATCTGCCGGAAGGTTTCCAGCGATCCGAATTCCTTCAGGAGAAAGGATTCGTCGACATGATAGTCCCGAGAAAAGAAATGCGGAAAACCGTTTCCCGCCTGCTGAAACTGCTGGATGAATGATCATGCCCGCGGGGGCGGCACATAACGATCGCGACTTCTGCGCATATTCACGCTGCGTCTTGAAAACTATGCGCCGGATTTCAGGCAACAAGGAACAACGGTGACCGGCATCATCACTTCGATAGCCGCCATGCGGCGTGAAGCCGAGGCGCTTCGCGCGCGGGGGCAAAGAATTGCGCTAGCGCCGACTATGGGCGCATTGCACGAGGGACATCTGTCGCTATTTCGGGTGGCGCGGCGGCGGGCGGACGTGCTGGTCGCTTCGATTTTCGTCAATCCGACCCAATTTGCGGAGAATGAGGATTTCGGCCGCTATCCGAGAAATCTGCGGCGCGATGCCGCTTTGGCGGAACAGAGCGGCTGCGATTTGTTGTTCTGTCCTTCAGCGGCTGAAATGTATCCGCATATGCATGAGACTACAGTGATGACCGATAACCTTTCTCGTATTCTGGAAGGAGAACACAGGCCTACTCATTTTCGCGGAGTGACGACCGTCGTTTCAATTCTGTTCAACATAGTGAAGCCGCATGTCGCGATATTCGGGCAAAAGGATTTCCAGCAGTCGGTGATCCTGAGACGCATGATAAGGGATCTTCACTTCGACATAGAGATGATCGTCGCCCCTACCATACGGGAGGCGGACGGCCTCGCGATGAGCTCGCGCAATGCATATCTCGATCCGCAGCAACGGCTTGCCGCGCTCTCCATCAATCGGGGCCTTCAGAGCGCCCGCGGATTGTATGAAGCCGGAGAAAGGAATCCGGCTGTGCTGGAAAACGAAGTTGAATCGGTGATACTCGCAACCGAGGGCATCGAAATAGACTACGTCCGCGCGTCGAATCCGGAGACGCTCGCGCCTTCCAAGGAAGGCGAACCATGCGTCATCGTGGTCGCCGCACGAGTAGGCGCCACAAGATTGATCGACAACATACTGCTCGGAGCTGAGATCGAAGCGTCATGAGACTGAGAATGTGCAAATCCAAAATACACCGCGCCAGGGTCACAGAGGCCGAATTGTATTACGAAGGAAGCCTGACTATTGATCTGGAGCTGATGAGACAGGCAAAAATTCTGCCGTACGAACAGGTGCAAGTGGTTAATGTCAACAACGGAAACCGCTTTGAAACCTATGCCATCGCGGGCGATCCGGGCAGCGGCACGATTTGCCTGAACGGCGCCGCGGCCCGTCTCGGACACGTCGGCGACGAAATAATCATAATCACCTATGCCGACTACGAGGAAGACGAGGCCCGCAGCCATCATCCCACAATCGTGCTGGTGCACTCGGACAACCGGGTGAAGGAAATCATCGAAGCGCCTTCGATTCCTATGCACGCTGACTTTCTGGATTCCTGATCACACAGCGCACCCGGAATAACCAATTGCCTGAGACGACATGCAGAAAATGAAGCCGGCCATCGTGATAATGGCTGCCGGACAAGGCAAGCGCATGAAGAATCCCGATATGGCCAAAGTGCTGTATCCGCTGGCCGGGCTGCCCTTGCTGGACCACGTGATCGAGCTTGCGCGCACCTGCGATCCCGCGCGTATAATCGTCATAGCGGGTCATCAGCGTGAGGCAGTGATCCGGCACCTGCAAGCGCGGCATCCCGACGTTGAAACGGCGGCGCAGGAGAGGCAGCTCGGCACGGCTCACGCCGTGCTGCAGACCGCTCCGTTGTTGAAGGGCTTCGGCGGAGACGTCGTCATACTCTCGGGCGACGCGCCCCTGACGCGCCCTTCCACATTGGCCGCCATGCTGGACACGCACCGCAACAGTTCCTCCGCCGTAACCGTCCTCACCGCCGTGCTGCCCGATCCGTCGGGATACGGCCGCGTGATAAGAGACTCCGGGGGAGGCATCTCCCGCATCGTAGAGCACAGAGACGCCACCGAAGCCGAGCTCGCGGTGCGCGAGATCAACAGCGGCATTTATGTATTCCGCGCGGGACCGCTGTTCGATGCGCTGGCGCTGGTACGGAACGATAACGCGCAGGGCGAGTATTATCTTCCGGACGTATTCGGGATCTTCGCGGAACGCCGTCTACGGATGACGCCCTGCATAGTGGAATCGTTCGACGAGATACGTGGCGTGAACACGATCGAGCAGCTCCGCGAAATGGAAATCATCTACGCGGCGATGAAGGAGCAGCAAACCTGTTAGAGGCCGTCATGGCGGAACGGTTCTTACTACATCCCGATAATCCTCAACCGCGGCTGCTCGAAGTGATAGTGCGGAAACTTCGGCGGGGCGCGGTTATGCTATATCCGACCGACACGGTTTACGCGATCGGCTGCGATCTGATGAGCAAATCAGGACAGGAGCGCATCAGGCGGATAAGGCGGGTTCCCGACGCGAAGCCGCTGACTTTCGTCAGTTCCTCGCTCTCCGACATATCCGACTACGCGCACATTTCGGACAGCTCGTATCAGGTTCTGCGGCATCTGATACCCGGTCCTTACACTTTCCTGCTTCCGGCGTCCAAACTCGTCCCGAAACTGGTCTTGAATCCACGCAGGCGGATCACCGGCATACGCGTTCCCTCTCACGTCATCTGCCAGGAAATGATACGCGAACTCGGAAATCCCGTGATCTCGATGTCCGCGCGCCTGCCGGATGAGGAGGAGGCGGAGAGCGCCGAAGAGCTGTTCTCACAGTTCGAGGATCTGGTCGACATGATCATCGACGACGAGGGAGCGTATCATTCTCCTTACACGGGCGAAATTTCGACGATGATAGACCTCACCGACGACGTTCCTGTGATCACACGAGTAGGTCTCGGCATCGAACTTGCCGAACAATACGTCTGACCCCCTTCCCTCTTCCCCCTTCTTGATCACCCGTCGATCTATCCGCCTTCCGGACACCCGATCCACGCGCGCAGCTTCTTCAACCAGGGTTTGAAACCGAAGCGGCGGGCTTCGCGATAGGCATCGCAGGGTTCGACCCCCTCGACTTCGATCCGGTACTTCGCGATTACGGCCCCGGTGCGGTCGGCGCCGTGCGCACAGTGCAGATAGACGCCGCCCCGCGACAACAAATCCCGGATCTTGCTCCAGTTGCGGTCCGACGGCGGAGAGTCCCCCAGATAAACGGATACATACTCGATCCCCAGCTCTTTCGACCACTCTATCTCGCCTGGTCCTTTTTTCGGAAGGGCATCCTTCGCCAGATTGATAATCGTGCGGACTCCGAATACGCTTCGCATCGAATCCAACTGCGATCTCGAAGTAATCCGCGCTCCCCGGTAATTGCCGTTGGCGGTCGTGTCGAAGTTCGAGGGCAGCCAGGTGAAAGGCGATCTGACCTGGGCGTGCGCGCGGGGAAAGAGAAGCAGAGACGCCACAAAGGCACAAATGAAAACGGCTCCGCTCCGCGGGCGGCGCTTAGGGATCTTGAACGGATGCGCCATACTACCTGCCGATCGCCGCTTGACACGGCGGAACATAAAAACAGAGCGCGGATAGCGTTGCAGCATACTAATTATTCGTGTCCTTTGTACCCTCTGTGGCTTAATGTCCTCGTCTCACTTCCCTATCGGAGTCTCTACGACGATGCTCACTGTACGGGAATACGCCCGGCCTTCGGGCAGGTTGTTGTCGTGCATATTCGTTTCGCCGGCGCCCTGGACGACGGCATTGCCAGCCCCTAGCGCCGCCGCAGTGGAGCGCGCTCGTCCGTCGGAGAGGCGGAGGTTGTATTCCGCTTCGCCCATGCGGTCGGTATAGCCGGTGATCGTCACCGTCGCGTCGTTCGAAATGCGCGGCTTTATGAAATCGGCGATGCGAAGATTGCGGGCATTGAGTGAAGGCGAATCGAAATCGAAGAGAATCAGGTTGTAGCGGTTGATTTCCTTGTCCGCGAGACGCTCGGCGCGCTTTTTCTGAATTGTGATCTGCTCGACCGGTATGACGGAATCCGGAGTGACGACACTCTGATTCGCCGCGTCCTGAACGCGGAGGGAATAAACGATCGGTTCATTCGTTTTGGGGACGGTCTCTCGTTCGGCATCCACGGGCCATTCCAGCATCCGGGGTGTTTCGCCGCGGCCGGAAAACTGCTTCAGCATTCTGCCGCCCTGTCGCGCCGTCAATTTCCAGTCGGCCACGCCCGCATGCGCCGTCACGGTCGGATAAAAACGCATGACCGGAGGCAGCACGGATTTCAGAGTGTCGCCGGTTATGACCGGATCGAGTATGGCCGGGTCGCTGGAGATGATTTCCACACGGCGGTTCTCGGCGATGCCGTCGGCCTCCGTGATGCGGGAGGGGGTTTCGGGGAGATTGCGCTCCTGTGTCTTGATGCGCGCCGCAGGGATGTTCCAGACATCTCTCAGATAATCCCGCACAGCGGCGGCCCTGTTGCGCGAGAGCGCCGTGTTGCCTTTTTCGACGCCTTCATCTGAATTGCAGCCGACGATGGTGATAGTCGCGAAATTGTTTTCCTTCATGCGGCGGCCGACTATGTTGAGCACGTTGTGGTACATTCCGAGAGTTTGCGCATCCTTCAATGACTGTATGTCGAAGCGCTCCGCCTGTTCGCGTGTAAGCGTCTCGTACCGCGAAGGAATCGCAGCCGATCCTTCATCGAAAAAGACGAAGGGCAGCAAAGGCCGCATATCGGTCGTGATGAACTCTTCGACGCGGATGGTGACGAGCGGATGTTCGCGCCCGTCCTGCTCGACTCCGACCGCGCGTACGTCTGCCGCCAGTGCAGGAGGAGGAGGCGGTGGTGGTGGTGGCGGTGGAGGCGGCGGGGGCGGTGGAGGCGCGGCTTCTTCGGCGCGGGGCATATAGCGGACGGACACGCCGAGGCGCAGGGAATGAGCGTTCCAACTCAAACCGCTTACCACAGGCGACAAGCCGAGCGAGTAGAAAGCCTCCGGCGAAGCGGTGAGCGTACCTTCGCGGTTCAGCGGCAACTCGTACCTCGCTCCGAGCAGTAAAGCCGCCTGCAGAGAGCCCGCATCGGGGATTTCGCCCGATAAAACGTTGCGTGTGCGGGTCTGCGTGTCCGTAAATACGCCTCGGTCCTCGGGTTTGATTATGGTCTCCTTCTGGCTGTAATCGCTCGTCGTAACCAGAGCCAGCCGCGGACCTGCCATGAGTGACAGTTTCTTCCAGACGCGGTAATCGAGCAGCGGCTCGATCCCTATCGAAGCCAGAGTCGCATCCAGCGTGTGTTCGAACTCTCCGTCGAAAGCTTCGCCGCCCACGTTGACCACTATAGGCTCAATGGACGACAGCAAGGCGCCGTAGCTTGAGTAGCCCGCGCGTATATCGAGCGAAAGCTTTTGCATCAGCGGGAGTTGATACAGCAGGCCGAAGGAGAAGCCGCTCCCGTCGCCGCTCTCGAAGCGCGGGCAGCAGTTCGGTACTCCGGGCAGTTTCCGGAAGTCCGCGGAGTGCTGATTCAGATTGTAATGCACATATGCCCCGTAACCCGGGCGGAGCGTGTCATCCGGCGCCGTTTTTCGGCTCGATGCCTTTGACGGTGCGAAAAGTAGTACGATGAGGAAAAACGCTGCAAGCCTGCTCATGGAATTCTCCGAATGAATACGGGAATATAGCGAATCGAGTGAGATTAGTGAAGGGTGAAGGGTAAAGAGTGAAGGTCCTGCCATTTGCCCCTACACACGAGAAAAGCCAAAATTCCTCCACGGCTGGGAGGGTGGCGGCCGACCTGTCCGACGAAGTCCCGCAGCTTGCGGGACGTAGTCGGAAGGCGGCCGGGAGAGGGCATCCGCGCATACCGATGAATACATAATCAACCACGATCCTTCGTATTGCATCGTTGACCTCTACTACAGGATCTGTGCGGTATCTTCAATTAGCGAATATTCTGGACGAGTATTTTCTTAAGAAATCCTGAAGATTAGACTTTCAGGAGGCCCCACATGATAATGGACAAGCAGGGACGGGTATTGATAGTGCACATGGATCACGATCAGCCGTGCATCTGGTCGCAGGCGTTCTCGGAATTCGGCTACGACACGTTCTACACCTTCGATCTCGACATGGCTCTCAGGAACCTTCTCCCCGGAAAATTCGATCTCGTGATCTTCGGTCTACTCCTGCCGAAAAGCGCTCTCCTTCCCACCGATGAATATTTCACCGAGTGCGGCTGCCATGCAGGATTCCAGGCGGCGAAATGGGTCCGACTCATGTATCCGAAAATGCCGATACTGATCATCACCCGCGGCTGCAATGATAAAGCCCGCGGATGGTGTCTGGAGAATCCGCCGGCGATGTTCCTGCCCTTCCGTGGAGCGAACGGCAGAAGCGTGCGGCGGGCGCTGTTAAAAGTTCGTCTCGAGAGCCTGTCCGAGATAATCAGTAACTGAGACCGGAGAGCGGCGAGCCGTCGCTCGAGATTCTCCTGTTTCCAATGCTCATCCGCCACCGGCGGCATGATCAGTATCAACAGCGAAGAATATTTGCGAGAAAGAAGGACCTGATACCGGTCTGCCGCCGCCGGGTAAAAATCCGGACATACTGGAGTCATCCCGTTTCATTCACGTGCTCTTCTCCTCTCATCGGCCTTCTCCCCCGCCCGCTCGTATCTCGGATCCCTCATAAGCTTGCGATGCGCCTTCCTGTATTCCTGAAAAGCCTTCTCAGCTTCTTCCTGCATCCTCCGATGCAACCATGCCGCTAAGCTTTCCACGAGCGCCTTCCCGTCTATCGCTCCGTTCCGTATGCATGCGCGGAAAATACACTGGAAATCCGCCGCGGCCCTCCGGCGCATGCCCCTGTCCGTGATATCGAGTGGCGCCGCTTCTTCAGGGATCACCCTGTTGATAAATTCTTCCACCTTGTCCGCTGATAATATCCGGATGCTGTCTGAAATGACGAACCTCTTGAACGATCTCGCCGGTTTCCTGAAATCCCTGTAAAGGCGGAGCATCTCTTCGGCTATCTCTTGCGCTCTGAATCTCATCAGCTGGCAGTCCGGGGACCTCGCGAAATCATCGGCTTCAGGCGCCAGAATTCTATACCCCCATCTTTTCACCTCACGAGCATCGAACCCCGAACCGCAGGATCGCGGCTCCCGAGCCGGCACGTGTGCGGGCTGCAGGGTCTTCAACGCAGCATACTGGCGGAATGTGTGCGCGGGCGCCGGCGGCATGGAATTGGATTCCGGATCTCCGTGCTTGGCTGCAATGCCCGTCACTTTCAGCGCGAACGCGCTCTTCCAACCGTCTCCTTCCGTTCTGACCATCGGACCGGTCGGTTTGACCCTGTATATCCAAAGACCGCGTATGAAACCGGGATCATAAGGATCCGGATATGACGAACGCGCCGTGTAGCCCATGAAGCCGAAACGGCAGCCTTCAGTCCATGTACGGTACACGACCTTGGCAAGCCTTTTCGCGCTCTCGATTCCGGGAAGGCACCAGACCGCGAATTCCAGACTGTGCATGCTCCAACGCGGCCTCACTCTGCCACCGATCTGGATCTTGTGAGGCGAGACGTGATACAGCTCGGCTGGAACGCTTCTTTCCTTTTTCGTCCTGGTGTCCATTTCCATCATTGCCGTTGTCCGGAAATGCTTCAGGCCTTCCTCGCAGACCTCCGACAATATAACCCGCCGGGTCCGAAAACCGATCGCCCTCGCCGCGAGTATGAGTCCGTTGCCGGAACTGCGCTTGCTCTTCAACCGCTTCGGATATCATAGGAAAAATCCCAGCCATTCAGTAATTTTTAACGATGAAACAGATCTCTCAGAACAAACGCAGCGGACGCCTCGATGTGGTTTCCGTAGCGCCGCCCTCGCTCCGGAACGGAATGCTGCTGATAAAAAATTATTTCTCGGTGATAAGCGCGGGAACCGAGAAAACCACCATCGATTCAAGGAAATCCTCCCTGCTCCAACGCGCGAAAAGCCAGCCGGAGGAGGTGCAGAAAGTTGTGGAAGAAGCCCGGCGCACCGGACTGAGCGCGACATATAAACGCATCATGTCCAAGCTAGATTCCGCGGCCGCGCTCGGTTACAGCAGCGCCGGCATCGTGCTCGCCGTCGACGAATGGATCGACGACATTGAAGTGGGCGATCGCGTTGCCTGCGCCGGCGCCGAATACGCCAATCACAGCGATGTGATAGTCGCTCCGCGGAATCTCGTGGCCCGCGTGCCCGAAGGCGTATCCACAGAGTCGGCCGCGTACACGACCATTGCCGCCATCGCCATGCAAGGCGTGCGGCAAGCAGAACCGACGCTCGGCGAAACGGTCGCCGTTATAGGGCTCGGTCTTCTCGGACAATTCACCGTGCAGCTCCTCCGCGCCAACGGCTGCCCGGTGATCGGCGTCGACATGGACCCTTTTGCGCTGAATCTGGCGCGGACCTCGGGCGCCGACCTCGTCCTGCACAGATCGGACGACGATGTCGAGAGCGCGGTACGCGCGGTGACGCGCGGTCACGGCGCCGACGCCGTGATTATCACCGCCGGCGCTAAGGACAACGATCCCATTGTGCTTGCCGGAAACATAACGAGGGAGAGGGGGCGCGTGGTGGTGGTCGGCGCGACTCCGATGAACATACCGCGCGAACCCTATTACAGGAAGGAAATCGACATACGGCTGTCCCGCTCCTACGGTCCGGGCCGCTACGATGCGCGCTACGAACGCGACGGTCTCGATTATCCCATCGGCTATGTGCGCTGGACGGAGAACCGCAATATGCTGGCCTGCCTCGAACTGATGCGCAAAGGGGATCTTTCAACGGATCTCATTACGACGCATCGTTTCACTGTCGATCGAGCCCTGGACGCTTACGCGCTGATCGAAGGGGAACGGTCTCAACCCTACGTGGGGATCGTCCTGTCGTACGACGACCTGCATGACGACGAACTCAAACTGATCACATCCTCCCAGCCTCTGCCCGCCGGGAGAATCACGATTTCACCGAAGCGCGAATCGCTGACAATCGGCTTCATAGGCGCGGGGAATTTCGCCTCCGGTTATCTGCTTCCTCACCTGAAGGAAATCCACGGCGTCACGCTCGACACTGTCTGCAACCGTTCAGGCCTGACAAGCGCCGACATGCGCAACAAGTTCGGCTTCCGGGCGGATACGACGAATCCCGACGACATATTCGCAAGCGAGCGCATCGGCACCGTATTCATTTCGACGCGGCACGGTGACCACGCTCGACTAACCCTGAAAGCTCTCTCCAGAGGGCAGCATGTGTTCGTGGAGAAACCGCTCGCTCTCAACGAGGAGGAACTCTCGTCGATTGAAAGCATTCTTGCGGAAAATCCGGATCTTAAAGGACGCCTCCTTCTGATGACCGGATTCAACCGCCGTTTCGCTCCGCTGGTGTTGAAGATGAAGGAGTTTTTCCCTCCCTCGGCCGAACCCTGCATCATCAATTATTACGTCAACGCGGGATTTCTCCCGAAGGATCACTGGACGCAGGATCCGCTGGAAGGCGGCGGGCGGATTATCGGCGAGGTGTGCCATTTCATCGACACCGCGCAGTATCTGACGGACTCGAATCCGGAAAGAATTTTCGCCGAACGCATTCGCAGCGACAGTGACACCGCCGCGTCATCCGACAATATTTCGATTACGTTGCGCATGGGCGACGGATCAATCGCGACCATCATTTACGCTTCCAACGGAGACTCGTCCTTCCCGAAGGAACGAATAATCATGTCGCGGGGCAGGGCCACGGCGCACATGAACAACTTCACAACACTCGAGATGTACGGAAGCGGCAAGCGCACTGTCGTTAAAAGTCCAGGCGACAAAGGCCACCGGAACGAGGTGGGCGCCTTCATCGACGCCATAAAGAGCAAGCTGCCGGCCGTCATACCGTTCGAGAGCATGGCGGCGACGACGCGCGCCACTTTCGGCATAGTGGAATCTCTGCGCACCCGCGGCATCATCGACGTCGCGTGATGCGGAAACCGAGTCACGCGCGGCCGGAACCTCATGATTCAAATCAGCAACCATCGGAGCATGCCGATCGCGTATGTCGTTCCTTGAAGCTCTGCTTCTCGGCATAGTGCAGGGACTGACGGAGTTCCTGCCGATCAGCAGCACGGCGCATCTGCGCATAGTGCCCGCGCTGTGCGGGTGGGAAGATCCCGGCGCTCCTTTCACGGCGGTGACACAAATCGGGACAATGGCCGCGGTGCTTGTGTATTTCCGCCGCGAGTTGACTCGGATGGGGATAGCTCTTCTGAAATCCATCAGGCATATGAAGCCGTTCGAGACCGCCGACTCTTCCATGGCATGGTGGATTCTGTTCGGCACCGCGCCAATCGTCCTGTTCGGATTGCTCTTCAAGGAACTGATCGAGACGTCCTTTCGATCCCTTTACGTGATATCGGCAAGCCTGATCGGACTGGCCGCGCTGCTGGCCGTCGCCGAGCGCGTGACGAAGGGCACACGCGACGTGCCCGGCGCCCGGTTCAGGGACGCAATCGTTGTGGGACTCGCTCAGGCGGTTGCCCTGATCCCAGGCTCATCGAGATCCGGTGTTACCATCACAGCGGGCTTGTTTCTGAATTTCAACCGGCAGGCCGCAGCCACATTTTCTTTCCTTCTGAGCGTCCCCGCGATCGCCCTCAGCGGCTTCTACCAACTCTGGGAAATGCGGCACGGATTGGGCGGAGAAGCGGGCGCCGCTCTGCTGACCGCCACTCTGGTTTCGGGTGTGACGGGCTTCGTCGCGATAGCGGCTCTGCTGCGTTTTCTGCGCACACACTCGACCTGGATTTTCATCTGGTATCGCATCGCGCTGGGCCTGTTGCTGCTGGCGCTGCTTCGCTCCGGACACCTCGTCCCATGACAAGTCATCCGCGGCAAAGCGCTTCACTGCGCAAGGGTTTCAAGGAGTTGCGGAATGACTGTTCATGAACTCCGCGCGATGATCGACAAGGGGAAATTTCCCCCTGTCGTCTACCTCTACGGCGAGGATGATTTTCTGATTGAGCGAGAGACCCGATCCATCAAGGAGAAAGCGCTGGCAGGCGGCGATTCAGTTTTCAATTCGACGACCTTTTGGGGAGCGGAGACCAATGCGGGCGAAATCGTCGCGGCAGCCAACGCATACCCTTTCATGGCAGAACGCCGCGTCGTAATAGTGCGCGATGCCGGCCGGGTGCTGGGCGACGCCCGCCTCGCGGCTTATGTGGAAAATCCCGCGCCCGACACCGTCATGATACTGACCGCCGATGCGCTGCCTAAAAGCGGCAGGAGGAAAAGCCCGGTCAAGGGCAAAGCCGGCGCCGCGGACACGATCGGATATCTCAAGTCGCAGAAGAACGCCTCCGGGCGCGACGTCACAGTGGAATTCAAGCGCATGAAGGAGAATGTGCTGCCGGGTTGGATACAGGAGGAGTTCGCTAAATACGGAAAAAGTATCACCCCCCAAGCCTGCGCCGTATTCCATGCGTTAAAAGGCAACGATACTCGCGATCTCGCCGCGGAAATCGAGAAAGTCCATCTGTCTCAACCTGATTCCGTCACGGTCGATGAGGACGCCCTCTACGAACTCCTCGGCGCGTCCAGGCAATACAACATGTACGAGTTCTCGAATGCGGTTCTTTCGAGAAATATGCCGCTCGCCATCGAGATCGCCCTCGCCATTCTGCCCTACGAAAGTCCGACCGCGCTCGTGTTTTTTCTGACCCGCCAGTTCATTCTTCTTTGGCAGATCGGCCCTAAATCCCGACCAAGCGACGAAGAGGCCAGGAAAATCGGGCTTACCTGGGGATGGCAATACGGACAAATGCAAAATTTTCGCAAAAATTATCCGGATGAACGCGCCTACGAGTCAATATTTGCATATCTTCTGCAAGCCGACGTGGAGTTGAAAAGCCGATCTACGGACCCGGCTTTAGTACTGACGCGATTGATTCATCAAATTGCCGGACCAGGGAAAGCAGCCTGAAAATCATGCGAACGGACGTTCTCCAGGAACAACCCGACGTTGGAAGCGTAGAAGCTGAAGACAAGAAGCAAGCAGCGGCTGATACCGATCTCTCGATGTTGTCGGACGAGGAATTGGCCGATTTGCTCGGGAAGGACGTTTTCGGCGCTTTCGATATTTTGGTGGAGCGCTACAAGGATCAACTGCTCAACTTCATTTTCCGTTTTCTCGGTGATATGGATACCTCGCAGGACATATTGCAGGAAACGTTCATCAGAATCTTCGACAAGCGATGCCTGTACAAGCAATGCGGGCGGTTCTCGACCTGGGCGTATACGATAGCCGCGAACCTGGCGCGCAGCGAATTGCGGCGTCCCTTCCGGCGCTTCACGATCCCGCTTTCGAAGCGCGACACGTCGGGTGAAGAATATGAACTGCCGGTGATCGACGAGGCCCCTCGGCCTGACAGGGTGGCCGATTCCAGGCAGAAATACCGCAGAATTCAGGATGCTCTTCTCCGATTGCCTGCCATTTTCCGCGAGGCAGTTATTCTCTGCGACATACAGGAACTGCGATACGAGGAGATCGCTCTCATCCTCGACCAGCCCATCGGGACCGTGAAATCCCGCATCAACCGCGGCAGGGCGATGCTGCGCAAGATGCTCAGGGACATCTATGACTGAGGCCGATAAATGACTGCGCGAAGAAAAAATGAAGGCATCGCCGGAGATGAAACGCAGGGCTCTTCGCTGCTGAAAGACCTCCGCGATATGCCCCGCGTTCAGGCCCGACCGGAATTTCTGACCGACCTGAAGGACAAACTGGCGATGCGGGGCGCCGGGAAAGGGGGCCCTCGCGAAAACGGCACTTTTCTGGGAAGAGTCATGAGCGGCAGAACGGCCGTGATTTCGGGTTTGTTCGCCGCCGCCGTTCTGATATTCGTGGCTTTGCGTGTGTTCGACTCTGAGGAGTCGTTGAGAGTCCTTTACAAAGCCGTGCCGGAAGCAGCGCCGAGTCTGGGACCGGCCCCCGCGAAGATGAAGGAAGTCGAAAAAGAGGGGCACGCGCCTTCACGTGACGCTTCCGGAGTCGAGATGAGGGAAAGATCCGGCGATCCGAAACAGGAAACGGCCGCAAGTCCGTCGCCGGAAACCGGAACGGACGGGGGCGCACACGCCGATCGGGAAGCTCCCTCGTCCAGCGCCGCGAAATCGGGAAAGGATGGCGGCACTACGGCGGACGAAAACAAAGCCGTGCCGGCATTGGAATTCAGGAAAGAGTACACGCCCGCCGACAAAATCGAGGCAAGACGGCCGCAAAAGGCGGACGGAGTCCTCAAAGACAGCGCCGCCGGACGCGATACCTCGGGAGTAAAGCTGCCGGCGCCCAGGTAATCCACAGGGCGCGCGCAATATGACGAGCAGTGATCTCAGTCACGCGGCGACGCCGCTTGCGGAGCGGATGCGGCCGAGGACTCTCGACTCCTTCGTCGGGCAGCAGCATCTCGTAGGACCCGGCAAGCCGCTGGCGCGCATGCATGAGCGCGGAAAACTCGTGAGCATGATACTCTGGGGTCCGCCGGGCTGCGGGAAAACAACGCTTGCGGGACTGCTCGTGGAACGCACAAACGCGGAATTCATACGGATCTCCGCAGTGTCTTCCGGCGTGCGGGAAGTGCGGGCGGTTATTGATAAGGCGCGGTCCGACGAGTCCGAATCGGGTATCGTTCTTTTTATCGACGAGATACACCGGTTCAACAAGGCGCAGCAGGATGCCCTGCTGCAGGCGGTTGAACAGGGCGATATCGTGCTCATCGGCGCTACAACGGAAAATCCGTCCTTCGAGGTCATTCCTCCCCTGAGGTCGCGCGCCAAGACCTTTGTGCTGCAACCACTGACCGAAGAGGACTTGAACCGGGTGCTCGAGGGCGCGTTGGCGGGCGATCCCTATCTGCGCGCGCTCGACATCGAATTCGAGGACCGCTCGCTGCTGCTGGCTTACAGCGGCGGCGACGCCAGGACCCTGCTCAACGGGCTCGAGATGTGCTGCATGTTGGCCGAAGAGAACGGAAAGGTTATGATTTCCCGGGCGGTGCTGGAACAGGCCTTCCAGAGGGCGTTTGCGGCTTACGACAAGGCGGGAGAGGATCACTTCAATGCGATCTCCGCATTCATCAAATCCGTCAGGGGCAGCGATCCCGACGCCGCCGTATACTGGCTTGCGCGCATGCTCAACGGAGGAGAAGATCCGCTGTTTGTCGCCCGTCGGCTTATCGTTCTCGCGTCTGAAGACATTGGGAACGCGGAGCCGAATGCCCTGTTGCTGGCAGTCGCCTGTTTTCAGGCCGCTCATGCGATCGGCATGCCCGAGGCGCGCATCACACTGGCTCAAACCGCGGCTTACCTCGCCTGCGCTCCTAAAAGCAATGCCGCATATCTTGCCGTCGACGAAGCAATGCGCGACGTCGCGAACCTTCCACCTTTTCCGGTGCCTCTGCATCTCCGCAATGCGCCTACATCCCTGATGAAGGGTCTCGGATACGGACGCGAATACCGATATCCGCACGATTTCGACGGGCATTTCGTTGACGCCGCCTACCTTCCCGAACAACTGCGTGATAAACAGTATTACCGGCCTTCGGAAGAAGGCAGGGAGAAATCGCTTAAAGAACGCCTCCGGTCTCTCTGGAAGAAACGCAAATACTGAATCCCTCTACAGCCATCCGTTTTCGGCAAAACTCAGATAACCGTCGCCGCATATGATGATGTGGTCCTGAACGGGTATGTCCATCATGCGTCCGGCTTGAACGAGTTGTTTCGTAACCGCGTGATCCTCGCGGCTCGCGCTGCGCACGCCGCTCGGATGATTGTGCAGGAGTATGAGAGAACAGGCGAGTTCCGTAACGGCCGCGTGAAAAACCTCCCTCGGGTGTACGATGCTCGCATTGACCGATCCCTCGGAAACCACGTGTTCCTTGATTATGCACCCCGCATTGTTGAGCAACAGGGCGACGAAACGCTCTTTGGGCAGATCGCGCATACGCGGGATGTACCTGTTTGCGACGTCCTCGGGCCCGGAGATCCTTTCGCCCGAGGTCCTGCTGTATGCCGCCGTTCTACGGCCCAGTTCGAACGCGGCTGCGATCGCTGCGGCGCGCGCCGGTCCCAGGCCCCGCTCTCTGGCCACTTCCGCCGGCGAGCGCAGGGAGAGCGAATGGAGGCAGCCGTGCGCAGCCAGCAATTCCCTCGATATGTCGAGCGCATTCCGGCCGGCCGCGCCCGAGCGCACAAGTATCGACAGCAATTCCGCGTCGGTCAGCGCTTCGGGCCCTGAAGCGAGTAGTCTCTCTCGCGGGCGTTCCAATTCAGGCCAGTCGCGAATCGGAGTTCTTTGCGTCTGTTCCATGTTCCTCCCTGAACAACGGATGAAATGATCGTTTTATAGGTCCGGTATCGTCGCGATGCGCATTATCCTGCCGTCGCTGAACCGCATGATGTTCAATCCGCGATTCGAGCGGCCGTGTCTGAGATCGATCGGAGAACGAAGACCCAGCCAGATCCTCCTCATGCGCCGCAGCAAGTCTTCCCTGTGGTATGAACCGAGACTGATCACATTGAGGAAGAAACGCGCCGCGTCATAGCCGAAGACCGCGTCGCGTCCCGGCTCCCTGCCCGTCCGCTTCAAGTATGACGAGCGGAAATCCCTGTACTGTGAAAATCCCGTGTTCACCGCGTAATCCGATTCGAATTCCAGGTGCATATCCTCGCGAAGAAGCGAAAGCAGGAGTTCCGGATCGTTCCAATCTCCCGCCCCGAGCAGCTTTGCCTTCAAACCAGCCTGCCTGTACCCCTTGAGCAGCGCGGCGATGTTTTCCCTTGACGCCGTAGGGACCAGCAGCAACGACGAGGTGTCGTAAGGCGACATCCTTTCCGCCAGTGCCTTGTACGCGCTCCGCAGGTCGCTTGTTCCCGGCGCATACCAGGAAACGGCTTCGACCCTGAGCGCCAGATCCTTCGCGCGGTCGATGAAGGCCTCGGTCAGCGCGCGCGACACGTCATCGAGCGGCGCCAGCACTCCCACGCTCGCGTTGCGATGCGCTGAGAACACATAGTCTGCGAGCAGGGCGCCCCTGGCGCGGAAGGTGGTGTTCAACTGCACGACATTGTCGGCTATTTCCGCCAGATCGTCCGCCGTCGCGGCCGGCACAAGGCAAGGCAAGCCCGTTCCCGCCGCCGCCTTCGCCACAACCGCCGCGTCCGTGCTGAAAATGCCGCCGAGAATTCCCACGAAGCGCTGATCCCGGGCCATGGCCGCAAACACGTGCCTGATCGTATCCATCGAGGAAGCGTAGAGAAACTCGGGTTCCACCCTCACTCCCCCGCTGGCGTGGTGAACATCCAGGGCCGTGACTATGCCGTCGCGGATGTCCCGGACCACCACGCTCCTCTCCATGTCGCCGAAAGCCGTCGGCAGCGCGATGCAGATTTTCAGATCGCCTCCGGCTTCGCCCATCCGCAGGAGCACATTGCGCCGCAATTCGGCGAGACGCGAAGAGAGGTTCGCGCCGGGAACTCTTTCCAGCGCTCTTCTCGCGCCGGCCGTGTCCCCCGTGCCCGCGGCCGCACCCGCCCAGTTCAGATACACGAGGTCCATGAATTCCGTGCGCGGCAGGGAGGCAAAAGCCGCATCGATGCTCCGCAGCGTCAATGGCGCGGCCAGCAGTGTATCTCTGAGCGCCGCCAGAGCCGCCTGCATCGAGGGATCTCCTGCCCTGCTCGAGAGCGCAGCCATGGAGCGCAAAGCGCTTCGCGCATCCCCCAGCGAGACGGCTATTTCAGCATACAACAGATGCGCTTCATTAGTGTGAGGACTCTCCGGGAAGCGCTCGATCAAGTCGCGCAGCACCATCGAGGCCGCCCTCCTATCACCGTGCATCAGCCAGGCCCGGGCGCACATGATGCAGGCGGCCTCGGATCTGGGATGCGGGGTTTTGCGCTCGCAAAGCGACTCGAGCCGGATGGCGGCATCCTCATAACGGCGTTGTTCGAATAATATCAACGCTGCGTTGAAACCGCCGTCGACCTCGTCCTGAGCGGGACTCATACCGGACGCGAACAAATGAAGCGTCAGCAACGCGGCTGCGCGGGGGGGAATTGCGGTGAGAATCCGCAGTCGGAAGCGCTTCATGGTCTGAATGATGGGCGTGTCATCCGCGCCTCAATTCGAGAAGACGAACATGTCCGAGAGCAATCGTGTCGCCCGGATCGATCGAAAGCGTCCTGCTGAACATCTCGAGAGCCTTTCTCCGATCCGCTTTCATGAGGGCGAGAAATCCGAGTCCGTTCAGCACTTCGGTGGATTCCGGCGCCTTCGAGAGCGCGTCGCAGAGCAGTCGCTCGGCGCCGTCCATGTCCCCGAGCCGCATTCCGTATTCCGCGGCGGCGGCGAGCAGCCGCGGCTCGCCGCCCCGTAGTGCCATGGCTTTTTCGCATGCATGCCGGGCGTCTTCAAAACGGCCCTCGGCCGCGTAGGCGGCGGACAGCAGATACTGCGCTTTCCAGTCCGCTGAATTGCAGGAATCGTATCTCTCGAGCAGTTCCACCGCCGCGCGGGAGCGCCCGCGGTTAAGCAGCACTTCTCCCAGGAGAAGTCTGACGGCGGGCCTGCCGGGATCGAGATCCAGGCATCGCGCAAGATGACGTTCCGCCTGAGACAGTTCGCCGCGCCGCCAGGCTATCAGTCCCATAGTCGCGTGCACGTGGGGCATGGCTTTGGGAAGCAGCTGTTCATAATACCAGACAGCGCGATCCTCATCTCCGAATCGCAGGAACATCTCGCCGAGCGCGTTAATCACGTCCGGCGGCTCGAAAGCGTTCCCCAGCGCCCTGAGCAGAACCTGCTCGGCGGCGCGCAGGTTGCCCAGCTCGGCGTAAGCGTAGGCCAGCTTCACACGGGCCTCGAGCAGATCCGGCCTTTCCTCTATCAACAAGAGGTATTGCTGCACGGCGCGAAGCCAGTCGCCTCGCTCCTCGCATTCCCGGGCAGTGTCCGCGGCATGGACGAGGCGCTGCTCGTCATGGAGACCTGTCACTCCCATTCAATCGTCGCGGGAGGTTTTGAACTGATGTCGTACACCACCCTGTTCACGCCGCGCACCTCGTTGATCACTCGGTTTGAGATGCGTCCCAGCACTTCAGGCGGAATGATCGCCCAGTCGGCCGTCATGCCGTCTACGCTTGTGACCGCGCGCAGGGCGACCGTGAACTCGTAAGTCCTGGCGTCCCCCATGACTCCAACCGAACGCACCGGGAGGAGGACGGCGAAAGCCTGCCAGATGCTGTCGTATTCCCCGGCGCGACGGATCTCCTCTATGAATATCTCGTCCACATCCCGGATTATTTCCAGACTTTCTCTTGTCACATCTCCGAGAATCCTGATGGCCAGGCCGGGACCGGGGAAGGGATGGCGTCCGAGGACGGCTTCCGGTATCCCGAGTTCCGCGCCTACGCGGCGCACCTCGTCCTTGAACAACTCCCGGAATGGTTCCACAAGCTTCAGACGCATCCTCTCGGGCAGGCCGCCTACGTTGTGGTGAGACTTGATGGTCGCCGAGGGGCCTCTGAAGCTTACCGACTCTATCACATCCGGATAAAGCGTGCCTTGCGCGAGGAATTGAGCGTCGCGCCATTCGGCCGCCTCTTTCTCGAAAACCTCTATGAACGTCGCGCCTATGATTTTCCTTTTTGTCTCGGGATCGGCCACGCCGGCCAGCCGCGAAAGGAACAAATCGGAGGCATCCACGAATTTCAACGGTATGTGAAAATGGTCCCTGAAAGTCCGCACAACTTCGGCACTTTCGTTTTTCCGCATCACCCCGTTGTCGATGTGAATACAATGAAGGCGGTCGCCGAGCGCCCTGTGCAACAATACGGCTGCTACGGACGAATCCACCCCTCCGCTCAAGGCGCAGATCAGAGACCCGTCCCCGACCGTACTCCGGATGTCCTCGATGGAGTCCTCGATGAAAGAACGGGGCGTCCATCCTCCCGAGCATTCACAGATTCTGTAGATGAAATTGCTCAAAATGGCGTCGCCCTCGTCCGTATGGACCACCTCAGGATGGAACTGGACTCCGAATTGTTTGCGCTCGGCATCGCGGATGGCGCATATCGGCGCGTTGGTGGTTGATGCGATCACGTCGAACCCGTCGGGGATTTCCGAAAGGGCGTCGCCGTGACTCATCCAGACGCGTGAATTGGCGGTTATACCGTGAAACAGGTCGGAATCGTCCCCGATTACAAGCTCGGCTTTGCCGTATTCCCTGCCGGCTGCAGGATCGACGCGGCCGCGGTAATGCAGTGCCATGATCTGCAATCCGTAGCAAATGCCAAGTACGGGCGCGCCGGTCTCGAACACCTGCTGGTCGATGTCCGGCGCATCCTTTTCATAAACGCTGTTGGGCCCGCCGGATAAAATTATCCCTTTCGGCGGAAACGACTTGATCCGATCGAGTGCAGAGTTGAATGGAAGTATCTCCGAATAGACTCCCAGCTCCCTGATGCGGCGCGCAATGAGCTGCGTGTATTGGGAACCGAAGTCTACGACGCAGATCCATTCAGGGTGCTGCATGCTAGCTCGACTCCATGATCTTCCGTTCGTCCGAGATCGATGCGCGCGCGCGCTCCGGCGGAAACGGGAGTGCGCGCGCGCCGGTCTTCCACTACTTGCCTATGCTCGAGGCGTACTTGTCCGAGTCAAAGAGTGCGTCGAGTTCGGCCGCGTCCTCGATGGTCATACGAACCATCCAGCCTTCGCCGTACGGATCCGAATTCACGATTTCTGGGTTGGCTTCCAAGACGGGATTGATTTCCTTCAGGACTCCGCTTATCGGTGCAACGAGGTCCGAAACCGTTTTTACCGCCTCGATGGAGCCGAAGTTCTCTCCATGCGCGATCTTTTTCAACTCGGGAATGTCGATGAATACAATGTCCCCCAATTCGCCGGCGGCGAAAGCGGTTATGCCCACGGTGGCGATGTCGCCGTCCACGCGGACCCATTCGTGAGTGTCGGTGTACTTGAGGTTTGCGGGAAATTCCATTATGTGCTCCTCCGTGGTAATTATGCTGATTTGCCCCCGGCAATGCCGGATCAGGACAGATCGTGATCTTCCAGAAAATGCGTGTTGAACAGGCCGCTCCGGAAATCCTCATTCTTCATCATCTTCCGGTGAAACGGGATTGTTGTTTTGATTCCTTCAATGACGAACTCATCGAGAGCGTTGGCCATCCGAGCGATCGCCTCATCGCGTGTCGGAGCGTGCACGATGAGCTTGGCGATCAGGGAGTCGTAATACGGAGGGATGGCATAGCCCTGATAGCAATGCGAATCGACACGCACGCCGAAACCGCTCGGCTGATGCCAGCTGGTGATTGCGCCGGGCGACGGCCTGAATCCGCGCTCCGAATCCTCGGCGTTGATGCGGCATTCGATGGAATGCCCTCTCGGTTCCACCGATGCGAACGATAACGTCTCGCCGGCCGCTATGAGGATCTGTTCACGAATGATATCGATCCCCGTGACCTGCTCGGTGACAGGGTGTTCCACCTGGACCCGCGTGTTCATTTCCATGAAATAGTAACTGCCGTCCTCGTCGAGCAGGAACTCGATCGTGCCGGCGCCCTCGTAGGAAATGCTGCGCGCCGCGGCCACGGCCGATTCCCCGAGACTGCGTCTGAGTTCCGGGCCGACCGCGGGAGAAGGCGACTCCTCTATCAGCTTTTGATGACGGCGCTGAATGGAACAATCGCGTTCTCCGAGGTGCGCCACGTTTCCATGCCTGTCACCCATTATCTGTATCTCGATATGTCGCGGATTTTCGATGTATTTCTCGATGTACAGATCGCCGTTCCCGAAGGCCTGCTCGGCTTCCGCTTTCGCCATCCGAAAACTCTTGGCAAAGCCATCCCGATCCCGCACGATGCGCATTCCCTTGCCTCCGCCTCCGGCGGCCGCCTTGAGAATTACGGGAAATGTGATGTGTTCGATGAACGCGAGGGCCTCTTCCATGGACTCGACTATTCCGCCGCTGCCGGGAATAGTCGGAACGCCCGCCTCCCGCACCGTGCTTTTCGCGGACGATTTATGACCCATGGCCTGTATCATCTCCGGCGACGGACCGATGAAGACAAAGCCGGAATCACGGCAGATCTCCGCGAAGCCCGCGTTCTCGGCAAGGAAACCGTAACCCGGATGGATCGCCTCGGCGCCGGTGATCTCCGCCGCTGCGATAATTCGCGGCATGTTGAGATAGCTTTCGCGGGAAGAAGGCGGACCTATGCACACCGCTTCATCGGCAAAACGCACATGCAGCGAATCTTCGTCCGCCGTCGAATGGATCGCCACCGTGTGTATGCCCATCTCCTTGCACGCTCTGATCACACGGAGAGCTATCTCGCCTCTGTTCGCTATAAGGACTCTCGAGAACACCGCTCGCTCACAGGATACTGCAATACGTAATCCGTACCGGAATCACTCCGCCTCTACGACGAAAAGCGGCTGATTGTATTCGACGGGCTGGCCGTTTTCCACTAGTATCTTCGAAATTCTTCCCGAGAATTCGGATTCGATCTCATTCATTATTTTCATCGCCTCAATGATGCAAACCACGGCGCCGACCTGTATAATCTGCCCCACTTGCACATAGGACGCGGCGTCCGGCGAAGAAGCCCTGTAGAATGTGCCCACAATCGGGGATACGATGATTTGACCCGTCACCGGTTTTGCTTCCGCATGCGGAGCAGGCGTTTCGACGGCCGGAACCGGGGCGACCGCTTCCTGCTTGGGCGCAACCGCGGGCGGAGGCGGAGCATAAACGGGCGCCGCCTGTGCAAACACAGCGTGAGCGGGATTCTCACGCGTTATGCGCACTCGCGAACCACTCTCCTCGATCTCGATCTCTTGAATGCCGGCTTCATTGACGACTTTCAGGAGTTTTCTGATATACTGGATGTCCATGGCTTCTCCGGCTGGTGTATATCCGAAGTCGTTACTTGATTCTTTCAAGGTATTCGCCGCTTCGCGTGTCGATTTTCAGAACTTCGCCCTGCTCGATGAAGAGCGGAACGTTGACGACCGCGCCGGTTTCCACGGTGGCGCGTTTCGAGCCTCCTGTGGCCGTGTCGCCCCGCACTCCCGGCTCCGTTTCTGTGACTTCGAGCTCGACCGTGATAGGCAATTCGCCTTCGATCGGAGTCTCACCGTCCAACGCGATTTCGCAGATTTCTCCTTCCTTGAGGAAACGGACGGCATCGCCGAACAGATTTCTCGAGACGTGCATCTGCTCATACGTTTCCTGGTCCATGAAGCAGAGGTGCTCCCCTTCGGGGTAAAGGTATTGAAACCTCCTCCTCTCGACGCGCACAATCTCCACGCTCTCGCCGGGTCGGAAGCGGTTCTCGAAAGCCGAGCCAGTTCGCAGATTGCGAAGTTTGGTCTGAACCATTGCCCCGCCTTTGCCGGGCTTATGATGACGCCACTCCACTATCTGGTGGAGATCTCCGTTGAAACGAATGATGAGGCCGTTGCGAAAGTCAGTTGTAGAACCCATAAAGACAATGATGTTCGTGAAAAAGGATCAATCTTTGCAAAGGTACGAGTAAGCCCGCACCAAATGCAATATCGGCAACAGTCGAGCGACCCGGCGCGGCGGCTCCTGCCCGGAACATCGCGCCCGGGCGCGACAGCTTCACCGGAGTTCTCCGCTTTTGAAAGCGCTGCGATTCCGATTTCTCCTAATTCATCGTACCTTTTATTTTTGTAGGATGTATGCCTGATATCGAAGCTCTACATAAAGGACTGGAGCAGCGGAAACGCTGGGAAACCGCGGCATGGATCGCTCTGTCTCTGATGGCTTGCCTTTTCCTCTGGGGCGCTTCAGGCGATGACACCGCCTCGCCCGCGGCAGGAAGTACGCCGCCTCTTGAGACGGCATCCACTTTTCTTTCGTTGACGGACAAAATACTGGACACGGTCTATACGCCGTCCTCAGCCATAATTGAGGTGCGACTCGACAGTCAGCTTCTGATTCTCAGAAGGCGAGGCATGCCGGACATCGCATATCCCGTGAGCAGCGGGAATCCGGCGCTGAGAAAGGGGATGGAGACCCGCGAGGGGATTTTCCTCGTGCAAAACAAAATCGAATGGCTGTACTCATTGCAGTTCGATTCCACCAAGGTGTTCAACTGGCTCGGATTCAACTGGGGCATCGGCTTCCACTCGCTGGCCGGCCGCGGATATCACAGGCACCTCGGGGTCCGTCCTTCCTCCCACGGCTGCGTACGGCTTTCGGACGAGCACGCGCGGGCTTTGTATAACTCGGTGACCATCGGCACGCCGGTGTTCGTCCATAAGGGCAATGCTGCCAGGGTAGTGGCCTTTTCCGCGGATACGTCCTTTCCGGCCGGCGAACTGACGCAGAGGGAAGCCGAAACACTGCATGCCCAAAGACTCGCCGACCTCTACGACGGAACCTACCTTTTCCGCGCTCATCCTGTACTGATGCTGACCCGGCAGCAGATCGGTCATAACGGCATTCCCGCAGGCTCGGCATCCCTGGCGCCGGAACGGCAATCGATACCGCCTTCCTACAACTCGCATCCACGAGCCCCTCGCGTCAGCACAAAAACCGAGGAATCCGTTCCTCCCCGCTGGAAGCAGTCGCCCGTCGACAACGGAATGGATCGGATGGAAAGGTCGATACTTCCCTGATCTATGCGCGCTCTCAACACTGAATCATCTTCGCGCTGTCGAGCCTGCCGGTCGGCAATCGTCCTCTGCGCCGCTGCGATCTCGATCGCCGCGGTGGCGTCCGGCTGCGGCAAGGGCAGCGACAGCCAACCGGAAGACAACGGGCGACCGAATTCGATGCCCCGGGAACAAATCCTGTACAGAGAAGCGAAGGAAACCTTCAACGCATGGATGCAGGATTTCGGAGCCCAGGAAAAACTGACGCGCCTGTACACGATGCTGTCCGCAAGCGCACTTTCCGCGCTCCGGTCAGAGGGCGTCACGAACGCGGAAATGTTCGCTTCCTGGTTCAATGGACAACAGGCAATCGCTCGACATCCTTTCTTCTACCGCTTCTCGCGCTTGAATGTCCTCGACGTGGACCTGCGCGACACGAACCGCGCCATCCTCACCGCAACGTTCATGGTGGACATGCCGACAGGCGGCATGGAAAGCGTCGGATCGTTCTATCTCCTGCGGGAGAAAAACCGGTGGAAAGTGCCTTTCGGCGCCGGCGCCGATTGGATAAAATCCTGGTGGCAGCAGGAACGCGTGTTCACGGGCAAGGCGCGCAACAAAGATCTCGCCCACACGGTTTCCGGTCTGTTGGAGATCGAAGTCGAGTATCCGGTCACCTGGGATGCCGCCGACAAACGGCAATTTCGTGTTCCCGAAGATAATTCCGTGCGAACCGGACTCGAACTGGCTTACAGGAATCCCGTCACTCAAGAGAGCGAGGTGGTTGTCCGTATCTGGGCCGTTCCCCTTCATCTCCAGGATTCTGCGACAATCGAACCGGGCTCGCATCGGGAACCGACCATCGAAAGCAGGACCCCAGCATCCCTGTCCGATCCCGATCACGTAATCGGGATACATGTCGTGATGAAGGACGAAGCCGGACAGCGGATGCTTCACGTATTCGGCGGCGTCCGGGAAGCTCACGCCCCGTATTCATCATATCAGACGGTGATAAACGCCGTCGTCGAATCCATCGTCTCCACCCTATGATTAATGAGATTGCCATGCGACGATTGCCGCTGTACGCCTCCCTGACGCTGCTGCTTGCCCTCCACGCCTGCGGCAAATCACAGACCGGCGAATCCGGCAGAATTGCCGACACGTCTTCGGCGCCCCTTATTGACGCTTCCTTGAGCAAGGAAAACAAGCAGTATCTGTTGTCGATGCTGGAGCAGGTCCGGACTACCGTCGGATCATCGAAGGACACGCTCGATGCCGACCGTATCATCAACGCGTCCTATGCGGCATTCCAGGTTCTGACAGCTTTGGCGATGGCCTGGGACAGCGACCAGGCGCTCGAGGTCGCTATCGAGGAAAAACGGCGGATTTTCATCCGCGAGGATTCGCTTCGCAAAGGGCAGGACGGAAAAATCATCAACGGCCTTCTCGGCATGCACGAGATGGCTCAACTTCTATACTCGATGCGTTACGCCGGAAATTCCGAAAAAATGGCGCTCATCGACGAAATGGGAGCCGAGATTCGAAAGCTTTCCGCCGCCCGCGTGCAGGGCATTGAATTCGTCGCCCGGCTCGCAGACAATATTTTCATCCTGCTGCGTGAGATTTTCCAGGATATCGATCGCGAGAAATCGTTCGCCGGACATTTTGAACAGATCGCTCAAGTCTATCAAGAAGGCAAGGCGGCCTCCGTGACCGACGAAGACCGCTTCCTGAACGGGATATACAGATCCTTTGAAGTCTGCCAGATCTGGTCGCAATTTCTGGAACCGCAGAAGCGAGCCGAGATCAAGGACCTGCATACGCGGCTGATCAGCGAAACGTCGCGGCGCGAAGGCGTGGGACACCAGATGGCCACAGGCATGGAATTCCTTTACCGCGCTCTCGATCGCATAACGGTGACGACGATAACCGGTTCTCCCTGAAGCCGACATGTCCGGATACCGTTCCTGCGTTTTAAGTCCGGATGAGTATCCGGAATGGGACACCTTGTCCGCTCAGGCCGGACACGGCAGGATATTTACGGACCGCCGCTGGCTTTCGATTATATCCGAATGCTTCGGTGTGCAGGTCCGGATGGCGGCCGTCGAGGCCGACGGAGCACCGGTAGCGGGTTTGCCCATGATGACAAGGAAGCGCGGCATGTTTTGCCTGTCGACGCCGCCCCCGGTCTCGCTTTACAACAGCCTCATTCTCGACCACAGTCATCCGATGCAGGACGCCGCCGCGGTTCTTCATTTGCTGCTGAAAACCGCCGAGAAGTCATGCAACTACATCTCGACAGTGATATCGCCCATGCCTGCCGCCGAAAAGACTTTTGCCGGACATGGTTGGCGGCTGTCGGACATGGAGAGCATAATTCTCGAGATCGGTGACTATCAGGAGACATGGAAGAACTTCAGCCAATCGTTGAGGCGGAAGATACGCCGCGCTGAAGAGCAGAATCTCCGTTTCCACGAACTCGATGACGCGGGCATCATCATTTCCCTGCATCAGAAAAGTTATGCGCGCCATCACCTTGCTCCGCCCATACCGAACGAAGTGCTCGGCGCCTGGCTCAAGCGTCTCCATGACGCGGGACTCGCCCGGTTCTACGCCGCGGCTTTGCCGCTGGGCGACATCGTCTCCGCGAGGGTGGTGGTGCCCGACGGACGGATCCTGTTCGATCTCGTGGCGGGCGCCGACATTGCGGCGCATGACATTGCGGCCTCCCACTGGCTTGTGGCGAAAATTCTGCAGCTGTACTCCGCGAATGAATTCCTCCACTTCGACTTCATGGGCGCGAATACGCCGGGCGTTTCGGATTTCAAGCGCAGTTTCGGAGGCAGATACGTGTCATACCGGCACGCGGTTTACTACAGTTCGACTCTGATACGTTCTCTCGTGACGATACGCAGGAGCGCGACGCTCCGGAGGCGCCGTCTCAAATGAGCGGCCTCGGCTGCATCCGAATAGCTCTCGTCCTGACCGCCTTCCTCCTGCAGGCGTCTCGAGACGCCAGAGCGCAGACGGCGGACAGCAGCTCGGCGCCGGGCGCCGACAAGCGCGTCCCGGACATCCGCAACGGCTGCGTCGTCTTGAACCGCGACACTCTCTTATACATCGAACGCAATCATGCCGGAGATGCGCTGCGAGTTCTGCCGTCCGTCTTCTATGCCGAAACCGGAGGCATGGGGCAACCGCTCCTGCTCGGCGTGCACGGGACCACGCCTTTCCAGGGCGCCCTTCTGCTCGACGGCCTTCCCCTCGCAGACCTGGTGACAGGACAGTCGGATCCGTATTTGCTTCCCGTCGACGAGGCCGGCAGCATAATCATTCATCCTCCGCATAAAGCGTTCATGAAAGCGGGATCCGGCATGCTGTTCGCGGCCGAGCTCATCGAGGACGACGGAAGCGCCCCCCGCCCCTTCACCAGGGTGCGGCATACGGAAGGTCCTTATGACTACCTTTTCACGGATGTTCTTTTCACGGTCGACACGAGGGAGAGCGACAATCTTCGCTTCGGCCTGACCCGGCGCACAGCCGGAAGCTCCGGATCGAGCAACGCCGCACGCTTCCAGTATCAAAGGGCCGAGAGCTGGGACGCCCGGCTCAGATACATACTCGAGGCGGCCGATGGTTTCCGACTGAGTATCTCCAACAGGTACAACGACCAGCTCGTGTTCATGAACGGAGGCGTCGCCGGAATCCCGGGCGCGGGCGGTGAAGCAAGCTGGGATTACCCCGAGGAGGGCGGTTCCGCCTTCTCCGAGAATGCCTTCAATCCGATTCAGGCCGCGCTTATGGCCCCTTCGATTCGGACGCAGTCCGTCCGAAACGAAACGCGCGCGCGGATTTCCGGAGACTGGAGCGGAGACTCATCGATAGTCTCGGAGTTCACGATCGATCACGTGATCCGGGTCAGGGACGTCTCGGACAGGGTGCATATGTCGGCTCCTGATTCGTCCGCGTACCCGGCCCTGAAACGAAAAGATGCCTGGAACAGCACGACCGCCTCCCTGCGGCACAGAATGCCCGTCCTCGGGTCGGAACTGGAAATTTCAGGCGCGGCCGGCAGATATTCGGTGGCCGGACCGGCATTATACACGGACGCGGAGGCATTCACCGGTTCGCTCTCGGCAACGCTCGCCGTGCCCTTTCGGGGATTCAGGGCCTCCGTATACGGACGCCTCGACAGACAAGGGTCGTCAACGGGATTCGGTGCGGGGGGCGACATCGCGTACCGGGGCGGCAACTGGAACATCTGGGCGGGAGCGGCGCGAACGGGAAGAGGATTGTCCCTCGCCGAGCGAGCGCTGTCCGGCACGACGGTCCAAATCGGCGCGCAGGAGCTCACGTCCATGATCGACGCCGGCGCGGGCGGCGGTTTCCCCGGTTTCGAGTGCGATATTCGCGGTCATTACAGGCGGACGTCCTCACCGATCACGTTGTATCACGCGATCGATCCCGCTCCCGCGCCTTCGCCTTACGCGCGGATACGCACAGTGCCTCTCGCGCAGGCCGGGCTGTCAGAGGTGTTCGGGATCTCGGCGAGCGCTCTGCTCACATTGTGGAGGCTCACGCTGGAGGAACGCGTCGCGGCATACAGCGCTTCGGTCGGCGGCGCGTCGCCGGAACCCGCGGCGCCGGGTTTCGAAAACACAGTCCAGCTCTATTACCGCGGCAGCATAATCGAGGGAACCCTTCGTCTCAAAATCGGCGCCGGGATCTCGCGCCGCGGTTCCTACGCGCCGCTCACCTGGGATCCGGCCGAAGGCATGTTCGCTTATGCGTCCGCGTCCTCATCGGTAGCGAACTTCGCGCGCGGCTATACCGACGCCTGGATAGCGGAGCTTTTTCTCTTCGCGACAATCAAGGACGATGCCACCGTGCACCTGGTTCTTCACAACGCTCTCAACGCGCGCTACATAAGCACGCAGTTTTACCCGATGCCCGAGCGCGAATTCCGATTCGGCGTGGACTGGATCTTCCTCGATTGAATCATGCCGGAAGTCCCGGAATTCCGCCGGACTTTCCTGATCTCGCGCTTCTGCGTATTTTAATAGTCGGCCCGAATGCGGGTGGTTTCTGCAGAAATAACGCCGCACGAGACCCGGGACGCGAGCCGCGCCTCCCTCATCCCTCCAACATGCACCTATCACATCGGAGTACTTATGGAATCCAAGCGTAAAATGGCCATCGAGACAATCGCTGTACACGCCGGCATTTATGATGAGCCGCTGGGCGCGGTTGTGCCGCCCATATACCAGACGTCCACATTCAGGTTCCGAGACGCCGCCCATGGCGCGCGGTTGTTCAGCGGAGACGAGGAAGGGTTCATCTACACCCGCATGCGGAATCCGACGATTGAGGCGATGGAAAACGCAATCGCCGCGCTTGAACAGGGACACAAGGGGTTGGGATGCGGTAGCGGAATGGCAGCCGTACACACTACTTTCGCAGCCATGATGCAGGGCGGCGGCCATGTGGTATGCAGCGGAGCGGTTTACGGCGCCACGGCCACGCTTCTCAGCTCCCTGGCGCCTGCTTTCAATATCAGGACAACCTTCGTTGACACATCCGACCTCGCGGCCGTCGAAGCGGCGATGCGCCCGGACACCAAAGTGCTGTTTATCGAGACTCCGGGCAATCCCACGCTCGTCATCAGCGACATAGCCGCCTGCGCCGAGCTTGCCCACGCGCGGGGCGCGCGTCTCGTGGTCGACAACACGTTCATGAGCCCGGCCCTTCAGCGTCCTCTGCAACTTGGAGCCGATGTAGTGCTGCACAGTCTCACGAAGTTCCTGAACGGTCACGCTGATGTCGTCGGCGGAGTAATCATCGTCAATTCCCCGGAGGATTACGCCGTGTTCAGGAAAACCCTGAATCTGACAGGGGGTGTTATCGACCCGTTCAATTCCTTCCTCGTTCATCGCGGCTTGAAAACCCTGCCTCTCCGCATGGCGAGGCACTGTGAAAGCGCAAGCAAAATAGCACGTATACTCGAGAGCCATCCCGCCGTCAAATGGGTGCGTTTCCCCGGCCTGCCTTCACATCCCCAGTACGAAACGGGCCTGAAGCAGAGCAGCGGTCCGGGCGGCATGATAGCATTCGAACTGAAGGGCGGATTTGAAGCCGGAAGGAAACTGATGGATTCGGTTCATATGTGCGCGCTGGCCGTGAGTCTGGGCGGTGTCGAGACGCTCATACAGCACCCAGCGTCGATGACGCACGCCACGATGACCCGCGAGCAGCGGGAGGCGGCGGACATCACGGATGGACTCGTGCGCATATCCATCGGCATCGAATCGCCCGACGATATCATGGCCGATCTGGAGGAAGGACTCTCGGCCGTCTGACGGCGAGGCGAAGAAAGCCCCAGGGTCGACAATTCTTGCATTGGCAGTTAAATTCTTCGTATATTTAAGTTTGATGTTTCACGAAACACAATAACCAGCAGAAGGAGTATTACTTGGTTGGAATAATTGTTCAGGAAGGCGAGCCCATCGACAGGGCTATCAAGAGATTCAAGAAGAAGTACGAGCGCTCCGGCGTGCTCAAGGAATTCAAGAAAAGGACTTACTTCACGAAGCCGTCCATCAAGAAGCGCATGAAGCGCATGAAGGCGGTAAGACGCGCCAAGCGCACGTCGGAAGAAACAGAGTAGCAGGAGCTTCACCCCCACGTCTCGCGCACGCGGGGCGCCAGGCATAAATTTCTTAATATCCGCGTTCAAAACGCCAGCAGGTTAGATGGATTATCATTCCCTGTACTACACCATGGCGGACGGGACAGTGAAGCAGGTGAATCCGTTCACCGGCATCGAGGTCTGGACCGTGTCGGAGCGCGGCAACAGGCACATAGGCGACACGCCGGACTCCGCGGCGGATGAGCGGATCGAGCCCCGCGAGAAGGAGGATTATTGCTCTTTCTGCGAGGCGCGTCCTTTTGAAACGGCGCCGGAGAAGGCCCGCATCGTGCTGCGGGACGGCGCTTACAAAACCTTGCACAGGGTCCTGCCGGAAAACATCGACGGTGAATTGCCCGAATTCAGGCGCGTCTCCAATCTCTTCGAAATAGTCTCCATCAACTACTGGCGGGAGAATTACAGCTACAAGCTCTCCCCGCAGAATCACCGCTGGAAGGAGGAGTACCTCTCCTCCCCGGCCGGCATACGGCACGTGCTGGACCTGATAGACTTCAAACTCAGGCGAAGCGGCAAATCGGACGAAGAGATCGCGTACATCTCGCCTGAGAAGAAATTGACCTTCGCGGACGCGTTTTTCGGAGGCGGTCATGAGCTCATAATCGCCCGGCCTCATTTCCGCAGAGACGCCGTCGCCGCATCCGATCTCTTCGCGACGGGCGACATGAGCGACGAACAGCACGAGCAATACTTCAACTTCATAATCAACGCGCTTCAGGACATCACCGCCGGCAACCGCTACGTCCGCTACGTGAGCGTGTTCAAAAACTGGCTGCGCCCGGCGGGCGCGTCAATCAACCACCTGCACACGCAATTGGTGGCGATCGACGAATGGGGCGCTTCGATCGGCCGCCAGGTGAAGATGCTGGTTGCGGACAAGAATGTCTTCAATACGTACGGTCCGAATTTCGCCGGGCAACACAATCTGATTTTCGCCGAAAACGATCACGCCCTCGCCTTCGTCGGCATCGGCCACAGGTATCCCACGGTGGAGATATTTTCGAAGTCGGTGAACGCGCGGCCTTATGATCACACTCCGGAAGAAGTCAGGGGCATCAGCGATCTTGTACGAGCATGCCATGCGGCCATCGGAGGCGCCGTATCCGTCAATGAGGAGTGGTATTACACGCCTCTGGATTGCATCTTCAAGATGCCGTGGCATATCAACCTCAAACTCCGCATCAATGTGCCCGCCGGTTTCGAGGGAGGCACAAACATATTCATCTGTCCCCTGAGGCCGATAGACCTGAGGGACCGCCTTGTGCCGCGGTTTTACCAGCTCCGGGGAGAGAAGCGCTGCAGCGCCGATATCCGAATCGCCGAGGAATGCGTGCTCGCCCCCAATCCGCTGCAGTACCACAGGATCATCTGAAACAGCGTGATTGTGCTCGGCATCGAATCCTCCTGCGATGAGACGTCCGCGGCCGTCCTCGCCGACGGGGAACTCCGCTCCAACATCGTGTCGTCGCAGCAATTCCATACGCGCTTCGGCGGAGTCGTGCCCGAACTCGCTTCGCGCGCCCATTTAAGGGCGGTGGTTCCGATTGTGGGACAAGCGCTGCGCGTCGCGGGATGCGGTCCGAGGGACGTCGGGCTGGTCGCCGCCACGCAGGGGCCGGGACTCATCGGTTCGCTGCTCGTCGGATTGAATTTCGCGAAGGCGTTCGCGCTGGCCGCCTGCGTGCCGTTCATCCCCGTCGATCATATAGAGGCGCACGTGTTCGCGCCGTTTCTAGACGAAAAGCATCCTTCGTACCCTTTCCTCAGTCTCGTAGTTTCCGGAGGTCACACTCTTTTAATAAAAATCGACTCGCCCGGCCGGTATGATGTTCTCGGCGGCACAATAGACGACGCCGCCGGCGAGGCCTTCGACAAGGTGGCGAAGATGCTCGGACTCGGTTTCCCGGGAGGCCCCGAAATAGACCGGCGCTCCCGCCTGGGGGATCCGCAGGCGGTTCAGCTTCCCCGGCCTCTGCTGCACTCGCCCGATTATTCCTTCAGTTTCAGCGGACTCAAGACATCCGTGCTCTATCATCTGCGCAAGCGGCAAAGGAATTTTCCCGAGGCAACTGAAGTCATCGGCGATGCCGAGTTGAACGACATCTGCGCGTCCTTCCAGCAGGCGGCCGTCGACGTTCTGACAGCCAAAACCATTCGCGCGGCCGAAGAGACGGGCATACGCGACATTTCCCTGGCCGGGGGCGTCTCGGCCAACACGGGCCTGCGCGAAAGGATGGAATGCCTGTGCGAAGAGCGTGGTTGCCGTTTCTTTCCGCCGTCTCCGGAATTCACCACGGACAACGCCGCCATGGTCGCCAACCGCGCGGCCATGATATGCCCGCCTTCGTTCGCGGGGACGCTGTACGCGCCGGCCTATTCCCGATTGACAGGACTCCGCAAAGATGCGCGCGCTCACGCTGATTAGAACCCTCGCGATCCTGCTTCTGCTGTGCGCGGCGTTCTTTCTTTTTTTGGTCTTCGGCCCGCACAAAGCCGCTCGGATCCGTGATATTCCGATACAACGCGGCGCCTCTCTGACGGAAATCGGCCGCGTCCTGCAGGACAGCGGAGCAGTTTACAACGGTCTGGCTTTTGCAGCGGCGGCCAAACTGTCGGGAAAATCCCGGCGACTGCAGAGCGGCACTTACCGTTTTCCGTATGATGTGTCTACGGCCGAAATCATCGACGCTCTGGCATCCGGCAAGCACCAGGTGGAGGTTTGGATCACCTTCAACGAGGGCATCACCGTGCGTGGAATCGCGTCGCGACTGCAGAAACGACTGGGCATGGATTCGGCCTCCTTCGTCAGGGCCGCCCGCGATCCCCGTCTGCTGCGAAGCTTGGGAATAGCCGCGGAAGGAATGGAGGGATATCTGTATCCGGACACATACCTTTTTCGACTGGAAGTTTCGCCGGAAAGCGTTATTACGCGCATGCATCGCCGCTTGCTCAAGGCACTGGAACCGGAACTCCGTGACCGCATGAAACGCCGAAACCGCTCTCTTCACGAAATCATGACAATGGCGTCCATAATAGAAGGTGAAACGAAAAAACCCGAGGAGCGCGCCCGCATCGCAGGAGTCTATTACAACCGCCTCCACCGAGGCATGAAACTCCAGGCGGATCCGACGATTCAATATCTGATACCCGACGGACCCAGGCGCCTGTTGTACAGGGATCTGAAGCGCGAATCTCCCTACAACACCTATCTGCGGCGCGGTCTTCCGCCCGGGCCGGTCAACAACCCCGGTATCGCGGCCGTCACCGCCGCCTTGTACCCCGAAAGCCACAAGTTTCTGTATTTTGTCGCGGACGGCAGCGGCGGGCATAAATTTTCGCGCAATGCTCAGGAGCATGCCGCGGCAGTCAGCGAATATCGCCGGATCATGCGGGAAAGCACCGAACAATGACACAAAAAGCACTGGATCTAAGGCAGTTGTACGCCCTGCTTTCCGTGTCGTTGAAGCTTCACGCGCGCGGCAAGGGCGGCAAGACCATGTACGGCCGCATACTTTCGATCATTTTCTCATATGGAATCGCTTCGGCATACCTCGCGTGGTCCCTGAGCCGGAGTTTTCACGAACCTTCGTACATAGCCATCTCGGTGCTGGTCACCTCGTACCTTGCATGCTACACGGTGTTGAGTTCCTATTCGATAATCTTCCTCGATGCCGACGAACGCCGGATACTTCGCCTGTTCCCGATCTCGCAAAGGACGTTGTTATACAGCCGCATCGTCAACCTGTTGCTCTTCTCCGCGCTCCTGAGCGCGCCTTTCGTCCTTCCACAGGCCATCTTTTACGGTGTTTCGACCGGATCGACCGTCGATGCGGCGCTGTTCGCCGTCGTCCTCATGCTCTCGTTCTTGTGGGTGGTCGGCTACACGATCATTCTCTACAACAGCCTGATACTCCGCTTCGCCTCGTCCTCACGGCTGCTGGCGACGATGCAGGCCGGCCTGGTATTCCTTCTGTTGTTCTTCTACCAGGGCTTGCCGTCTTTTTCCACCGCGCATTTCTGGTGGGAAAGTTTCCTGACCTCGGCTTATGCTCCCCTTTCCCCGCCCCACTGGTTCATATCAGTATTCGGGATCGCAGCCGGAAAGCCGTTACTGCCCAATGGCGGACTTCTGGCTATGCAGGCGGCGGCGACCGCGCTGTTTCTGCTCGTGTTGCTCCGAACCCGCTGGATCCTGCTCCCGGAGATGGCCCTCACTCCCGATTCGCCCGCCCACGACGCGTCGACGGCAGGCAGATGGTCCGCCCTGTATGCACGCTTGCGCGCTTTCAAAGTTGACGTGCGAGCGGGATTCGAACTCTTCGGACAACTCCTGACACGAGACAAGACGCTTCGCTTCCAGGTTGTCCCGATTGTTATGATGCCTGTTGCCGTCGCCCTGTACGGCTTGATGACGGGGGGACTGGACTCGCCCTTCGACGGACGGATTCATACGCCGGCCGCGAAAGTGCACATACCGGTCATGGTGTTTTTCCTTTTCTCTTCCCGGCACATAGACCAGACGGTTCTGAAAAGCGTCCAACCGGGCGCCGTGTGGCTGCTCTTCTCACAGTCATCACAAGCCCTCGTCAACTTCGCCCGCGGTGTCAGATCGTCGATTTTTGCGCGCATCCTCCTGCCGCAAGCCGGACTTCTGCTCGTACTTTTCAGCGCAACCATGCCGGTGCGAGAAGCGGTTCTGCAGACCGCTTTCCTGGTCGTTGTTTGCCGTTTCCAGTCCGCCTCCATAGCCTTCCTGCGTCCCCGTATACCGTTCACGGAAAACGAATCCCATTTAGCGACGGTACACAGATTTACGCAGTTTTTCGTGATACTGCCTTATGTCATGCTGGCGCTGATACCACACGCATTGTTATCGAACGACACCATATCTTTCATAGGACTGCTTCTGTTTCTGGAAATGCTCACCGCCATCTGCCATGTTTTGTCGAGAAAGCGAAGAATATCTCTTCCGGGAATCGCCTGAGCGCATGCTCGGTTTCAGGGCCGCGTCGGTTCTTCTCTGGGGACTTCTTTGCGCTGGATGCGCTACGCAGCGACCGCCGGGGGGCGGTCCACCGGACGGCGATCCGCCGCGCATAGTCGAAACGACCCCCGCGCACGGCACGATCCGTTTTTCGGGAGACCGGCTGACGTTCCTCTTCGATGAATATGTGGACAGGCGTTCCTTCGAGCAGTCATTCCATCTGACGCCCCCGCCGGAATCGCCGACCGCATTCAGATGGAGCGGAAAGAAGGTTGAGGCGTTGTTGGGAGGACAGCTCAAGGCGAATCGAACCTATGTGGCTACCGTCGGCGCGACGGTCAGGGATGTGCGGGCAGGAAATCAGATGTATGAATCCTTTACTCTGGCGTTCTCGACGGGGGACAATCTCGACAAGGGACGACTTTCCGGCCGGGTATACGACGAAGCGCCCGCGGGGGTGGCCGTACTCGCCTACGATTTAAGCGGCCTGGATCCCGATACGCTGGATCCGCGTTCGAGAGCGCCCGACTACGTGATACAGACTTCGGAAAGCGGAGCATTCCGCTTCACAAACATGGCTGACGGCAAATATCGAATTTTAGCGGTGCGTGATCGCGGAAACAATCTCCGCTACGATCCGGAGACCGACGCTTTCGGGGTCGCTCCCGATGATGTGTACGTCAGGCAACTCGATACGCTGGCGCCGCCGGTGGCCATGCGGCTGACGATGGAGGACACCACGGCGCCGTATCTTCAAAACGCCTCGGCCCCGCACTCAGGCGCCATCCTTTTGAGGTTTTCGGAAGCCGTATCAGGTCTTGACGCCGCGGCCGCGAAGTTGCGGGATTCCGCCACCGGCGCTGACATCGGGATTATCGCCGCGGCCGATGCGCCTGATGCGCGCCACGGAATACTGCTGTTTTCCTCGGAACCGATGCGCTCCACCCGTTACTTTCTTGATCCTGGGCCCGTTTGCGACATCTCGGGCAATTGCATGCTGGAAAGCTCCCGCCAAACCGCCGTGGAAGGCGTCGACTCGGCAGACGACACGAACGTCCGACTCCTGCGGAGCTTCCCGGAGGTCCGGGCCGCGGCTTTTCCTGTCGACTCGCCATTCGTGCTGCTGTTCAGCAAACCGATGACTTCGGCTTGGAGCGTGACATTGACTGACAGCAACAAGGTCGAGCACCCCGTGGAGGCCGAGTGGACTTCGCCGGTAATGCTGACCGTGAGGCACGCTCGCCTGCCTGAAGCGTCGAGATTCACTCTTTGCGCTGATCTTCGGCTCATGAGGGATTCACTGCAGGGCAAAATCGCCGGAGACACGGTGCTATGCATCCCGTTCGCCACCGACCGGCCGCCCGAGTCCGGCGCCATATCAGGAGTCGTGGAAGTTCGGTCGAAAGCGGCGGGGCGCGTGCGGGTGCGGGCCAGGCACATCGAGACCAACCGCTCTGAAATCACCGCCGCGACCGGCAGCGGTTCCTACGGCTTCCCTTCCGTGCCGCCCGGGCGCTTTCTTCTCGATGCGTTCATTGACGCCGACGATGACGGACGCCTCTCACACGGACGGCCATTTCCCTTCAAGGCGTCGGAACGTTTCGGAGCGGGCGCCGATACGGTCCGGGTCCGCTCGCGCTGGGAGACGCGAGGCGCGAACACGACGATAGTAATACCGTAGCCTGCGAGCGGAGGCGCGTCGCCGCGCGGGCTTCGGGATTTCATCTCATCACTTCAACCGCAAAAGCCCCTGTATAACCGCGGTCGAGCACTTCCTCCTTGAAGCGGGTTGCTTGCTCCCGCGTCGGGAAGGATCCCACAGTGACTTTGTACAATCCAGAGACGGCGTCGAAATCCTTGTATACCGGGTGAGAAAACTTGCCCCTGACTTCCGCGAAAAGCTGATCCGCGCCGGCCTCGGCTCTAAAAGCGCCGATCTGAACGCTCCACATCATTACTCCGCTCCTGACAGGATCCTTCGCGCGCGGCGGTGCATCGGCGTCCTCGGGCGCACCGGCAGGATTCCGCTGCGGGGCAGCCGCCTCTGGTTCTCTCGAAGGGGCTTCCGGAGCGACATCCGGCGGAGTTTCGGTTGCGGGGATGACTATCTCCTCTTTATCAACCGTACGGAAACCCTCCGGAGCTCTTTCTCCTCCGCCCGCGGTTTCCTCGGAACCGCTGCATCCTGCAATCCAGACGCACATCGCGGTCGCGACGATGAGGCGCACTGTAAGCGTTTTCATTCGACACTCCATGTCTTAATTTGTTCCGAAAAAGGCGACACCCGAACTCGTGCCTATCCGGTCCGCGCCGTGTTCGAGCATAATGAGCGCAGCTTCCCGTGTGCGTATTCCTCCGCTGGCTTTTACGCGCAACCGGGAAGCAGCGGCGAAGCGCAGCAGAGCGACGTCGGCGTGAGTGGCCCCAGCGGCCGCGAACCCGGTCGAGGTTTTCACAAAATCGGCGCCCGCCTCCCGCGCCAGGAGGGTCGCGATTATTTTCTGCTTGTCGTCCAGCAGGCAGGTCTCGATAATGACTTTTACGATATGGTCCGGCCTAACGCCCTTGGCGGTCTCGACCACAGCGCGTATGTCATCGAATACTTCTTCGTATGCGCCGGATTTGAGATGACCGATAAGCATGACCGTATCGAACTCCGCCGCGCCGGAAAGAGCCGCGCGTGTAGTTTGATGCATTTTCGTCGACGCCTTCGACGCGCCGAGCGGGAAGCCGATTACGGTCGCGACAGGCACGTCCGCTCCTGTGAGCAGATCGGCGCAGAGCTGAACCCAGATTGGATTTACGCATACCGCGGCAAAACGGTGATCCCGGGCTTCCACACACAGGCGCATCACATCTTCTTCCGTCGTATCCGGACGCAGGAGAGTATGTTCGATGCGGCTCGCCAGATCATTTTCGAATGTGCCGCGCGGGCGGAGAGGATAATCCCCGCCTATCTTCCGCCATTCGGCGAGGAGCGTGACGCTTTCATCTGTAATGGGAATCACTGGAACCTCCTGGCTTGGTTGATGACAACTCAAGATACGACATCGCTGAAAATATGCGAAAATCCTTGAATTGAAATACGCCGTCCGAAAAAGGCGAGGACCGGTGCAAGCGGTCCTCGAGTTCGTAGCGGGTGAGGGATTCGAACCCACGACACACGGATTATGATTCCGTTGCTCTACCGACTGAGCTAACCCGCCGCACAGATTCAAATTTATTAAAATCCGCCTCAGGAAGCAAAGCGTCCGGCGGCCTCGCGCCGACGTCCGACGCATCCCGCCTTGCGGTCTTCAGGACTGGATCTGTCATGATCGACAGTTGCCGTTTGAATTCTTATTTTACGCACTGCCGCGGGATCAATCCACGCACACTCGATTCATTGAGCAAAAACATCATGCAAACGCAATTCCGACGCCTGTTTTCCTTGGGTGATATCAGCGCATTTTTCGGGCTGATGCTTGATAATCTTACCTCCCTGTCTTTTATGGCGGGCATACTCATTTTCGTCTTCGGCTTTCCAGCCGATGTGGTTTTTCTTCGCATGTTCCCGGGGACGGCCCTGGGAGTGATGTTCGGCGACTTGGTCTACACCTGGCTTGCATACAGAACCGCCCGGAAGACGGGCCGCAGCGACGTTACCGCGATGCCCTTGGGTCTCGATACTCCGTCCACCATAGGAATCACGCTCGTAGTGCTGGGGCCTGCCTTCACGGCCATGAAAGCGGACGGCTTGTCCGCGCATGACGCGGCGATCATGACATGGCAAATAGGCATGGCGACGATGATCATGATCGGCGTGGTAAAACTCGCGCTGTCCTTCGCAGGGGATTGGGTGCGGAAAGCGGTGCCCCAGGCGGGGCTTCTCGGTTCGCTGGCCGGGATCGGTCTCGCGCTGATCGGAGCGATTCCTCTGGTGGACATTTTCGGCATGCCGGCGGTCGGCATACTCTCTCTCGGCATAGTCATATACGCGGTCATCGCGGGAATCAAACTGCCGTGGAATATGCCGGGCGTACTTGCGGCAGTGCTCGCGGGATCGGCGGTGTATTATGCGCTGGGACCGATCGGCCTCATCGGGGCCGGAGAATTCGCGCTGCCGGCTTTAAAACTGCACATCGGCCTACCGCTGCCCACGCTGGATTTCGTCGCGGGGCTCAAGCCCGCGTTGGCGTATCTGCCGATTGCCGTGCCTTTCGGAATTCTCACGGTTGTGGGCGGCATAAACACGACTGAAAGCGCGCGCGTGGCCGGCGATGAATACAGCACCCGCGACATACTTCTGACCGAGGCGGCCGCCACATTGCTTGCGGGATTCACCGGCGGCGTCGCGCAGACCACGCCTTATATCGGACAACCGGCCTACAAGCGGATGGGCGCGAAAGCGGGATACACGCTTCTCACGGGACTCTTCATCGGCATAGGCGGCATGCTGGGCTATGTCTCCTTCATCGTCGAACTGATACCTCGCGCAGCCCTGGCGCCCATACTGGTGTTCGTTGCGCTCGACATAGTGAGACAGAGCTTCAATGCCTGCCCGAGACGTCATGCATGGGCCGTGGCCTTCGCGTTTTTTCCTAGCATCGCCCGCCTTCTCGCGATCAAACTCGGCGATCCGGCCTATGTCGCCCCTGAAACCTTCGGAAGATTGCTCCAAATTCCGGGAAAGGCCTTTCCCGAGTTGCTTGCATTATTGGCACTCGGCAACGGTTTCATCATAACCGCCATGCTCTGGGGAGCATTCGTCGCGGAAACGATCGATCGCCGCCTGAAAATAGCGGCTTTATACCTTTTCATACTTGCCGGCTTTTCGTTGTTCGGGATCGTGCATTCCCCCACGCCGGACGGCGTGATGTTCCTCCCCTGGCAGTTGAGCGCTATGCCGCAGGCATTTGCGGTTGAAATATCAGCCGCATACGCCGTTCTCGGTGCATTGCTTCTGGTTTTTTCGTTCACGAGAGCGAGCCGGGCGAGGGTGTCGGACGCATTCGAGGATTGAACAGCCATGCGGTATCCGGGCCGCTCCTGCACCCATTTCAACGCCTGATGGTATAACGGATACTCGCAGGCGCCGTTTTCAGCAGCGTCAATCCTTCCGGCACATGAACGGACGGAAGCACAGCGCCGCTGGTGTCCTGCAGGAAAGCCGCATAAGGAATCTGCACTTTGAAATCCGATGCATCCATTGTCGCCAGCCGGTTGATGCCGCCCCGCACGTAAACCGTGATCACGGGATTGGCAAGAAGCACACTGCGGCCCTCCGGCACATCGGTGACCTGCACGGGTATCTCATCGAAGGATACATCCGCCAACTGCTCGACCGGTATGTACAGCCTGGCGGTTTCCGCGCGGAATTTGATTATACCGGGGAGGGAATCCTGAACCGCCACCTCGTCGACCACCGGCAGCGAGAGGTCCTTCCATGCCCGGCGCGCAACAGGCCAGGAGTGCACATTCCTCAGCACTTTCTCCGCGCCCATGAGGAGGATACTGTCCGGTTTAAGACTCACCTGTCCGGAAAGTCCGAAGTCGCGCCGGAATTCCAGTACCGTGTACTCGAATCGCAGAGGCACCGTTTTCTGAGTGTATTGGTCGAGTGAAACGCGTATGGTGTCCGGCCATGCCTGCACACCGCGGACGCCGGCCGGGAGGTTCAGCGATTCGTTCATGATCCTGCTCGCGATAATGGTCTGGCCGCTGCTCAAGCGATGCCCCGGGATGGCGAACACCAAGCGTCCCCCCGAGGAGAGCATGAACAATTGCCAGCCGCTCCCTTCCAGTGAAATTTCTATAGTTTCCGGCAGCGGTTTCGCGAGGGCCATGTCGGCCGGCAGATTCGCCACTTCGAGGGGAACGATGAACCGGGCGATGTAAGTGTTGTTCAGCGTTACCGACGCCCACACCACTGTCGCCAGGAGGAAGGACCCGATCAATGATAATTTCAATCGTCCGAACATCACCGCAGCAATTCATGTATTGACGGCCGCGCCCGTGAGCGCCGCTTGCACGCCCGAGAATATACCGAATTGTCTTGACATTCTTGTTTTTCTCGTGCTTATTGTCGCTATATTTGCGTAGATGTGACACCGCATACCGACAAAATACGGGCATCGGAAATACCCGGATGAACGAAGCGCAGCTGAAAGAAATAGAGGAAATCATTCTCCAGCGCATAGCCGCGATACTGGAGGAAGTATATCACGAAGCTCCGACACAGTTGGATGCGCTGTCTATTTCGGCGCGTCTCGCCTTCAGAGCCGACCCGCACTTGAATGAGCTGCGCCTGGCGCTTCAGCGTATAGCGCGGGGCGAATACGGGAACTGCATTTTCTGCAAAGGAAGCATTCCCTTAGAGATATTGCGGGATCTTCCGACGGCGCATTTTTGCGACAACTGTGCCGGGATACTGCGCCGGCGCACCGCGCCCTCCGCCTCGTCTCAAAATATCTGAGCCATCCGACGCCGCCGGCGGAAAGAGTGAATTCCTCATCACAGGGCTGACCGCGCTATTTGCGCAGCATCTCCTGCAGCCGCCTGTCCACATTGGGATCGTCGCTCTCCACGCTGCGTATTTCGCCGCTGTGAGCGTCCAGAAACACGGTCGCGTAAGCGCGGCCGATTCGCAGATCGAACACCCATTCCTCGCTCTCATTCACTTTCAGCAGGGATCCTCTTGATACCCTGACACCGGGAAATGCGCGGAGAACGATGATGCGGGCTTCGTTCGGCGACAGCTTTTTCGGTTTCAGGCTTCCATCCTCGAGAAAAATCGAGGCATCGACCGGTCCTCCAGCCGTAAAAGCCGTATCGCGGTTTTTCCTGAGTTCGAAATTCCTCAGATACGGGCTGAATTCGCCTTTTTCCGTCTCCAAAACGGTGCGAAGCGTAGCGTAGCCGCCGCAAGATACCCGAACAGTATCGCCGGCACACACGCTGTCCACACTATACGATCCGTCGGCCACTGTGCGGGACGCCCTTGCGCCCACGCTGACCAGAGCTTCCGGGATGCCTTCGCCCGTTCCCGCGTCGAGCACTTTGCCGGTCAATGAATCGGGCGTTTGCCGGGCGCAACAGAATGCGAACAACGCCGCAGAGAGCAACCATGCCTTTTTCACGCTGCGCATCCCCCTTCGGTCAAGCGCTCGTCGATGATTTTAAAGAAGAGTTCCTCATCCGATTCAAAGCGTACGGCCATTTCCATGAAGCAGACGCGGCGCTCCGCCAGGCGAGGCAGGTAAGGCGACAAGCGCACGGCGTCCTTGCCTGTCGTGACCAGGCACTCCGCCCTGGTTTCATCCGCGCGTGCCAGCATGTAAACGACGTCGCTCTCGGTGTACATATGATGGTCCGGCCAGGCCTTGTGTCCGGCTTCCAGAGCGCCGAGTCTTCCTATGGTCCGTCGGAAACTTCCGGGATCCGCAATGCCGCAGAATGTGAACACACGGAGATCCCGCAGAGAGGACGCGGGCGCGGTTTCGCGCCAGTCGAGCGTTCTGAGCGCGGCAGGCGCGAAGGCGGTCCGGAACATCGGTGCGGAGCATACCTCGGACAGTCTTTTTTCCAACGCGGAAGCGCCGCCGGATCCGTCCCATTTCGCGAGCACTATGGCGTCGGCGCGCGCGAGGCTTCCGACCGGTTCGCGAAGTCGTCCGCAAGGCAACAACCGGTCTTCGAAAGGGCTCCTGGTAGAATCGATAGTCACAATATCGGCGTTTCTGCGGCACGCCCTGTGCTGAAATGCGTCGTCGAGGACGATTATTTGCGTTCCGAATCGTTCCACGGCGATTCTGCAGCCTCGACCTCGCTTCTCGTCGGCTATGACCACTAGGGACGGATGCCGCCGTCCGGCCAGCACGGGTTCGTCGCCGCCCTCTGCGGCCGGAAGCACATGTCCGTTCCCGTCGGACACGATTGCAGTTCCTCTCCCCTTCCGTCCATAACCGCGTGAGACCAGCGCGGTTTTCATTCCGCGGGCGATGTAACGCCCGGCTATCAGATCGGCCAGCGGCGACTTGCCTGTTCCACCGAGCGAGATGTTGCCGACGGAGATGACCGGCGCAGCTGGCCTGTAAACGCTCAGGACTCCGTTCTCATACAACGTGTTGCGGAGTGAAACGGCTGATTTGAAGAGCAGGGTGAACACGGCGATCAGCACCCTCCGTTGTCGAGGGCGAGATTCCGGTGCAAAGCCAGCAGGGCCTTCTCGATGCCGAGCCGGCGTTCTTCCAGAGTTTCGCCCTGCATACCCGGATCGATGCGTTCCGGCGCCAAAAACTCGACACGGACCCTGGAGAACGGAAGCGGAATTTCAAAATTGTCCCAACTGCGCAGATTCCAGTGTCTGGAGGCGGTAGCCGCCATGCATAGCAGGGGAGCTCCGGTGGTCTGGGCCGCCCTAACGGCGCCCATCTTCATCTCACAGGCGGGCCCACGCGGTCCGTCGGGCGTGACACAGAGTAAGCTTCCTGCATTCAGGACTCCGCGCATCGCAGCCATGGCTTCCTTTCCGCCCCTGCTGCTGGAGCCTCTCAGCACATCGTATCCCCACGCGGAGAGAACGCGAGCGAGTATTTCTCCGTCGCGGCTCATGCTCACCAGGGCGGCGGCGCCCCGGTTGCGCAACAGCCACCACGGCACCAGCATGGAACCGTGCCAGAATACCAGCACGAAAGGTTGTCCCTTGTTGAACAGTCCCTCCAGATGCAGATCGCCTGTCTTCTCTATCCGCAGAGTCCTCAACAGGAGTTGCAGGAGGAAACGAAATACAGGATGCCACCACATCATCGCGCCTTCCCCGGCCAGCCGGCGATGGTCAGCGATTTGCGTCTTGTGTGATCGAATGCGGATAGCATGGCCGATCGCCTGTCATCGCAATTCATACATTTCAGGCCTTCGATCCGAAAAAATGTCGTTCCAATCCGATATGCTTTTTCGTTCGGCCCGCGCGGGATCCAAATCAGCTTCAATCCAGCCTTCGAAAGCCTCGTCGGCTTCGGCGAGGGTCTTGCCGTTCACATCCACAATCTGGCTGCAGCCGTGGAAAACCAGAGTTTCGCCGCCACGGGTCTCCGATCCGTTTCGATCTGCGGTGATGGTGATCACGCGGTTCTCGAAAGACCTCGCACGCATGACCGGCTGCCACAATTCCGGCAATGCGACCAGAGCCGATGGATGACAAATGACCTGCGCGCCTTTGAGAGCCAGGGTGCGCGCCGCTTCCGGGAAGCGCCAATCGTAGCATATCATGACCCCGATTCCGACTCCGTCGACGTCGAAAACTTCGAAACCGCTGTTGCCAGGCTCGAACACTTTCTTCTCTTTATAAAACAGATGCGTCTTCCTGTATAGGCGCAGAACGCCGTCGGGCAAGGCGGCGGCGGCGGAATTGTAGAAGTCATCCCCGTCCCTCTCGGCGAATCCGAACACGATAGTCATCCGTCTGTCCACAGCCATTTGCCTGAAAATGGAACAGGTTTCTCCCGAGGCTGTCTCAGCTTGCTGCGATAACTCGTCTTGCGATCTGAAATAATAGCCGGTGCTGCAGAGTTCCGGAAACACCGCGAGGTCGCCGGTGAAATCGCCCAAGGCCTCCAGCATACGGGCGCGGTTTCGATCCGCATCGAACAACAACGGTTTGAACTGGTATGCGCCGGCCTTCATATGCGCTCCATGGACTGTGGGATAGGGCGGTCACACTTGAGCGAGTCGCGCAATTCTCATTCGACCGCCGCGCCGGAGATCAGGCGACATCTCCCGGCATACCGTCCTGATCATCGGACTTGCGTGTCGCTCTATATCGATCGAGACGCGGTTCGTAATATACGATGTTCATGTTCCGGTCTCTTAGTGTGCCTCCTGACGGGTAGTAGTAAAACGTCTCCAACCTGTCGGTCTTCTCGCGGCTCGGCCTCGGTCCAACTGCGTAAAAACAGACTTCGTAGAAGCCCAGCCGGGGACTCGCTCTTTCCACCTGGCGGAGCACATTTTCGGTGGAGTAGCAGTAGGGATCGGCCTCGTCCCCGCCTCCCGGCGGGAGGGCCGTGAAGAGATCCTCAGGGACGCTCATTGCACGCCGATTTCGATTCCGCAAGCTTTTTTGCGAAAGTCTCAGCCTGGGACCGCGTGTGGAACCAGCGCGAAAGGATCCGTTTTCTGCACAGAACGCCTCGTTTCCATTGCCTGACTATCCAAGCGGACGGATCATTCGGATCGTTGAGGAGGGAGATGGTGCATCCGTCCCTGTCGTGTATTATGATTTTCGTCATGATGCGATATCTGTTTGCCTGTTCCTGCTTCAACCGGCAGGCAAGATCGCAAAAATGCGTGAACTATAAAATCGTGAATTCCACCCGTCGGTTTCGCTGTCTACCCTCATCGCTGGAATTCGTTTCGATCGGGAAGTACTCTCCGTAGCCCTTGGCGAACACACGGTCGGAAGCGATCCCTTGTGTGATCAGATACTGCACAACGGCCTCGGCCCGGGCTTGCGAAAGCGATATGTTGTACTCGTAGGTGCCCACGCTGTCGGTGTGGCCGCTGATCTGTATGCGCATCTGCGGTTGAGACCGGAGGAATCTGACCAGCCGTTCCAGCTCCGCCACGGATTCGCTGCGCAGTGTGGCCATGTCGAAATCGAAAAAGATGTTGTTCAGGCGTATCGTGCTTCCCTGAACGACGGGCACGAGCACGAGGTCTCTGGTTTCTTCCCTGTACTCCGTCATTTCACGCAGATCTATGTTCTCGCTTATCGGGTAATGGCCGTCATATTCAGCGTGAAACTGCCATTGCTCGCCGGCGGGCAGAGCTATGGTAAAGGCCCCTGTGGTCGGATGCGCTACCGCTACTCCATGCTGCGTGGTGTCCGCGAGGCGCTGATAGTAGATGCGGGCAGGCACCGGTTTTTCGTCGAAATTCTTGGTCACGCCGGTTATCATGAGCACCGGAGTCGGTTTCTCGTGCTTCGGGAGCACGGTGCGGAAGATGTCGCTCAGTCCGAAACCGGACAGGGTAGAGACGAGATAAGCGTATTCGCCGCTGGCCGGCACCGAGTAGTACGCGTCCCATCCCGGCGTGTTGATGGGATAACCGAGATTCTGCGGCTCGCTCCAGCTGCGCCATGAGTCATCCAGCCTCCTCGACATGTACACATCGTTGCTCCCGAAACCGCCGGGTCTCGCGCTCGAGAAATACAGGGTCTTGCCGTCTGCGGCAAGAAAAGGAGTGATGTCGTCCCTGTCGCTGTTGAGGGGCTTCGGCAGATTCTCCGGCGCCGTCCAGGTGGAATCGTCTATCCGAAAACAGATGTACAGGTCGCGCTCGCCGTGCGTCTGATCCGCGTGTATGGAAAGAATGAGGACGCGCCCCGTGGGATCCATCGTGAACTCGGCGAATCTCGATTTGTTCCTGTAATCGCGAATGGATTGATTCCGTGGAACAGACCACCCTTCCGTCGTCCGCGTGCTGATCGAGATGCCCGGTCCCTGGGTACCGTCCGACAGATACTGGTTGCCGAGCAGCAGGGTGTTGTTGTCCGGAAAGGCGTGGCAGACGTAATTGTAACCCTGGTTGTTAAGCGGCGTTCCGATATTCCTCGCTATGCTCCAGGCGCCATCGGCCATGCGCTCGCTGTACCAGATGTCCGCCTTCGGGCCGTCGATATTCCCGGGATAGTCCTTGCGGACGAAGAAGAGCGCCTTGCCGTCCGGAGAAATTATCGGGTACACTTCATCGAAGGACGTGTTGATCATCGGACCGAGATTTTCTCTCTCGCGATAATCCCAATGCTGAGCGGAAACAGCGCCTCCCAGCGCCGGAATCAGTATTAGACAAAGAATATGGATATAACGCATCCCGGAATAATCGTTGATTGCCGAGTGATAATTAAATAACCATGTAATTTATTTAAAAAACGGTCAGAATCAAAATGTATCCGTTGAGACGTCCGATTTCAAGCTTTTCCTGAAGCCCGACGCCGGTGGCGGCATCGAGTCGAGGCGGTCGGACCTGCTAAAACGACGCGGCCGGACATCCCCGAACAGGACGTCCGGCCGCGCCGGCCGATAGCAAGTGGCCTCTTAGAACAGGATTCCCAGTGTAAAAGCGTGGCTTCCGCTGAATGTCTTTGCGTGTCTGTAGGCGTAATCGAAATCGAAAGTCATGCCGATCGCTTTCTGGCGCACACCTATTCCCAACGCCGGTCCGAAGAGATATGCCGATTCTCCGAGCGCGTCCTCGGCATCGTCGCCCGCGACAACCCAGGATCCTCTGAGTTTCAGCAAATCCCTGAAGCCATATTCGAAACCCAGCCGGTATTGATCGGCCAGGAAATTGTTGTTTTCAAAAGAGGACATGAAAGTAATCATGTGATCGGGCGCGGGGATCAGTTCATACCCGAGACCGATCTCGATGGACGTCGGCATCTGGAAACCCGCCGCTTCTATCTTCAGGAGCTGTCCTTCGCGATCCGAACCGATTTCGTTGACGTTCCTGTACAAACCCGGCCCGTCGTATTGCATGGACGAGCCGATATGTTTCAAAGCAACGCCCAACTGCAAGCCCTTGACTTCCGCAAGACCGTGATATTGCACACCGACGTCGAAAGCCACGCCGATGGCCGACGCGCGGTTGAGTTCCTCGGAGACCAGGTGCGCGGTGAGTCCCGCGCGTATCCTATCCGTAAGCGCCCTCGCGTAAGTCAATCCGACATCCACGAAAGTCGGTGTGAACACGGCGCCCGTGCCGTCAGGATTCCTTTCATCGGTGTACGGGATATCGGCAAAGGCGAATGACTTGATCGCCAAACCGATGTGACCGAAGCCGCTGAATTCGGCGCCGACAGCCACGTGGCTGATGCCGTCCTTGTCGAAGCCGGTCATATGCGAGAACCTGACGTCCACGGCGCCCTGCATTGCGGCAAGGCCCGCGGGATTGTAGAAAATGGCCGAGGCGCCCGACAGCCCGGCGATGGCAGAACTCCCGAGCGCGATACCCTGGGCGCCCACCGGAACGAGCAGTTGATCGGCGGCGGCGGTGCCGCGTCTGTTTCCTCCGCCTCCGAGAGCGGATTGTTGAAAGGCCGCAAGCAGCAGCGCAAGAGGGATCAACGCTTTGAGCAGCGCATGCGCGATCGCGGCCGGATCCGGCAAGCGCTGTGGAAATGCGGACTGATGTCGAGTCCGGGCGGTGTATTCCGATATCGAGCCATGCCTGTTTCTGCGCGTATTGAGCATCATGATTAGGCCCTCCCGTCAGATCCTGTCGAGAAATTGTGTTTCGGTCACTACGGCAAGGCGCAGTATCTTCTCCATGCCGAGGTCCGGAAGATCGATGTGGATGTAATACAAACCGCTCGCGACCGGCAGACCTTCGTCGTTCTGCAAATCCCAGTAGGCATACTGAGTGCCGTTGTCCGGCTTCGTAAATGAACGCACGAGCACTCCTGATACCGTGTATATCTTGAAGTTCGCCCGCGCGGGCAAATGGTTGAAGGTGACAAACCGCTGATATTTGTTTTGCTCCCTTGCGTTCGATCCATAATACGGATTGGGGAACACGTTGATCGCCGACACGTCCTGCATGGCCTTCTCTTTCGAGAAGCCGGGCGGGATGGTGCTGAAAGCATACTTGTCGTCCTCCGAAAACGCGACCTTGGGAGTTATACGCCATTTGGAACCGTTCCGCCAGGGATATCTGAATTGCGCGTACTCCGGTTTGAGCAGATACCATGCCCAGTACAGAATCGGCATTTCTCTCGCGCCGGTATTGATGCGGAACGCGGGGTCCATCCAACGCGGATTCGGCACGCCGGTGTAATCCTCGTCGAGTATGTATATCATTTCCCTGTCGTTGGGATCCGTAGTCGGCCCCCAACGGGTGTCGTTGGATGGTTTACCGTACTGCTCCACCCAGGCGTAGGCGATTTTGTGATGCTTGGACGGATCGGGATCGGTGACGTCCCAGACGGAGATAGGCGACTCGAAATAGCCCCGGCATCCGTAATTGGGAACCGAGCCGCGCACGAACAAGTAGCCCTTTTGCGGCGCGGTCGTATCGAAACGCACTTCCACGATCCGGTCTATCTCATAACCTTTCAGAGCGCTTCCCCACTCGCCGACATAGCCGAACTCCCACCATCTGCCGCTGTCCTTCGAACCCTGTTCGTAAGGCGTGAACACCTCCGGGCCGCCGCTCCACTCGCGGAGAAGAATTTCGTCGTGGTGCAGGCGTAATTGAGTCGAATCGAATTCCCTGGGACGGAACTGCTTGTAATAGCTGCTCCCGACGATCCCGATGCGGACCCCATCGACCACGTAATAATCGCTCTCCAATCCGTTGTACCCCCGGGCGTTGCGCAGCAGCGTATCCCATGCCCCGCCACGCAGGCGGCGAAGCGCCCAGCGATCCACATTCTGCACCGTCAGCGTGTCGAAAGGCGTCGACCAGTCGAGTTCGTGGCTGTAAGGAGTCCTGACTTCGCCCGAGGATTTGAACGACACTTCGTATGTGTCTCCGGTCAGCCTCAACGGATCAACGACCTCAACTGCAACGAATCCTGTGGACGTGCCCGAGATGTGGTTCGGGATTATTCTATTCTTGAGCGGTTCGCCGAAGCTTACGCCGGGGTCCTTGGCCTGCGGCCGCACCTCGATGACCACCGGTGTAGACTCGAGTTGTTTCGGAGTGGCGGACGGATCGGGATTGTAGGCATACGCCGTAACCGCGAAATAGTAAGGCTGATTGTTCACCAGCGGCCGGTCGAGCATTATGTCCTTAGTTATCTCGAAGGATCTCACCAGTCCCGCATCGCTTCCGAACTGCACAGGCACGTCCAACACTATGCCCGACTTCTCATCGAGAATCTCGTCGAAGATCACGGACACACCGTCGACCGCGTCGAAGGTTGCCAGACGCACCGCCTCGTCCAGCGGGTCGCTCTTGCGTGCGAACTGGTACACGTTATAGCCTTGGAATTTATAGCCGCGATCGAAATGGTTCTCCACACGCTCCGCCGACTCGGGTTCCCCCCAGGTCAATATCGCCCTGTTCGGGTGCAGTGAAACCTTCACCTGCGGCGGCGGCGGCGCCTTGGGCAGATCGAAATTGTTGTCGAACGCGATCTGCGCGTATTTGTCGTAATACTTCAGAACCTTGACACTGCTCAAACGGTCGCTTCCCTTCCCCACAATAGTCGCCACCACTACTTCCTGATTGTCGCCGCGGGCCAATGTGAAAGGACCCGACGTCATCAGGAAACGCCGGTCTCCGGGTGATGAGACGATGCCGTCTATCCAGCCCTGACGGGTCAACGGGTCGCCGGCGAGACATATTTTGACCGTCTGGCCGCTCGTCGGATCCACGTAATTCCTTCCGTTCCAGAGCCGACCTTCCATGTAGTTGTACATATGGAGAGCGCCTTCCGGATCCTTAAGGGTGGGGTCGCGGTAAACCGAATTGCTGTTGATATAAAAGGCGAAACTGGAAACTGGCAGGTTTCTATATCCCTGCCGCAAGCCGAAGTTGTAATGGGCCACGTCCCCTGGACTGCTGACGATCGGACCCTGGAAGAAGTCGTATCCGGCAGCCGGCGGTATGCCGTAGGATTCGTCCCTGGCGAGACCGTTGTAGACATATCCGAGACTCAGAATGGTATCGATGCCGACGAAATCGTCCCAAGCGTCGCCGAGATCCGGATCGGACCACTTGGCGAAGTACGCATCCAGCAGATCATCCGTTCCCTTGTTGATGATCTTGTACTTGGTGAACACCATGTTCGAAAGCGGGCCGGTGCGTTTGTAAGCCCACACCAAGGTTTGGAGTTCGATGCCGATCGGTGGAGAGCCGTAGAGGTTTGTGGTACGCCGGCTGTCCTTGTCGTTGGACACGAACCAGAGATTCTCGTCTCCGGGAAGGAACGGAATATCGGCGGCGGTGTTGTCGCCGACCGCCACCCAGTCGTCAAAATCCGGTTCATATACACCGTTCCCGTTCCGGTCAACCCACGGAGCACCCAGATCGGTCGGCCATTCGACGAAGTCGGCCCTCAAGCGTTCCTGTTCCACGGCCGGAAGCGCGGAGAATTGAGACGCATCCGTGCGCTGAATCTTGAAGATTCTGTGCCGCGGATCCGAGGGATCCGCCGCGTCGCCGTTAGGCAGTATGTGTCCCGCCTGCATCCCCGCGTTGTACGTGGCGCCGCCGACCCGCGTCTGCCCCTGAATTTTTCCTCCCCAAATGATGCCGTCAGTGAAAATGACGTATTTGGCGCTCTGCTTGGGCCATTCCAGACCGGACTGATCCGAGAGCGGATTGTGCGCCATTTTTCCGTTGTTGGACATCCACATCAGGATGTTGTTGACCGAAATGAAGTCCCACTGGTCGTTGGAGAGAGTCTTCTGCAGAGTTCCCTTCTTTTTATCCCCTTCCGGATTTTCGGCAAAGACAGCCGCTGTCACGAGCAGCAGGATCAGGCAGAATCTCGTTGTATTCACGATCATGTTTGTGCTCCTTATGAATTCGCGGGTCATTGGGATCAGAAGCTTGCGCGCATGCCGAGGTAGATGCGTCGCGGCGCTCCGTACACGCCCGCGTTCATGAGATACGACTGATAGTAGAAATCCTTGTAGAGATCGCCGAAGACGTCCCCGTAAGCCGCATAATTGGCGATGCGCGTCTTGCCCTCATCGGTAGCCAGGAAACCGTTGTCGTTAGCCGAACCGGACGTCGCGTAGACTCCCGTGATGTTCCTGATGTTGAAGATGTTCACGACCCACAGATAGAAATTGACGTCCAGCGGGCCGATACGCACGGTCTTGTCGAGCCGTCCGTCAAACTGGAACACCCACGGCGTGCGCGATGAATTGATCGCCTCGACAGGCGTGCGCCTGTCGCCGAAGCTGAACTCGTTCACGCGAGTGAAGGGCCTGCCGCTGTTGAATGTAAACAGCAGGTTGAGGCCGAGCCGCTCCAGCATATGCATCCCGGCGATGACCGGCCCGTCCGCCCTTCCGAACCTGTAATCTATGTTCACCGTGCCCTTGTGCGTGACATCGAAGTCGAGCAGCATCGGATATTTCGGAAGGAAGGGAGTTTCGCTCGGCGACAGCCAGAGGGCGCGGAAGGCCGAAGACGGGCTGGAACCCGTGCCGCGGGCATCCGCATAAGTGTAATCGAGAGACACCTGCGCGCGTTCAACTCGCCGCAGGTCAACTTTCAGCGATACGCCGGAGGTCGTCGCGAAGTCCCCGTTCACCCACGCGTAATAGGCGGGATGTTCCGCTCCCGGCGCGGCGGTGATCTGGCGCTGTTGTATCAGATCCCGGATGTCCCTGTAATACGCGCCGATGTCGAAAGCCATATACTCGCCGATCTGCTGACGGAAGCCGAAATCGTACTGCGTGGTCCTCTCCGGCCTGAGACCGAAGCCGACCGGGCTGCCGACGGCATAACCGCCCTTGATGTTGCTCGATATGGTCGCATTGCCGAGATAAATGTCCCGGAGCCGGGATTGCTGCACGAATTTGCCGTATTGCGCATAAAAGACTGTACGGTCCGTTACAGGGAATGAGAAGCCGATTCTCGGGCTGACCGTGTGCGATGCGGGCACGTCCCGGACGTTGGCCGAAGACTGATCGACAAGCCCTTCCGATGTAAAAAGGATTTTATGCGGATCCACGAATTCAGTGGATGCGGTGTTTATGTAATCGTATCGTATGCCGAGGTTCAGGACCAGGTCCTGCAGTTCGATCTTGTCAAGCACGTAGAACGCGCCGAAAACCGGTTTTTTCGGACCGTCAGGTCCGCTGTCTACCTGTCTGCCGTACATGTCGTAGCCGTAGAAGTTCGTGCCCGCGCTGCCGGCTATTTCGAGCGGAGTGGCATTCGGATTTTCGCGCGTGAAGACCTTGAGGCCGAAGGCGTCGATCCCGAAGGACCTGATGAGATAACGCGTCACTTCGCCACCCGTCTTGATCTCATGCGTGCGCCCGATCTGATGTACGAGATTCAGTTTCGCCTGCACTGAAGAGAAGCGGGTTTTGGCGTAATTGGCCATCGGAGTTCCGTAAGGACTGAAGTTCACTCCGAACAGCGGGGTTGAGAGCAGCGGCAGGCCGTCGCCTCGGAATTGGTAACCGAATTGCGCGTTGGCGATGGAATCCCCGTAAGCGAAGATGTTATGTCGATGGTCGTTGTCCATCGACACGCCGAAATTCCCGAGGTGTCCGAGATAGATTTCGTAGAATGTATTGGCGCTCAGGAAATGAGTCAGTTTTGCGTTGATGCTGTAATCCTCGCTCTCGGTCAGGCTGGCCCGGCGTTCATTTTCCCGCGTCGTCAATCCCGCGCCCCCGCGTCCGCTTCCGTACGCATAGGATCCGCCGATGCGGGCGTTGATGTTGCCGAGATCCGCGGTGATATTGCCGTTGAAAGTCCAGGACTGGCTCGCGGCGTTGAGCAACATGCCTCCGGGGAAGCGGTAGTCGATTTTTTTCGCGCTGGAGCCCTGCTGCGGATCGAAGATTCCTATCTTCGCCTGTTCCTCCGGCGGAAGCAGGGCGTGCGCGGCGGTTTCCCGGAGAAGCGCGTCGTACTTGTCGGTGAGGTTGTAGGGTTGCATCCAACCGGATGCCGGGGTGCGCGTAAAGGCGTTTTGGCCCGCGAAGAAGAAACGAAGAGGACCGATCATGGGACCGCCGACCGTGAGGATGTACACGCTGCTGCCGGTGCTGTAGGTGCCGAGAGTCTTGTTCCCCGGTTCCGCCCAGTGATCGGTGTATGCTTCCGTCTCTATCCGGAATCTGCCGCTGCCGGTCCGCGTGGTTGTCGCGATGATGCCGGCGTTGGCGCCGCCGTACTCGGCGGAGTATCCGCCGGCCTGCATGTTCACCTCGGCGATGGCGTTGTTGATCACGCTCAGAGAGCGGCCTCCGAACAGCGGATCGTTGGCGGTTATGCCGTCGATGACATACCCGGTCTCATCCGCCCGGCTGCCCCGGATGCTAAGGCCGCCGCCCGTCGACACCACGCCGGCCTGCAAGCCCACGATTCCTTCCACGCCTCGCACGGGCATGTTTTCGATGTCTTCGAGAGTGAGCGTCTCCTTACTGTTCGGCGTGCTCTGTATCAGGGGTCGTTCCGCAACCACTACCACTTCTTCCATCGCTTTGGCGGCCGGCGGAAGTTGGAAATTCTTGATGGTAGTCTCGTTGCTTTTCACCAGCACCTCCTGCATCGTGACGCGCTGGTATCCCACGTAGCTGGCTGAAATGGTTATTTTTCCGATCGACACATCCAAAACAACATATTCGCCGTCGAGGTTCGTGACGGCGCCGCGGGACGTGCCTTCGATCCGGACGTTGGCCTGGACAAGCGGCTCGCCTGTCTCTCTGTCGGTGACTCGGCCGGATAATTTGCCCGTCTGTCCACGCGCAAGGGAAGTGAACACGAGACAGGCGGCAAACATCATAAACAGGGCGCTTCGCATGTAATTCTCCTGAACTGGCGGTTGCAGTTATCTTCGGCTCGCCGCGCGTTTTGCTCGCGCGTGCTCCGCCGTAAGCGCGCAGGTTGCGCAACCCGAGGTTACAGTGTGGTTGACACTGGATGCGGCAAAAGGTAACACACAGGCGGCAGTCCGGCCTTCATTCGTCGCGACAGGATCGCCATGCCGTATTCAACACCAGCATCGCAAACGGCGCTCGAAAAGCGCAGGACTTCGGGAGGGCCGTCCGGCTCGTACCGAGGAGGAGAAAAGCCGGATTCCGTGTTTGCCTTGTGCCGCATTGAGGCTGTTACGGCATGAGAAGTCTTTTGTTGCATTTTTTCCTGGCGATGCCGGATCCCGTTTGCCGGGATGCCTTCCTCCCGTGTATCTTAAGCCGCCTGCGAACGCCGGAATACGGCATTCGGACTTTTCCGGACTATCTCAAGCATATGCAGCCAATCAACAACAGCATCGACGCAGCGATAGAAGCTCGGGAGCTCGTGAAGGTGTACGACGGAGGCGCCTCAGGCCGAATCCTCGCACTGGACGGACTCACTTTCTCCGTGGAGCGGGGAAAAATTTTCGGCCTGCTGGGTCCGAACGGCGCCGGCAAAACCACTTTGCTGAAAATCCTGACCACGCTGATCCCGGCCACGGCCGGCTCGGCCCGCGTGATGGGACGTGACGTAGCGCGGGAACCTCTGGCGGTGCGCCGCTCCATTTGCGTGGTGTTACAGCAGAACGCCGTGGAGCAGTATCTCTCCGTGGAGGACAATTTTTTTACTTACGGCCGCTTTCACGGACTTTCGCGCCGCGAGATCGAGGTCAGAAGCGGACGCGTGATTGAAACCTTCGGGCTGGAAGGCGAACGGAGGCAGAAAGTCATCGATCTGAGCGGAGGCATGAAACGGCGTGTGCAGGTTGCCAAAGTCTTCATGATCGACGCCCCGGTGGTTTTTCTCGATGAGGCCACAACGGGCATGGACCCGATAAACAAGCGCGCTACGATCGCCGCCGTTGCCTCCGAGGCCGGGAAAGGACGGACGATCGTGCTGACCACTCATCTTCTGGAGGAAGCCGAGGAACTCTGCGACACGATACTCATCGTCGACAAGGGACGCAAGGTGATAGAGGGAGGGCTTTACGACATAAAGCAGCTTTCACGCGGAATCGTGGACGTGAGCATCACCTTCGATAACAGAACCGCCGAATCCGATCTGGCGCTCGCCGCCTTTCCGGCTCTGAGAGTTGAAAGCCGGGCCGACACGGTGCTTCTGACCATCGATACGGCCGCTGTCTCGCCGTACGACCTGATAGACGCCGCAAGATCCGCCTCGCAAGTGCGCGCATTCGAAGTCAGGGGCGCAACGCTGGAAGACATTTTCATCCAACTGTTGGGAGAGAAAAGATGAGAGCCGTGCGCGGCGGCGCGACACGCGCGGTATACTCGGTCATGTATCGCGAATACAGGATAAGGACGACCAGTCTCACATGGATACTTTTCGACCTCGCCGTGCCTCTGTTTCATCTGCTGCTGTTCGGTATCGGACTCAACACGGCGTTCGCGGCGGGGGTCATCGTCGGCGGGAAGTCCGTCCCCTACGCGGTGTTTTTCCTCGCAGGCGTGCTGGCAATGTCGGGCTTCGGACTGGCGATGAACGCATCCTGGGGCTATTTCACCGACCGCGACAACGGCATATTCTACGAGTTCCTGACCTATCCGCTTACACGGGGGGAATTCCTTCTCGGCAAAATCATCTTCAATGCGTTGTTCACGACCCTGCAGGCGGGGTTGACCCTCATTCTCGGAGCGGCGGTGCTCGGCATCCCCGTGGCCGTCCCTTCGCTTCCGTTTCTCCTGCTCGCCAACGCCGTTTTCACGATCGGATGGTACTTTTTCCTTTCCATATTCGCGTTGCGCATCAGGCGCAACGACATGTACAACACGATTATCAACGTGCTGTACTTCGTGCTTCTTTTTGCGAGCAGTCTTTTTTACCCGCTGGACGGCGTGCCGCCCTGGCTGGCCGTCATCGCGAAGGCCAATCCGCTCACATGGTGCACGGATGCGTTGCGGTATTTCTCGGTCGGCATCGGAACACTCCAGGACGCGCTCTTAAAATGCATCGCCTTCGGCGTCTTCACCGCCGCGTCATTCGCGGTAGCTGTGTCCGTCTTGCGCAAGGCGGCTTGAAGCCGGAATGTTTCATTTCACCTTCCCTCGGCAGCGGAAAGCGTGAAGTGGGAATAGCGCCGTCAGACGCCCCTCGGCTCTCGTCTCCGAATTTCAAAACGCGGGGAAGCCTTTGTGCGGCCTCATTGCCCGAGACCGAGTGTCGGAGAATGTCGCCCGCCGGGGCGGGCTCTCGTCCGGTCTCGCTTCAACCTGATAATCCAATCGATTGATCGTCCTCCCCTCGCCCCGCTTCACTCTTGACCCTTCACCGGGCGCCGTTCCCCCGGCACATTCAATCTTTCACACAACGAACCGAATAGCCCCTGTTCCTCGACCAGTACGTGCGGACCACGGCCGTGATGTTGTAGTAAAGGTAGCGGGCCCACGCGTTTGCAGGTCCGCTCGGCGTGGCCGACCACCAGTCTCCGTAATTGCCCAGGGTGACGAAGCCGCCGTCATGTTCGCTCCGCATGCCGCTCGGTAGAGCTGTGAAGCCGCTGCTGTTATCGGCCCCTGTATTGGGACTCAACCAATGTGCCGTCCCGGCCTCCCTCATCTTTCCTCCGGCGACGCTCTCGCCGCCGAGGTGAGTAGTGAGCGCAGTCCATTCCTCGTCCGTCGGGACGTGCCAGCCCTCGGGTGCAAACCGCGTGGATGATTGACCGCATACCAGCTGTAAAGCCTGCCCTGGATCGCACGCATCGCGGGATCGTTGTTGTAATAACACCACGCGCCGGTCTACCCCGGATTAACGGTACCGCGCCTCAATCCTCGGCAAGCGCCGTCTGGGCGAGTTCGGAGGCGTTGGCGTATATTCTCTGCATTTCGGCGAGGAAGATGCGTCTCGAGCGCCAGAAGGACAGCGGTCCGAGGCGGCGGGGCAAGGCTGCCGTGAGTTCGGGTCTGCGCGGCGCCGGCGAGGGGGGCGCAGCGGCGGCGGCTTCACCCCAGAATTCGGCCGCATTCAACGGCAGTGGCTTCTCGATGGCCGCGCTGGGACGTTGATTGTGTTCAGACGCCGCATCGACACCTTGAAAAGCCGCCATTAGTTCGTCTCTGTCCATGCCGTGCAGGGCAAAGAGGATAAAAGGATCGCGGTCCAGAGCTTCAGCTATGAGATAGTAGACGGCGGCTATGTGCTTGCAGGGATTCGACCAGTCCGGACAGGAACAGTCGGAGCGGAGGTCGCTTTGACGCCTGGGAAATATGGGAAGTCCGAGCGCGCCGAATATGCTCTCGATGTCTTCGGGCATCTCGTTGGCAAGCAGTTGCGCCGTGAGCCATGGTTTTTCACGAAGCCGTCCGGCGGCCATGCTCCACTTTTCCTTCGGCCAATGCGGCAGGGAAATGGTGACGCGGTACGCGTTCCTCCTCGATCCCTGCACCCTTGCCGTCACGGTGCCGTTTTCGATACGAAGTTCGGCGACCTGCCCGCTGCGCGCGTATGTCCTTCCCCTCTCGAGACGCGCGCTCACCGGGAAGGACTCGAGTGTCTGTATCCACTTCTGCCCCCACCAGGTCGCGGAAAAACTGCCCTTCTGGCTTTGAGCCCTTATGCCGCCTTTTACCGGCCGGCGCGGCGCGGGTTTGTGCCGGTTCCGGTCTTCGTTTCTTCCGTTCATTTCATCAGTCCTCGATGGCGTCCTCTCCGAGGCGGATCAGTTCGAAAAGATCAGCGTTGGAGAGCTCGGTAAGCCACTGCTCCCCGCTGCCGATGACCTGTTCCGCGATGCCGGTTTTCTTTTCGATCAGCGAATCGATCCGCTCCTCGAGGGTTCCGGCGACCACGAAGGTGCGCACCACCACGTTTCGTCCCTGTCCGATGCGGTAGGCCCTGTCGGTGGCCTGGTTTTCCACCGCCGGATTCCACCAGCGGTCGTAGTGTATCACATGGTTCGCGCCGGTGAGATTCAATCCCGTGCCGCCGGCCTTCAGCGAGAGCACAAACACGCGCGGCGCTCCTTCGTCGTTCTGGAAGCGCTCCACCATTTCATCGCGCTGGGCGCGCGGAGTCCCGCCGTGCAGAAAGAACACCTCATCTCCGAAAAGGTCGCGAACGTAGCGTTTCAAGAGGACGCCCATCTCGGCAAACTGCGAGAACACGAGTGTGCGCTCGCGCGTCTCGTAAATTTCGAGGAGTATCTCCCTCAACCTCGTGAGTTTGCCGGAGCGGTCGTTCAAAACCGAATTGTCCTTCAGGAAATGCGCGGGGTGATTGCAGACCTGCTTGAGTTTGGTCAGCGTCGCGAGGATTACTCCCCGCCGCTCGATGCCCTCGACTCCGTCGAGTCGGTTGCGCATGTCCTCGATCACGGCTTCGTACAGGGAGGCCTGCTCCCGTGTCAGGGCGCAGAATTCCTTCATCTCGATCTTGTCGGGCAGGTCGGAAATGACGGATTTGTCGGTCTTCATGCGCCTGAGTATGAAAGGACCCGTGACAGCTCTCAACACATCGGCGCGAGCGGCGTCTCCATAGACGTGAATCGGTTTTTGGAAATCAGCGGTGAAAGCGCTGCGCGCGCCGAGCAGACCGGGATTCAGCAGATCCATGAGAGCCCACAGATCTCCCACGTGGTTCTCCACGGGAGTGCCCGTCATCACGACCCTGTAATCCGCCTTGACGGCCCGAGCGGCCCTGGACTGCTTGGCATCAGGATTCTTGATGTACTGCGCCTCGTCGAACACCGCGCCGGCCCAGTCGACTTCCTTGAGAGTGTCGACATCGCGCATCAGCAGACCGTAGCTGGTGACGACCAGCGCGTGCTTGCGCGCGGCCGCGCGGAAGGCGGCTTTTTTGCGGCGGCTCATGCCGTGATGGATCAGAACCGGAAGCTCCGGCGTGAAAGAAGCCGCCTCCTTGCGCCAGTTGTTCAAAACCGAAGTCGGGCATACAAGCAGCACCGGCCGCTTTTCGCCATTGTTTCTCTCATGTTGAAACAGCGCCAGCGCCTGAATGGTTTTTCCGAGGCCCATGTCGTCGGCGAGGCAGGCGCCGAGGCGCCAACGGCGAAGAAAGGCCAGCCAGGAAAAGCCACGCACCTGATACGGCCGCAGTGTTCCGCTGAAGCCCTCGGGTTGAGCCAGTTCTGTGAGTTCCTCCCTTCTGGAAAGGTCGCCCACGAGGTCGCCGATCCAACCCTCGAGTTGCACGCCGGCGACTTCGATGCCGCCGATGCGCTTTTCTGCGCCCAGCGCCAGAGCCAGCAGTTCACGTCCCGACAGGGTTTTTTCGGCGCGGCGCTCGAGCAAACGCAGAGCCGCGGAGATATCCGCGGATTCAACGTGCGTCCATTGTCCGCGCACGTTCACCAGCGGGGACTTCAGCCGGGCAAGAGCCCGGAGCTCATCGACGGTCATGGGATCGCCGCCGAGCGAGACGGTGACGTCGAAGGATGCCACCGAATCCAGGGAAAACATGCCCGCGCCGGTGCCGTCGGCATTCGGAGAGGAAGCCCGCACCGTGGCGCTGAGCCGCCCTGCCGGTCCGTGGTCCAGCCACCAGGGAGGAAGCATCACGTTGAATCCCGCGCTGCGCAGAGCCGGCGCCTGCTCTCGGAGGAAATGCCAGGCGCCGCCGTTGTCAGTCTCGAAGCCGTCGGGATACTGCTGTTGCAGGCTGTCGGCTATCGACGGGCAGAGTCCGGCCGCCTGTCCCAGCGCCGTGAGAATGAACTCCACGCTGCCTTCTCCGTAGGCTCTCAACTGCCTGGCCGCACGGGAGGCAGGTTTCCACAGACCGCCCACGGGCAGAAGCAGGGACGAATCGGCCTTCGGCTGCAGCAGATACTCAACCTTCCACGCTCTTTTCCCGCCGACTTCATCGCCATCCGGCTCCACGAGGCGGAAGCACAGCGAGAACGGCGATCTGTTGAGGAGTTGCGCTTCCCGCGCCCAGCGCCGCAATTGAGCCTGGAAATCCCTGACATCGTTGGCCCTCTGCCACTCGAAAACAGGATTGCCCGAACAGAGAGCGTTCAACCAGGCGTCGTGAATATTGTCCGCCGGCTTCTCCGCATCGGTTTCCGAGGCAATCGGATCGTGGGGAATGGACCAGCGGACGAACATGTCAAGGGCTTCGGCGAGCAGGGAATCGACAAGCCTTCTCGGATCGTCGGTAGGCGGTGCTTGCGTCGAGTTGGACAGGCAGCGGCAGGAGGCAGGCAGCCGGCTCGCCAGCCGGGCTATGTCCCTTTCGATTCTGTCGTCGGGGAACGGGGTCCATTTGGCTTCGAGGCGGCTGCCGTGTTCCACAAGCCCTGGCAGGAAGCGTTCTCCGGCTGCGAGATGCAGAGCGGTTCGCACGATGCGGGAGCAGAAAAGCACCGAGGCGCCCAGCAAAACGCCGGAGCCGAGCATCGCGTCGGCTTGCTCCGCTTTCTCGAAGAGGAGCAGATCGTCAAAGGCGAGCGGAGCAACTGTAACAGTGAAAGGGCTGAGCTTGGCGGCCGCGGAGGAAGGCACGACGCTTTCTCTCAAAGCCGGGGAAGAAGGCATCGGATCGTTGCCGTTCGCCGGTATCCAGGCATGGAAGCGCGGGCCGCGGTATTCGCCGATCGGGATGTCGATACCGGCCCTTTCGACGGCGGCTTTGATTCCTTCGCGGCCTGCGTCGCGAGGATGCTGCGGACATGGAGGCCGCTTTCCGCGGCGACGGCGCATTCGGCGCTGTTCCCCATTTTCGGCGCGCTCACCCCAAAGGAAAAGCCGCCCTTCGACGATTGAGATCTGCAAGACTATCATATGGCATGGAGCGCGCGAGAACTGGATTCGCGATGCAATCGACACTGCCCAGGCAGCTTCGGCGGCGGAATATCTTTCCGGCTTCGGGATTCCGCCCACGCGCGCGACGAACCGCCGCTAATTTGGGAATCTTTCCGCTGTTTTCAAAAAAATCCCATTTGACGACACGGGACCGATGCTGCGACTTCTGTGTTTCCGGGAATACCGAGCCATCTCGTCCTCTCGTCATTCACGCATATCGTGCCGATCCTTGATGATTTCCCTGTTTTCCAGCGCGTAGCGCATCAGGGCGAAGGCGCCGCGGATGCCGAGTTTCGAACACATATTGAACCGATGCGTCTCAACAGTGCGCGGACTTATTCCAAGCCGGGCAGCTATATCTCGCGTGGCCGCGTCCGCTCCGATGAGCCGGAGTATGCGCAATTCAGTGGGCGTCAGCATCGACAGCGCTTCGCGCACACGCCTGAGCGCCGAGTTGGAAACCGGACTGATTCCGCGGTATGCGGGTGAAATGTAGCAGTCTCCACCTACAACGCGCCTGATGCAAGATACGATGTCTGTGATTACGCTGTCCTTGAGCAGATATCCGACCGCGCCGCAATCCATGGCTTGTTCGAACATGGCGGCATCGTCGTGCATGGTCAGAACGATTCCAAGCGTCGGTAACCCGCAAGTCCTGATCTGACGAAGCACTTCAATCCCGCTCATTTCCGGCATTTCGATATCCAACACGGCGACGTCCGGTTTCAATCGCTCGATTGCGCCGAACGCCGCCGATCCGTCGCCGACCTCCAGCACCACACGCATGTCAGGTGCCGCATCCAGAGCCATGCGCAAACCCGCCCGCACTACGGGGTGGTCGTCGGCGACGAGGATTGTGGTGGCGGCAGGGTTAGTGTTCATTTGCGACAGTGGTTGGTTGGGCCTGGGAACTGGGTAGTTGGAACCGAGGGATGTCCAAATTCACCCCATTCACTGAATTCACCAGATTCACCAGATTCACCCCATTCACCGTATTCACCGTATTCACCAGATTCACCCCCTCCACCCCATTCACCCGATTCACTTTCCCCCACATTCCCCTACTCTGCTCTCGTTTATCGGCACCGTAACCGTCAACTCCGTTCCGCGGCCCGGCGTAGAAAACAGTCGGAGTTCTCCGCCGAGCATGCGTACGCGCTCCGAGATGCTCTTCAGACCGAGCCCCGGTTCATCACCGGGACCTGCCGCACCGGCAGCGGTGTCGAAACCTTTTCCGTTATCGGTAATTTTCAGCAACAAGCTGTCGTCGGACGTTTTGATGCTGATTCCCGCTCCGGTCGCGGCAGAATGCTTCAGTATGTTGTTCAATCCCTCCTGAACGATGCGAAACATGTCGATTTCGCGGTCGCGAGGTAACAGACCGTCAATAGGCGCGAGTTCAACCTCCAGCTCCATATCCGTGCTCCGCGATACCGACTCCAGCATTGATCTGAGCGTCGCCGTGAGGCCCGCCCGTTCGAGTTGATAAGGGCGCAAATTGCGCGACACCTTGCGGACGTTCGAAATCGCTTCATCCGCCGTTTCCACGATTTCGCGCAAGTGCGCATCGCCGTCGTTGCCGCTGCTCAAGGCAAGCTGGGCACGGTGCTTGATGATGAGAAGTTCCTGTCCGAGTTCGTCGTGGAGTTCGCCCGCGAGTCGTTTCCGTTCGTCCTCCTGCGACTCGATGAGCCGTTGTGAGAAGAGCCGCTGAGCTTCTCGTTCCCTTTCAACGGCCTCTGCCTGCACGGATCGAGTTTTGTATTCCGCGGCTTCCGCTCGCAACGCGGCCTCGCGTTTCAGTCCCTGCAAGCGCTTGAAACCGAGCACCGCGGCGATGACAAGCAGAACGGCGCCCCCGAGTATGGAGTTGCGGAACTGCCGTTCACGGGCGAGCACGCTGGTCTTGAGCTGGTTTTCCTTCGCGAGCAGCGCTGCTTCGCGGGAGCGGCGCGCCGCCGCCTCCTTCTGCAAGGCCAGTTCCGCGCGGGTTTTCTCGGCATCGGACCTCTCGAGATCGCGTTGCTTTGACAGGAGGGCCAGCCGCTGGGTTTGCTGGGTCGCTTCCAGCGCGCTTCGCGCGAGTTCGGCGGACTGCCGCTTCAGTTCGGCCTCCTTCAACGCGCGGTCGCTCATGAGAAGATTTATTTCCTTCTCCCTGCCATCGGCTTCATAGAGAGCCGTCAACTCGTTGACGTGTTTCGCGTTCGATTCCCTGGTGATACTGTCATGCAGCGCGTAGACTTCTCTCTGCAACGCCAGCGCTCGGGCGAGATCACCCTCTTGCTCGTATATTTCCGACAGCGCCTCAAGAGCGGTTTTTTCCGTGACACGGTCGTCGTCCCTGCGCGCGAGATTCATCGCCTCCTCGGCGTGCTGAAGGGCCAACCAGCGAAGCGACGGCGTGTATCCGTACAGACGAGCCAGAGAGGTGTTGACCGCGCTCAACCAGCGCACGCTGCCGGATTGCTCCGCTCTCTGCAGGGCATAATACAAATGGGCCGACGCGCTGTCGACGTTTCCCTGCCGCCTGTAGATTTCTCCGATGAGGGTCGCTGATGAGAGTACAAGTTCTCCGTTCGCGAGCAGTCTCGCCGCATCGAGCACCTGTTTAAGTATCGACAGGGCGCCGTCGAGATCCCCCTGTTTCTGCCGCAGCAAGGCCAAGTGGTATTTCGACTTCGCGACACCTTGCAAGAGATCCAGCCGTTCGTAGATAGACAGACTTTTGCTGTAGTACTCGAACGCCTTTCCGTCATCGGCCTGGCAGTTCCCGAGATTCAGCAGATAGTCGGCTTTTCCGGACTCGTCCCCTGTTTCCTCGGCTGTTCTCAACGCGCGTTCGAAATGCGCGGCCGCCCGGTCCAACAGATTCCGATCGAAATACTGTATGCCGATATTGTTCAGAACGGCGGCCGCGGCCCGCTTGTTTCCCATGCTCTCCCTGATTTTCAGTGCCGCGTTGAAGTGTTTCAACGCCTCGATCCGTTCGCCGCGCATGGAACACACGGCGCCCAAGGCGTTGTGCGCGTTGGCGAGCACAACTTCGGATCCTTTCTCATCCGCCAGGGACAAGGCAATACCGCAATGCGCGAGGGCGCTGTCCAATTCCCCCCTACCCCAGAAAAACAGGGCAAGGCCTACATGCCCGATGGCCGAACCTTTCCGGTAGCCGCAGCGTTCCGACACTTCCAGGACGCGCATCGAGTAGCGCATTCCCTGCTCGGGCTCTCTTCTCATGAATATTTCTCCGAGCGCCGACAGGGCCGAGATGTGCGTCGTGTCGCATTCCCGCGTCGCGCGCAGCACATTTTTAAGGCTGTCGATTTGCCGTTCCTGAGCGGGCAGTTTTCCGCCGTACAAAAGCAGAAGTGCCGCGGCCGGTATGAGGATGCGGAGCGGTTTCATGGAATGGGGAAAGGTTAGACGTCAGACGTTAGACGGAAGCCGGGAGACGATCACATGGGAATGCGGTCAGCACCAATCACCCGGGTCATCATTGATCATCCCCAAGCATCATTTACCTGATCTGAACGCGCGCGCAGGCTCGGCATTTCTCTCCTTCCGCTCGCAGATAATACGATCCCGGTGGCAATCCCGCAAGGTCGACCGGGAGGGAGAGCAGGCCCGCTTTATACGCAGCCGGGGGATGCAACCGCCGCACACGCCGGCCTATCCCGTCGCAAAGCTCGATGCGGAGTTCCTGATCGACCGGCAGTTGCAGATGGACTATTGACAGCGGCGCAGCCGGATTCGGGTAAACGGACAGAGCAACCACGCCGGATGCTTCGGAACCGCCCGTGACAACAACCTCAGGCGACACGGTTTCGCTGCCGTCGGCGTCGACCTGACGCAGACGGTAGAAGATTCGCATATCCGATGTTATCCCGGGCGGAAGCTCGTCTGTGAAGCTGTATTCACGCGCTGCCGACGAATTTCCCGCGCCGGGGACAAAACCGCGTCTTTCCCATAGTTCGCGCTCGCCGTGCAGCTTTCTCTCGATTATAAAACCCGCATTGTTCGCTTCGCAGGCCGTTTTCCACTCCAATTGAATTCCGGAACTTATTATCGCAACGGCATGAAATGAGGTCAGCTCGACGGGGAAGAAACCGTTCGCCGCGTAAACCGAGATGAATCCGTCGCCGGATCCGCCATAAGTCATCTGCTGTCCGTTGAGAACCGGGAAGTTGCTCGACCCCGTGCCGCCTCCGAGAACGACGTCTCCGCTTTGTCCGAGGGCGAGGCCCATCGCTATGTCGTCGGCGTTCCCGCCGCAATATGTGGAACCGGTCAACTGAAGCGTCGGCGTGAACCGTGCCGCGAAGCCGTCTTTGTTGCCGCCCAATGCGGCCTGGTATCCGTTCAGAATCGGCAGATTCCAGCTCTCGGTATACCCGGCGACATAAATATGTCCCGTGCCGTCCACCTCGATGGAGCAAGCTTCATCCGATGCGCTGCCCCCGAAAAAGCTGCCGAAATACCGGAAGCCTCTCGATGAGAACTTGATGATGAAGCAATCGTTCGCTCCGCCCTGGAAAGTATTCTGATAGCCGTTGAGGACGGGAAAGTTGGAGCTGTAAGTCACACCGGCGGCGTACACGTCGCCCGATGCGTCCAGACAGATTGCGACACATTGGTCAAGGGATGAGCCGCCGTATAGAGTCGACCATTGCAGTGAACCAGTGTCCGAGAACTTGCAGATGAACGCGTCATAGTATCCGGCATAAGTCGGCTGGAAACAGCCCGGGGTTGTGGGGAAGCCGGGGCCTCCCTGGCCGCCGACGAAGATATTTCCAACGGCATCGATTGCAGCATCGAAGACGACATCGTCACCGGAACCGCCCAGGTACGTGCTCCAGGATCTCTGATACTGGAAATTGAATTTTACAATGAAAGCGTCGGCGCCGGGCGTGGCGAGAGTCGTCTGATATGCGTTCAACAGCGGAAAGTCCGCGCTCCTCGTGAGGCCGGTGAACACGAAGTTCCCGTTCGCGTCGACGGTTATGGCTAAAGCTAAATCATAGCCGGAGCCACCGTAATATGTAGCCCATTGCCTTAAACCGCTCGAGTTGAGAATCACCATAGCGCAATCACCGTCCCCGCCGCCGTAGATGGACTGGAATGCGTTCATGGAGACGGGGAAATTTGAACTCTTCGTGATCGTGGCTATATACGAATTTCCCGAGCCGTCCACGGCCATTTTCGCATCCGTCCCAAGGGGGGGACCCCAGGACATGCAATCTTCGCCTGATCCTCCGTAATATGTGGACCACACCAACGAGCCGCCCGGGCTGTATTTGACAACCATGATGTCCGAACCGCCTCCGATCGAGGTCTGATAGCCGTTGACTATCGGAAAATTCTGGCTCTCCGTCTGCCCTTCCGCATAAACGTTGCCGGCGCCGTCGCATACAACGTCCAGGAACATATCCCATGCCGAGCCCCCGCAAAAAGTCGCCCAGGGATCTATCACAAGCGGCATTGCGGCGTCGTACGAGCCGATTTCGAAGCGCACGCTCCCGCCTTCCGCGACGAATGCCGACGCGACTTCAACATCCCCCTGGAATGTGTACGGAGCGTCCTCATTGATCGAACCCAGCGGCGTCCTGATCTCAAGCCCGCCTTTGCGGTCCTCAATGATAGCGCTTGCGCCGTCATAGCGGAGCCGTATGTCGGAAGCATCCCCGCCCGGCCGCACCACGAACTCGTACTTCAAGCGCCCCTGCGATACTCGATATACGAGATCGATATTTTCGTATATGTCCTCGTAAATCAATCTCCCGTAGCTCTTCACGTAAATGACACCGTCCGGGCAGTGCGCGAGATAGTAATTGGAATACCCTTGCAGCTCCTCCTCCGCTTTCACACGCGGGAACGGATTGGCGCCTTCGAAGAGCATGTCCATCCTGTACACGGCGACGGTTGCCGGTAAATCTTCCCGGTCCTCGAAATCCGCGAACGGCTTGCCGGCCGCTTCGCTTATCGGCTTCATGTACTGCTCCGCCCTGGTGAAAGCAAAACTCACCCCTCTCGAAGTGAAGTACAGCCGGGCTCCCTGCGCATCGGCGGTGTACAGTATCTCAGGTCTTGGTTTTCCATCTGTGTCCGCTATCTGTCCGCAGTTCCGGGTGAAACGGATTGCAGAGTTGGGAGTGGGAAGTGGGGAGTGGGGAGTGGGTGAATCGAAGAAGCGTGCGGTTTCGCTCCAGGAGAAAAGTTCGGCCGGAACCTTAAGCCGCACCGAGTTATAAGACCGTACAACTGTCGATGCCGGGATTCGTAAAGCATCAGACAACGCGACCGGCAGTGTGATTGCGCCAGCTGTGCATATCGCCATCAGGGATAATGCGAGAATGGTTGCGAGGCTACGTTTCATGGTGGTAATTGAGTTGGACGTTGGACGGAAGATGGACGTGGGACGATAGACGGTCATACAGGGATCCGGGCAGCACTATCACACGGTGTCATCATTCATCATTGATCATTCTTGCCCTCGAACATAGAAACCCGGTCGTGCCTTTACAAGCATCTCACGGAGAAACGGGCTACGCCCGTCCCCCGTGAGTCGTCCGGATGTACCCTGCATGACGGACATCCGCTTACCTTGCGAGAGAGATAGCTTTGCTCTGAACATTCCCCGCCGCCTCGAGCACGCATGTGTACACGCCGCTCGGGAGGGCACCCGCATGGAACATTTCAGCGGACGCGCCGGCGGGCTTGACGCCGTCAACCAATGTCGCCACCCTGCGGCCGTAAACGTCGTAAACGGACAGGCGCACATGGCATTGCTCGCGTATTTCGTAGCGGATCAGAGTCGACACGGTGAACGGATTGGGATAATTGTCCGAGAGCTTGAATCCTGCGAGCGCCTCCGCGCCGTCTCCGCGCTTCGGCGCAGGCGGAAGCCAGTGCTCATACTTCCAGAGTTCCATACCCGCGACCGGCGACCACGAGGCGAATAGCACGGCATCCCTGAGCAGGCCGCCCTCCTCCCACTGCACGACAGTCAGCTTGCGAGGATCGACGCCGCCGAGTTTTTGTGCAGCGGTCCCGTCGCTTCTCCAAAGCGCGTAACCGCTGCCGTCGTCGGCCGGGAAGTAAATCCAGTCGCCGATAACGGCCATGGACATCCTGTATTTTTCGTCCCAGTCGATCCCCGGCAATCCGTACGGGTAAGGATCGTTGACCGACGCGTAGTTGGGATTTGAGGATGCCGTTCCGGTCCTGATATCCGCCACCATGGTGGTTACTGTGGAAGGATCCGTCAGCGGCAGGCCGTTGCATTTCCACAGTTCGCGCCCGTTGTCGGGCGTGTAGGCGGAGAAATAGAGCGCCCCGCCTGCCGCTGTCAGCCACATCGGATCGGCGCCTTTGCTTCCGCCGTCTATGTCGGTCACGCGCTCCGCGGCGCCCCCGGCCACCGGACAACGCCAGATCTGATAGCCGTGCGTTCCGTCTTTCGCCGCGAAGTACAGATATCCGCCCATTACGGCCCCCATGGCCGGATCCGAATTTGCGGCGCCCGGATTTATGTCCGTCACGCGCCACGTGCCGGCAGAGGTCCCGTCCGTCCTCCACAGCTCGAGACCGTGGTTGGCGCTGCCGGCCGTAAAGAAGAATACCGGACCCGCGACGATCAGAGTCTGCGCGTGATAATACGGGTGTTGATCTATCGGAGGATAGGTGCCGGTCCCGGAAGGATTGTAAGGGATGATGTAATATGCCTTGGTTCCTTTGGCCGTCCCGTTCGTGGAGTAAAGAGCATGATCGCCCACATAAGCCCCCTGCTGCCAGCGCTCGTTCGCCGTTCCCCACACCACCAGGGAGCCCCCTACATTCCTGGGACGGTCGAACTGGAATACGCTCTTCAGAAGCGTCGCGGCGCCGCCGGCAGGGTCCGTCATCCAGAGTTCATCTCTCATGCCTTTCGTGCCCTGCACCCATCTCAGGAAGAAAAGCTTGTTCTGAGCCGCGCACAGGTCGGTGACGCGCTGTGTCTCCTTGCTCGAACATGTCGGCGCGTACAGGACGCCGGTGCCCGATGAGCTTCCGTCGCTCCGGCACACGGCATCCCATTTCCCCGTCGCGGTGGAAATGAAAAACAGCTTGTCGTAAGCCCCGGCATATTTATTGGACCAACCGCCCGGACCGGGACACATGTCTTTTACCAGAGCGGTGCTGCCGCCCTCAAAAGGAGGCGTCGAACACCAGATTTCCTGTCCGGCGCCCTCGGAACCGCCCGAGAAGAAGAATTTCCCGTTTACAACGTCGCGGGTGACTTCCGCATTGCGGAATCCGAACAGACCTGAGTCGGAACCCGCATCGACGTCCTTGATCATTCTCGGATTCTGCGCCGCCGACGGCACAAGTAGAACAAGCATGAAGAGAACAATCGAAAGACCGAACCTTCTCATGACAACCCCCCGTTAATTTGTGTGAGTTGAATACCGACGTCCATATCTGTATGAAAAAAATCCACTTCCACTTCAACCTTCACCCTTCGCTCCACTCCAAATACGCCCTGACATCGTCCAACCGCTCCTTCAGAAAATAGCCCTCCGCTCCAGCGCGCAGCGCATCCCTGCGATACGCCTCGTCTCCGTAGTCTGAAATCATTATCACGCGAGCACGCGGATCACAGTTAATAATGTTCGCCGCGGCTTCGATGCCGTCCATCTCCGGCATGCGCACATCCATCAGCACGAGATCAGGCCGGCCGTCTTTATACAAGGCGATCGCTTCGCTCCCGTTGGCCGCCTCGCTGAACCTGTCGAAGAGGCTGCCCAGCATGCTGCGCAATAGACGCCGCATGCGCGGATTATCGTCGACGATGAGCAGATGGGCGGTCATTGACGTTTCCCGGATACAATCGCAATATCAGCAGCCGGACCGCGATGCGCATCCGTAGGACTACTTAGATGCGCTCACGTTTCCTGGACCGATGACCGGGCGGCCTGACGGTAGCTGCCTTCAGGGCGATATGGAAGCGGCTTAATGACCTGAAACGAGGGGCACTTGAAGCAGACTTGCGCGGCGCTTTACGTAAACAGGCAAACGTCATCGCGCCGGCTTGTACGGTCAATCGCGCAAACTTGCACAGGTCCTCGTGATGACTTGCACAAGTCTTTTGCCGACTTGCACTGTTTTTCCGCCGCGTGCAGCGTCCTTCGTACCGACCTGCACAGGCACTCGCTACAACTCGCAGCAGTCCTCGTGACGACCCGCACAGCCACTCGCGGACACTTCCCGGCACTCGATGCGCGCTGACGAGCGCCGGAAGCAGACTTGCACTCACTTTTTCATGCTCGTACGGCACTTGATATATGCTTGCAAGCAGCTTTTGCTCACTTGCGCGCGTCCTCGCGGCGGCTTGCGCGGGCACTAGTGACAACTTGCGAGCGTCCTCATGAAGACCTGCGCAGGCACTCGCGCAGACTTCCCGGAACTTCATGCGCGCTGACGGACACTCGAAGCACACATGCACAGGCGCCAGCGCGGATTTGCAGGCGTCCTCGCGGCGGCTCGCAATCGCCCTCATGACGGCTTGAACGGCCGCTCGCACAAAATTCCCGGAACTTCATGCGCGCTGACGGACACTCGAAGCACACATGCACAGGCGCCAGCGCGGATTTGCAGGCGTCCTCGCGGCGGCTCGCAGGCGCATTTCAGGCAGAATGTCCGTATCGAGGATGATTCTCTGCTCTCAAAACGCTCAAGAAACGGCTGATCCTCGTCATGATCCCTCCTTATCAGGGTTCCCCGCAGGCGCTACGTGAATTGAATGTCAACGCGCTTTGCTCTACATTGCGGCTGCATTCGTCCTTTTTCCGTCTCGATTCTCCCCGAAAGCGAACAACGATCTTCAATGAAAGAAAAAAACCTCCATTTCGCGGCGTTACTGGCGATTGCCCTCTTTCCGTATTGCGAGTCGAACGCCCAGTTGAATCCTTTCGAAACCTTCTTCAACGAATTCAACGGCGTGGCGCTGTGGGCTTCGTTCGGCGCGAATGATTCGAAAATCCCGACGCGCAAAACCGACATACCGTTTTTCAACCACTCGCCGGTGCGCTACGGTTTCGAACTGCTGCTGGGTCCTTATCCTTCCCCCTCGCCGCCTCCCGAGATAGACGAACTCGACAGAATATTGGACACTCTGGACGCGCATCTGGCCGTGCTTTACGGTATGGGCGATACAGCCGACACAGCCGTGATTCAGAGGCTGCTTCAGGAGCAGAAAAAAATGCTGATCAAGAAGGAGCACATCGAGACGAGGGAGCGGAAGCGAGCGCCCGACGTGACGGTGGACCTCGGCATCGGCTTCGAGTACACGGATTCGTTCAGACCGCGGATCGGAGAATCGTCGATGCAATTGCCGGTCACCGGAATGTACATTTCGGCATACATCAGCAGAGATCTGAAATCCTGGGAACAGTCCAGTTTCGGCATCTATATCGGCGGCACAATCGGGCAGTACCAGCTTTACAACGCCTCTTTGATGAGCGCGGACGGACTCTACCGCTACGATGTCACATCCAGCACGTACGCGATCGAGCCCGTGCTCGGCGCCTATCTCTTTTACGACGGCGGAAGTCTTTCACCGTTCTTCGAACTGTCCTACAAGTACCTGGCCTTCGACGGACTTCGATATTATTCGATTGATGCGGCGCCTGTTCTGACCTCGATGCCCGGCCGCCTCGATTTGAGCGGGGTTTTCATCACCATAGGCCTTCAGATGGCCAAAAAGGGGCGCTGACCGGGCGCGGTCATTCAGCTGGGCCGGCCGCATCCGACCGGCGGCCGCCGGCGCTTCGCACAGCGTTCAGCACCGCGTCGAACAGCTTTCCGGCATCGTCGAAGCCGTCCACTTCCACGACTTCCGATTCATCATGCCGGGTCAATCTCCAGGTCGCGATTATGCGCATGTCGTTGATGTCTTCCCGCCTCCCCTGGAACAATTCGGCCTGCCGGATGCCGAACACGCCTGAAAGAAGGGAACGAAGGGCTCGGCGGTCCGGCGACTTCTGATCGATCAGGGCCTGCCTGGCCAGCATGCCCTCCTTTATGCAATGCACTTCGACAAAAGTCCTGCGCGCCGGCGTCACGAGGACCAGATTCTGTTCGCGCACCGAGCGCGTCATCGCCGACTGTTGCCGTACCAGGCGCTCGAGCGATTGAATCCGGTCGCGCAATCCGGCCGCCTCCTCGAATTCCAGGGCGGCAGCCTTCGCGTCCATGCGGGATCGGAGGCATTCCAGCACCTCGTCGTACCTCCCGTTCAGGAACTGCCTGACCCTGTCGACCTCTTCCAGGTATTCGTCCCGGCTTTGAAGCTTCGCGCAGGGCGCTCCGCAGCGCTTGATCTCATGATAGAGACAGGGCGCGGCGCCATCCGCAGGCCTGATGCGCCCGCCGCACTCGCGCAACAAAAAGAGCCGGTCAATGGTCTCAAGCGCGCGTTCGACGGCGAAGCGGCTGCTGAAGGGTCCGAAATACTCCGCACCGTCATCCTCGATCTCGTAACACCAGCCTATCACCGGATATTCGTCGGCGGCGTCGATGCGGATGAAGGGATAGGCGCGCATGTTCTTCAGCATGGAATTGAAACGCGGCTGTTTCTCGCGTATGCTGTGCGCTTCAAGAAGAAGAGCGGAGAGTTCGGTTTCGGTGGACGTCCATGTCACCGAACGCGCGGCTCTGGCCAGTTGCATGGTCTTTTCGGTGTGACCTGTATTGAACCTGAAATACGACTGCACGCGCTCGCGCAGATCCCTGGCTTTTCCTACGTATATGACGGCGCCTTTTCTGTCGTGAAAACTATAGACGCCCGGACCGTGAGGCAGTCCTTCTATCTGCGGCGCCAGAGCTTTGAAGTTCTTGGGCGTCGAGGCGATGCGGTAGACGGGGCGGTGTTGAAAGGAGAGCAGATCTCCGAGCGTGCACAGATCGTATTCCTCGGCGAGGATTTCGAGAAAATGCAGCAGGATTCCCGCCGTCGTTTCCGCGTCGCCCGCCGCCCTGTGCGCGCGCGGATTGCGAATGCCGAGATGCCGGGCCAGGCTGCCGAGGGATTTTTTCGCGAGTTGCGGCGTCAACCGCCGCGCCAGCCGCGCTGTGCACAGGGACGGATTCTCGAGCCGCTGCATGCCCGCGCGCGCCAGCGCCGCGTCCACAAAGGATCTGTCGAAGCGGGCGTTGTGGGCGACGAAAACCGAACTCCCGATAAAGCGCACGGCTTCCGGCAATATCAGCTCGGCGTCCGGGGCTTCGTAGACCATGTCGTTCGATATTCCCGTCAAATCCGTGATGAAGGGCGGTACGAACTGACGCGGGTTGATCAGTGTGCTGTATCGCTCGGTCACCCGTCCCTCCGCCACTCGCGCGAGAGCGATCTCGGTCATGCGGTTCCTCTCCGGACTCAAGCCCGTGGTCTCGACGTCGCAGACGACGAACTCGGCGTCCGGTAGCTGCAAAGACAGGAGTGGAGGCCGCTCACGCATACCCATCGCCTCCGGCCCGCACCCGACTATCGCCGTTCACTCTTCCCTCTTCCCTCTTCACTCTTCACCCTTCACTCTTCACTCTTCACTCTTCACCCTTCCCCCTTCCCCTAAACCACATCATAAAAATTCCTGTTCTGAATCTTAATCACCCTCCCCGGCCTCTGCACCAACATCCCGTAGTCATGCGTGGCGATGATGCATGCGGTACCGCGCCGGTTCACGCGGTCGAATATTGTGAGTATCTCCCGGGAGGCCACCGGATCCAGGTTGCCCGTCGGTTCATCCGCGAGAAGAATCACCGGATCGTTCACCAGTGCCCTTGCGATGGCGACTCTCTGTTTCTCCCCGCCCGAGAGATCGCCCGGCATCGCATGCTCCTTCGACGAGAGTCCCACTTCGGCAAGCGCTTTCATTACCTTCGGTCCGATCATCTGCTTCTTCGCCCCGGTCACATGAAGCGCGAAAGCGACATTTTCGGCGACGCAACGATCCTCAAGAAGCCGGTAATCCTGAAACACTATCCCAATGCTTCGCCTGAGAAACGGGATGTGATGCCGTCTCAGAGTGGATGTGTCGTAACCGCCGACGCGGATGCGCCCGAAAGACGGAAGTATGTCCATATAGATCAGGCGCAGGAAGGAGCTTTTGCCGATGCCGGTCTCGCCTATGATATAGACGAACTCCCCCTCCGCTATCAGCAGATTGGCCCTGTCGAGGACCAGCTGATCTCCGAAATTGAGCCGGACGTTATGAAACTCTATCATGTCGCGGCGAGGCGGCGCCTGTTGACCGCGATGCTGCGCGCGGCGCGTATGGCTTCCTTCATGCTTTCGGCGTCGGCAATACCGCGGCCCGCGATGTTGAACGCGGTTCCGTGATCCGGGGAAGTGCGCACGATCGGGAGGCCGGCCGTCACGTTGACACCGCGTCCGCGCGCCTGCATCTTGAAAGGTATCAGGCCCTGGTCGTGATACATGGCGACAATCATGTCGTACATCTCCCTGTTGTGCGCCGAGAAAAAACCGTCCGCCGGGAAGGGCCCCTCGACTCTCAAACCGCCCGCAACCGCGTCGTTTACTGCGGGTTGTATATGTTCGCTCTCCTCGGCGCCGATCGTGCCCCCGTCGCCGGCGTGCGGATTCAGGGCGAGCACGGCGATGCGCGGCCGGCCTATGCCGAAGTCCTTTTCCAGGGATCCGGCGCCCTTTTGCAATGCGCGATGCACACGCTCGCGCGTGACAAGTCCGGCCACCTCGCGCAAGGGCGCATGGATCGTCACGAGTCCCACCTTCATCGTATTGCTGCTCAGAATCATCATTGCCTGGTCATCGCAGCCGCATAAAGAGGCGAGCAGCTCCGTGTGTCCCGTAAAAGGGGCGCCGGACGACGAGATCGCTTCCTTGGAAACGGGCGCGGTCACGATAGCTTCCGCCCCGCCTTCAAGCGCCGCCACGGCGGCTTGTCGCACCGCGTCGACTGCGGCCATGCCGGCGGCAGCCGCGACCCGCCCAATCCCGCTCTCGTCGAAATCCCCCCCGGTGTCGATCACCGACAACACGCCTTCTTCGGATTGCGAGGGAGCGTCTATAACGCGCAGATGCAGACCGGATCCGAGCCTCGCCTTGTGCCATTCGAGCGCGGCTAAGGATCCAAAGACCACGGGCCGGCAGACCTCGAACAATTCCGAACGAGAGAAAGCTTTCAGGACGACTTCGGGTCCGACCCCGTTCATGTCGCCCGCCGATATCGCGATTATTGGATTCATCGAATTTCTCCAAAGCTGCTGCAATGACTATTCAACGCGCCGGGAGACGATAATCGCCGTTACGGTCGCGGTCGATAAAGATGAAAGTACGATCCAGAGAAGTATAGCGCCAGATTTCCCGGGCGGGTTCGCCGCGTTTCAGTTCCCGCCGCGTGTCGTCGGGGGGACCGAAGAGCATGTAGATTTTCCCGCGGTCGGTCAGCGCTCCGTTGTTTCTGGACAGCGTCTGAAAAGCGTAGAATGCATGGTCGGCCCGTCGGAAATACTCTTCCATCGCGGCGTTTCGGGCCGAGCCCGGCGACGGGTTCTTCGCTTTCCACCATGCGCGTATCCGATCGTACAACTCCTCGTCGGGACCCCGCCGCAATTCCTTGTCCTCGTCTTCGGTGAGTATGTGCCACATGACAGCGAGCGCGAGTTCCGGATTCCGCAGTGTCAAGGGCATGTCCTTCCAGTATATCCGCAGCGGTTGTGAAATGCTGTCCCTTCCGCTCTTCGTCTCCGCTTCCAGCATGAAATGATACTCCCCGGCGTCCAGAGTATCGAACGGGAATTCGAAGATGAACATGGAAGCGCCGGACGTCGCTCGTTGCGCCAATGAAAAGCGGGCGACCGCACCCTGCTCCCCGGCGGTGCTCACGCCGCTGAGAACATCGACGGGATGAATCCGGTCCCCGGCAAGAACGCGCACTCTGTCGCCCCTGCGGTCCTTGATGGTCCACTTCCAAACGGCATCGCCGGCGGCTGAAGCGGATACGGCGACAAGCGCCTTGCGGGCATAGGGCACACTCCCGCCGAATCCAGCCGCGCTGTACCGCTGCGGCGCAGACGAATCGGCTTCCACCGGCAGAAGGGAAGCCAGGACAGGCGCGGGTCCGTCGAGCGTTTTGACTAACACAGGCAGACTGAACTCCCTTTTCCTCGAGGAAGCGGCGTCCTCGACATGCACGACAGCGGTGTACTTGCCGGGAACCGCGGCGATCAGTCTTCTGACGAGAGTGAAGGAATCACGGGATTCCGTCTGCTCGTAATTTCCCGCGGCCACGAGGATTCTCTCGTGCGTCGAGGCGGCGATATTGCCGGCGGAGTCCAGCAGTTCCATGCTGATCTCCATGCCGCCCTGAAAGACGGAATCGGGATGCGCGGCAACGTTTCTCCGGTACACCACGAAGTCATCCGCCACGCGAACGAACACCGCCACGATTCCCTGGGCTCCTGCATCCCACGGTAGTTGGGCAGCCTCGGCGAACACCCGGTCGCCGTAGACGATCCCCGGCTGCCGGTCCGCCTGCCGGCGCGGCTGCGCCCGGCAGCTGTCGCTCGCGCAGAGCCATGATACGATGCCTGCAAGCAGGATGAAGACAGTCCACGAATCGAACTTTCGGAAAGTCATTGCTTGTCTATCCCGTAATCCCTGATCTTGCGATACAAGGTCCGCCTGTTGATGCCGAGCATTTCGGCCGCCGTGGACCTGTTCCACCGCGAAATGTCCAGCGCCTTCATTATGTGCATCCGTTCCATTTCTCTAAGTGTGGGCAGGCCCTGTTCCTCGGCGGCGACGGCCGTCATTTCCACGGATTTTGCGAAACCGGGCGGAAGGTCTTCCACCGTTATGACCGGCGCCGCCGGCGACAACACCATCGCGCGCTCGAGCAGATGTTCCAGTTCACGGACGTTTCCCGGCCAGGGATATCTCAGCAACAGCTCCATCACTTCGCGCTCGACAACCGGGGGCGTACGGCCCTGTTCTTCGGCCAGCCGGGCCAGTATGCGCTCGGTTAGAAGAGGCACGTCCTCCATGCGTTCTCTCAGGGCCGGAATCTCTATCGTTACGACATTGAGACGGTAGAAAAGATCTTCCCTGAATGTCCCCTCCTGCACGGCTTTCAACAGGTCGTACTTCGAGGATGAAATCACGCGCACGTCTATGGTGCGGGATTCGCTGCCGCCCACCGGGCGCACCTCCCAGTCCTCGAGCACACGCAGAAGTTTCGCCTGCATGGTCGTGGGCATATCCGCTATCTCGTCGAGAAAGATAGTCCCCGCGTCGGCGCTGGCGAGCAGTCCGTGCTCGCGGGAGACGGCGCCCGTGTATGCTCCGCGCTCATGCCCGAACAGTTCGCTCTCGAGAAGCATCTCGGGCAGCGCCCCGCAGTTGAGCGCCACGAAGGGCGCGTCCTTCCTGCGGCCCGACTCGTGTATCGCGCGGGCCACCACTTCCTTTCCGCTGCCGGACTCCCCGATAATCAGCACGTGAGTGTCTGTGGTCGCCACCCTGCGCACCACGTCGAATACGCGCCGCATTCCCGGGCTTCTGCCGATCATCTCGCCGAATCCATCGCGAGCCCTGATGCTGCGCCGCAGTTCGCCCAGCTCAGCCTTCAGCCTGTGCTGCTCGACCGCCTTGTTCAGCACCACGAGGAACTCATCCAACTCGAACGGTTTGCTCAGATAGTCGAAAGCCCCGAGCTTCATCGCCTCCACCGCGGATGAAACGGAACCGAAGCCTGTGATCATCACGACGACAGCCGTGGGAAATGCGCCGCCCACATGCTCCAACATCTCGATGCCGCTCAAGCCGGGCATCTGCACGTCGGAGACGACCACACCGTAAGGTTTGCTCAGAAAGGCCGTAATCGCCTTGCGAGGATCGTCGAAAAGATCCGCCACGATCCCCTGCTTCTGCAGAAATCGGGACAGAACCCGCAGCATCTCCGGATCGTCGTCGATTATCGCGATATCGACAGGAAGCTTCTTCATGCGCTCAGCCGGCTTTCACGGGGAATCTGATCGTGAATACAGCGCCGCCCTCCTTGCCGTTCGCCGCCGTAATGCCGCCCTGATGCTCCTCGATGATGCGTCGGCATACCGCCAGTCCGAGCCCTGTTCCCTTCCCCGTCTCCTTGCTGGTCACGAAGGGCTCGAACACCCTCGGCAGTATGTCCGGGCCGATGCCGGGACCGGAATCGCTGAAACGCAACTCCAGCACCCCGTCCTCGGGCGAGGTGACCGAGATGGCGATCCGCGATTCCTTCCGGCCGGACTCTCCTGAGATCGCATCCGCCGCGTTGATGATGAGATTCAGGAATACCTGTTGAAGCTGATGCGAGTCCGCCTCGATGAGGGGCAGGCCTGGAGCGGTCTCGATGTCGGCCTCGATTCCGTCTGCCGAGAGCCGCCCCTTGACAAGTCCGAGAGCGCGGCGCAGTTCGGCGCCGATGTCCACCATGTCGCGTCGCAGAGGTTGCGGCCGGGCGAAGGCAAGAAGTTCCCGTATAAGACGGGCGATGCGCTCGGTCTGTCCGATTACGGTCTGCAGGTCCTCGCATTCCGGGTCGCCTTCCGGGCGGTCCATCAGGAGCATCTCAGCGATGCCGCTGATGATATTGAGCGGCGCTCCGATTTCATGCGCAATGCCCGCCGCGATCTGCCCGATCAGCGCCAATTTCTCATTGTGCGCGATCTGCCGTTCGAGGCGTCTCTTCTCGGTCATGTCGCGTAGAATCGCTATGACTCCGAGAGCGTTCCCCTGCTCGTCGCGTAGCAGGGTCCTGGAAAGACTGACCATGAGGACCCTGCCGTCGCGGGTCATGCGTTGCGTGTGATGATCCCGTATGAATCCGGCGCTCCAGGTCCTTGCGTGCAATTCCGCGAGCTCATCCCGGTGTTCGTCCCCGGCCGGAATCAGGAAATCGAAATTCCTGTCGAGAACTTCATCCTGAGTGTATCCGAAAGTCTGTTCGGCGCCCTTGTTCCAGAAGAAAATCCTCTCATCGCGGTCGACGCCGATGATAGCATCGACCGCGTGCAGCACCACATGCTGGACAAAGCGCTCGTGAACCGTTTTTCCCTTGCGCACGGTATCGACCGCCTCCCGCACGGCATCGGAAACGAGACCGCGCAGGGAAGCGATCAGTTCCGCGTCCGCTTGGATTCCGCGGTCTTTCAGCGCCTCGGCCACGCGCCTGTCCATTGCGGCCAGATGCTCTTCCATCAGTGCGTGAACGCGGGACTCCATGGATGTCGCCTGTCTGTTCCCGCTATCCCGCCTCGACCCGCCCGTATCCGTTCTTGCGCGGAATCTGCATTCTATACGTCCAGATTCCGCACATAACGCGCGTTCTTCTCGATGAACTGTCTGCGCGGCTCGACCGCGTCACCCATCAATATGGAGAACAGCCGGTCCGCTTCGGCGGCATTCTCCATGGTGACCTGCAGCAGCGTGCGGCTTTCGGGATTCATCGTAGTCTGCCAGAGCTGCTCCGGATTCATCTCTCCGAGGCCCTTGAAACGGGAGATGAGCACGCCGTCCGAGCGCTGTGTCGCGGTCTCTTCGGCGTTTTCGCCGTCCTCGGGCTTCTCGTCCTTGACGCCTCGCAGCACCTTCAGCACCTCGTCGCGTTCGTCGTCGTTGTAGGCATACCGTTCGTTCTTGCCTTTCTTCAGTTTGTAAAGCGGCGGCTGGGCGATGAAAACGTGCCCCACGTCCACAAGATCCCGCATGTAACGGAAGAAGAACGTGAGAAGAAGGGTGCGGATGTGGCTTCCGTCGACGTCCGCATCGGTCATGATGATGATCTTGCCGTAACGGAGGCCCGACAGGTCGAACTCCTCGCCGCTGCCGATACCGACGCCTATGGCGGAAACAATCGCATTGATCTCCTCGTTCTCGAGTATCTTGTGCAGGCGGGCCTTCTCGACGTTGAGTATCTTGCCCTTGAGAGGCAGTATGGCCTGGAAGCGCCTGTCCCTGCCCTGCTTCGCCGATCCGCCCGCCGAGTCGCCCTCGACGAGATACAGTTCGCAGTGTTCTGGATCGGTGATCGAGCAATCGGCCAGTTTGCCGGGCAGGCTGGAAGACTCGAGCGCGTTTTTCCTGCGTGTCAGATCCCGGGCCTTGCGGGCGGCTTCGCGCGCTTCCGCGGCCCTCAACGCCTTGTCGATGATGCGCCGGGCGATGCCGGGATTCTGTTCTAGATATGTCGCCAGCTGCTCGCCGATTATGGTCTCGACTATGCTCTTCGTTTCGCCGTTGCCGAGCTTCGTCTTGGTCTGCCCTTCGAACTGCGGCTCTGCCACCTTCACGCTGAGAACAGCCGTCAGTCCTTCGCGGAAGTCGTCTCCGCTGATGGTGAGCTTGGCGCCTTCCTTTATGAGGTTCGTCCGGTACGCGTAGTTGTTGAACGATCTCGTAAGCGCGGTTTTGAAACCCACGAGATGCGTCCCGCCTTCGTGCGTGTTGATGTTGTTGACGTACGTGAAAATATTTTCGGTATAGGAATCATTGTACTGCAGGGCCAGTTCCACCGGCGTGCCGTCGCGCTCGCCCTCGATGAAAATCGGCTCCTTGATCAGACTGGTCCTGTTCGCGTCGATGTACCTGACGAAGTCCTTCAGGCCTCCCTTGAATTGGAATATCTCTTCCTCGCCTTCCTTCTCGTCCTTGAGCGCGATGGTGATGCCCTTGTTGAGATAGGCCAGTTCGCGCAGTCGTTCCGCCAGGATGTCGAAACGGAAATCCCTCTGCTTGAAGATGTCGCCGTCCGGCATGAAGGTCACGATGGTTCCGCTTTTGCGCGTCTTGCCTTTGTCCAGGACTTCCGTCACGGGATTGCCCCGTGAGTAACGCTGGGTGTACGCCTTGCCCTCCCTGTGCACCTCCACTTCCATCCATTCCGACAAGGCGTTCACTACCGACACGCCGACACCGTGCAGGCCTCCCGAGACCTTGTACGTCTGCTTGTCGAATTTGCCACCCGCGTGCAGCATGCACATGACCACCTGCAGCGTGCTGATTTTCTTTATCGGGTGAGGCCCTGTCGGTATGCCGCGGCCGTTGTCGGACACGCTCACCGAGCCGTCGGCGAGAATTGTCACGGCGATCGAGTCGCAGAAGCCGGCGAGCGCCTCGTCGATGGCGTTGTCCACCACTTCGTTCACGAGGTGGTGGAGTCCGCGCGGGCCGACATCGCCGATGTACATGGCCGGCCTCTTTCTTACCGCTTCGAGGCCTTCGAGAACCTTGATGCTGTCTTCGGAATATCCTTTGGCGGCTGCCGCCTGTTCTTTTGTCATGATAGCCTGGGTCTTTGTTTATTTGCCTATGCAAAATCTTGAAAAAACGGCGTCCAGCACCTCGTCGGGTGTGACTTCGCCGATGAGTTCGCCCAGCGCGTCGGCCGCGCCCCTGACGTCCAGGGCTGTCAGTTCCTCGCCGCGCCCTTCGTCGAGGGACGCGAGCGCTCCGGCCGCGGCGGCGTCCGCTCTGCGCAGGCAGTCCGCATGCCTGGCGCTGGTCACGAGTATCTCCGCTTCTTCCGCGCCGGCCGCGCCCTTCCGGGCCTCCGCGACGATGGATTGAAGCAGCGCGTCCAGCCCGTATCCCGTCAGCGCCGAAATCCCGACCGCTCCGGGAGGCGACCAGCCGGGAGGCCCTTCGACGAGATCAGACTTGTTCACGGCTGTGATGAGAACCGTGCCGGCGCGCGCGGATCCACTCGCGGCGAGCCGCAGTTCCGACGCGCGTTCGGGCGTCATGGACGGATCCGCCGCGTCGAGAAGCAGGCACACCAGATCCGCTTCGCACAACTGGCCGGCCGTGAATTCGAGTCCGAGGCGCTCCGCTTCGTCGGCGTGCGCGCGGATTCCGGCCGTGTCGACCAGACGCAGCAGCATTCCCTCGAAGCGCAGGTTTTCCTCGATGTAATCGCGCGTCGTGCCCGGCAGCTCGGCGACTATCGCGCGCCTCGATCCCAGCAGCGCGTTCAACAAGCTCGATTTGCCCGCGTTGGGAGGGCCGGTCAGCACCACCTTGAAGCCGTCGCGTATTATGCGGCCTCCGGAGGAGGTGGCAAGCAGTTCTTGCAGGCGCCCGCGGACCTCGCCGAGTTCCGAACGCAATTCGGCCGTGGGAAGCGGTTCAATTCCTTCTTCAACGAAATCCAGTCCGAGTTCCAGCAGCGACGCGCATTTGACGAGTTGCTCACGGAGTTCCCGCACCCGTCGCGACAGCCTGCCGTTCAACTGCCGCATGGACGCCCGCCGCGCGGCTTCGGCGCCGGCATGTATCAGGTCCGCCACCGCCTCCGCCTGCGCGAGATCGAGTCTGCCGTTCAGAAACGCCCGCCGTGTGAATTCGCCGGGCAGCGCGTGCCTCGCGCCGGTCTCGAGAAGTCTGTCAAGCACGGCGCGCGAGACTACAGTGCCGCCGTGACATTGAATCTCCGCCGTATCCTCGCCGCTGTAGCTGCGGGGCGAGCGGAAAACCGATACGAGAACTTCGTCGATGGGTTCGCCTCCGGCCTCGAGGACCATGCCGTGATGCACGGTGTGAGTCGGAACCTTCAGAAGATCCGCCCTGCCGTGGAAGACGGAGGAAGCGCATCGAATGGCATCGCGTCCCGAAATCCTGATCACGGCGATTCCCGAGACGCCGGGCGGCGTCGCGAGCGCTGCGATTGTATCCTCTGAATCGGTAACCGGCCTTCTCATGAATCCGCTTCTCACCTTACGACGATTGCGACGATCAGGGGTTCTCTAAAAGCCGAATTTATCAGCTTTCGCAATTCCTCCCGGCGCAGAATCAATTCCTGCCGCCAGACCGGATCATCCGCTCGCACATGCAGCACCCCGTCCACCAGGCGAATGGGCTGCGTCCTCGAAGCCACGGCGGGACCCGCTATCTCCTGCCAGCGCAGAAACAGTTCGCCGCGGCGCACGCCTTTTTCGAGGCCGTATTCGCGTAGTGCAATGGCTAACGCGCCGCCCAGCGGCGTTATGCTCGAGGAAAGTCTCATGCCGCCTCCGCATAGAGCCGCACCTCGCCCGCTTCCACCCGGAAAAGCGCGCAGTCGCCGGCGAAGCGATCGAGGATGGACTGGTTTGCGGTTGTGATGAAGGTCTGTCCGAGAGAAGGTATGATCTCGAGAACGCGGGACAGCCGTTCGTCGTCAAGTTCGCTGAATACGTCGTCGAGCAGAATAACGGGACGCTCATCGAGGTGGTCGGCCATATAGAACCACTCTCCCGTTTTCAGAGATATCAGCAGAGTCTTATGCTGGCCCTGCGAGGCGTGGGTGCGCACGTCGAGCCCGTTTAGAAGCATTTCCAAGTCGTCCCTGTGCGGACCCGCGGTAGTGGTTTTGCGACGGTGATCATGCGGCAGGCGGGCTGCCAGCTCTTCGGCGAGATCGCCCGCGGCGCTCCCGGCGGCTGCGTCGGTCTCGATGCTCTGCTGGTAGCGGAATTCCGGTATTTCGCGCCCGCCGACCATTCCGCGCATCGCCGACACGAAATACGGTTGATACTCGCCGATGAAGGCCCGCCGCCTGCGAATAATCCGCACCGCGGTTTCGGCCATCCTGCAGTCCCATGGTTCCATTTCGGCCCGGAGGCGCGAGTTGAGAGTGTCATGAGCCGCCAGAAGGGCGTTGCGGTGCTTCAGTATGCGCCTGTACTCCATGAGATCCATCAGATACGAATGCGAGACCTGGGAGACGACGAAATCCAGAAAGGCCCGCCTTTCCGACGGAGCGCCGGATGTTATGGCGCGATGCTGCGGCGCCAATGTGACTATGGGGAAGCGGCCGAGCAGTTCGGAAGCGGCGTTCAACGGCGCGTTGTCCAGTTCCACGCGCTTCCGCGCGGTTCCGCAGGAATAGTCCAAGGAAACCGTGTGACACACGCCTGTGTCGGCTTGGAATTTTCCTTCGATTCGCAAATCCGCTTCTCCGTTCCGGACGATGTTCCGATCCGCCGCCGACACGAAACTGCGAGTCGTGCACAGCATGGACGCCGCTTCGAGAACGGACGTCTTGCCGGCCCCGTTTTCGCCCCAGAGGAGGACTATCCCCTGCGAACAGTCGAGCTCGCTTTTGCGGTGGTTCCTGAGATTGCTGAAGCGGATGCGGGTGAGAATCATGGTCAGGCGTTGAGACGCAGCGGCATCACCAGCATGAGAATGTCCATATCCCCCTGCTGAGGTTTGGGCTCCAGCAGGCTGGCCCTGGACGGCGCGCTGAATGAAAACGCCACTTCCTCGCTGTCGAGATGCGAGAGCGCCTCGCTTATGTAGCGGGCGTTGAAACCGACATCTATCTCTTCATCGGAATCGAAGGAAGCGGGAAGAGATTCGCGGGCCTCGCCTCCGAAATCCACGTCCTCCGCGAATACGCGCACGTTGTCCCGCCCGATGGAAAGCCGAACCTGGTTGGTCACGGCATTCGAAAAAATCGAACAGCGGTGTATGGCCGCGACAATCGACGCGCGGTCGATATGAAGATGCTTGTCGTTTTCGAGCGGGATGACGCTCTCGTAATTGGGATAACGTTCGTCCACGATTCGGCTTGTCAGTTGCAGGTCCGCGAACGAAAAGCGGACGTTTGTCTTTCCGAATATGATGGACACGGCTCCCGTGTCAAGAGAGCGAAGAGTGAGATTGAGCGCCTTGGCGGGGATTATCACCTCCCTGTCTTCCTCGCCGGCCGCCTTGCCCAAATCCCCACGGTGAGTGATCCTGACCAACCTGTGTCCGTCCGTCGACACGGCGCGGAATTCTCCGGCCTTCCATTGCAGAAGCACGCCCATCATCGAGGGACGCAGGTCGTCGCTGCTGACCGCGAACACCGTCTTCCCGATTATGGAACGCAGAAGTTCGCTGTCCATCTCCAACGCGAAATCCTCCGCCACGGCTTCCGACTCCGGAAAATTCGTCGCCGGCTCCCCGGCCATCCTGTATTCGCCGTGTTCGGTTTTGAGTTGGACGCGGTTTCCGTTTTCGGCCTGCAACGTCAAGTCGGTGGGCGGCAGCGCCCGCAGCGTCTCGTTGAGTTTCTTCGCCGGTATTGCGATGATGCCGTCCTTCACGCCGTTGACCGGCAAGGTCACGCGCATCGAGATTTCAAGGTCGCTGGCAGTCAGGCGCAGGTCGTTGCCCGTCAGTTCGAAAAGGACGTTTTCCAGGATGGGCAATGTGGACTTGGATGGAACGACGCTGATAATCTTCGCCAGCGCCTTGGACAGATCGTTGCTTAATACCGAGAACTTCATGAGCTCCTCCGGAAATTTTCGATTGTGACGCTCGCTCCAGGCGGCTCCGGCAACGGCTTGCGGCCCTTGTCCGGCCGTCTTGTGCCTAGAAGCGCCGTCGGCGCGATCGCCATCTGTTTCATTGCAAAAATATAGCGAAAAATGCCGCCATATCCAAGGCGGATATCCTTATAATCAATCGGTTTTTCAAGGATTTAGGCCGCTTCGTGAGCGTTCAGTTCCTGTACTGCGAGGTTATGTCGGCGCCTCGCTTGCGCGACAGAAAACGGAACTCGTCTATCGGCAGGGTAACATCCGGAACCATCTTGATACGGACGAAATGACGCAGCATCAGTTTGCTCAAGGCCGACACCGGGCCTTCATTCAGGTAACCGGCCATCTCGGGATGAACCGTGAGCTGCAGCCGCAGTTCCCTGGATTCCAGGCGGAAACGCGTGAGCCATCGCTCTATGGATGTAAGCATCGACGATTTCGACTGCACTATGCCCAGGCCCTTGCAGGTCGGACACGTCTCGCTCACCGATATCTGCACGCTCTCCCTTATGCGCTGACGGGTTATCTGCATCAGGCCGAATTCGGAAAGGGGAAGAATCGTGAATCGCGCCCGGTCGCGACGCATCTCGCGCCGCATTTCGTCGAAAACCTTCCTGTTGTTAGACTCTTCGAGCATGTCGATGAAATCTATCACGATTATGCCGCCAATATCGCGAAGCCGCACCTGACGGGCGATCTCGCCAACGGCCTCGAGATTGGTGCGCAATGAATTCAACTCCTGCTCCGCCTTGGCCGCGTAGCGTCCGGAGTTCACGTCGATAACCGACATCGCTTCGGTGCGGTCGAAGATCAGATAACCTCCGCTCTTCAACCATACCCTTCTATTCATCAGTTGTGTGATCTGCTTCTCTATGCCGAAGCGGTCGAAAATCGGCTGCCGGCTGCGATGCAGTTCTATGACATCCGATTTCTTGGGCGCGACGAGATTGACGTATGCCCGGATGTCGCGATAAAGCTTCCGGGAATCCACAGCGACCCGCGTCACATCCTCTGAGAACAGATCCCTGATGGCGCTCGACGAGGCGTTCATGTCCTTGTGTATCAGCGCGGGCGGATGCGACTTGCGGATTGTCCGCTCGATGCCCCGCCAGGTCTGCACAAGCTGCTGCAGATCGTTGCGGAGCACTTCCTCCTCCTGTCCGGCTGCCACGGTGCGGATGATCACTCCGTAGCCGGGCGGCAGTATGGAACGCGCGATGCGGCGCAGCCTGCGCTTTTCCTTGAAGTTCTGAATCTTTCGCGAAACGCCTATCGACGGATCGTAAGGCATCAGCACAATGAAGCGACCGGGCAGCGTGACCTCGGTCGTCACCCGAACGCCTTTCGAGCCGACAGGCTCCTTGAATATCTGGACGATCACTTCCTGGCCGCGCTGAAGCTGCGGCGCGCGAATCCTCCGTGAACGGCGGGATTTCTTCTCGCCGTCCTCCGACTCCTCTTCGTCGCGCCTGTCAATTTCCTCCTCGTCGCCGGTGATGGCGCTGAATTCTCGAAAGTTGTCGCCCACATCAGAAAAATGAAGGAATGCGTCCTGCTCGAGTCCGATATCGATGAAACTTGCGCGGATGCCGGGCATGACCTTGACGACATTTCCCAGATAGATGTCGCCGACCATCCTCTCTCGCTCCTCGCTTTCGATGAAGAGCTCGGCCAGACGGCCGTCTTCGACTATGGCGATACGATGTTGATTCGCCGAGGCGTTGATAATGATTTCTTTCTGCATTGATATTCCTCCGTCTGCGCTTCGGGCGCGAACGGCCGGCGCATGCGCGCGTGAGCTCAGGGTCAGAGCTGCGTGAAAAGCTGGAAACGGACTCCGGTGAAGGGCTGAACAACGCGGCAGATGCCGTTCGAGCAGACAAGTCCGCCGCGTTCCGAACCGTAACTCACGGTGGCCGTGTGAACGTTGCCGAGCCGGTAGCTCGCTTCGCCGGTCAGCCAGGACTTCTTGCCGGAAGGGTCGTACTCGTCGCTCGTGAATTCCGCGCGCAGCGAAACGGCCCAGTCGGGGGTATGCGACAGAGTCAATACGACGTACTCGTTGAAAAACGACTGCTTGCCGGCGGGATATGCGTTGTCCCGGGCCCATTGCTGCTCGAGCGTAGCCTGAAGGCTGTATTCCTCGTCCAGCATGTACTCCACGCGCAACGGCAGGGTGCTTGTGGCGATAACGTGCGCCTGCAGGCTCGCCTCCTCGTATGGCGCGTCCCAGCGCCGGTTGAAAGCGGCCCGCAAATACGACTGGCCGTCGAAATACCATTCCACTTCGCAGTATGCTTCCCAGAACGGGGAGAATTCCTCATCGAGAGCCGGGAACAGCTCGTTGGTTTTATAAAGCGGCCTGAAACGCCCGCCCGGCAGATGCACCCAGCTCTGCCGGCGGCTGGCGACGGCGCCGTTCAGGCTGATCACGAGGTTGGGCAGCAGCGAGTAGAATATATCGGCCTGCCACCCGACTTCATCGTTGAAATCTATCACATGCGGCAGTCGGGTCAACAGCGTGAAACCGTGTTCCTTGTGCACGATCGGCGGATTCTGCATAGGCAGCATGCGCGTGGGACGGTTGATGTTCTTGCGGACTTCCGGATCCGCGACGTCGAAGCCGTAGTTCTTGTACTCGAAAATCGCGCCGAAACCGAGGTCGCTCGTGTAAGACAAGCTCCCGTAGTATCCCTCTCCAGTCCGGTCGAAAGAAACGACGCCAAGCGGTCCTCTCGTTAATCCGTAGGAGTGCTTGCGTGAATACTCCGCGTACACGTCGAAGCCGAACAGTTTTGCGGCGCCGTTCAAACCCAGTATGTCCGCCCGAATGTCGCTCGTCTCTATACGCTCAGGCGTCGCGCCCGACACGCCGAGCAGACTTGCGCCGAGCCGGATCTGTTCGATCGGCATGACTTCCAGATTTCCGCTTCTCACGGAGTACGATTCGACGTATGTCGGGTCCAGCAAGTCGTTGTACTTGAGCGTCCCGACAGCGACTATCGCGTTGAAATAATCATGGTGATAAATCCCTCGGAGACCGTCGAGCCCGGTGTCGTAATTGAGGCCCCTGTTCTCGAACAGGTTCATCGAGAGGCCCTTGCCGTAAAGCGTGTAATAGTCGCCGGCGCGCAGCTCGAGGCCCTCGCGCGCGTATTCCACGTATCTTTTGCGGAGGCCCTGATAGCGCGGACCGAACTCCGGCGGATCGTCGTACATGTACTGAAAACCGACCGTGAATTCGTTCAGGTATAGGCGCACGTTGGTCTGGTTCTCGATATATTCCTTTCGCTGCTCGAGGCCGGAGATGATCTGGGTGCCGTTCCCGTACCGCAGCAGGTTGCCCACCGAATACTGCAACTGCGCCCGGACGGATGTGAAAGCCGCGCCGAGCAGCAGCAACGTCAGCAGCTTCTTCATTTGCGATCCAGCGCTTTGAGGATGTCCTCCCTGATTTCCTTTTCGTGTCCCGGATAGAATCCCAGCCGCTTGGAGTGCAGTTTTCCGGTTTCATCCACGATGAGCTGGTACGGCAGCGCCTGGCCGTTCAGCTTGTTGAATGCCTCCTTGTTCGGGTCCAGGAGATGCAGATAAGGCAGTCCCTGCGCCGACAGCCAGGCCTTGACCTTCGCCAGGCTCCTGGGATTGTCGGTGTTGATGGCGATGTAGTGGACGTTCCTGTCCTTTAGTTCCTCGAACACCGGTTTTAGGGCTTTCATTTCGGCTTTGCAGGGTTCGCACCACATCGCCCAGAAGCTGATTATCACGACCCCTGGCCTGGGCTCGCCTTCCTCGCCCCTGACCATGGCGAGGATTTTCTTGAAGGAATGCTCTGCCCCGTCGATGTCGCGCAGCCGGAAATCCACGGACCCGAGGTCCTGAGCGGCTGAATTCGAGACGAATAGAGCGAGCAGAATTGTCGAAAGATAGAAGAATTTCATTTCGCGATCCTGATATATGAAGTAGATCGTGTGTGCTATTGACGGCCGGCCTGCTTTTAAAGAAGCTCGTAAACGCGGAGTATGTCCCTGGCGCCGGCTGCCGAGACGTAGGGATATGCGTGTATGCCGAGGGCGCGCGCGGCGGCCACATGCTCGTCTATGTCGTCGAAATACAGGCATTCGTCCGGCGCTGCCCCGGCCCTTTCGAGCGCTTCGCGGAAGAGATCCGGATCCGGTTTCCTCCGGCCGGTTTCATGCGAGAAGATGACGTCGTCGAATCCCTCGAACACTTCCGGAAACCGCTCGCGCACGAATGCCGCGTGCATCGGATTCGTGTTCGAGAGCATCACCAGCCTCACACGCTCCGGCAGAGACGGCAGGATTTCGAGCAGATGCCGGTTGACCCAGAAGATGTCGTTCCACCAGTCACGCATCGTCGCCGCGTCGACCCCTTCCGCGAATCCGAGACGGCCGAGCATCTCAGCCATGAATTCAGCCTCGCCGATCCGGCCGGTTTCGAGCTTCTCAACCTCTACGTTCATTCCGGAAAGCTTCCCGGCGAGGGAGACGTCTCCGCCGTAGTGAGCCGCGATTCGTCGGGACATCACCTCCTGATCGAAATTCAGCAGCACATTTCCAAGATCGAATATTATCGTCTTTATCATCCGCGTTGTCGTTTTTTCGTCAGCGCTCCGGAATTCAGCGCTTCGGCCCTTTCCGTGCCCCGACGCACGAGCATAATTTACCACCTGCCGGAGGATCAATCAAACAGGACCGGCGCCGGAACATCGCCTGCCGGCGTCAGGCCGCCGTCACGTCCTTCTCGACCACGCGCGTCGGCAGCTCAATGACGAACTTCGTCCCCTTTCCGTAGGCGCTCTCCGCGGAAATGGTCCCGCTGTAACTCTCGACAATGCTCTTGACTATCGAGAGTCCGAGACCCGTGCCCGGTATGGAACGCGTGCGTTCGTCCTTGACCCGGAAGAACTGCCTGAACAGTTTTCCGACATCTTCCTCCTTCATTCCTATGCCGGTGTCACGCACGCTTATTCTGACCGATGAATCCGATTTCTCGGCCGCGATGGATATCTTCCCGCCGGGCCGGTTGTACTTGATCGCGTTGCTCACGAGGTTCGTGAGCAGACGGTTGAATTCCTCGGGGTCGATTTCAACCGCGGGCAGGTCTTCCGGAATCGAGACTTCGAGTGCAACCGCCGCCCTGTCCATCTCGGCGCGGAAAAGATCGGCGACCTGCGCTACGGCCTGCGCCACCGAAACCGCGACGATTTCCCGCCGGACCGCGCCCAGCTCGGCGCGGCTTATGTTGAGCAGGTCGTTTATCAGATCGATGAGCGCCGAGAGGCGTTCGGACGAGCGGTCCAGCATCCTCGCGTACGACGCCAGCGAATCTCCGAGATGCCCGCCCCGCATGGTCTCCAGGTAACCGCTGACGGCCGCCAGGGGCGCCTTGAGTTCGTGCGCGACCATGGACACGAACCGGGACTTCTGAAGATCCAGCCGCTTCCTTTCCGTCACGTCCTGAATAGTGGTGACGAATCCGATCACCGCGTCTCCCATGTCGCGCAGCGGCACCGTCCTCATCGAGAGAACGAGTTCGAGTTCGGCCTTCGCCTCCCATTCGCGCGACACCAGCTCGACGCCATCCGATACCTTCGCCGATGCTTCGTCCACAAGGTCGACCACTTCGGGAGGAAGCGCTTCTTCTATTTTCATGCCCGCGCGGACGCCAGATGGAATGCTGAGCATCGCCCTGGAGCGTGGATTGGCCAGCACGATCTCCCTTTCGAGGTTCGTCACGAAAACCGCGTCGCTGATGGCGTTGATGATCGTGCGGAGCCGGCTCTTTTCCAGGTGAATCTCGAGCAGACGTCTTTCCTGCTCGGCCCTGAGTTCCCTGGCCTCGAGCGCGAGGCGTCGCTTCTCCATGGCCCGGCGCGCTTCGAAGATGATCTGATCCGGCGTGAAGGGCTTCGGTATATAGGTCGACGCGCCGATTTTCGTCGCCTCGACTGCAGAATCGATGCCGGCGAAAGCGGTGATGATGAGATATTCGGTGTCCGGATGTTCCGCTCTCAGACGCTTGAGCACGGTAAGGCCGTCGGTGTCGGGCATCATCAGATCGAGCAGCACGATGTCGTACTCTTTCTCAAGGCCTTTCCGGATTCCTTCCTCGCCGCCCGGGGCGGCGTCCACTTCGTATCCCTCCAGCGTGAAAATGCGCGTTATGCCGTCGCGCAGGCCGTATTCGTCGTCGACGACAAGCATGGTCGGCTTGCGTTCCATATCTCAGGCGTCTCCGGTGTTTGAAGGACCGAGAGCCGACGCGAACTCCAGCGGCGTGGCGGGTCCGAGGTGAAAGCCGCGCACATCCGCGGGTATGTTCAGCATGAAGGTCGTTCCGGCGCCTTCTTCGCTGCGCACGGTGATGTTGCCGCGATGCATCTTCACGATGCCGTAGGCGATCGGCAGTCCCAGTCCCGTCCCCTTCCCTATCTGCTTTGTCGTGAAGAACGGCGTGAACAACCGCTGCATGTTCTCCTTCGGAATTCCGATGCCTGTGTCGGATACCGTGAAGATCACGTTGCCGTCGGCGCCTCCGGACGCGGAGAGCGAAAGCGCTCCTCCTTCGGGCATCGCCTCGCAGCCGTTCACGGCCAGATTCAAGAGCACCTGCTTCATCTGATCGGCGTCGACATACATGGGCGGGAGACCGGGCTCGACGCTCGCGTGTATCTTTATCGAGCGCATATCGTCCCTTCTGTTCAGCATACCGACGATCGAGTCGATCAGCGCGGCGGCGCTCGTCTCCACAACCGCGAGCTTTCCCTGCCGGGCGAAATTCAGAAGACTCGATACTATGTTCTTGCAGCGGTTCGCCTCTTCGACGATGAAGGCGATATCCTTGCGCGCCGGGTCCGCCTCCTGCAGCTGGCGCAGCAGGAGATGCGAGTACAACAGGATGGTTCCGAGAGGATTGTTGATCTCGTGAGCCACGCCGGCGGCGAGTTGTCCGACGGAAGCGAGCTTCTCCGAATGCACGAGCTGCTCCTGCGCCTGCGCAAGTTCACGGTGCGACCTCTCCAGCGTGTCGATGGTGTAGGGGAGGCACATTTCCGGCTCGCCTATCCCGAGCGCGACGGCGGCCGCCAGGTCGCGGCACGAGGGATAGCCGCAGGCGCCGCAGTTGAGACGGTCCTCGGTTTTCCCCTTGCCGGACGCCGCGAGTATCGCTTCTATCTCTTCCTCGGGCACGGCGCGTTCCGCGATGCGCCTGTCCCGGAAATTCCTCGAAAGATCGATGCCGGACGAAGACACCATCGAGTTCTTCCATATGGCGGCGTTCAATTCCGACGAGCGCTCGCGCACCCATGATATTATTTTCTCGCGCTTCTCGAAGTGATTGAGGTCAGAGGCCATTCCGGGCCCGTTGACGCATCCCTCGCAGAAAAGAATATCCACGAGTTTGGTCCGGACCTTCCCCTCCGCCAGTTCGTGAATGATATTCATGCAGCGGTCTCTTCCTTCCACGACGATCACGCCCTCGTCCATCACGTCGGACCCGATGCCTGCGCTTTTCAGCAGCCCGCCCGAGACCGGGTAAATGGCGCCGAGATTCCCCCTGGGTTGATCGAATTCCCGTTCAGCGCAGCCGGAGGGCCGCAGCCCCGCCTCGTCGAACAAACGCTTGAGCTCTTCGAAAGTCAGCACGTCGTCGATGATTCCAAGCAGATCGGGATCCAGCGCCTCCAGTTTCTTGGCGACACAGGGACCGATGAACACGTTGAAAGCGTTCGAGCCGAAGCGTTCTCTCGAGACCTTGCCGACGGCTATCATCGGCGAGACGATCGGCGCCAGAGCGGGTATGAGTTCGGGGGCGAATTTCTCGATATACTCGACTATCGCTGGACAGGGCGTGGTGATGGTAACGGTGTCGCTGCTATCGAGATGGGTTCTGTAAGCCGAACTGACCAGGTCCGCGCCGAAGCCGACCTCCAGCACCCGCGAGAAGCCAAGTTCGCGCAAGGCGCCGACTACCCGCAGCGGCGCTACATCGGCGAAGGCCGCGGGGAACGAGGGCGCCAGGAGAGCGACGCGTTCGCGCTTCGATGCCGAAGCGAGCGCCTCCTGGACAAGTTCGACTCCGCTTCGGACGGCCTTGGCGTTCTGAGAACAGACTTTGATGCAATTCCCGCAGCCGACACAGCGTTCGGGGATTACAACGGCCTGTCCCTTGCTGATCTGTATGGCTTTGGCCGGACATTCTCGCACACAGCAGTAACATCTCTTGCATCTTTCCGGTATCGTCGAGACAACTGGCATTTCCTATCCTTTCCACCGGCGCCGGTTTACGCGCGCAGTTCTTCAAATTTTACGAATTATTACGAGATGGGCAATACCAAAATTCTAATGGTGAAATTCTTCACTCTTCGTAACCCGGCGCGCTCCACCATATCCGCCTCTTTGGAACGGGCAAGCGCGCGTCACTAGATTCGTGTTTGCTATATACACGTTTTGTGACTAATTTAGCGAATGTGTGGTTTGATTGCTGCCGATCAACGCACAGCTGAAGAACAAGAACCTCCCACCTTCCGCCGTATCGCACCTCTAATACAATTTGCGGAGAACACATGCAGAAAATCGCAATCATCGACGATGATCCGGATATCGTGGAGGCGAACACCATCCTCCTCGAATCCAACGGATTCAGCGTCGTATCGGCCGGATGCGTCGACGAGGCCATCGCAGTGGTTTCGAAGGAATCACCCGACCTGATCATCCTTGACGTCATGATGCAGGAACCGGATGACGGTTTCTACCTCGCCAACAAATTCAGGCGCAGCGGCATCTCTGTGCCCATAGTCATGCTGACCTCGGTGTCCAAGGCCATCGGCTTCAACTTCGGCGCCAGCGAGCTGGTGCCGATCGAAGAGTTTCTCGAGAAACCGGTACCGCCCTCCGTATTGCTGGACAGAGTCAGGTATCACCTTGCACAGGCGAAGAGGGGGTCTCATGCTGGTAATTGAAAAACACGGCCTGACGGCTGAAATAGAAGAATTGACGCTACGTTACGGCAACAGCCGCGAGTCTCTGCTGCCGATACTCCAGCAGGTGCAGATCCGCTACGGCCACATCTCGGATTTCGCGCAACAGGAAATAGCGCGCCTGCTGGACATTCACCCGGTGGAAGTATACAGCGTCATCACGTTTTACTCTTTCCTCAGCATCGAACCCAAAGGCCGCTACATCGTGCGCCTCTGCAGGACCATATCCTGCGACATGGCAGGCAAGGACGCGGTCGTGCGCGCCATCGAGCGCGAACTCGGAGTGAAGTTCGGCGAAACCACCAAGGACAGGAAATTCTCGCTGGAGTTCATCAACTGCATGGGCATGTGCGATCAAGGTCCGGCAATGCTGATCAACGAAGAGGTATTTACCCGCCTGACTCCCCGTAGCGCGGTGGAAATCCTCAAGAAGTGCAAGTAGGAGGCAGCCATGACAGAAAGAAAAGGATCGGTCCTATTCGACACTGCGGGGCACGGCAACGGCCTCGCGTCCGCGCTCAAGAAAACCCGGCAGGATATCGTTATGGATATCAGGGAATCCGGTCTCAAGGGACGCGGAGGAGCGGGCTTCCCCACAGGCACGAAATGGATGCTGGCCGCGGCTGCCATAGCCGACAGGAAATTCGTCGTTTGCAACGCGGACGAAGGCGAACCCGGCACTTTCAAGGACAGGGTGCTTCTCGACGAATACCCGGAGCTCGTGTTCGAGGGAATGGCCATCGCGGGGTATGCCATCGGCGCGGCCGAAGGAATTCTCTACCTCCGCGGCGAATACCGCTACCTGCTCACGAAGCTGGAAGACGCGCTCGACGCAATGCGCAAGGACGGGCGTTTGGGAAACAAGATACTCGGAACGGATTTTTCCTTCGATATACTCATACGGCTGGGATCCGGCGCCTACGTCTGCGGCGAGGAAACCGCCCTGATCGAGTCTCTTGAAGGCCACCGTGGCGAAGCCCGGAACCGCCCGCCGTTTCCCGTCAATACGGGTTATCTCGGCCGGCCGACCACCGTCAACAACGTCGAAACTTTCGCCAGCGTCGCCGTCATCATGTCCCGCGGCGCCGAGTGGTACAAGAAAATCGGAACCGACAAATCGACCGGCACCAAGCTGGTATCGGTATCCGGCGATTGTGGAAAACCCGGCGTCTATGAAATCCCCTTCGGCATGTCGATCCTGGACCTCCTGACTCTGGTGGAAGGAGAGGACGCCAAGGCCGTGCAGATCGGCGGCGCTTCCGGCACATGCATACCACGCAACCAGTTCGATCGCAAAGTCGCTTACGAGGACGTCCCCACCGGCGGATCGGTTATAGTGTTCAACCGTGACAGGGACATGCTGCACGTGCTGAAAAACTTCATGGAGTTCTTCGTCGAGGAGTCCTGCGGACAGTGCACGCCGTGCAGAATCGGAAACCGCGTGCTGCTCGAAGGCGTCGAGAAGATGGAAAAGGGCGAGTGCTCCATGAGTTATCTGCAGGAACTTCTCGAACTCGGAGTTTCAATGCAGATATCCTCGAAATGCGGACTCGGTCAGTCCAGCCCGAATCCGTTCATCTCAATCCTGACGCATTTTCAGCACGAAATCTTCTCGCAACGTTAGACGGATACTGAAATGAATAAACTACCCGATACACATCGCGCTCCGGTCAGCCATCAGCCGCATGTCGTGAAACCCGTCACGGCAGGCGAGATCGGCTCGGAAGTACACATCGAAATCAACGGGCTGCCCTTTCACGTGCCCCTCGGAACGACTGTGCTGGAAGCCTGTAAGATGTACGGCATCCATATCCCGACACTCTGTTACCACTCGGATCTCTGCCTCGCGGGAGTCTGCCGGGTCTGCGTCGTGGAAATCGAAGGTAATCGCACACTGCAGGCGGCCTGTACATACCCGATAACCAACCCGATCAAAATCATCACCTCTTCGGAAAAAGTGCGCAAGGCGCGCCGACACATTGTGGACCTGCTGCTCAGCGAACACGTAGGCGAGTGCTACAGCTGCCACAGGAACGGAAATTGCGAACTGCAAACCCTGGCCAAGGAATACGGCGTGGACAGCTACCGCTTCGGCCACAGGACCGAGAGGCGCTACGAAATCGACCGCTCGAGCTACGCTCTGGTGCGGGATATGGACAAGTGCATTCTCTGCCGCCGCTGTGTCCGCACATGTATCGATCTGCAGGAAGTCGGCGTCCTCGAAGCCGTTTACCGCGGCGATCTGACCCGTATCTCCACTTTCATGGACAAGCCGTTGATAGACGTGGTCTGCATCAACTGCGGCCAGTGCATCAACCGCTGCCCCACCGCCGCCCTCAAGGCGAACGACCCGTCCGACGATATCTGGAGAGCGATCGACGACCCGACGAAGCATGTGGTCATACAGACCGCGCCCTCGCCGCGCGCAGCGATCGGCGAGGAATTCGGCCTGCCGGCCGGACAGTCGCTGACCCGCGAGCTCAACACCGCCCTGCGCATGATCGGCTACGACAAGGTGTTCGACACCAACTTCACCGCCGATCTCACGATCATGGAGGAGGGTACGGAACTGCTGCTGCGGTTGAAGAAAGCCCTGGTGGACAAGGATGAAAGCGTCAAACTGCCGCAATTCACCTCCTGCTCGCCGGGATGGGTCAAGTTCATCGAACACTTCTATCCGGAATACCTGGATCATCTCTCCACCGCCAAATCCCCTCAGCAGATGTTCGGCGCCGTCATAAAGACTTTCTACGCTCAGGAAAGCGGCGTGGATCCGAAAGATATCGTGACCGTGGCCGTGATGCCTTGTTCGGCCAAGAAGTTCGAATGCAACCGTCCGGAAATGACCGACTCCGGCTTCAAGGACGTGGACTACGGTCTCACGACGCGCGAACTCGCGCAAATGATAAGGGAAGCCGGACTCAATCTGCCGGAGCTGCCCCCGAGCGACTTCGACGATCCGTTCGGCGAGGCATCCGGCGCGGGACTTATCTTCGGCGCGACCGGCGGCGTAATGGAAGCCGCGCTTCGCACGGCCTACGAGATCGTGACCGGCCGCGAGGTCCCGTTCAAGGATCTCAACATCATGCCGTGCCGCGGCTTCGAAGGAGTTCGCGAGGCGTCGGTGAAACTCGAGAAGGTGAAATCCGAATGGAGTTTCCTCGAAGGCGTCGATCTCAAGTTCATGATCGCCCACGGCACCGCAAACGCCAAAAAAGTGATGGACGCGCTGGTCCGCGGAGAAATCAACGACGTGCATTTCATCGAGGTGATGGGATGTCCGGGAGGATGCATCGGAGGAGGCGGGCAGCCGATACCGACGTCCGAGGAGATTCGCGCGAAACGCGCCGAGGCGATCTATGCCGAGGAAGCCGGTCTCCCGATCAGGAAGTCGCACGACAACCAGCATGTGCAGTATCTTTACGAGAAATTCTTCACTGAAGGACCATGCGGACATCTCTCGCACAAGCTGCTGCATACGCATTACACCAAACGCGGCAAATACATCGCATGACCTTTCACGTAAACGGCGCATGTCGTTCCCTGCGGCATGCGCCGTTTGCGGTTTCAATCCGCTGTGAAAAGCGGAAACCTGCGCAGTGAAACGATCACGGGGGATTTACTTATGAGCGCACACATATTCGCCCTGACCCCGCAGTGGATAATGTTCGACGATTTCTGGATCGCAATCAAGCGCAGAAACCGTTGGCTGGTCGTGCTGCGTTACGGAGCGGCGGCAATGCTGGGCGCCTTCGCGCTCGGCTCTTATGCGATCCCGGGGTTGACCGTGGCGGTCACGCCTATCGTTATCGTGGCAGCCGCGATACTCGCCTACAATCTGGTTCTTCACAAGCTGCTAGAGCGCATCCCGTCGACGCACGCGCCTTTTCACGGCCTCCATTTCGCGCTCATACAGATCTCGGCCGATCTCGTGTCCCTCATGGCCATCATTCACCTGACAGGCGGCATCGAGTCGCCATTTTTCCTTTTCTTCATCTTCCACATAATAATAGGCAGTCTCATTCTGCCATCCTCCATCGTAGCCGTGATCATTACGGCGGCCCTGAGCGTGATGCTCGCGGGAACTCTTCTCGAATTCAACGGCATCATCCCCCATCACAGCATCGACGGCCTGCATTCGGAGGCGTTGTACTTGAATTCCGCCTACATCACCGTCAGATTCAGCGTGTATACATTCACGATGTACCTGAGCAATTTTCTCGCGAACTCCATCTCGAAGGAACTGTACCTGCGCGAACGTTCTCTGACTGAAGCTTACAGGGAACTCGAAGAAGCCGAAAAAACGAAGTCCCGCTACGTGATGTCCGTGGTTCACGATCTGAAAACTCCCATAGCGGCGGCGATAACATATATCAACATGATACTGGACAAGACTTTCGGCGCCGTCAAAGAGGAGATGGAACGGCCTCTCGAGCGGTCCAAAGTTCGATTGACCGGCGCCATCACTCTCATCAACGACATTCTCCAGCTTTCGCAGGTGAAGCTGGCATCGGGCGTGCAAACCGGAGACGTGAACCTTACCGACATGATCGCCGAGATCTACGACGAGATGCGAATATTGTTCACGTCGCGCCGAATCCGTTTCTCCACCTGGACGAACGCGGCCCACGACGTGCACGTGGAGGCCGATGCGCGGCTCCTGAAGCTCGCATTGTCCAACATGATTTCCAACGCGTACAAATACACCGACCCGGAAGGCGCGGTGGAGGTTCACATAAAACAGGAAGGCAGCAAGGTCACGATAGAGATAGCCGACAGCGGCATCGGCATACCCCAGAGCGAGCAGGACAAGATATTCGAGGATTTCTTCCGCACCTCGCTGTCCAAAAAGCGCACCACCGAAGGCACCGGCCTGGGGCTGTCCATCGTGCAGCAGATAGTGCAGCAGCTCGATGGAACCATCAGCGTGAAGTCCCCCTCGAGACTAGAGCAGGAAGGCCGCCCCGGCACATCTTTCCACATTACCCTGCCGCGCCGGCCGGATGACAGGCAATCCGCCACCGTGGGCGAAGTGTTGAAGATCTGAGCGAGCCGGGGCGCAGGAACGCGGCCGCATACTCCGGTGTTTGTTATATATGCACTGAACTTCACGAGTTATTAAGATGAAAATCATCGATGAATCCGAAATCGTGCGCCTCCTCGCCTCTCCGCACAACAAGGATGCGGGACTGCAGCGCGAAGCAATAGAAAAAGGCAGGGCCGGGGAAAAGTTGGAAGACGCCGACGTATCGGCTCTCCTGCACATAAGCGATCCCGAACTGAGAGATGAGGCGCACAAGGCCGCTTCCGAGGTGAAAAGAGAGATATACGGCAACAGGCTCGTATTTTTCGCGCCGCTGTACCTTACTAATCACTGCGTCAACAATTGCCTTTACTGCTCTTTCCGGATGGATAACACCGGCCTCGTCAGGGCTACGCTGTCGCAGGATGAAATACGCAGGGAAGTCGAGATACTCCTCCGTCAAGGCCATAAGAGGCTGCTTCTCGTAGCCGGCGAGCACCCGAAACATGCGACTCTCGACTATGTCGGGAAATCCATTGCCACGGTCTATGAAACGCGAGTCGGACAGAACAACATACGCCGCGTGAACATCAACGCCGCCCCGATGAGCGTGCCGGACTTCCGCACGCTGAAATCCTTCGGCATCGGCACTTACCAATGCTTCCAGGAAACATATCACCGCGAGACCTACGCCGTCGTGCATCCGTCCGGCGCAAAACGCGATTACGACAACAGGATCTCCGTGATGGACCGCGCAATGGAAGCCGGCATCGACGATGTGGGCATCGGCGTGTTGTTCGGCCTCTACGACTACCGCTTCGAGACGCTTGCGATGCTGCAGCATATCAGGCATCTCGAACGCAACTTCGACGACGTCGGACCGCACACCATATCCATCCCGCGGTTGGAACCCGCGCTCAACGCTCCGCTCGACAGCACCAATTCTCCGTGGACCGTTCCGGACGAGGATTTCAAAACGCTGGTCGCCGTCCTGCGCCTGGCGGTTCCATATACAGGCATGATCCTCTCCACCCGCGAGAGTCCCGAAATACGCCGCGAACTCTTTGATTACGGAATCTCGCAGATCTCAGCCGGCTCGCGCACGGATCCCGGCGGCTATCTGCACTCCGCCGACGCCCTGGCGGAACAGTTTCAGCTCGGAGACCACCGCCCTATGGACGTGGTCGTCCGCGACGTGCTTTCCCTCGGCTATATTCCGAGCTTCTGCACTGCCTGCTACCGCAGCGGCCGCACCGGAGATCGCTTCATGGATCTGGCGAAAACGGGAAATATCGGCAAAATCTGCGCGCCTAACGCGTTAGCGACACTCGAGGAATATCTCAACGACTTCGGAGACGAAGAAACAAAACTCGCCGCGAAAAAACTCATGGAAGAAGAACTCGAGAACATGCCGGAGACGACGCGGCGAAAAACCGGCGGCATGATCGATCGCATAGATAAAGGCGAGCGGGACGTCTATCTTTGAGCGCGAAATCCTATCGCAAGCTGCTCGGGCTTGCCGTTTTCACTCGCGGCGATGTGATCTCACTTCTCTCGCCGCGCAACGAGGACGAGAAAGATGCGCTGTTCGCCCGGGCCGACGAGGTGCGCGCGGAATATGTCGGCGATGAAGTGCATCTAAGAGGCATTATCGAGATCTCCAACCGCTGCGCCTGCGATTGCCTGTATTGCGGTTTGAGAGCCGGCAATTCCGATCTCGCCCGCTACAGGATGTCGGCGGACGAGATTCTCGACTGCGCCGAAGGTATCGCAGCCATACCGGTGCGCACGATAGTGTTGCAGTCCGGAGAGGACATCTCCTTTTCGGCTCTGGAAATAGCGGACACTGTCAGCCGAATCAAGGCGCGCTGCGGAACGGCTGTCACGCTCTCGCTGGGTCAGCGGGATGCAGAAACATACCGGCTCTGGCGGGCGGCAGGCGCGGATCGGTATCTGCTGAAGCACGAAACCGCGAACCGCGCCGTCTTCGCCCGTCTTAAACCCGACACCGGATTCGACGATAGAATCGACTGCCTGCGGGCCCTCGCCGCCGCGGGCTTCCAATGCGGATCGGGAAACATGGTCGGATTGCCTGGACAAACCATTGCCGACATCGCCGACGACATTCTCCTCTGCCGCGAGCTGGCTTCGGACATGTGCAGTTTCGGGCCGTTCATCCCTTCGCCGGACACTCCTCTAGCCGGCTCGCCGCCGGGCGACGTGGAGTTGTCCCTGATCACGATAGCCGTGGCGCGCATCGTGCTGCGCCGCCCTCACATGCCCGCCAATACCGCGCTGGGCACGCTCGATCCCGACGCCCAGCGCCGCGCCCTCTTGTGCGGCGCAAATGTGATAATGCCGAACTTCACCCCGTTCGAGTACCGATCGGAATACCGGATCTACCCGAAGGAAATTCGAAATGATGGTTTCGCGGCGGAGTACGACAAAGCTGTCCGTGTAGTCAATTCCGCCGGACGGTTCGTGGGCGCCGGCGCCGGTCACGCCCTGAAGCTCTGAATATCGACCGGCTGCGGAAGATCCGGATCCCGCTGCAGTCCGAGCGCAAGCGGAACCGCTGATCCGTCAGTAGTTGACGATGCGCGGCAGGATCTTCGCCTCGCCCACCCAGCGCCCGATGTCGTCCAGGGACGGCACCCTGTTGACGAGATTTTTCTGCTGATTCACTTCTACCATTCTCTTGTAGAGATTCTCGGCATTGCGCATCGCCAGTTCAGGCACCGTGTCGACGCCGGAGGCTTCAAGCAGTTCGGCGTACTGGCCCGCGACTCCCTTGATCCGGAAGAGATCCGCGTGGTTCACCCATTTGAGTATGTGCGCATGGGCAATACCTGTCGTTCTTTCGATCTCCGCCCTTCCCTGGGGAGTCGCCCCTTTCTCCAGCAGCTTCTCGACAGTCTCGATGCCTGCGCTCTTCAACTTCTCGGCGTACACCTCGCCGATGCCTTCGATGTCGATGATGTCGGACATGTTTGTCTCCTTTATTGTTTGACGATGCGGCGACATTTCTTCCCATCCTTCGAAACCCGAATAGAAGAGGCGCCCTATCGGCCTGATCGCATTCTCAGTCGCCTCTTCCGCGCGGCCGAATCCGTTTCTCGGGGCCTTCCGGAAGCCGACGATGGGAAACCGTATGGAAACTACCGAGACAACATCGATAAAGCAAACGCGAAACGGCTGTCCGGGGGCGGATTATCCTTCGACGTCATTCCATGTTGAGGCCACGTGCCGATGCTCCGCATTCCGGCGGCGGCGGCCGATTCGCAGATTTCTTCCTGCTTCGCTATCTTGTTTTGAAATCCTTCCAAAACGAGAGAGACAAACATGACGAACACAGATAATGAATCCGCCCGGCATCCCGCAAACGCGGTGTTCGCTTTGATGGACGATCGTGATTTCCGCTACTCCATCATCCGTCCCGCTCTGGAGAAGGACAAGGACGGCATATGCAAGCTGACTACAGGGAAACATCAGCCCAAAGGCTTCCGGCATCTCAACCGGGCGCCGGACGTTATGATTGTGCCGGTGCTCTCAGACGAGGCGAACCTGTCGGCGGATCTCGCGAAGAAGCTCCTCGAGTACTGGCTCGAAGATAAATCCGCCCTGAAAGAGAAAGTCGGCGCAAAACTGAAGGAACTGGGTTATGAACCCGGGGAATCGGCCTTCGACGAAAACGACGAGATCGGATGGAAGTCGATGTCGTCCGAACACGCCGCGAGCCAATACGACGGTGAATTCCTCTCCGGTGAAGACAAGAACGAGGTGATGCTGATGTCGCTTCTTCTCGGCTGGTTCGGCGGCGAGGAAGAGGAGGAAACCGAAGAAGGAGAGGCGGGCGAGGACGACGAAGCCTGACGGCGCACTGGGGCGCGTGGACCGGAACAGACCTCATGTCCGCCGGCTCAAGGATTCCCCGACGGCAATGCGGCGCCTTGAGCGTCTTTCGCCGCCGGGATGAGGACAACGGAGCGCCCAATTCATGAAAACTCCCTCGTCAGTATCCGTTTTCGGGATCCGGCTCGATCTGCTGGACTGCGAACGCATACTCGGGAAGATGCGCGCGGCTCTGGACGGCGGTCCGCCGATAGCTGTTACCGGACCTCATTTTTCCATTTTGCTGCAAGCGCGAAGGGACCCTGAGCTGGCTGCTTTCCTCAACTCCTGCGACATCAATCATCCCGACGGCGCGGGCAGCGCCCTGGCGGTGCGCCTCTTCGGCGGCGGCGCATTCGTCCGCGTGAACGGCACCGATCTCTATGCTAAAATTCTGGAGCGTTTCCCGCCGGGTCCGCACAGGTATTTTTTTCTCGGTGGCGATGAGGAGACTGTCGTGCGGCTCAAATCAGCCCTGCTCGCCCGCGGATTCCCATTGGAGGCCTGCGGATTCCATCACGGCGCAATCGAAACCGCGAACCCCGAGACAGCCGAACGCATCGCGCGCTTCGACCCGGCAATCCTGTTCGTCGGCATGGGAAGCCCCAAACAGTTCGCCTGGATGGAACGCTGGCGCACTGTCCTGAACGTGCCGGTCATCGCGGCCGTCGGAGGCGGACTCGAATTTCTTTCAGGCCGCCGCGCGCGCGCTCCGCGATGGATGCGCGTCGCCGGACTGGAATGGGTTCATCGCGTGTCGCTCGAACCACGGCGGCTCTGGAAAAGGTATATGCTCGGCATACCGGTTTTTCTCGTCCTGCTGTTGCGGGAGAAATTGTCCCGGGCGCGCAAATAGGACATACAACTCCGCATTCAAGCTTCTCACCCTTCCGCCTGCCGGTCGAGACTCCTGTACTGTATCGCCTCGGCCAGATGCTCCGGCCTTATGATGCCGCTCGCGGACAGGTCCGCGATTGTCCGCGCCACCTTCAGTATGCGGTCGTGGGCCCTTGCGCTCAATCCCACGCGCGCCACGGCGGTTTTCAGAAGATTCTCCCCCGCGGCGTTCAAAGCGCAGAAGTTTCTGATGTCCTTGCTTTCCATGTCGGCGTTGCAGTGCATCCCCCGGCGATGCTCGAAACGCGCCGTCTGTATCAGCCGGGCCGCGATGACCCGTTTCCTGATCTCCTCGGAACGTTCGCCGCAACGGTTCCCCATCAGTTCCTGATATCTGACCTGCGGGCATTCGACGTGGATGTCGATCCGGTCCAGCAGGGGTCCGGAAATCTTGGCCATGTAGCGCTGGACATGCAGCGGCGAGCAGCTGCACGCCACGACCGGATTGCCGAAATTCCCGCACGGGCACGGATTCATGGCGGTTACAAGCATGAAATTAGCCGGGTACTCGATAGAGAGTTTCGACCTCGCTATCGTCACCTTGCCGTCCTCCAGCGGCTGCCGCAGAACCTCGAGGACGTTTCTCGCGAATTCGGGCAATTCGTCCAGAAAAAGCACGCCGTTGTGCGACAGACTGATCTCGCCCGGCCTCGCGTAACCGATGCCGCCTCCGACCAGCGCGGCGTCGCTGATCGTGTGATGCGGAGCGCGGAAAGGCCGCGAGGAGACGATGGCGGAATCAGGAGGCAGTATGCCGGCCACCGAGTGAATGCGCGTCGTCTCGAGCGCCTCCTCGAAATTCAACGGCGGGAGTATGGTGGGTATGCGCTTCGCCAGCATCGTCTTCCCCGAACCCGGCGGCCCGATCATCAAAATGTTGTGACCGCCCGCCGCGGCGACCTCCAGAGCGCGTTTCACGTTCTCCTGTCCTTTCACGTCCGAAAAATCCAGAACGCAATTCGACTGCGTGTTGCGGAACACTTCGTCCACGTCCACGCGGAAAGGCGGCAGATGCGGGTGCAGGCCGTTCAGAAAGTCCACCACCTCGCGCAGTGTCGTGCACGGGAACACGTCCACACCGAGCACCATGGCGGCCTCGCGGGCGTTGGGACGCGGGACTATGATGCGCTTGAAGCCCCGTCGTTTCGCCTCTATCACTATCGACAGGACGCCGTGCACCGGACGCAGTTGTCCGTCCAGAGCCAGTTCGCCCATGAAAAGGGTGTCGTCGAATCCGCCGTTTCCGAACACGCCGGTGGACTGCAGTATCCCCACGGCCAGAGGGAGATCGAACGCGGATCCTTCTTTTCTTATGTCCGCCGGCGCCAGATTGACTATTACTTTTTTGATCGGAAACTGGCAATCCGAGTTTCTGATCGCCGCCATGACTCGCTCTCGGCTCTCCCGCACGGCGTTGTCGGGCAAGCCGACGACTATGAACGCCGGCAGTTGGTTTTCGAGATGCGTCTCCACCGACACGATTGTAGCATTTATGCCGAAAGTGGTTGCGCTGAATACGTTGGAAAACATGATACCCCTGCTGATTCTCGCCGATGACGTGTTATACGCAGGGGAAAGAATTGCTGTTCCCCGCCCGGCGAAGCAAACGGGGCGCCCGGCGCCGCGGACACGCGGCCGTCGGCACGGAGTAGCCTGCCGCTTCGCGCCGGTCCATGGCCTGCGGATCATCCCGATACGCCGGAGAACGGCCGTCGGGACGAGTCTCGCGGTTGAAACTCAGAAATCCAGGCGTCCGCTGATGGCGAAGGAAGCGGTGTAATGATTCGAGGCGAAAAGCGCGTCCAGGCCGGTCGTGCCGAGGTCGAGGGTCATCGTATCCATTCTGAACCCGAGGCCGAAACCGAGCATGGGCGCGAGCCCGCCGCCGGCGCCGAGCCCCAATCGCAGGGACAGCGACTCCACGGCTTCATATTCGATGCCGGCGCCTACATGGGGAATTGTGGAATTCCCCGGCGCGGTATTCAAGCCTTCGCGCAATGCGGCTGTCAGCATAAACGGCCGTTTCCCTCCGAGAAACCGCGGAATTTTGTAAGCGATCGAGGCCGTGACGGCCACCGGAAGACTGGTGGTGAACGAAGGGATCGGCCGCTCGATTCCCGAAAGCCGTTCCTTTATATCCTCGAATTGAGCGTCGGTCGGAGCGCTGCTGATTTCGAATGTTTCGTCCGCCGAGGCCTCTCTGGCGTTTCTGTTCCAGTTTATGCTTCCAAGGTCCGTGATGCTCAAACCTATGCGCAGGGACCTTGTCAGGTCGGCGCTGACGCCCAGGTCCAGGCCGAATCCCGTGCCCACCGGTTCGGGGAAGAGTTTCATTCCGAAAATATTCGATTCCTGCATCCAGTCGGCGCCGGCATAACGGGCGTGAACCACCGCCCGGCCGTTCACCGCGAAGGAATCCGGATCCGTGCTGAAGCGGCTGTCGAACTTCTCCAGCCCGAAGTATCCGTAACCGTGCACCATTTTCACCGATCCCCCGAAGGAAACCGACGGGCTCGAGAATCGCGTGAAAGAAGCCTTGTGCGCAAATGAGATGCTGTAATCCCTTGTCCAGGAAGATGCCATCCTCGTCCCTGAGAAATCGAAACTTTTTCCCGGAGGATTGCCAAACAGGAAGAAATCCACGAAAGCCCTCGGGATCACCGCGGTGCTCGCGATCCGCTCCCTCATTCCGACTGCGAAGGAGCCGGCACGAGTCGTGAAGGACGCGGCGAAAAGCGTGGCGCCGAACATGCTGTGCAGATTGCCTTCCTCGCCTTGGAAAGCATCGTAGATGCTCTGTTTCTCAACGCTTGTAAGATAGTACGGTGCCCGTTTGCCGCCGGTCGGAATACCCGTGAAGTACTTCTTGTATGATTCGTATGAGAAAAAATCCGTGCCCATGTTAAGTGACACAGGGAGCACGGCGATGGACAGAAACCGTCCCTTCGGCAAAGTCAGCAGGGCCGGATTGACTCCGATGGCGTCGACTCCGTCGACAGTAGCGCAGTTGCTGAACGCGGCGCCCGCCAGACGGGCCGATCCGTTGAGGTCCTGTCCCCTCGCAGGTGTGAACGCCGCCAGGCACGCGGCGGCGAGCGCTGGCGCGAATAATCGCGGGCTGAACATGAGATGCGTTCGTCCTAAATCGCGCTGATAGCGACGAAAGTGACCAACCAGACCACTACGACGATCATGAGGGATTTTTCTGCGTGTGTCATATCGGTTTCCTTGTATTTGATTAACCGGAAATTCCTGTGCGTACTTCGACTCTGGCGAATGCGCGGACTTTCAGCATATCCTCCAGCCGGAACGATATCGGCGCGCCGTCAGGCGTCGAAATCTCCACGCGCACAAGCAGCCAGCTGCTCTCGATTATCTGCTGTATGTCCGCCTGCGTCACCAGGATCTCCGTCGAGAAGATCTGCGGCTCCAGCACCGTCCCATCCGGCGCAACAACGGCCGGCGCGACGCGGAATTCCTCGCCGCTCATGCTGCTCGGGATATACAGGGTAATATAGTCGGCATTCACGAAGCGCAGTCCGATATTCGCTCCCACAGGAAGACTGTTCTCGAGCTGGAAGACTATATGGCCTTCTTCCACGGCGAAAAGTTTGTCTCGCTGTTCCTGTGTGAGGTTTACCGGAATCGTATCGAGAAACACGCCTCCGCGCACGGTGGCGCGGAATATTCCGTCCAGACCCAGCTGCACTTCGATCGACGGATTCTGCTCGAGCACGTCGCCCATCGTATATTTTTCCGAGGCGAAGGGAACGTACTGGTCGACGTTCCATTCAGGCAGGACAGGAACGAGCGATTCGTTGCAGGCGCTTAACCCGAGCGCCAGAAGCGCCGCCGCGGCCGTGCCGATGAAAGATGTCAATATTCGTGTCATGCGATTCTCCGTTATATGGATTTATCCGCCTCTTTCAGGCATCGGATTAAACCATGCAAGAAAAATGCCGGGCGTGCCGGCAGCATGTTGCTCTAGGAATACCGAAAATTCATCGAAAAACGGCAGTTATTCTCTCGAAGAACGCTGCTTCAAGACAGGCCGCATGCAGTTTTTACATTTTTACAGAATTTGCATTGAAGAAACTACTGGCGGGAAGCGGAATACAGACCACGAAACGCAGGGAAGTGCCGAAGATCAAATGGGTTCGGCAAACACGCTTTTTCGTGTCTTTCGTGTACCCGGCGCTACGGAGATGTCCGCCGTCCGTGTGCTGCGAATTTTTCAATCGTGACGAGATAAATGACTTGACTTTTACATCTTCTATTATAAGATTCCCCCGTAAACAGTTTTTCTGATCATACAGGAGAGCAGGCTACAAGAAAAACGGCGCCGATGCACACCTCGCGTATGTCCGCAGGGACAAATGTGATTTTAAAATAGTGCTTTTGATCCTTCAAAACTATTCAGGACATGGAGGTTTTATGCCCACTCACTCACTCACTCACTCACTCACTCGCAAAAACCGGGCCATAGTCACAGGCCTCGCGCTGCTGCTCGCGGCGCTCAGTACGCAACAGTTAAGATCTCAGGATCCTTTCGATTTCGGCAATGACGACAGAGCTGCTGTTGTATTTGCGGCTATTGATGTGAATTGCACCGTGGATATTTCACTCGCTGGGTTTTCCTTCAACGAACAAGGCGTTTATGACGCTTCTATCATCCCGAGCAGTGCAAACCTGACCGCGGGAGACACATCATTATTGAGCGCCGGCTGTTACAAGCCAGGCCAGTCTCAGGGAGGCAAAATATCAGATGTCAAACAGAATATGGGCAACATCGGCTGCGGGCGTTACAAGGTTGTGATATCGGCGCCCGGCAGCGGTTATGCTTCCG
>CAYLZD010000005.1:0-176255 GCA_964388275.1 uncultured Chromatiales bacterium
GCCACTTGGCCGCCTCGTATCTGTCCCAGCCGTCCTGGTCGGCCAGAACCATTTCCACGACGTCGTAGCCGAGGTGGCCGAAAGACGCGAGCAGTTCCGGAAGCGGGAGGAAGTCGGAGATTGAGCCGGCGAGGCACCCCCTGGCGATATCTTCCGTTGGCGGCAGCCGGCGCCAGTAGGGCTCGCCGATGAGTATGATCCCTCCGGGGTTGAGGCTCTTCGCCAGAAGTTCGATGGTGCCTGCGACTCCACCGCCGATCCACGTGGCGCCGAGACAGGCCGCCACGCCGGCCTTCTCGGCGGAGACGAAGCCGGCGGCGTCGCCGTGTATGAACTCGACTCGATCGGCGACGCCGAGCTCCTCGGCGCGGAGTTTCGCTTGCTCCGTGAATAGCCGGCTCAAGTCGATGCCGGCGCCGGTGATTCCGTAATCGCGCGCCCAGACGCACAGCATCTCGCCCGAGCCGCTGCCGAGGTCGAGCACACGGGTCCCCGCTTCGAGACGCAGGGCCGCGCCGAGAACGGCCAGCTTATCGGGTGTGAAGGGATTATGGATGCGGTGAGCGCTTTCGGTGATGTTGAAGATCCGTGGAATGTCCAATTCGGAAAAGCTCCTAAAGAGGGTGAATGGTTTCGGTTATTGCCCAATTGCATGCAACGGTCAGGCAACCTCCAGCGGTCTGATTCGCCGGACTTCGCTCCCGATAGCCTGGGCCGCATCCCACAGGTCCACGGCCCGCTGAGCGTTGAGCCGGAACTCAGCCGAGTTGCCGAATAATCGCGAAAACCGAAGCGCCATTTCCGGATTCAGCGATCTGCATTTGCGGAGCAACTCGTCGACAGTTGGACGCGACACTCCCAAAGCCTCTGCAAGCCCGGCAACCGTCAGCCCGTAGTCGGTCAAGAAGTCTTCCCGAAGCATCTCGCCTGGATGCGTGGGACGGACTTTTCTGCGACCTGGATTCGTGATGCTCATGATACGTAACTCCTGGTGATATCAGAATTCAATTCTCATTCTTATCATATCTCTGCATTCAATACCATTCTCAAAGATCCTTTCAGCATGGTTCTTCCTGAAGTAGTCCGGTTCGACTCCGACGATTCTGAATCCGCATTTTTGATAAAGCATCATCTGTGCCAAGCCGGGATTTCCTGTCCCGATTTCCAGTGTCTTTATTTTGCTTTCTTTTGACAACTCGATCGCGGCATTGATCAGCCGTTTTCCGATACCTCTATTCCGATACTCTTCGTACACGGATACATTCATTATTTCCATTGTTTTCGGTCTTGTCTTTAGAAGCAACAGGGCGCCGATTATTTTATTATCCAGCCTCGCTACGAACTTCGTGGTCAGGTGAATATAATCGGATATTACTTCTTCAGACGGATCCGACATAAGCAATAAATCCATCGGTATGGTATCATCTGTTTGTTCAATGACTACAGCCGGCATTGCGTCCGTCCTTTTTTCGGGTTGCTGACTATCTCTATCAAAATGCGGGAAAGATCAGAGAAAAGATCACTTGAGCCATGTGAATGATCTAATCATACATATCCACGGTCCGCCGACATCTCCGCTCCGGATGCGTCGACATCCCGCCAAGGCCGCACGGCGGACGGTAGCGCATACGCAACAGCCTCATGTCGGGCGGCATGATTAGTCGGCGCGGCATATTGCGTCGAGGTTGGCGGTGCGCTCATGTCAACCGTCCGGATTCTTGGAGGACGTACAATGCGTCGACCGTGACGAGAAGATTCCCTTTCTTCTTGTGACGCGGCCCCCAGTCCGCATAGGTTCCACGGCTCTCGATCCGGCTTGCCTGCTTCGCGTTGGTCCATTCGACGGGGAATGTGCCGTCGGCAAGACGCTTGCTTTCAAGCAAGCAAAGGGCGCCCTGGCATCGCCGGTCCCGCGCCATGCCCATCTCCGTCATCACAAGGAGCGCGCTCAGCACATCATAGAATCGGATGGGATAGTGGATCTTGTCGACAGGCCCGCCCCATTCGGGCTCGATGAGCGCGCCGTCTTTCTTGTGCCAGAGGAGGCGCCGCTGCAGCAGAAATTCCGCCGCGCGTTTCGCGGCTCGCCCCGCTCGATCATCCCCTGTTGCGCGATGCCAGGCGGCCAAACCTCGAAGCGGAAGAAGCGTCTCTTGCACGGAGGATGTGCGTGCTCCCGTCCGTTTGTCGCAGTTCCAGCCGCCATCAGGCCATTGCATATCGAGCAGGCGGTAGACGAGGCCCGGCAGGCGCTGAGTGTCAACGATGTCCAACACGAGTTGCGACCAGATTGCGTTGCCCTCCATCGAAGCGCATCGGCGTGGTCTCTCCGGCTGATCGGGATAGACGGCCGTGCTGGGCGGCTTCAAGAATGCCGGTGAGAACATCCAGTCGAGAACCCGCCGGCGCAATGGAAGCAAGGTCTTATCCCGGGCTGGATATCCGATTTCCGCCAGCGAGTACAGCGTCCAGTGGGGGCCCTGCCACTTGCGATAGGGGTTCAACCGCTCCATATCAAGCCCGCGCAGGAGATCCCGCGCTATCTTCGATTCCGCGATGGCCCGGCGCAGTTTGCGCATTGCGTTGGTCTGTTCTGCTTCTCCGGCGAGCAGTCGTCGTGCCCGGTAAGCAACAACCGGGTCAGCGTTAGCACATAATGAATCGGTCAGGGTCATGGGATGCGCGCGGCTTCTGAAAGTGAATTCATGCGTTCAGCGTGTTCTATTCGACCCATAGCACAATATAGCGCCTCAAACCTGAAAGGCCGCGCCTTGTGAACTCATCTATACCCGCGTCTTCTTCAGTTGCGGTCGGATCTTCCCACGTCAGTCCGTCCGCCGGATCGTTGACGAGCTTGAGAGTGGCCGGCTCTTCCCGGACTTGAGCAAATCCCGGGATAAAGGCCTTCCGGAGCCGGATGATCATCCGCTGTGAAGCAATGGAATGCGCCAATGAGCGTGCCGCAGCGCGATACGGGCGGCCGCTTCGGCCGATCGAGACGTAATCACCGGCATGGCAGGCATCAAATGCTGTGCGCTCTATAATGACCGCACCAGAGCATTCAATGATTCTGCGATCTCAACGAGCTTCCGGCAGTCGATGATATCGGGTGTGTCTTCGGATGTATGAGTCACGGTCTTCATCAGCTCGGGCATGCATTCGGATGTGAAGGCCACGGATGGAATCCGGCTCTGCACAAAGATCATATGATCCCCATTGTACCATGCTTCGCCAGGCAGGAGACCGTCAAAACCTCTGAAGACATCGATGGACTTCTTCTCGAGGGGAGGAGGGCATTCATAGAACGAGTATGCTGACCCCCCTTTCTTATAACCCACGTCATCGACGTTCACGGCAAGCAACACTCTGGGGAATTCACCACCGTATCGCCTGAGGTAATCCATCTGACCACCTGCGCTGTAATGGTCCTCACCGTTGAGAGCGGCGATTTCGATGCAATTCTCTCCGCGGTAGTCGGACAGCATCTCCGCGCAAAGAAGCAGGACGGCGATGCCGGAAGCGTTGTCGGAAGCGCCGGGAGCGCCTTCGTAGGCATCGATGTGTGCAGTGATGATGATCTTTCTTGCTGCACTCGCGTTCAAAGCGGCGATGATATTTGTTGCACTCGATGGAAGTCGATCGGCGTCTATTTTCAAATGAAATGTAGCGCCCTGTCCGGCCGCCAGCAGATCGCCGACAGCATCGCGGCAGTAAACACTCGGGATATCGAAATCCCCGTCCACAATCAAGGGGAAGGGGTATAACGCCCCAACCTGTTCCGGTTTTCTCTCTGTAGCTGTGATTATCACAGCCGGCTTACGGCTCTCCAACAGAGCGATGATCCTTTGGTGATGCTCCGGATTGTAGAAGACGAAATTCTTCGGCATCAACTGCTCGGAGCATATCATTCCCTTCATTAACAAAATCTTGCCCTCACAGTTAATGTGTTCCAGATCCTCCGGAGTCGAGACGGTGATCAGTTCAGCCGTGACATCGCATCCCAAAGTATAGGGACTGGCATGGACTTCGAACGCTTCTTCATTTGTCAGCGTCACTCCGTTGCAGATGTAGTCCGGACACTGAAAAGGCGTGGCATCAATGTCATATCCATGCGGTCGTATAATGTCCGCAAAGAAATCCGTCGCTTCCCGGTTTCCCGAAGATCCCGTCCGTCTGTTTGGTTTCACCTCGCACAGCGTCTCCAGGTAATACCGCGCCTTTCCGTAATAATCATCTCGCTTCATTGCCTGCTCCTCGTTCGTTTTGTCCATTCTTTTTACCGCCCGGCCCCGCAAATCCCGGGCGGTGAAGCCGTGCCGGGCATATGCCGCTTCGGGCTTCCTATTTTCTCAGCAACATGAGGTCATAGAGACCGGCGCCGGCCGATCGCCTCCAGCCATGCGAGAGCGGCTTCCTCGACGCTGGATTCACTGAACGCAAGGACGCCAGGACGCGAAGACGCAAGGCGTTTCTCGTTGGCTCCGTGGCGTACTGGCGTCTCCGCGTCTTTGCGTTTTTCTTCACTCATAGCCCGTTCACCACGCGGTGGACGCCATCCTTGACTAATCGTTCCCCGAAATTGATGACCAGTCCCGGCTTCAGGCCGGTCAGGCGCAAATAGGTCAGGGTCTGCGCCTCGAAGAGGCTGTGGTATTGGCTGGCCGCCTTGCATTCGACGATCACCTTCTCGGCCACGATCAGGTCGATACGCAGGGGTGAGGCAAGGATGTGGCCTTTGAAAGGGATGGGCAGGGACACCTGGTGTTGGACTGCCAACCCGCGTTGCCGCAGTTCCCAGACGAGGGCTTCTTCGTAGACGCTCTCGAGCAGTCCCGGACCGCCCAGAGTGCGATGGCCCTCGATCGCCGCCTCGACGATATGTCGGCTGATTTCGTTTTCGGTCATGGTAGTCCTCTGAGTGGAACGCAACTCCGCGAAGACGCAGGGGCGCAAAGGGACTTAATGGCGATGTTCCTTCGTGTTCTGTCCCCTTGCGTCCTTGCGCCATAGCGTCCTCGCGTTGAATGAACAGCTCCGCATCTTTCACCTGCAGTTCGCCGGAGATGAGCTTTGGCAGGAGCGCGTCTCGCAGGTCGGCGAGGGTGCGGGATTGGTGATGAACTTCGTGCGGATGTCCGCCTCTGTGAGGGCCTTCTTGTTCATCGGGAGCGCGGTTTTTTCATTCGCGGGAGAACGATCCGTTTCATGCGCAGACCTCGCAGTGGACCGTTTGCTACAAACGGTTGTTTAATCGCCAATCGTGACCATGTCCGAGTGACATCTTTTCCGCCGAGCCTCAAACCCCAAGGCCTTCGAGCATACTCCGCACGTAGCTGTCCTTGTCTTCTTCCTGAAACAGTATGTTCTTTTTCTGCATCTCGCCCTTGTCTATGCCCCACAACATACGCATCGCGAAAGACGGCGTATTTGAAACGATGAAGGAATGCAGGCATACAGATGGATCGCCGAGGCGCGCTTCGATCTCCTTGATCGTCTGATGAAACCGGATTTTCGGATCCGCGGCACCGATGTTCCTGATGCCCTTGGGATCAACGAACACGACATGTTGGCGACCTCCGGCAAGCAACCATAGAATGAAATCCGGGTGGAAGTTTCCGGCTTCAAAGAAGCCGACACCCCGGCCCTTACTTTGGTTGCGAAGCAGATACAACTCCCGGGTCTTGAAGAAGTCAGCATTGACGTCGTGGAACGTCTTGAGATCCTCAACGAACCGGAACTCGCCCTTGTTAAGCGGCGCGGGACTTATCTCAACGATATTGGAGTCCAGATAGAGCAGTGGTTGGTACAGGTGTTTCCCGAACCAGATGGCCTTAAGCTTTTCGAACTCCCACGGCTTCAGGTCGCCGTGTTCGATCGCGGTCTTGAGCTCCTCGAGTTTGGCGGCGATGTCGTCCCGGGACTTGTCAATCATGATGCGGTAATATCCTTCTTCCGGCGATTCCTTCACACCCAGAAAGTTCGGATCGTCGCCTTCCAGGTCGCGGTACTCCAGGTGCGGCATCTCCCACTGGCGCTTTCGGAACGTGTAGTAGCGCTCGGTGTATTTCTTCAGCAGCGAGATTGCGATCTCTTGCCACAGTCGCACCTTCTTCCCGAATGAATCATTCTCGGATGAAGCGAAAGCGAGTTCCTTCTCAGGAATCTGCAGTCGATACCAGCTTTGATCCGCCAGTAGCGCCTCGATCCCTTGCCGCGTCAGATTGAGGTTGTACCAGCCGCGCTCCGCCTTGAAGCGCTCTAACTCGAACATTAGCTGGTCAAGATCGAGGAACGACACATGCCGGGCAGTCAAGTGGGTCTCCTCCGGCGAGGCATCAGAATCACCGCCTACCAACCCACCCGATTTCATCGCTTGGATCTTCGGGTACCAGTTGAGCACGAGACTGTTTTGCTGCAATTGCCTGGCCTCGTTTGAGTCGCTCGGATCAGGCGGCGCGAGGGTGGGAATCTGTGCGAGCTTGCGGAAGGCGTCGCCGAACTCGGTGCTGACGCCGTTGATCGTCTTTTTGAGGCGGATCGTTTTGAGTCGCTGCGTACCAAGGTTCTTTATCACCGGAAGCTGGAACTCGATGCGGTCTTCGGTGGAAAGGCCCTCATCCTCAAGGAAGTCGCGGAACTGCGCCATGTAGTCTGCATGGATGCCGAAGATGCCGAGTGTTTCGAGTGCTCCGGCGTGCTTGGGTCGCTCGATGCCTTCCGGCAGATCCGTTTTAGCGCTGCGCTTGAGACTCAACTCATAGCCTTTGAGGCGGACGCCACGGCCGAAGAGCTGGATGATCTGTGCGCCTTCACCCTTTCCGATGTTCATCAGGCCCATGGTCGAGACGCGCCAACTGCTCCAGCCCTCGGTGAACTTCCTTGAACCGATCAGCAGATGCACCGTCGAGTCTGTCCTGTTGATGGCGTGGAATAGTGAGCCCGAGAACTCGCGGTCGCCGGTGTCGATACCGTTCTCTTCGCACAACTTCAGCAGCTTGGCGTCGTCACCCACGTTGATCACGCCGAAGGCCTCATTATCAGCGCCCAGCCGCAGCGCCATTTCGCCGGTCGCGCCCTTCAAGTTCTCGACGTAGAGCCGGCCGCCGCCCGGCGCGTTGAACAGCGTCGCGAGCGTCTCGTCGAAGACCTGCGACGGCGTGAGCCCGCATGCGTTGAGATACTTGAAGCGCTCGGCAAACACATTCCGTCCCGTCGCGTCGACGAGGCCATGGTTCAGCACGGTCTGGATCCGCTCGATGCTGCCTCGACGATCCGCAACATAGCGGGCGAAGAACTGCAAGATCTCCACGATGTCAGACGCATCGCGAGTGGCCAGCGTCGCAGTCACGCTTCCGCCGACGAAGATCCATAGCGGCTTCTCGATGTTGAACAGCCGGAACGGCGCGCTCTGCTCGCGGTAGAGCCGCTGCTGCTGGAAGAACGACAGCAGACAGGCCGCCAGATACAGCTCCTGGTGGTTTCGTTGCGTACCCTCGTCGAGGTTGAGGATCTGGTAGTCCTTGCCGAAACCGTCGCTGTAGAAGTAGCGGTACGAGTAGTCGAACAGCGTGCTCTTGGCGTACACCTCGGTGAGTTTGGGTTTGCCTTTGACCGCCTGCCCGAAGGTAGCCGAGTACTCGAACGAGAACCCCTTTTCGCAGAGCGCATTGCGATACCGCATCCAGGCGCCTACCTCGTCGCCCGTACCGGTGCTCGCGCCGCGGTGTCCTTCATCCACCAGCACCAGATTGTTGTTTTCGAAGGCGTCGATGGCGATGGTTTTGTCGCCCATGTCCTCGCGCAGCCTGGTTACTTCGAGGATCTCGACCGCATGGCCGCTGAACAGCCCGCGCCCTTCCTTGTTGAACAGCTCAGCGTCGATGCCCGCCGTCCGGAACTCGCGCAGGTGCTGCTGCGAAAGCCCTTCGTTGGGGGTGAGCAGCAATGTGCGATTGAGCTCGCGGCCGCGGCCGTGCTTCTCAAGGGCGTGTTTGTACTGAAGGATGTTGGCGTGCATCAGCAGCGTCTTGCCGCTGCCGGTGGCCATCCAGAACGCGAGCTTGTTCAGCTGCGGCCATGCTTCGGCGGATTCGTCGAACGGCGCTATAAGATCGGCCTCGGGCACGTCCTGGTTGTAGAGCGTCACCTGCGCGTTCAGCTCTTTCAGCAACGTCTTCGGGTCGCGGAAGTAACGGTCGAGGTAGATCTCGGTGAAGAGAAGGGCGAGGTACTGGAAATATTTCCAGACGATCGGCTTCTCGCCATGCGTTATGCGACGTTCGTTGAGTCGCTGCGTGTGCTTTACGATATTCTGGTCGTATTCGAGCAGTAGTTCGGTGGGCAACTGTGTCAGGTTGAACAATTGCGCCGTAAGCGCGTGGTGGAAGTGGTGGATATTGTTCTCATCCAGCCCTTCCAGCGCCTCATTGCGCAGGTTACCGGCAAGATCCTCGAAGCGCTTGACGTTAAACAGCGACAGCAACCACTGGTTCAGCACCAGCTTGTGATTGAACGGGAGCTGTGGCTTGCCGTTCGCGCGGCCGCGCGCGGTGGCGGGTGCCGTGGCGGCCGCGTCTGCGGCATTCTTGCGGGGACGTCCGCGCGGCATCAGCGATTCTCCTCGCTGGACCCGGAACCATCGGCCATCCTTTGGTGAATGTTTGATTCACCGAGTGCACACGCTGTCAGTTGCTGCTCGATGAAGCGCTGCATCTCCTCCTCCTTCGGCAACTCCAGCATGTACTTTGATACGAACAGCGCATTGTCAATGCCGGCCAACGCGTACTCCACCAGAGCGTGGTCTTTCTGCGTGCACAACAGGATACCTACCGGGGGGTTGTCGCCCTCGGTCATTATGTTCTTGCGGTACCAGCTCACGTAGGTGTTCAGTTGTCCGATGTTCTCGTGGCTGAACGCGGCGACTTTCAGCTCCACCAGGACATGGCATTTGAGAATGCGGTGATAGAACACGAGGTCGACGAAGTTGTGGCTGTCGCCGATCAGAATGCGTTTCTGCCTTGCCTCAAAACAGAAGCCATGGCCCAGCTCGAGCAGAAAGTCGTGCAGTTTGTCCAGCAGTTGGTCTTCGAGATGCGATTCGCCCATCACTTCCTGCGGCTTCAGGCCCAGAAATTCGAAGACGTAGGGATCGCGTATATCCGGCACCGGCGCGGCGCGTTCCGCCGTCGCTTGCGCAAGGGTCGCCAGCGCGGCTTTATCCTTCGACAGCCCGGAGCGCTCGTAATAGAGGCTGGCGATCTGCCGCTTCAACTCGCGCACCGACCAGTTGCCACTAATGCACTCCAGCTCGTAGAAGGCTCGTTTGGTCGCGTCCTCGCATTGCAGTAGTTCAGCGATGTGACTGAACGAGAGCTTGGCGACGACGTCGCCGGCGGCAACGCCCAATATGGGAGTCGGTGACTCCCGAGTGTCGCCGTGGGCGGTCGCAGGCAACAGCCTGGCCGCCAATTCGGGAGGCAGCGTCTCCCGAATCCGGGGATAGGCCAGATAGAACTGGCGGTAGCGCCGCAATTCCCTCGCCTCGGAACGACTGACGCCCGCCTGCATCAGGCGTTCGGACAAACGCTCGATCAGATTGTCGCCGTATACGGCGCGGTCTGTGCCGTGCTGCTCGTATTCCGCAATATATAGGCCGATGAGCCAGTTGCGTAGAGTCAGGCTCATATTGACAGCCCTCGATGCCTGGGCCCTCAGCTCGGCATGCACATGCCCGATGGCTGCGACCAGACGCTCGAAGGACCGGTCTGAAGGGGAGGGCGCAGCCATGTTCACGCCCTCTCCATCTCGAACATTAGACGGTGGAAGTCCTCTTCGATGAGCCGCACCTTCCACATGTCGTCGGGGGTCTTGAGGTTCTCCAGGTTGTTGCCGCCGTTGACGTAGATGAGGTCGAACTCGCTGTCCTTGGCCGAGTAGCCCTGCTTGGTGAACCACTCGTCAAGCACCAGGTTGTCCTGCTCCGGCACGCCGGTGAGCTTGCGCCAGATGATGAGCGTGCGTCGTTCGTCGGGCATGGTGCCGGTGACGGTGCGGAACCAGTACTCGCCGTCCGCAACCTGCTTGAGCCGCCCCTTCAGACGCAGGCGCTGCTCGCTGTCGCGCTCGAACGCGGCGCTGAAGGTCTGCGGCGCGGCGATGTGCCGGACGGTGAGGCCGGTCAGCCAGTTGAAGGTCTCCAGAAGATCGACATTGACCTCGCGGCTTTCGTCCGATCCGGGACGTTTGACCTTCAGCTTGTAAGCCGTGGGATCGGTGAACGCCTGCACGTTGAGCAGCGACTGGCTGCCGCGCGTTTCGACATCGAGCATATAGCGCAGAATGTATTGCTCCCTGAGTCCATCCGCACCCTGCGCCCCGGCAGAGTCGAGCAGGAGTTGCTGCGTTTCGGTGCGGCGGGTTTCCAGATTATTGAGCGTGTCCTCGTAGGATTCGAGGCGGACGACCTTCACGATGCGCGGGCTGCGCTCGGCTTCCTCTGCCGTGGCGAGGCGCTTGGGCTTGCCATCCTTCCACTCCGGCGTGAAGGTGACCTTTTTGATGCGTGGCAGAAGCACCGTGTCGAAGTAATCGCCCATCTCGACGAGAATGAACTTGCGCCTCCCGCCGTCCTCACGGTTGAGGTTGATGACGGCGTGGCCGGTTGTACCTGTACCGCCGAAGAAGTCGCCAACAGTATCACTCTGCGCAACCCAATACATCAGCGAATCACGCACAAGATGCAGGGACTTGGGATAAGTGAACTTCTGTGCACTACCAAGGCCGAGAATATCTGAAAGAAGCTTCGTCCCATAGGTTGTGGCAGAGTAACGCGAATCATGCCACAGCGTCTTCGGTTTCTTCCCTTCAGGTTCCCTTGACTTCTTTGATACCTCAAGCCTACCTGCTTTAACTCGTACGGCGATGTCTCCGCTGGCAATACCTTTCCGGGCGCCGTCTGGGTTGACTCGCCAGATTCTATTCTCACCCTTTGGATCAATTGGCCATGTTACAATCTCTCCTGCGCTGGGTTCTTCGCGTGGATTCCAAGTCCTGGCCTGTTCGTCCCAATCCATCGACGGGACGCGGACCGTTGTTTCAGAGATATACAGAGGGAACCACTGACCGGGCCGGTCTGATGGCCGTGAATTCCCACCTCTTCGCCGCAAGTTGTCCCAGGCGAACCTACCTTCCCCATCCATTTGATCGTATACTAACACTTCCTCTTGGGTTAAGTCTCGAAGCTGCATATTCGCAATGTCGATATCCTTTGCGAAAATATGGCAATAGTCATGGCTTCGCGCAGGGACGTTCGGCCGGATGTTCTGCCCCGCGGGATTAACCTCTATAGCAATAGTGCCCATATAGTTGGCATCTCCGAATGCTCCGCGTAAAATATCCCTAAACGCCGCGTATTCGGTGTCATCGATCGCACCGAGGAAGGTTCCATCAGGTGCAAGCGTGTGGACCGCCGTGGCCACACCCTGCGCAACCATGGTGATCCAAGACGAGTGTTTGTAGTTGTTTTTATAGAGGAATGCATTCTCCGACGTGTTGTACGGTGGATCAATGTAGATGCACTTTACTTTCTCCCGATACCGAGTCTGCACCAGTGACAGCGCCTGGAAATTCTCACTATAGAACAGCACGCCGTCGGTCTGCTCTTCCACATCGCCCATGGCTTCCAGAAGCCGCGAAGTGAAATCCGCATCGAAGTGCTGCGTGTCCAACACCAGCGTCGGGTGTATCTTCAGAAACTCCGTCGTCAGCGGCTTGCTGTACCCCGGCTTGATCAAGTCACCCTCGATCTCGTCGATGGCATACAGCTTCTCCCACTCTTCGTGCTGCGCGTCGTTGGCGATGATCTCCGCATAGAATGCCTCAGGGATGCAGCCCACCGTGATGCACTCCTGCGTCTCGACCACGAACTTCTTCTTCAGCCACAGCTTCTTCTGGAAGTCCTCGAGCTGAGCGAGGAAGGCGATGATCTTGCACGCGATCTTGCGGATGACCTTGATCTTTGATAGGTACTGCTCGACGCGCGGCGCGGCCTCGTTCTCCACGTCGTCCAGGTGCATGACTTCGTTTTTTATATAGAAGTCCAGCTCCCGTCGCAGGAAGGCGCCGAGGTCCTTGTGGATGAAGTAGTCGAAGGTGTTGCGCGCGGTGTAGCGCCGGAGGTGCGCCTCCAGGCGCGTATAATCGGCCTTCTCGCCGTTCGCCGTGACGTGCTGCTTGCCCAGCTCTGCAATCCATGCCGCCAATGAGGGATCGTTCACCGCCAGCACGCGTTTCACTGCGAACGCGCTCAGGTCTTTCTGCGCCGGCGGCTTGCTCTTGCCCGTACGCACATCGTCGGGCCAGTCGGTGAGCGTCGCCGGGCGGTACTCGAAGCGGATGATAAGTTCCTTGCCGTGTTCGCCTTCCTGTTCAGCGATGAAGCTCTGGCCTGAGCTTGCAGAAGGAGCGTGGTCGGATGCTCCCGGCGCTGCCAGGATAAACACACGGTCCTTGCCCTCCGCGGCTTTGACGTTGCCGTGCTCGCCCTCGGCAACGTCGACCAGCCGCAAGTGCACGCGCATCGGCTGCTTGTCGCTGTCCGGCCGCAGGCGGAAGGCGTAGTCGCGCAGGTACTCGCTGGTCTTGATGTAGTACTGGTCCTTGTTGGCCCAGTGGAGCGTGACTTCCTCCCCCTCGTAAGGGATGGCGTAGACGCCTTGCTTGTAGACTCGTTTCGCGAGGAAATCACCCTCGGAGTAGTAGCGTCGGAAGAAGCTGAACAGGTGGTCGTAAACCTCGTTCTCCAGCGCGCCGATGTCCACGGCGTCGCTCGCTAGCCGGGCGCGCAGATCGGCAACCTTGGGCGACTGCGCCGGGTCCATGCCTGCGGCTACGATGCCGTCTATGACTTTCTCCAGCTCCTTTTCGATCTCGGCCTTGTCGGCACTCTTGTACTGGCCGAACGCCGCCTGCACTTGCGGAAGCAGGTCCTTTTCGAGGAACTGCGACACCTCGGAGCTCTTGGCGTGCATGACGCGGTAGAGGCCGAAGTCCAGATCGGGCTGGTCGAGCTGGAACAGCTCCTGCAGCAGTGTTTTCAGCTTTTCGTATTTCTGGCTCATTGAGTACTGCTTCCTTGGTTCGTATAGTCGGTGTGCGGCGGGCTACTGTACAGTCCAACGGATGGTGAAGAGCGTCTCGTTAACGGTGTGCTGTGCCAGTCGACGTTCCAGCGAATCGATCAGCGAGTCGCGCTTCTCCATGATCTCATCTTCGACCTTGAAGATATCCTGCCGCTGGCGGCGCTGCTGCTTTTCCAGCTTCTGATGCTGCTGCTGAATCGCGTGCTGCTCTTCGATTGTGACAGCTTGGCGCGCTTGCCGCCTTAGCGCCTTGATCTGTTCCTTGGTATCAGTGAGCGCTTTCTCGGCCGAGAGCACCATGTCGTCGGCCCACTGCTCGAGCTTATCGCGGGCCGCGTTGAAATGTACGTTGTTCTGCTCAAGAGAGCGACTCACGGTCGCCTTGGCGTGGCGCTCCGCGTCGGCGTGCAGGCGATACTGCTCGGCGGGTGGGATCGACCCGTCGCCTTCAACGCGGCCGGCACAACCGAAGAGTTTTTCCATCGTCTCCTGGTCGAGCGAGGCGCCGGCCGTGTCGAACCCCGAGAAGAGAAGATACTCCTCACGCTCGTAGGACTCCACCACCAAGCGCGTCAGCGTGAGGAAGCCGCTCTTTCCGCGAAGCGCTTCGACGACATGGACGTGGGCCGGATGATGCGACACATCGAAGACGATCCGCGCCGCCGGCGTGACGAGAGTCTTCGCGGTTTCCACGACGTGTTCTCCCAGCGGGTGCGAGAGGCGATATAAAAACCGGCTGCGTTCCTCGCCACCGCAATCGTCGTCCCCCTCCGCCGCCCTGGGGGAGGACTTGGTGATCAGGTGGTAGCGGCCGGTCGCGATCTCCGTATTCGGCGGGCGCTCAAGGTCGAAGGCCAGCGCTGCATCGTCGAAGCGGGCTTGGGTCGCGAGCATGAAACGGGTCAGCGACCAGAAGCGCCGGCCGAAACGATCGAGCTGAGCCTTCGCATCGTCAAGCTGCAGCCGCAGGCGTTGATGCACGTCCTCGTCGAAATGTTCGAACAGAGTTCGGCGCGTGTCGTCCATCCGCGTGCGGATGCTCTCGTCCATCTCTGCCTGCAGAATGCGGAATTCGGCGTCGATCTCCTCAGGTGTGCGGCACTGCTGGTAGATGGCCAGGATGCGTTTCTCGAAGTCCACGCCGGACTCAATCGTACCCAGCACCTCGTCGGAGGCTCCGAAGACGCCGCTGAAGAGACTGAACTTCTCCCCAAGCAGTTCGAGAACGCGGCGGTCGACCTCGTTGCGCTCGTTCAGGAAGTTTATCACGACCACGTCGTGCTTCTGACCATAGCGGTGACAGCGGCCTATGCGCTGTTCGATACGCTGCGGGTTCCACGGCAGGTCGTAGTTGATGACCAGCGAGCAGAATTGCAGGTTGATGCCTTCCGCCGCTGCTTCGGTGGCGAGCAGGATCGAACCTTGATCGCGAAAGTGCTCGATGAGCGCCGTGCGCACATCCACGGCGCGCGAACCCGAGGCGCGGCCGGTGTCGCGGTTCTTCTCCACCCAGCGCTCGTAGATCTCGGTGGCGTCCGGCCCGCTATTGGTGCCGTTGAAGAGCACGACCTGGCCGCCGTAGCCATGCGACTCGAGGAAGGTCTTCAGGTAATCCTGCGTGCGGCGCGATTCGGTGAAGATCAGCGCCTTGCGCGCCGCGCCCGTAGTCGCCATCTGTGAAAAGCCGATTTCCAGAGCGGCAAGCAGGGTCTTGGTCTTTGTGTCGGTACCGATGCCGCGCGCCCAGTTGGCGAGCCGTTGCAGGATGTCGATCTCCTCTCGCAGCTTCTGTCGATCAATGGTGTGGGGCACGCTCAATGCCTCGGTTTCATTTGGCTCCGTGAGGATCTCGTCGAGCAGGTCGTCTTCGATTTCCTCCGCCTCGAGGAGAGCCTCGGTGAATGCCGCGTCGTCCTGCACCTTCTCGTCGCGTAACGTTTCGAGACGCGTACGCAGGGTGTCCAATGTGGCAGCAATGGCCTGCGACGACGAGGCGAGCAGTTTGCGCAGGATGAGCACGGTCAGATGTCGCTGACGCTGGGGGAGCGCATAGCTGTTCTCGCGCTGCAGGAACCCGGACACCGCCTCGTAGAGCGCATGCTCGTCGTCGCTCGGCGTGAACGGTCGCGTGATCGGCCGGCGCTCGGTGTAGCGGATATACTCGGTGACCTGATTGCGCAACGTGCGCTTGCAGAAGCACGAGAGACGCTCACGCAGATCGCTGATGCTGCTGCCGGCACCGGCGAACTGGGATCGAAAGGAGTCGAGATCCCCGAACAGGTGTTCGTCGATAAGTGTCGAAAGGCCGTAGAGCTCGAACAGTGAGTTCTGCAGCGGAGTTGCTGTGAGCAAAAGCGTACGGCAGTCCTCGATTGCCCAGCGAATGCCTTGGCCGACCTTGTTGCTCGGGCGGTACGCATTGCGAAGCTTGTGGGCTTCGTCGATGACGACGAGATCCCAAGCGATACTCTTCAATTCCTCGCGCAACGCACTCGCGTAGTTCATGGACAGGATGAGCACAGTCTTTTCGTTCAACGGTGCGCGACCATCGCGTTGCGCCTCTCGGTAAGCTTTAGCGTCGAGCACCCGAACGGGCAGATTGAACTTCTCCTCGAGCTCCATCGCCCACTGCTTGCGTAGCGATGCCGGGCAGATCACCATCAGCCGGCGCTTGCGCTCTGCCCAGAACTGGCAGAGCACGATGCCCGCCTCAATCGTCTTTCCAAGCCCGACCTCATCGGCTAAAATCACGCCTTTCGATAGGGGTGACTGGATGGCGAAGAGCGATGCCTCGATCTGGTGCGGATTGAGATCCACGACTGCGTCGAACAGCGCCATAGATAGCCGGTCCATGCCGCTCGTTGCCCGCCGAGTCAGGTCGTAGGCGAAGTATTTTGCATGGTGCGGGGTCAGATCCATCAGCGACATCCCAATTCTGCTCTGAGCCGGCTCTTGTCGATGCGTTTGTTGTGATTCCAGGGGCTCACTCTTCGGCCTTGTGTTTGGTGCGTCTAATGCTCAGCATCAGCGTCAATGCGCAGTGCTGTTTGCCGCGCGCACACACGACCGAAACCCTGTTTCAACAGTTGCTTGGAGAAATCTCACGCGATCTGCTATGCTCCCGGTCCTTTATCTAAAGAATTTACGGAAAGGGAAGGGGATATTCAAGCCGATAATCCGGTAATAAGCGACAATTTATTCCAGAAGGTGTGCTCGAGGCGGCAAGCGGTAGGCGGCGCCGGCGGGCGCTTCATGAGCCGGAAAGCGAGCGTGGCGCCAATATGAAGAAGACGGGATAAAGAACACTCGCGCCGCGGCCGCCGGCTTCACGGCGGCGCCGGCTGCGGCCTTTGCTCCTAAAAGGGCGCGGGGCTGTTGTTTCGGATTCCTGCAGGAAAGCATGAACGCGGTCCGGTGATCATCAGGACGCTTCAATGCTTCGGCGGCCGGATCCGGGTGTCCGGAAAGACCGCGGAGCTTCTCGATCGAGTGACGCTCCGCGCTTGATTGATCGAAAGGCCGGGACTGTCAACCCTTGAGCGCAGCAACAGCGGGCCCTTATCAGGATATCAATTGTCGTGATTCAGTGGAAACGCCTGTGCCGGGACTCGTAGAAAACGGCCCGCCTATTCCATCAGCAGTTCGCGGAGCAGTATCCGCTTGTCCTCCACCGACGCTCCGCTCAGGTCGTAGCTGTCGCCGCCGTCGAGGGACGACAGCAGGCCTCCGATGATGCCGCCGAGGGCTCCGCAGATTCCTCCGAAGACGAGCGTGGGCAGGGCGATGAACGACGCCGTTTCACCCGCGGAATTGCTGCCGGTCGCGGCCCAACCGATGCCGGCGGCCAGTCCGCTCACAGAGCCCAAGCCCGCGCCCCACAGCGCGCCGTCGGCGGCGCCGTCCCAAAAACCGGATGTGCTGCGCACATGCACCGCCTTCAGTTCCTCGATAGGCAGGACAACGTCACCCGAATCAGCGCTTATCACCAGGTTGTTCCGCACTATGCTCAACTGCGCGGGCCATGCGGTGATCTCCCGGGCGTCGGTCTGTAACACGAAAATGTCGCCCTGCGCCGAAACCCGCGGCGCCGCTGCGGTGAACGAGAGCAGTATGAAGAGGGCGGTTCGCATATCGGCCGGGAGTTTGTTGCTTTGCGCGAAGAGCCCCTCTTCCGGGGCTCTTCTTTTGTGGACGCTATAGGATTTGAACCTATGACCTCACGCGTGTGAAGCGTGCGCTCTGGACCAGCTGAGCTAAGCGTCCGGAGAACACAAATTTAATCCCATTCCCGCTTTCCGGCAAATAATCGCGGACGTTTCTCGAGTCCGTATGAATCCATGAACGTTATGCCGGGCCTCGCGCCTGCCGTGAGCTGGCGGCTGTCGTTGATTTCCTGTTCGCCCGGAACCAGGATCCCGAACAGGCCGAACTTCGCATCGTAGTACTTCATGCTGTCCACCTCGATGCCCGAGGCGCGCCCGACCGCATCGGTGAATCCCGCGCCCCCGGTCCAAAGTTGAAGGAAGACCACCGGAGCGAAGAGATTCATGGAGTTCTCGGCCACGGCGCCGCAAACGGCGCCGATGCCCGTGCCCGACCACGCCTCGAGGTGATGGCTCGCGTGGCAGCAGGTCTGGTACAGGGCGCGTATGCGCAGGTCCTCTACAGCGATGGAATTCGTGACGTATGTCACCTCCACTTGTCCGCCGCTGAAACTCAGACGCGTGGAACTCGCGTGCATGTCGAGCAGCACGTCTATCACCCTGCCCTTGTCTTTCGCCGCGCGCAGCGCCTCGAGCAATTCCGCGTGGGTGGCGGTTTCATCCGTGAGAATTGTCACTTCCTTGTAGGACGCTTCGGCAGCCGCGCGTATCCTGCTTATCATCCAGTCTTCTCCGTAGGACTCGACAATTTCGCTAAGCGTCTTGCCGTTCAAGCTGTCGAGCGGCACGCCGAACAGCCCGGCCAGCGAAGGATCCACATGCGTCTTCAGCGCCGGGTACATGGCCTCCAGCTCATCGGGCAGGATGTCGTTGTTCTCGACGACGGCAATGAGGGAAGCGTCAGGCGCCTTGCCCGGGTCGGCGGGACCGGGGCCCGCGGGGGAATCCGTGCAACTTGAGAGCAGGAACAACTGTAAAACCGCGGCGATGCCTGTGAGGAGTTTCATGGCGGGGATGGATAGAGAGAGAATTTTCGGGATGCAAACGCATCTTCACGAATTGAAAATTCGCGTTTTCATCGACCGGATTCAATGCAAAATCCGATCCGGTCTCGATCGCCGGTCGCCGGGCGCGGCGGAATATCGCGGCTTCCGCCGCGCCCGGAAATCCGTGAGATCGGACAGGGGCTTAGAACGGCAGATCGTCGGCTTTTTCCTCGGGCGCTTCCGGCGCAGCATCGCTCCGCGGTGCGTCCGAGCGCGTGTCCGGTCCACCTCCGCCGTTGCCTTTGGAATCGAGAAACACGAACGTGTCGAGTTCGATCTCCGTCTTGTAGTGCTTGATGCCGGGATGCGTCTTGTCTTCCCAGTTGCGCGTCTTGAGCTTGCCCTCCACATACAGGTAAGAGCCCTTGCGCGTATACTGGGCCAGCACTTCCGCGAGTTTGCGGTAAGCCACCAGGTTGTGCCATTCGACGCTCTTTACCACGGTGCCTTCCTGGTTCTTGTAGGATTCATTGGTGGCAAGAGTTAGGTTGAGCACAGGGATGCCGTTTCCGGTGTACCTGAGTTCCGGATCGGAACCAAGATGCCCGATAAGCGTCACCTTGTTGAGTCCGTAAGCCATTTTTCCTCCTTTATTATTGGTTGGTGATTGCGGGAAAAACCAGCGCCTCGCGCGCCGTCAGAATGTACAAGCGCGTGTCGGTCATTGCCACATCCTCGAAAGGACCCGTCTCGCCGGCGAAGACGAAAAGCTCCCTTGAAAACCTCTGCTCTGGGATTCCCTCGGCAGTGAAGATGAAAAGCTCCGAGGATGTCACAACGGCGACGCGACCCCTGCCGCAGGCAATTCCCTTCGCGTCATCGAACAGCTTATACGCAAAGGAAAAAATATGGTTCCCGAAAGCGTCGAAGGCGGCCACGCGGTCGGCTTCGAGCACGTATAGACGGTCGTCCTCGCCTTTGGCCATAGCCAGCGGTTTTCTCAGGCGGCCCTGCCCGGCGTCGATGCCGCCGAAAACGCGGTCCACGGTCGCGAATCCCGAAGTCGCTACGACTCGCGAGTTTTCGCCGTCGAGTATGAACATGTTTTCGAGCTTCGTTATGACCACGTCGAGCGGCTCGCCGAAGGAGGATTCGGCGGAAGGGTCGTCGCGCGTCGAAAAGACGCCCATCACATTCAGATCCTTGTCGAGTCTCACAATTCGATTGTTGCCGCGGTCGGCGACATATACGGCGACTCCCAGCGCGGCATCGATGCCCGCCGGCTGGTCGAATTGAGTGGCGCTCCAGCCGGGCCCTCCGGCGAGCGCGATCCTCCTGCCGTCCGGCGCGTATTTATGCACAGAATGCGAAGCCGCATCGCTGACGAATAAATTGCCGAAGGGATCGGACTCGATGCTGTGCGCCCTCCGGAAATCGCCGAAGCGGAATTCCTCCACGAGCACCGGGGTTTCCTGCGCGAGGCCTGAAGTAGCGCCGAGGGTGAAAAGCGCGAGAACGATTGCGGGAGCGCGGAGGCCCATTCCGGCGCCCGTTTACTGGGTGATAAAGGGCTCGACCGGGCGCGAATTCAGGACGAGCGGGCGATCAATGGATGTTCGGGCTCTTATTTCGAATTTGACGCGGGAGTGCAGCTTCGTGTCGAAGGGTTGAAGTCCGCGGGTCGCGCGGAATGCCAGCGGGACATCGATGCCCGGAGGAAGCCGTACCTCCCCGCAATCGGCGTCTTCGAAATACATCAGGGCTGTGAAGCGCCGCAGAGGCTCGCCGTTCCGCGCGTCGGAGATCAGGCCCTCCGCGGTGGTCAGGAATATGTCGGCGCCGGTGAGATTCCGGAGAGTGACATTCATTACGGCGTTGCATTGCGGACGGGATCCGGGCATGAAGTCGTTCCATACCAGGGTCTCGCCGTGTGCCGCCGCTATCTCCTCGACGATCCGCGCGGATGGTCCGGCGCAGCCGAGGAACGGAAGGAGGCAGAGCAGAGCCGCGGTTCTATTTATTGATGACCGCGACGGGAGCACTGTCTTTGGTCGTCCTGAACCCGTCGGTAGTCTGGAAATTGATCGAGATCAGGACGCTCGGAGAAGTTGTGGTATTGAACGGCTCCAGCTCGGGCGGCGTGATTACCGGGAAATCCTTTACCTGTTTGGGGAGCAACGCCGCGGAGGAAATGGTCCCGTATGACTGCGGGATGATCGGCCTGAAGCGGGCAAGCACCTTGCTTGTGGATGCGTCAATTATCGAGCCCTCGAGGAATGCCACGTTCATTGCGCGTTCAGTGCGGTTGACGAGGGTGACGACCAGGTTGGCGTTCAAGCTGTTGGCGCCGTCCTTCTTCTCCATGACCACTGAAATATCCTTGAATGAGATGCTCAGTTGCTCTGTGCTGACATCCGAAGTGCATCCGCCCGCAAGAAAGGCCAATGCGCACAACATGCCGAGGGGAGTAAGAAATCTTCTGTTCATGAGCCGGTGCGGTTTCTGTGAATTGTGAGGGTGGTGCCGTTCTGTAACGACTGATCAATATACCGAAAGGGGGGGGTAGAGTCAATTCCTGATAAAGATGGAATGATGCCGGACGGGGGAGCGGCAATTCCGGTTACACTTGATATCCGAGCCGCGCGAACGCCCGCCGCCGGGTCCGCCTGCCGGAGCGGCTGTGAAATGCCGCCTGCCTGAAGCTTCCGGCCGGGCTTCAACGGACATTTGATCGTTACCGCATTTACAGCTATATTTATAATTACGCCTGGATGGCGGAATAGGCAGACGCGCTACATTCAGGGTGTAGTGTCCGCAAGGGCGTGCAGGTTCGACTCCTGTTCCAGGCACAAGACCCGGATTTTCCGGGTCTTTCCATTTCCATGGCTGAAAGAGCAGGGAGCAGCGCCGCCGGATTCGATTTCACCGCTTGTCGGGCATCGCTGTGATCGAGGCGGTTCTGCCCGTGGCTTCGAGGAGTTGTTCCGTGAAACCGCCGAGCAGCGAGCGTTTGACGGCAACCTCGTATAACGGCGTGTCGCCGTAATTTCTGGCAAGGATGATCGCTTCGAAACGGTCGATGACCGCATGCGCCTGCCGCGTCGAATCCCATGGAAATGAGATGCGCACCGGCACAAGCAACCATTTGCGTTCGATTTCGGCGCCGGCGAGCGCGAGTTCGGCCGCCCTGGAGTAGGCCTGCGCCAGACCGCCGGTCCCGAGTTTGATTCCTCCGAACCAGCGCGTCACAACGACCACTACGCCTGTCAACCCGAACTTGTCGATGGCGCCCAGTATTCTCCGACCGGCGCTGCCGGACGGCTCGCCGTCGTCGCCGCTTCGGAAAGTCCGGCCGTCCGCTCCGACTCTCCAAGCTGAACAGTGGTGAGCTGCCGTGTAGTGTATTTTCCGCAAATCGTTCAGGAAGGACGCGGCCTCGTCCTGCGATTCCACCGGACGGGCCGAGGCGAGGAAACGCGAACGGCGCTCGATCAATTCGGCCTCGACGAGGCGCCTTATCGTCAGATATGCGTCCGGGTCCTGCTGTTTGTCTGGATTCATTTCGCTTGCGATGCGTCCGGCGGTGTATATTGCAAACTATTCCGCTCGTCAATTCCGCGCAAACAAGGAGAGGATCAATTGAACATCGGCATCACGTGCTATCCAACCTACGGCGGCAGCGGGGTTGTGGCAACGGAACTCGGCATCGCGCTGGCCGAGAGGGGGCACGAGGTTCACTTCGTGAGTTATGCGTCTCCCTTCCGGCTGCAGCATTACGTCTCCAACGTGTTTTTCCATGAAGTCGAGCAGAGCACCTATCCGCTTTTCGATTTCAACCTCTATTCTCTCGCTCTCGCGAGCAAACTAGTGGAGGTCGCTCAGTATCAGAAGCTCGACATACTGCACATGCACTACGCCATCCCGCATGCGGTGAGCGGTTTCCTGGCCCGCGAAATGGTCGGCAGGGATGCCGTGAAGCTCGTTACCACTCTGCACGGAACCGACAGCACCCTGGTAGGCCTCGAACCATCCTTCCTACCGCTGATGCGCTTCTCGATACGGGAAAGCGACGCCGTGACCGCCGTGTCGCGCTTCCTCGCCGAGAAGACCCGCGCCAGCTACAACATCGACAAGGAGATCGAAATCATTCCGAATTTCGTCAATACATCCGTTTACAAACCTGTCGATTCATCGCGGTTCCGTTCCCGGATCGCTCCGGACGGCGGAAAAATACTCGCGCATGTCTCGAATTTCAGGCCGGTGAAACGTGTGACCGACGTAATAAGGATCTTTCACCTCGTGAATAAACAGATCCCCTCGCATTTGCTTCTGGTCGGCGACGGACCCGACAGAACCGAATGCGAAGCGCTGGTCCGTGAACTGGATCTGTGCGGCGTCGTGCGCTTCCTGGGCAAGCAGGATGCGTTGGTGGAAATCCTGTCTTCCTCGGACCTTTTTCTGCTTCCAAGCCAGTCCGAAAGTTTCGGTCTATCCGCGTTGGAGGCGATGAGTTGCGGAGTCCCGGTCATCTCGTCCAGCAGCGGCGGCATTCCAGAAGTCAACATCCACGCGCGCACAGGGTACATAGCCGAGATGGGCGATGTGGAGAGAATGGCGAAATACGCGGTCGAGCTGCTCGGCAACACGAAGAAGTACGCCGCCTTCTCCGCCGCAGCCAGGAGCGTGGCTGCGGAGCAGTTCGAAGCGGAACTGATCGTGCCTCGTTATGAGCGCCTTTACGAAAGGGTTCTCGACGGACGGTAGGAGGTTGTCAGGCGGCCGGGTGTCAAAAAAGCGGACATAACGGATATTATCACGTCAATTGACCGACACCGTCTCATTCCGATCGGAGAGCGCCGCGCGGTTTCGCCTGTTTCGAAGCGCAACCGTTGTTTATTCGGAATGGAGCTTTTGGCTCGCGTTTTGCATTACATGCAACGGATTGTATTTGAACGGAATCTGCATGAAAAAGCTCCTCGTATTGTTGTTCAGTCTGCTTCGCAACAGAAAGCCCATCCAGGATCCCGCCGACGAAATCGCATGGGAGAATCTGGACGGCGCCGAGTTTTTTGTGGTGCCGCCTGCTTCCCGCAGTCTGTCAGCGGCTGACCAAGTCTGACCGGAAACACACTCGATAAATATGTCCCGACAAGATCGGGCTGGTATCGGCTGTTTCAGCCGGCGCCTGCATTGCGGCAGGCCCGAATATCCGCTTTCCGGACGCCGGTATTCGCGTTTGCCTTGCTTTGATAAGGTTCGACTCCATACCTTTGCAGACAGATGTTCGAAAGATTGAAAACCGACAAGACCAGCCGACCGATGACGAGAATATTCATTTTTCCGGTCTTGGCCACGGTTTTGACCTCCTTCGGCGGATGCGTGGTCTGGAGAACCGTGGAATCCGGTTACGAAACCTCTTTCGGTTATTTCAACACTTACTATAACGCGTCGAAGATGTTCAGCGAGGCGGAGGCCTCGATCAGGAAAGAAGCCAAGCTCGTCGACAACACCGCGGTGGGACGGACGACTTTCGAGAGCGCTTCGCTTCCGGGTTTCGGCGGCGGCGGTCCCGGAATCACGACGACGTCCACAGGGGAAGTGATAAGCAGCGACGGCGCGGTGGCCGGCGCATCGGACGCGGGCGTCGTGCCGCAGGGCGGAATGCCGCCTGGCGGCCGTCATCCTCAGGACGGCATTCCTCCGCATGCGCGCCCTGTGACCGGACTCCCGGCCGCCGGCTTGGGTGAGCCGATAGGCATTCCCGCCGAAGCCGCCGACAAGCTCGACAAGGTAATCGCCAAGTGTTCCCGAATACTGATCAACTATCCAAACAGCGCGTGGGTCGACAACGCCTTGTTGATGATAGGCAAAGCGTATGTGTATCGCACGGAACACGTCAAGGCGGAACGGAAGTTCAAAGAACTTTTGGAGGGATTTCCCGACAGCCCGCTGGCGGCCGAAGCTCTGCTTTGGCTGGGAAAGAACTCGATGCTGAATCGCGAATTCGAAGCCGCGGAACTCCGCCTTCAGCAGGCCATCGAGCGAGGCGCGGAGGACGGGGAGCCCGACGTGGTAGCCGAAGCCCATCTGACTCGGGGCGACATGCTCCTCTTGCTGGGGCAGCGCGAAAAGGCCGTGGAGAGCTATCAAAGCGGCGCCTCGATCGACGCTTCCACCGGCATCGCCATGCGGATGCGTCTCTCCCTGGCCCGGGAGCTCGAAATCCTCGGGATGAAAGAGGACGCCGCCGATGTATACAAGGACCTGCTGGGGCAGGATCCGGATACGGACGTCCGATTTTTTGCGGAACTCAATATAGCGCGCCTGTCACGTCTTTCAGGGAGGACTGAAGATGCGGTCAATACCCTGATGGACATGCTGGATAATCCGCTGTACCTGGAATATGACGGTCAGATACAATTGGAGATCGGCCATCTCTACGAAGCGATAGAGGAATTCACCGCCGCCGTGGACCAGTACCGTTACGTCGACACGACGTTCAAGTCCAAGCCCGAGAGCGCGGAGGCGTCCTATGCGCTTGGAAAACTTTACGAAACCAAGGGAGCGAATTACGACAAGGCCTTCGAGCATTACGGCAACGCCCGTACCGCGTATCCGGGCATAGCGGCCGCGGTGATGGGAGGCAAGAAGGCCGATGTGCTGGGCGATTACCGCCGGCTGCGCAACCGCATGTTCGATGTGGATACGCTGCTCTTTTACGTGTTGAATCCGGATTCGCTCGCTGTGCGCGACTCGTTGCAGGCGATCGCGGATTCGCTATCGCGCCAGAAGCTGGCGGCATCGGGCGGCGAACCCGAGACGGAAGAGGAATTGTTCCAGCGGAAACTTGCGCGCAGGCGTCCGCATGGGCGCAATACCGGACGGGTGAATCCCTACAAGCAGTCAGCGGAAGCGACGCTCACGCCGACGCCGCTGGGAACGCCTGCTCCGGGCGCCGCCGCGGCGGCCGGCTTGCAGCCCCTGTACCGTACGCGCGATGTGCGCAAACTCTCCGCCGATTCCGTTCTGCAGGAACTATCTCTGGCCCGTGTCGACATGGGATGGACTATGCTCGACAAGTTGTCGAATATCGATTCCGCGGGCTATTACTACAAACTGGGTTTGGACGGATCCTTGCCCGATGACGCCAGAGCGAACACCCTCTATGCTCTCGCCGCAGTATCACGTCAGAAAGGCGATTCGGTTCTCGCGGAGAGTTACGAAAACCGCCTTCTTCAGGAAGCCCCCGGCTCGCGTTATGCCCTCGATATAATGGCGGCTAGAGGCATGGAGATCCCGCGCGACTCGAGCGTAATCCTGCGCGAGGCTTATGACCGGGCGGCCGCGCTTCTGGAAAGCGGCAACATAGAAGGCGGCATAACGGCCTTGAGGAAACTGTCGGAATCCTTCCCGCTCTCGGAACAGGCGGCGAGGGCAATATTTGCGGTCGCGTTCACTTTCGAGACGGTGATCAGGAATAACGATACGGCCCTCGCACTCTATAAGGAGCTCGCCCGGAAGTACCCCTCCTCACAGTACAGCGCCAGAGGGCGTGAGATACTGGCTTCCATTGATCGCATTCCCAAGGAGGAAGAGGAACGCAAGCGGCGGGCTGAAGAAGAGAAGAAGGCTGAAGAGGAACGAATCCGGCAAATGGCCCGTCCGGAACCGGTCGTGCAATCCGGCGGAGATACTACCCGCAGCCGCCTGCGCCGCAAAACGGATCCTACCCGCGATCCGGATTTTCCGCTCATGCTGCCCGGCGAGAAAGCGGGGGATAAGCAGGCCAAACCGGGCGCGGAAACGCCCGGACTCGACGGGCAGAGTCCCGAAGAGCGGAGCGGCGCGCCGGGTCAGGACCTGCCGCAGCCGGGCAAACCGGGTGACGCGAAGCCGGAAGGCGCTTCCGCCGCACCGCGATCGACTCCACCGGCTGAAAGGCCGCAACAGACGCCGTTGCCGCTTCCCGGAAGGATCGACTCGGTTTCGACGAAGCCGCAGGGAAAATGAGCAGATATAACATCGACGCGCGAGTCACTTCGGTACGGCGGGTCGCCGAACAGATTCTCGCTCTGCGCTTTCATGCCCCGGAACTTGCGGCCGTTCTGCAACCGGGGCAGTTTATCAATATCCGCGTCAGCGAACTTTTCGATCCGCTGCTCCGCCGTCCTTACAGCATCTCCGATATACACGGCGATGAGTGCGAAATACTGTTCGCGGTTGTCGGCAAAGGCACTTCTTTGTTGTCCCGCGCCCGGGAGGGCGACCGCATCGGAGTGCTGGGCCCTCTGGGAAACAGCTTCGGTATTGACAAGCCCTTTGACACCGCCGTAATAGTCGCCGGCGGAATCGGAGTCGCTCCTTTTCCGCTTCTCACGCGCCGACTCTCGGGTGCTGGCAAGCGTGTGATCAGCTTCATCGGCGCAAGACATGCCGGCCTGCTCGTTCGGGAGGGTCTCGAAAACCTGCACGAAGCTACAGACGACGGCAGCGCGGGCTTCCATGGAACAGTAGTAGACTGCATGAGCGCCTGTCTTGACGCGGAGGCTCTTGATAGTCCGAGGATTTTCGCCTGCGGGCCGAATATCATGCTCGACGCCGTGAAGAATTATGCCGGCACATCGGGAATTCCCTGCGAATTGTCCCTGGAGTCGGAAATGGCCTGCGGCGTCGGCATCTGCCAGGGGTGTCCGGTCGAACGCACACACGGAGAGCGCAAATACGCCCTCGTGTGCACGGACGGCCCGTGCTTCGAGGCCGGCGACATAATGTTCAGCCCGCGCGAATCATGATCTCAGCGTTCAGCATCGGCAGTCTTTCCTGCAAAAACCGGGTTCTCGTGGCGTCCGGGACTTTCGGCTACGGGAACGAAACCGCCGAAATCACCGACCTTGCCGCGATCGGGGGCATTGTCACCAAGTCCGTGAGCAAACTGCCGAGACAGGGGAACGCCCCCGTGCGCATTGCCGAAACCGCTTCGGGAATGCTCAATTCAATCGGTCTGGCGAATGTCGGCGTCGAGGCCTTCATCAAGGACAAGCTCCCTTTTCTGAAGAAGATCGACACCTCCATCATCGTGAATATCGCCGCTTCCTCGACCGAGGAATACATCGAAGTCCTGGAACGGCTCGAGGGAGAAGACGGCATCGACGCTTATGAAATCAACGTGTCGTGTCCCAATGTGAAGGACGGGGGGCTCAATTTCGGCACGAAGATCAACGCGACGGCTGCTATAACCCGCGAGCTGCGCCGTCGCACCCGGAAACCGCTGATAATCAAACTCACGCCGAATGTCACAAGAATATCGGATTTCGCCGTCGCCTGTGAAGCGGAAGGGGCGGATGCCGTGTCTCTCATCAATACGCTGGTCGGGATGGCAGTCGATGCGCGGACCAGGCGGCCCAAGTTGTCCACAATCACCGGGGGTCTCTCGGGACCGGCGATCAAACCCGTGGCTCTGGCGCGCGTCTATGAGACTGCGAAGGCGGTCACTATTCCGATTATCGGCATCGGCGGCATAATGACGGGCGAGGATGCCATCGAGTTCCTGCTGGTAGGCGCGACCGCCGTGCAGGTCGGAACGGCGAATTTCCGGGACCCTGACGCGGCTGTCAAAGTCGCTGCGGGAATGGCGGAATACTGCCGTGCGCAGGGTGTCGGCGACATGCGGGAACTCGTGGGAGCATTGCGCGCGCGTCAATCGGTATCCGCTCCCGGGATCGTCAAGTAAAGGACTGAAGCATGCGTATCTGCTGTTTGCGGGGCGGGGTGAGCTGATCATGCGGAAGTCGCCTGTGGCGTTCATCACCGGTTCCGGACGGAGATTGGGGCGGCGGCTCGCATACGCCTTCGCCGACGCCGGCTACGGAGTCGTCCTGCATGCGGAAAAATCCGCGCTCGGAATGGAAGAAGCGCGGAAGAGGATATCCGATGCGGGCGGCTCGGCGTGGATCGTGCGGGGCGATCTGGCGGACTTGGCGGTGGTGCGGAGCATTGCGGCGGAAGCCGTGGCATTCAACGGGCGCATGGATGCGCTCGTGAACTGTGCCGGAGTATTTCCCGAAGCTTCTTTCGAGGATGTGGACGGCGACATGTGGGATAAGGCGATGAACGTCAATTTGAAGGCCGCATTTTTTCTTGTTCAATCCTGCGCGCCGGCTTTACGCGCCGCCCGGGGCGCGGTTGTGAACGTGGCCTGTGCAGGCGCTTTTTCTCCCTGGTCCCGGCATATTCCGTACAACATTTCGAAGGCGGGCGTGGTAATGCTAACCAGAGCCCTCGCTCGGGCGCTCGCTCCGGATGTTCGCGTCAACGCTGTGGCCCCTGGAATAATGGAAGTCCCCGGCGAGGAGACGAGACCTCTTCCCCCTGCCGATCGGATACCGCTTAAGCGACATGGAACTCCGGAAGATCTGGCCGCTGCGGTCCTTTTTCTCGCGCGGGATGCGATGTATCTTACCGGTCACACGATGCCGGTCGACGGCGGTTTCCTTGAGGCTTGAAAAAATGGACACTCAGCACACCAGCAAATCTTACAAGAATATCGAGTTTCTGAACAGTCCCGACGCGCGGCCGATCCGCATGCTGTCCGAATATTTCGAGCCGTTGCAGCGCATGCGAAAAAATCATATACAGGATACAATAGTCTTTTTTGGTTCCGCCAGATTCCTTTCGCGCGAGGATGCGGCGCAGAGGCGCAACGACATCCTTCGCGCCGTGAACGCGCAGACGGGCAGGACGCCTTCCCGGAAGCACCTGGAGGATCTGCAATCCGCAGAGATCATGCTGCGAAACTCCCGGTATTACGAGGACGCGGTGGAACTGGCGAGGATGCTCTCGAAGTGGTCCCTGACGCTGACGAAAAAGAAGCGTTTCGTCATAACCTCTGGAGGCGGCCCGGGAATAATGGAAGCCGCGAACAGAGGCGCGCAGCTGGCGGGCGCCAAGTCGGTGGGCTTGAATATCAGCCTTCCGTTCGAGCAGGGATCGAATCCTTACATACCCCCGGAACTCAACATGGAGTTCCACTATTTCTTCATGCGGAAATTCTGGTTCGTCTATCCCGCGAAGGCCCTCGTAGTGTTTCCCGGCGGCTTCGGCACGCTCGACGAGCTATTCGAAATCCTGACTCTCGTGCAGACCGACAAACTGCGCAAGCAGGTTTTTATCGTGCTCTACGGCTCTGATTTCTGGCGGAAGATTATTAATTTCGACGCGTTGGCGGAAGCGCGCGTCATAAACCGGGAAGATCTGTCGCTGTTTTCCACGCACGACAATCCGAAAGACGCGTTCTCCTGGCTGAAAAAGAAGCTTACGGAGCGATATCTGGACAAATGACCGACGATCGGGAAATATTCGCGCTTTATTCCCTGCTGGATGATCCTCAACCGGCGGTCAGGGACGCCGTGCGCGACCGAGTCGTTGAATTGGGCGACGAGGCGGTCTCGCCGCTGCGCATGCTTGCGAGGACGCACAACCAGCATTCCGACCGCGTGGAGGAATTGGTCGACGAGATTCGTATGACCCATACGCTCCGCCGCTTAGCCGATCTGCGCTTCAATTCATTCTTCAATGCCGATCTGGAGGAAGGCGCCTTCATTATCGCGCGTTACGGCTATCCCGACATGAATGTCGAGGGCTACAGGCGCCGTCTGAGCGATATGGCCGCCGACATCAGGATACTGGCTGGATCCAGGTCGACTCCGATAGATCGATTCATGAAGCTGCGATCCTATCTCTTCAATGAACTGGGTTTCGTCGGGAATCAGCACGATTATTACAATCCAGACAACAGCTATTTCAACAAAGTCATCGATTTCCGCCGCGGAATACCGATAACCCTCTCCGTGCTGATGATGCTGGTCGGAAACCGCCTCGATCTGCAGCTCAACGGCATTGGCATGCCGATGCATTTTCTCGTCCAATATGACGACGGCTCGCGGATGTTTTTCGTGGATCCTTTCAACGCGGGAATGATCATTACACGTGAGCAGTGCAGGGCGTTGCTCTCAACGAACGGCATTGAATTGTCTCCGTCCATGCTTCAGCCAGTCGAGATCAAGGAGATCCTGGAGCGCATGTGGCGAAACCTTCTGCTCTCATATCAGAAAACCGGCAATACGGCCGAAGTCGCCAGGATATCTAGGATTCTGAACTTCCTGAATCCGGAGTTTCCGGTCAATTCATCCTCCTACGACGAGGAGGAAGCCGAGCAGGACGACGAGGACGATTGAGCGCTTGTCCGTTCGCCGGCCGCTGCCGCATCTCAACCGAAAAAGCCGCTGTCGAGCGGCTTTTTCAGTCAAAGATCCGAATTAACGCTTCAGCGGAGTACCGTAAAGGATGCTCCCCGGGTCGTTCCAGAGGACGACTGTAACAGCGCATAATACTGGCCCGGAGCGAGGGTCGAGGCTGGCAGGGTGTGCTTGTATTCGTGGTATTCGGTGAAAATGTTCTTTTCGAATACGGTCCGCCCGAGTTTGTCGGTTATCCGCATGGCATAATTGCAACCGGGCGTCAATCCGCCCGCGGCGATGGTGACGCCGCTTCCGACAGCGGGATTGGGATAAACCGGCGAGAGCGTGAACGCTCCGATGGATGCCGCCCGGGCCGCGCCGGCCGGAATGCGGGCGCTGATGTAGATGCCGTTGCCGTCAGTGCCGGCCAGGAGCTTGCCGGAGGCCGTCGCCTGAAAAGCCAGTATTGAAGAATTATCCAATCCGTCGATTGCCTGCGTCCACTCAGGCGCATCGGGATTGTAGTACCAGACTCCGCGGTATTCCAGGCCAACCGTGGGATTGCCGCGATTCGAGAGAACGATCGAATTCACTGTCGCCACAGGCAGGTTGTAGGTGATGCGCCTCCAGGTCGCGCCGCGGTCGGGCGAATGATACACTTCGCCGTAACTGCCGGCGAAAAGACCGTAATCCTCGCTGTAACAGAGCGAGGTTACGAGCAGGCGGTTCATTCCCGCCGAGATGTTTGTCCACGTCGTACCGTTGTTGTCGGATCGGTACAATCCCGCGGATTCGGTGCCGGCGAAGACCGCACCGTCGGGCGTTATCGCAAAGCAGATTACCTCGGAGCCGCCGAGTCCCTCGGTCAGAAGGGTCCAGTTCTGGCCGTAATCGTTGGATCTGTACAGCTTGCGGCCGTTGCAGGAGGCATAGATGTTTCTGTTGGGGCTGATCGCCAGCAGTCGCACGTCGCGGTTGTACATGCGGACGGTGTCGACATACCAGGTTGCGCCGTTGTCCGTGGAGTGCACGACGCCTCGCGCGGTTCCCGCGTACAGGAAGCCGTTGGCCTGCATGACGGCGAGGCTGCGGGTGTTGCGGTAGACACCCCCGTTGGCGGCGCTCCATGTGAGCCCTTCGTCCTGCGACATCATTATGTCCGTGTGTGCCTGATTGGCCATGAAAATCATGCCTTGATCGTTCTTCGCGAATGTGGGCACGGATATGTTGATGAGGCCTGTGTTCGCGCCGGCCCACGCGCTGGTGCCGTCGGCCGAGCGCAGCACGCCCGCCCAGGAAGTTCCGGCGAATACTCTGCCGGTGGCGTCCTGTGCGAGAGCCGTAATCGCTTCGGCGTTGGGCATGATCAGCAATTCGGTCCAATTCGCGCCGGAGTCGGATGAGCGGAACAGCCTTCCGCCGGCGCTGCCTGCATAGACGACCGCTCCGTCGGAACTGTGAACAACGGAGATGTCGAACTTGGTCATGCCAGCCGATGCCTCGCTCCACGTGGCGCCGCTGTCGTCGGACCTGTAGACCCCGAGCCCCATCGTGGAGATGAATATTCTCCCGTCTCCCGCGACGCAAATGGAAGAAACGGTGGTTGCTTCGAGATTTTCGTCGGCGCTTGCCCAGCTGGCCGCGCCGTCCCTGGATATGAACAATCCGCGGTTTTGATGCGCCGAAAAAAGTGTCCCGGCCTTGTCGACGGCCAGATCGTTCACGGAAATATTCGGCAAACCGCTCATGGATTCGGTCCACGTGGCGCCGCCGTCGGCGCTTTTATGCACTCCCGCCCAGCTCCCGATATACCAGGCGCCGTTCCCGTCTTCAGCCAGTCCGGCGGCGTTTTGCACCGACTGCAGTTGCGTCTTTGACCAGGTGAGTCCCTTATCAGCGGAAATTTGCACGCTGAAGTCAAGACCGGCCAGCAGGCGCCCGTCGCTCAACTCCAGCATTGAGTAGACCGCGCTGCCGGATAACGAGACATAGACCCAGTTGTCCCCGCCGTCCGAGCTGCGGAATATTCCTCCTTTGTCCGTTCCGGCCAGCAAAGCTCCGTCGCTTGTGACCAGAAACGACAGGATGCGGCCGGTATACGGGCCGTTGCTTCTCTGCCAGTTGAATTGCGCCGATGCCGCGGAAACAATGAGACAGAAGACCGGGACCGCTACCCGGAGGGCGCGCGGTGCGCGCTTGAAAGTTGAGAAGGGAGGTGCTGTCATGTGGGACTCCATAGCAAGTGATCAGGAGTCCAATGTAGCAAGAATCCCCGTTTTTCTCAATCGGTCAGATCAGCACTTTCCAGCTGTTCAACGCTTTCATGTAATTGGCGCGTTCGAAGGCCGCGGGCTCGGCCACGGAGCGCTGGCTCATGCTGCCCTTGAGCTGCGTGATCGAGGAATACTCGTGCTCCTCCATCCAGTGCTCCATCTCGGCCAGAACTTTCCGGAGATGAGGAACGCCGTTCTGCAGGAGAGCGGAGCACATCATAGCGACATCGGCGCCGGCCATAAGCATTTTCAGAGCGTCCAGATGCGTGTGCACGCCAGTGGTGGCGGCGAGGCCGGCGCGCACATTCCCGTAAAGAATCGCGATCCAGCGCAGGGGCAACCGTCCCTCGGCGGAAGAGCTCAGATGCAGGCTGGGCACGACTTCAAGCGCATCCAGGTCGAAGTCGGGCTGATAGAAACGGTTGAACAGCACAAGCGCGTCCGCGCCGGCTTCGTCGAGCTTCCGGGCCATGCCCGCCAGGGAACTGAAAAACGGACTCAGTTTCATGGCGACCGGTATCGTGACGTTCTGCTTGATCAGTTTCAGATCGTCGATGTAGATCTTCTCGATATCCTCCGAACCGTAGGACGGATCAGTGGGGATGTAGTAGACGTTGAGTTCGAGCGCGTCTGCGCCGGCCTCCTGAATCTTCCGGGCGTATTCGATCCAGCCGCCGGGGGAAACCCCGTTCAGGCTTCCGATGATCGGGATATCCGTCGCCGCCTTGGCCACGTGGATGTGCTCGAGATATTCGTCCGGACCCAGGTTGAATTCCCCGATCTGCGGAAAATAGCTGATCGCTTCCTGGTAGCTTTCGGCGCCGTGGGTCAGGAAATGATCGAGCGCGAGCTGTTCGTGTGTTATCTGCTCTTCGAACAGCGAATACATCACGACCGCGGAAGCTCCGGCATCCTCGAGCGCCTTTATGCCTCCGATGTCCTTCGACAGCGGCGATGCGGACGGGACTATCGGATTGTTGAGCGTCAGTCCCATGTAGGTTGTTGTTAGATCCATGTCGTTTCCTGCTTTCGTATTTCGGTTTACGGTAATCGCAAATTCGGATCAACCGGCTTTCTCGACGGCTTCGGGGGCCGTGACGCCTTCCGCGAAGAGCCTCTCGAGACTGGTGTAATAGCGGTGCTTGCGTTCGACGAAGTCCTGCGCCTTGCGCGAAAGCATCTCGGCATCCGCCGGCTTGCTCTTGAAGAGCATGCTGAAACGCGTCTCCGTGGCCGTGAAATCCTTCACCGACATCGAAGGCGGTTTCGAGTCGAGTTTGAACGGATTCTTGCCTTCGGCGGCAAGCTTCGGATTGAATCGATAAAGCGGGAACATTCCGCTCTCCACCACCGCTTTCTGATGCTGCATGCCTTTCATCATGTCGATCCCGTGGGCGATGCAATGGCTGTATGCGATGATCAGCGACGGACCGTCGTAAGCTTCGGCCTCGATGAAGGCGCGCAACGTCTGAATGTCGCTGTAGCCCATCGCGACGTTGGCGACATACACGCTGCCGTAGGAAATCGCCATCAGGCCGAGGTCCTTCTTCGCTATCGGCTTGCCTCCGGCGGCGAACTTCGCCACCGCGCCGAGGGGCGTCGCCTTCGACATCTGGCCGCCGGTGTTCGAGTAAACCTCCGTGTCAAGCACGAGAATGTTGACGTTGCGGCCCGATGCAAGGACGTGATCGAGCCCGCCGTAGCCGATGTCGTAAGCCCAGCCGTCGCCTCCCATTATCCACACGCTCTTGTGCACCAGGAAATCGGCGATCGAGAGAAGTCGCCCCGCATCGGGATCGTTCATCCCGGATAAACGGACCTTCAGATCCTCCACCCGCGCGCGCTGGTCGAAAATCCCCTGTTCGCTGCTCTGATCGGCGTCGAGAAGAGCGCGGACGGCATCGCCTCCGAGCTTGTCGGCCATGGCCACGAGCAGTTCGCGAGCCGATTCGTTCTGCTTGTCGATCGTGAGGCGGAAGCCGTAGCCGAACTCGGCGTTGTCCTCGAACAGCGAGTTGGACCATGCCGGGCCGCGGCCGTTCGCGTCCTTCGCCCATGGTGTTGTCGGCAGGTTTCCGCCGTAGATCGAGGAGCAGCCGGTCGCGTTGGCGATGATGGCCCTGTCGCCGAAAAGCTGGCTGACGAGCTTGACGTAAGGCGTTTCGCCGCATCCTGAACACGCGCCGGAAAACTCGAACAGCGGAAGCAGGAACTGCGAGCCCTTTATCGTATCGATCTTCACCGTGCGGCGGTCCACTTCCGGCAGAGTCAGGAAGAACTCCCAGTTTTCCCGCTCCTGCTCGCGCACCGGAAGCTGGGGCACCATGTTGAGCGCTTTCAACCGCACCTCGGTCTTGTTTTTCGCGGGACACACGTCCACGCAGACACCGCATCCGGTGCAGTCCTCAGGAGCGACCTGTATGCTGTATTTCCAGCCCGGGTATTCCCTGCCCTTGTAATCGCAATGCTTGAAAGCTGCGGGCGCGCCTGCGAGCTCGCCCGTTTCGAACACCTTGATGCGGATCGTCGCATGCGGACAAACAATGGCGCATTTGCCGCACTGTATGCACCACTCGGGATCCCATTCGGGAATCTCGAGCGCGATGTTGCGCTTTTCCCACATCGTCGTGGCGGTGGGGAACGTGCCGTCGACAGGCATCTTGCTGACCGGCAGATCGTCCCCGTAACCGGCTATCATTCTGGCGGTGACTTCCTTCACGAAATCGGGCGCTTTGTCCGAGACCGTCGGCTGGAGTTCGATTTTGCTCGTCGCTTGGGCCGGCAACTTGATTTCATGAAGTTCCGCAAGAGTGGCATCCACGGCCCTGTAGTTCATCTGCACTATCTTGTCGCCCTTGGCGCCGTACGTCTTCTTGATCGAATCCTTGATCTTCTGTATCGCTTCGTCTTTGGGTAGTATGCCGGAGATCGCGAAGAAACAGGTTTGCATGATGCGATTGACCCTCTCGCCCATGCCCGTCTCCTCGGCAACCTTATAGCCGTTGATCACATACAGCTTCGCTTTCTTGTCGATGAGCTTCTGCTGAACAGGGCGCGGAATATGATCCCACACTTCGTCGGTGCCGTACGGACTGTTGAGAAGGAATACTCCTCCTTCCACAAGCTTCGAGAGCATGTCGTATTTCTCGAGAAACACGAACTGGTGGCAGGCGACGAATTGAGCATTGTTGATCAGATAGGTCGAGCGGATCGGGCGCGGGCCGAATCTCAAATGCGATGTTGTGATCGAACCGGATTTCTTCGAGTCGTACACGAAGTAGCCCTGCGCGTAGTTGTCCGTTTCCTCGCCGATAATCTTGATGGAGTCCTTGTTGGCGGAGACGGTGCCGTCCGCTCCCAGTCCATAGAACATGCCGCGGAATACTTCGGGCGGTTCGATGTCCAGGGACTTGTCCCAATCCAGGCTCGTGTGGGTGACATCGTCATGAATCCCTACCGTGAAGTGATTCTTCGGCTTGTCAAGAGTGAGTTCGTCGAAAACCGCCTTGACCATCGCAGGAGTGAATTCCTTGGACGACAGTCCGTAGCGGCCGCCGATCACTCTCGGAAATACCGTGGTCGGAAGCCTGCCTTCGGTCATCGCTTCCGCAAGGGCTGTGAGCACGTCCTTGTACAGCGGTTCGCCGCCTGAACCGGGTTCCTTGGTGCGGTCGAGAACGGCGATGGACCTCACCGTGGCGGGTATCGAATCGATGAAATGGTCGACCGAAAACGGGCGGTACAGGTGGACGCGGATCATGCCGACCTTGCCGCCTTTGGAGTTCAGGTAATCAACCATCTCTTCCGCAGGGCCGGCGCCCGATCCCATCAGGATGATGATGCGTTCGGCCGCCGGATCGCCGATGTACTGAAACAATTTGTACCGGCGGCCTGTGATTTCGCCGAACCTGTCCATCGCTCTCTGCACTATGCCTGGGCAGGCGATGTAATGAGGATTGACGGTCTCGCGACCCTGGAAATAGACGTCCGGATTCTGCGCCGTCCCGCGCATAATCGGATTGTCCGGAGTCATGGCGCGCTTCCTGTGCGCGGCGATGAGCTCGTCCGGAAGCATCCCGCGCATGTCGTCGTCCGTGAGCTCCTCGATTTTCAGGACTTCATGAGAGGAACGGAAGCCGTCGAAGAAATGAATGAACGGCACGCGGGATTCGAGCGCCGCCGCCTGCGCTATCAGCGCCTGGTCCATTATCTCCTGTATGCTGCTCGAAGCGAGAAGTGCGAAACCGGTCTGCCTCACGGCCATGACGTCGCTGTGATCTCCGAATATCGAGAGCGCCTGGCAGGCCAGCGAGCGCGCCGATACATGGAAGACCGTCGACGTCAGTTCGCCGGCAATCTTGTACATGTTCGGAACCATCAGCAGCAGTCCCTGAGACGCCGTAAAAGTGGTTGTAAGGGAGCCGGTCTGAAGCGCGCCGTGCACCGCGCCCGATGCTCCTCCCTCGCTCTGCAATTCGACTACCGAGGGCACCGTGCCCCAGATATTCTTTCGACCCATCGCGGACCACGCATCCGCCCACTCGCCCATGTTCGAGCTCGGCGTGATCGGATAAATTGCGCAGACTTCGTTGGTCTTGTGCGCAACGAAAGCGGCCGCCTCGTTGCCGTCAATGTTGATGTTCTTTCGCTTGCTCATATCATATCCTTTATTGCTGGATCAATGCTGGAATTCGGTATTGTTGCGTGTTGCCGGAGAGATTTTTCACGAATGCCGCGCGCGACGCCGGTGAAATCGATACGGCGCAACGCGGACCACTCCGCCGTCCGCCTTCGGAGTCGAGTTCCGCTGTTTTGAGTGGTGATGAATGGATGCGGGATCGCGGGAAAGGGAGATGCTTCATTATCAGGTAGGTGCGTATTCGTGAAATCCTGCTCGACAGCATCTCAATTTACGGTTTTATCGAGGGACAAAAAAATCAAGCAGCGGCATCCCGCCGAAGCTCGGTTGTCCGACGCTACGGGAGCTCGATAACCCGTCTTTGTCTGCGCATCGGACGGTTGTTCCCGATTTTGAACTTCTCGCCGCTATTCCGATCTTCCTTGCATAAAGGGCATAACGAAAAAGAAACTCACAAACCGAATCCACATGCTTTCAGCAACCGACCTGCGGAACCTATTCACGACTGTTTTCAGACCCAGACCGACCGACCGCGTCCTGACTATAATAGTGGACGTCCCGGACGATAAAATCCCGGACAATCCGAATTGGCGCGAACGCCGCGAGATGGCCTACGATTGGTGGGTGAAAACAATAACATTCAAGAATGATATCGGCCTGGACCGGGTGGAACTCTATTATTACCCGAACGTGGGGAGTAACAACAACGATCTTCCCGATGAGCTCTATCACTGGGGCGGCCATCCGGGTGAACTCGTCGCCGAAAGACTTGCCGCCGAGGGCATGCCTGTGCCTTCGGATGAGGTCTTCTCGGCCGCGGATCTCATTATCGCGCCTACGGAGTTCTCGGCGACGGCGCCATGCAAGATGCTGGCCAAAAAACACAATTTCCGCGGCACCACTATGCCGGGCTTCGTGCTCGAAATGCTTCCTTCGCTCGGCTTGGACTATGCCGCGGTGAACGAGAGAATCATCGCTCTGAAGAATCGGCTGGATCGAGCGGAGCGTGAGGTGATGGTCTTCGCCACGGCGGGCGGCGAGTTCACTCTCGACGCCGATCTGCGGCACCGCATCGCCACTCCGAGCAGCGGCATGTTTCACGATGATATGATCGTGGGCAATCTGCCTTCCGGTGAGACGTACATAGTTCCTTACGAGGGCGAAATCGAAGGAGAACCCAGCGGAACGAGAGGCCTGCTTCCGGTGCAGTTCGGCGATGAAATTGTCGTATACCGCATCGAGGCCAATCGCGCGGTGGAAGTTTTGTCGTCAGGCCCCGCAAGCGAACGAGAGCGGAGCACGCTGGCCGCCGAACCGGCTTACGGCAATATCGCGGAGCTCGGCCACGGAGTGCTCGGCGAATTCGGGTGCTCTGCCGTGGGCAATCTGCTCATGGACGAAAAACTCGGCCTGCACGTGGCGTTCGGCCGCAGCGAGCATTTCGGGGGTATCGTGTCGCCCAAGTCGTTCAACGATCCCAAGAATGTAATACACATAGACCGGGTCTACGTGCCTTCCCTGCAGCCCGATATCACAGTGCGTTCGGTTACACTGTTCTATCCCGGCGGAACCAGCGAGGTCATCATGGAGCAGGGCGTCTGGAAAATTTGAGAAGAGCCGGCAATAAGATGAGATCGTCTTATTTACCCCGGCTTCTCAGAAGAACGCACGCACCTCTGCCCGCGCGGTGTGGATGAACGCCGAGCCGCCCTCGCTGCGGCCCAGATAACCCGCTCCGGCTTGCAGAAAGCTCGTGATGCGGTAATCGAAGTTCACTCGCAAAACCCAGCTTTTTCCTTCGGCTTTGCCGTCGGTCAATTCGAATGGATAACGCGAAACAGCGCTGGACAGTACTACGTCGCTTCGTTCCAGTTCCACACGCAGCCGCCCCGGTCCTTCGAAACTCATCACGGCGCGCAGAGTCAGAGAATTTATATCGGCTTCCGTCTCCTGTCCCGGATATGTGTCCGTGGCATCCGTCAGCCCGAGCACGAAGCCCACTTCAACGCTGCGGTAAGGGCGGTATGAGAAGTCGCCGTTGAAAGCGGTCGCGTTTATCGCGCGTGTGCGGCTGCCCGCCTGCGCGGAAGTCGCGCCGTCCCTGCGGAAAGCCAGGTCCGCCTGCAATCCGATTTCGCGCACCGGCTGCGACCTGAGGCGCACCGACCGCTCCGCCCGGAAGGATCGCTCGTCGGCCAGCGCGTACTGGCTGAATCCCCGATTCTGCTCGTAGCGGAAGCGGAGCGACAGATCGGCGTTGCGCTCGAACAAAAAAATGTCCTGCCGCATCAACTGCGATCCTCTTATCGTCGTCTCTTCGTTTAAGAATGCCGAAGTTCTCAGCATGTATATGTTCGACGTCCTCTCGTCGCTGCTCTTTTCCTCGATTCTCACATAGGTTTCGCTCGATACGGCACGGAGAAGGGATCGCAGGAAATTGTCCGACGAGGACAGAGCCAGGGACGGGCGCACATTCAGACGGGCTCCCGCCCTCAAATCGATAACCGGAAAGAGTTCATCGGTCGGGAGTGTCAGAGCCACGTACTCGCCGTCGAAGCGTGTCGGTTCATACTCATACTCTTCGGCGATTCCGTTTCCATTCCGATCGCCCGCGTAGATGTAGTTTCCCTGTCCGAAGGGAACCTTCAGAAACACTCGTTCGAGTTTGGATGTCTTCTCGGTGGACACCTCGTACAGCAGGTTCGCAGACAGCGCTCTTCTCCAGGCCGAATATTGGATTTGAGAACTGGTCAGTATCGTCTGAAGATCTTTGTTGCCGGTTCGACGGAAATCCTCGCTCCAGCGTCTGTCGCGGATCGTGACGGCCGCCGAAGCAGCGAGGTCGTGCCACGCACGGAGCGTCCATGAGTATTGTTGGATCAGATCCTCCGATTGATCCCGCAGCGCGCCATCCAGGTAGGCATCCTCATCGCGGAAGCCGAATTCGGCCCCGAGCGTCATGTTCCAGAATTCAGCCGTTCTGAATCCGGGGCGCAGATCCAGGAAAGCCATGCTGTTTTGGGCCAGGGTATCGGCCGCTCCGCCGGTATTGATGCGGCGTTCGCTTTCAAAGCGGAAAGTCGGCTCCACGAAGGACAAGCGGTAGCTTGCGGCGGCGCGCTGGCGCAGCCAGTTGCCGCGGACGGCGCCGTCGTCGCTGCGTATCCATTCAATTCCGTACGAAACCGCGGGCAGGGCCGAATCGCCGCTTCGCGGAGCGATTGCAAAGGTTCCTTCGGCGCGCCTGGAAGACAAGGCTCCCCTGTTATAGCTACCGCCGCCGATCCCAGCTTTGAGAATTTCCGAAGGGCGCCAGGTGACGGATGCCTCCCTTATCGATTCGTCGGCTCGCGCCGCGGCGCCCGTGTTCCAGCGCCGCGAAAATTCGATTTCGTCTATTCGGTCGATGGGATTGAAGGCCGCGGAACTGTGCCGGTAGCGCGCGCCGATATCGACGGCGCCGAGTGGCCCCGCCTTCAATGACAGTTCCCCGGAGATGTTTGCCGCCGCGCCGGCGTTGTCCTCCGAGTCGAGAGTCGAGAAACGGTTTCCATCGGCCTCGCTGAGCGCGGCCTCCGCCGAGAGTTTCAGGCCGCGGAGGGGTTCCGCGGCGGCTTTCAGGTCGGCCAGCCGGCGCAGCTCCGGCACGGGCAGCAGACGCAGGGGAGAGTAATCGCCCCTGCCGGGTCCAACGAAGCGGTAATACCCGATGCTCTGGCGGGCGTACTCTCCCATGCCGGCACCGACGAAGGAAAATGTCACCGAATAGGTGGCGCTGTCGGCGCCCGGCTCGTATCGATAATAAACCGTCAAAGCCCCGTCGATGAGTGTGTCGGCCCTGATATAGGCGCCTGCGCCGATGCCGCGGGCTGAATCGATCCCGACGTAGGCGGCCCCCGGCGCGGAGGCTTTTCGCGGATCGTCTCCGGCCGCTGCCAGCACGGCGCGATCGGCGTCACTGAGTTCGAACTCGATAGGGGCGTCGGGATCATCGCCCTCCTGAAGGTAGCGCGCCGTCACTCGAAGACGCTCGCCGAATGCCTTGCCCGTCGCGTCCGCCGTGAAAAGCGCTCTGGAATAAAGGCGGTCCGCATATTCGAAATCCACGGTTATGCGCGAGAATGAGGTGATAAGCCGGCGGGGTTTGAAGGTGATTTCGCCTCCGGCATATTCGATGACGTAGTCGTTGTTTTCGCCCCTGGTCATTTCGACTCCGTCGACGTAAACGCGCTCTGTGCCCGCCAGCACAACAATGCGCGGTTCCCCGTTCTTGCCTGTCAACCGGTAAGGCCCCTGCATGCCGTCGATGCCGTTGAACTGCATGCTGCGGTAAGTGCCCTTCATAGATGCCCAGGAAACCGATGCCGTTCCGATGTCGCTTCCGGCCTCGGCGAGGGCGCCGGCGAGTTTTCTGTTGTAGGATCCGAATTCGGTCCCCGACAGGGACAGAGTGAAATCCCCCAGGGTAGCCGCGAGATGCGGACTGGAGAGACGTATGAACACTTTGTCGAGTTCCTGCAGCGTGCGGGTGTTGCCCTCGGGCTGTATGGGGGTGTTCTCGTCTGTCAACGCGGCCACAATATCGATGTCGTCCGAGAGCTTGCCTGAAAGCTGAAGACGGAAACCGCTGTTGAGCGTCAAATCGCGGCTGCTGCCGATCGTGAATCCGCGCCCGATGTAGCCGCTTTTCTGCAGGCCCGCGCCGAACACGTTTTCGATTGTCAGGGTCGACGACACCGGGGCGAAGCGGATCGTGTCGCCGCGCGAGGTGTCGCGGCGGAGCAGCAATTCGCGCAGACGGTATCCGCGCTGGAAACGGTAGGGAAGGGCGGTGTAGCTGATGGCGAGGATTTTCACTCGCGCGGAGTCGAGCCGGGCGCGTCCCGCCGGCAGTAGAATGATTTCCCCAGCGCGGGCGTCCAGCGAAAATTCCGTTCCTTGCGCGAGCTCAGAAACCGGGTCGATCGCCACCGATATTGCTCCCGGTTGCACGAAACCGTGCTGGAGGCGGAGTGTGTCAGATCCCGCCGCTGAGATCAGCTCGCGGAAGAAGCGTCCGAAAGAGACCGCCGCGCTGTCGCTTTCCTTCGGATTCCGCTCCTGCCCCTCGGCTTGCGGCCCTCCCCAGGAAGTCGTCAGCAGAAACAGGGCGAAAAGGATGCGGCCGGTCACGTGCAAGTCATGGCGAAGGAGGTTCAGACTCTGAAAGTTATGCGGACGGAACTCCAAATGCAATGCGCAAATCCATAGCCGCCGTCCTGCTGGATTCCGTCTCGAATTTCAGTGGACCGCTGCCGTCGGCGCGCCCCAGAGTCGCAGCTTGCCGGAGATGTAATCCGAGATCCGGGCATGCTCCTCCCGCCCGTTGCCGCTTATGTATTCGGCCTCGCCGAAACTGATGCGAATCGGTATATTGGGATCGATGCGTCCGAATTCCTTGATCAAGCGCCCGTTTCCCCATGCGTCTGTTCGCAGCGCTACGGGCGCCACGGGGACACCGGCAGACCGGGCCAGCTTGACGCCGAGGGAATTGAATCTGGCGGGATCGAAGCCGATCACTCGGGTCGTCTGCGGAAAAAGCACGATTGACGTCCCCGCTTCCAGTTTCTTCAGCCCCTCTTCCAGCACGATCGACAGGTCCCGCCGCGGATTGTCGCGCGATACCACGATGGGTTTTCTGCTGCGCATCACGCGGCCGAAGAAAGGGTAATCCATCAGGCTCGGCTTTATCACGAAAGTGCAGTGCTTGACCGGGTCGATGATCCCGGGAAGCAGGAAAGTCTCGGCGGTGCTCATGTGGTTCGCGACGAACACGGCCGGACCCTCGAAGCCGGAGATGTTGCTCATCCCGTCTATCTCCACGCGGCAGCCAGCTTTTTCCAGCGCTTGCAGCGTGGTAATGCTGCTCTTCGTCCATTCGATCCTGTCGTACCGCCCTCGCTTTGCCTTGCGCGACGCGGCGAGCACTATGCAGGCGAGCCGCGGATAGAACAGCGCCGTGGACAGCATGGCCGACCTTGCGCGCCCGCGGCGCCGGCCGGTTTCGTACCGGTCGTCGGCTGAGATATGGCGTGATGTGTCGCTGGGCATATATGAAGGAGGCTCGGTTTTCCGGCGGCCGGACGCAAGCTTTCGCGCTTCGCCGGATCGCGCTGTCGGCGCGCGGTGTGATTGGAAATTCAACTTCCCGCTCGGAAATTGCAAGCATCATGACGGAACCCGGGGAAAAAACGTTTCTGCTCGACGGCGCCTGGGGCACCGAATTGCAGAAGAGAGGGCTCCCGGTCGGGGCCAGCCCGGACCTGATGTGCCTGGAGAATCCCGCTGCCGTGGAGCAGGTCGCCCGCGCATACGTGGAGGCGGGCAGCGACATTATCCTCACCAACAGCTTCGGCGCCAACAGCATGGCCCTCGCAAGGCACGGTCTGGCCATGCGCTCGGCCGAAATAAATCGCGCCGCGGTTTCAATTTCATTGAAGGCGTCCGGAGGGAAAACCCGCGTTTTCGGAAGTATCGGACCGACTGGCCTTTTGTTGTCGCCGGGTGACGCAGGCGGAACGGAAGCGCTGCGCGCTTTCAGCGAACAGGCGCAGGCGCTGGCGGGCGCCGGAGCGCACGGCCTTGCCGTCGAAACCATGTCCGATATCGAGGAGGCTCTGCTCGCCCTGCGCGCGGCTCGCGAGACCGGTCTTCCGGTGGCCGTGTCCATGGCCTACGATTCGGGAGAAGACGGCCTATACACGATGATGGGTGTCCACGTGCGCGAGGCGTCGCGTCGTCTTTCGGAAGCGGGCGCCCATATCGTCGGAGCGAATTGCGGAACCGGACTGGAACATTCAGAGCTCCTGGTCGCGAATATCCGTGAGGCGACGGCGGCTCCAGTATGGATCAAACCGAACGCCGGATTGCCCGAGCTCGTGAACGGACGAGTCGTTTATCGGACAGCACCCGCGGAATTCGCCTCCCATGCCGCGGCGATGATCCACGCGGGCGCGTCGTACATCGGCGGTTGCTGCGGAACCGCGCCGGATCACATCAGAGCTATGCGGGCTGCGCTGGACGCGGCTGCGATCAGAAAATCGCGACCTTGAATATGTAGAGCAGGGAATAATGGGCGCCGATCAGCACGAAGACTGCTCCGGTTGCGCGCCTGCCCCATAGTTCGAAGGCCTGAACACGCTCGAATGCGCGGGCAAGCGATGCGGCGCCTGCCGCGAGGAGCAGGGAAAAGACGATGACAGGCAGAGCCGTGGCGACTCCGTAAGCCCCGGGAATCAACACGCTGGATTCATGCTGCAACGCAACGGGAAGCAGGCTCCCGAAAAACAGGGCGGCGGAGACGGGACAGAAAGATACAGCGAACAAGGCCCCCAGCAGGAAGGCGCCTCCATATCCCATCCTATCCACTCTCTTCTTTATTCGATCTCCCATCGCGGAACCGCGAGAACGCAGCTTGATCAGATCCAGGAGCACCAAACCGGTGATGATAAGAAGCGGGCCCAGCGCGGTATTCAACCACGTCTGCAGAGAGCGCGATGCGGAGAAAGCGCTGAGTAGACCGGCGACGAGCAAAATGCCTAACGCCGAATAGGCTGAAGCGCGCCCGGCGGTATAGAGCAGTCCGGACATCAGAATGCTGCCCGGGCTGCCGAATTTGCGACCCACATAGCTGATGGCCGCGATATTGGTCGCGAGCGGGCAGGGGCTGATGGATGTCAGGATTCCGAGCCAGAGGGCGGTCAGCAGGGCGCCCGTGAAGTCTGCATCCATCATGTTTCCCTGACGAAAGCGCGGATCTCAGTCTCGATGTATTTGAAAAATTTTTCCTTTTCGTGCACGAGTTCCCACACTTTCGGGAGAATTTTCCATTTCGCGCGCTTCCCGTTGTTGACCAATTCAAGAACCACCGAACTCGATACAAGTTTGAATTCTTCCACGAAATGCTCGTTCTCCTCCAGGTCTATGTCCGCCGTGCGCAGTTCCAACTTCCCTTCCCTCAGCAGCTTCGCAAAAAACATGGGCACCGCTTCTCTGGTGTAGCTCTCGATCGTGTTGCACGTCTTGCAGCGCACTGTCCCGTGAAAGTAGTTCACGATCACTTTCAGATTCTTGTTCTTGCCGGCAACCGGTTGCGCATGCAGCGACGTCACGCCCGGCAGCGCCAGCATCGGCGCGAGAAGAATCAATACGGCCATATGTAACCGGGGGATTGTCATGTCGACGCCTCCGTTGTGATTGAGCATTGTGATTTCGATCCTTGCGATGTCTTTGTCGCGGCTGGGGGCCGGCTGCCTGCGCGGGCGGCCCCGGTCGTCAGGCTGGTCTCACACGCCGTCCGCTCCATTTCCAGAACCTCGGCCTCGGCGACCGCTTTTTCGAAGCATGTGAAAAATGACTGCACGCAGGGCGTGCGCAGCGAGTAAAAGACCATGTTGCCTCTTTTCTCGTCGCTGACTATGCCCGCTTCACGCAAGAGCGAGAGATGTTTGGAGATTGTGGATATGTCATCGCCCACCATGGCCGTCAGCTCGCAGACGCATCTCTCGCCGCGCGCGAGTTCGTCTATGAGGAACAGGCGTGTGGGATGGGCGAGCGCCTTCATGAAGCGCGCTCGCCGCTGGTAACGATAGCGGATGTCCTGTTTCATAATCACGTCCCGCGATATTCAGAATGGGTTGATGTGTAAGCCGGTATTCGCTGAGTCCTGCGGCCGTCAACATCCCGGATCGTTCTTCCGCCTGATCCACTCGGCTATCTGTCCGGCGTTCGCCGTTCTGCCGCTTATCTTGATCTCGCCGTCCAGCAGCAGGGCCGGGGTCATCATCACGCCGTGGGATATTATCTCGTCGATTTTTTCGACCTTGATCAGCGTCGCTTGGATGCCGGTTTCCATGATCGCTTTTTCCGCTTCTTCATAGAGTTTGCGGCACTTCGCGCAGCCGCTGCCGAGAATTTTGATTTCCATGGCTCGTTCGCAGGTTGATGTGAAAATGATTGCATGTAGGCCGGGATTCCTTTCAGAGAACGGGCAATGCTCCGTAAATGAGACCGGCGATGGTGGAGAGGACGATTACCAGCGCCGAGAAAGCCATAGTCTTGCGAGCGCCGATTATGCTGCGAAGGACGAGCACACTGGGCAGACTCAAGGCGGGTCCGGCCAGCAGCAGGGCAAGGGCCGGACCTTTTCCCATGCCGGCGCCCATCAGCGCTTCCAGTACCGGAATTTCCGTCAGTGTGGCGAAATACATGAAGGCGCCGGCAATAGCGGCAAAAAACGTCGCGGCCGGTCCGTTGCCTCCGACGCTGTCCGAGACCCAGGCCGACGGAATCAACGCCTCCTGGCCTGGACGTCCCAGAAGAAATCCCGCCGCCAGCACCCCGATGAGGAGCAGGGGAGTGATTTGTTTCGTGTAATCCCAGGTTGCGGTGAACCATTCCCGCGCTTCATCGTTGTCGGTTGCGGTGATCCAGGCGAGGGCGACCGCGGCCGCGGAGAATGGTATCTCCGGAATTTCGTGGAACACGAGAGCCAGAGCCGCGGTGACAGCGGCGGCGGCGGCGATTTTTACCCTCGCGACTCCGAAATACATCCATAGAGCACACGCGAGCAGAAGTCCAGCCGCGCCGGTCAGATGCCACTTCACGCTGAAGATGAGATGAGCGACGCCACCGGGTTCCTGCTGTTCCCCCCAGTTCGCGAATACCAGCACTCCTATCATCGCCGCGAAGAGGATCGCGGTTTGCCTGAGCGGCCTGTCTTTCAAAGCGGGCTGCGGCGTCGGCTGCGCCGCGGAGGCGCGCGCTGCTTCCCTTCGGAAAAGCAGATGCATAGAAAGTCCGATCAATATGCTGAACAACACGGCGCCCACGGCTCTGGCGATGCCGAGTTCGATTCCCAAAACACGCCCTGTCAGGACGACCGCGAGCACGTTGATCGCGGGTCCGGCATAGAGGAAAGTGGCCGCGGGGCCGATACCGGCGCCCATGGCCGTTATACCCCCGAAAATCGGAAGAACCGTGCAGGAGCATACGGCCAGTATGCCTCCGGAAACCGAGGCCACGCCGTAAGCAGTCGGTTTGCGCGCACCGGGACCCAAATACCGGAGAACGGAGTCTTTTCGCACGAATACCGTGATCGCTCCGGCTATGAAGAAAGCGGGCAACAGGCATAAAAGCACGTGCTCGCGGGCGTACCATCTGACCAGATACAAGGCCTCCAGGATGGCATCGGCCAGGCGTGACGACGCGGCGACGCTTTCCACGGGAAGAGCATAAGCGGCCAAGAATAATCCGGTGATTATCGCAGCCGTCTTCCATTCTTTGGCCGCGTTCATCTCACGATCCCTCGCTGATATTCGCTGTGTCGGCCGCGCTCGCGCATATTTGTGTTTTGCCTGCCGTATGCTTTTCAGGTGTGTCCGGATTCATCCGTGGTGCGCATGGTCCTTGACTATTTGGCAATATAGCAAAGGACTTGCTCCCAAGCAACACGAACATCCGAGGAAGGCCTTTTTCTCCCGCGACAAAAAAGCCGGATCGAAGAGCAAATCCGGCCGAAATCGCTGAAACCGCACTATTTCGAATACTTCACCGAGCACCCATACGGCTGCGAGGATGAAACGGCGGGCTTGGCTCCCGCCAGCAGGGCGCCGAGGGCCTGATCCACGTAGTTGATCCGGTCCTTGCGCTCTTTTTTACCGCGGGGATCGTCATCCACCGCTCCCTGATAGGCAAGATTACCATTACTGTCGATTATGAAAATATGCGGAGTGGTTTTAGCTCCGTAGCTTTTCCCTGCCTTTCCGTCCGCATCCATGAGATGCGCGGTGGCGGCGGATTCCCATTTCGAGTAAACCGCCGCCAGATCCGCCGCTTCGAGGTAATTTTCATGTTCCGCATTCGTGGAATTTACGGTGAACCACAGCACGCCTTGCTCCGCGTATTTCCGCTGCAGTCCCGGCATGCCCTCCTTTTCGTAGTGACGCACCACGAACGGACATCCCGGATTAGTCCATTCCAGCACGATCGTTTTGCCTTTCAGCTCCGACATCGACCAGGTGGTTCCGTCGGTGCTCGTCAGTGTGAAATCAGGCGCCGGTTCGGGAGAATTTACGCTCGAGGAAGCGCGCGAAGCCGGAAAGAGCAGCGTCAATAAAAGTGCCGCATATCTGAAAATGCCCTTGTAGTGTGCCATTTGAACCTCTTGGAAATGGTGGTTTTGGATTTGAGTCTTCGTAGCGTACCGATTCAGTCCGGATTCTGTTGCCGCACCCTGGTGTCGAAGGAATATGCCCTGCCGCCGACAAACAGCAGGCCGCGTAGGCGTTCGAGCCGGGCTTCCGGCCCGGCGGCGAGCAGAGGCAGAGTTATTGCTCCATTCTGAATGCTTATTGCGGAATGGTCGAGCAGGAATTCCTCGATAGATACTGGGAAACAGTCGTCAGGCAGCCCGTTTTCCACCGTGATCCTGACCGTCGCGCTGTCGCCCGGCGATCGGGATAGGATGGCCGTCACCGGTATGTCGGCGGGGAGCGTTGCAGGGATGAGGCTTTCGGCTTTTTCGATGATTTCACGGTTGCGGGCGATAGTGCAGGGATCCTGATCTCCCAACGTCACCGCAAGGGAGTCGCCGCCTTGGATGCATACTTCCTTGCAGGCCAGCCAGTCCAGTTTCAATCCGATTCTGACCGGACCCGGCGCAAGGCCGGCTTGCGGTGTGAAACGCGCCAGCAGCATGAATTCTCCGTCATGCACGAAACTCATCGCCTCATCGGCCAATTTTTTGTGCGGCGTCGGGTGGTCGACCCGGTCCACTCCGAGGCCTTCGGGAAGATCCCACACGGCCTCGATTGGCAGTCCCGCGTCTCCGGGATTGATCCAGTATAGATACCAGTCCTTTTCGACGCGGAAACGTATTCCGACGGTAAACGCCTCGGACGCATCCGCCGCGCCGGGCAGCAAATCAACCTCGATCCGAGGCGCGGACGGCCGTGATGCATCGGCGCTCGTTTGCGCGATGCCGCTGTGAAATGGAAGCATGCATGCAAAAAGAGCGGGAAACCCTGCGAGTATGAATATAAGATGCCGCATGTCCCAATAACAGGAATTTCCCCTGAAAAGTGCCGCCGCAATAGGAATTCGAAACGCCCGGCGGCGGGCGCGGGTGATTGTAGTCATCAGCCTGCGCGGGGCGGGATCCGAGACTCCGGTGATTTTTGCTCGAATGGTGGGAAATCACGATATTCCATGATGAAACGCGTTTACGCACATAACAAGGGAGCGGCGGCTGCAAGCACCAGGGCCACTCTCCTGTTTGTGAAGCGCACCAACTCCCTCTCGCGCATGTTCTCCCTTCGCGGCGCCGAACACCATCATTCCGGTCAACCGATAATCACAGGAGAACATCATGCCGACAGATCGCAACAACCCGCCGGCGGCCGCCGTAGACACCGCGGCCCGCGCAGCAACAAGCACATATAACAAAACCGAATCCGCGATTTCAGCAGGGGAGGTGCTCCCGATCCTTCGCAGGCATATGCTGGTCGACGGTTTCGACATGGTCGTGGACCTCAGGCGGAGCCGCGGATCGCGGATATACGATTCTCTTCACGACAGGACATACCTCGATTTTTTCACTTTTTTCGCCTCATCTCCCGTCGGACTCAACCACCCCGACATGTTGACCGAGGAGTTCAGGGAAGAGATTTTCCACGCGGCCGTCAACAAGCCCTCGAACTCGGACGTCTACACGCCCGAGATGGCGCAATTCGTCGACGTGTTTTCGCGGGTTTGCATTCCTTCATATTTGCCGCATGCCTTTTTCGTGGAAGGCGGAGCTCTCGCCGTCGAAAACGCGCTGAAGGCGGCCTTCGACTGGAAGGTGCAGAAAAACGCGCGCAGGGGCTTGCCCGGCGAGCTGGGGCACAAGATCATCCATTTCCGGCAGGCCTTCCACGGGCGTTCCGGATATACGATGTCCCTGACGAACACCGATCCGACCAAAATCCGCTACTATCCGAAATTCAACGACTGGCCGCGCATTGTGAATCCGGCCGCGAAATATCCGTTGAGCGGCGAGAACCTGGCGATAACCGAGAAGCTTGAGCAGCAAGCGGTTTCGGAAATCGAGCGCGCCTTCTTCGAGCACAGGAACGACATCGCGGCCATCATCATCGAACCCATACAGGGCGAAGGCGGCGACAACCACTTCAGGCCGGAGTTTTTCCATTCCCTGAGACGCCTCGCCGATGAAAACGAAGCCCTCCTGATCTTCGATGAAGTGCAGACAGGAATCGGGCTGACCGGCAGAATGTGGGCGCACGAGTATCTGGTCGCCCCTGATATACTGGCATTCGGGAAAAAGACTCAAGTGTGCGGAATACTCGCCGGACCGCGCGTCGACGAAATAGACTCGAATGTTTTCCGCGTTTCCAGCCGTATCAATTCCACCTGGGGAGGCAATCTGGTCGACATGGTCCGCAGCAGGAAGTTCCTGGAAATAATCGACGGTGAACGCCTCGTCGAGAACGCCGCGCGCACGGGCGAGCACCTGCACGGACGCCTGCTCGCTCTGGGCGGCGAATTCCCGGAACTTCTGTCGAACGCCCGCGGCAGGGGCCTTTTCCGGGCGCTGGATTTCCCGTCATCCGAAATCCGGGACGAAGTCCGTAATCAATGCTTCGGGCGGGGTCTTATCATACTCGGCTGCGGCGAAAGATCGCTCCGTTTCAGGCCCGCGCTCAATGTCACGGCAGATTTGATCGATGAAGGAATCGCGATACTGCGCGAAGCTGTCGAGTCCGCGGCAGTCCGCCTCGGCTGATAAACTCGTAACAAATACTCAAGACCTTTTTCAGAGAGGACGACATGAATATTCTACAAACTCTCGGCATAGGCGACGAGAACTTCGGTTCATGCACCGGCAGATCATGGGGCCGCACCACCGGCGCAGGCGAGCTGTGCATTCATTCTCCCGCGACCGGAGAATATCTGGCGACGGTTTATCAGGCATCCGAAGAAGACTACGAAAAAACGGTAGCCGCTTCCGCCTCGGCTTTTATCGAGTGGCGGAGTGTTCCGGCGCCGAAACGCGGAGAAATCGTGCGCTTGATCGGCGGCCGTCTCCGCGAGCGCAAAGATCCGCTCGGCGCGCTCGTCTCGCTCGAGATGGGCAAATCCCTGCAGGAGGGACTGGGCGAAGTGCAGGAGATGATCGATATCTGCGATTTCGCCGTCGGTCAGTCCAGACAGCTGTACGGATTCACCATGCATTCGGAGCGGCCGGATCATCGGATGTACGATCAGTATCATCCACTGGGTGTGGTCGCAACCGTCTCGGCTTTCAACTTTCCTGTGGCCGTCTGGTCCTGGAACGCCATGATAGCTGCCGTCTGTGGAGACACGAATCTTTGGAAACCGTCTTCGAAAACGCCATTGACTGCGATCGCGTGCCAGAAAATCGTCGCCGAAGTGCTCGAAGAGCAGAATCTTCCGGAGGGATTGTTCTCTCTGATCATCGGAAGAGGATCCACGATCGGTGAAAAGCTGTTGCACGACAGGCGCATCCCGCTGGTTTCGGTGACCGGTTCCACTGCCGTCGGTCGCCATGCGGCCGAAGTTATCGCCCGCCGCTTCGGCCGAGCGATACTCGAACTAGGTGGAAACAACGCTATCATCATGACTCCGGGCGCCGATCTCAATCTGGCTATCCCGGCCGTGGTCTTCGGGGCGGTCGGAACCGCGGGTCAGCGCTGCACGAGCACCAGGCGACTTATCGTGCACGAATCCATCTACGACAGGGTCAGGCAGTCGCTTGTGAATGCATACGGGAGTCTGCGCATCGGCAATCCACTGGATTCGAGCAATCACGTAGGACCGCTGATCGACAAGACGGCCGTGCAGGTGTTCCTCAAAGCCATCGAATTGGCGAAGGACGAGGGCGGAAAGCTTCTTTTCGGAGGCGAAGCGCTGGCGGGTCCTGGTTATGAATCCGGCTGCTACGTGCGTCCGGCCATTGTGGAGGCGGAGAACAGCTTCGCGATAGTTCAGGAGGAGACATTTGCGCCGATTCTGTATCTCCTGAAGTACAGTGGCGATGTGAACGCCGCCATCGCCGTGCAGAACGATGTCGTGCAGGGATTGTCTTCATCGATATTCACCCGCGATCTCATGGAAGCCGAAGAATTTCTTTCCGCGCGCGGTTCGGACTGCGGTATAGCCAATGTGAACATCGGCACCTCGGGAGCGGAAATCGGCGGCGCTTTCGGCGGCGAGAAGGAAACCGGCGGAGGCCGCGAGTCCGGCTCGGACGCCTGGAAGGCATACATGCGCAGGCAGACGAACACGATCAATTTCGGCTCGAAGCTTCCCCTGGCGCAGGGGATCAAATTCGATATCTGATCCGGGCGCTGCGCTGGCGCGCGTCAATCCGGTTCGGTGTGCACGAAAACTTTTACGATGCGCGGATCCATCGCGCTGATGTCGCTTTCGATGCGGTTGACGAGGTCATGCGCCTGTTTCAGCGTCAGGGTATCGTCGATCGAGCATGTCAAGGCGATTTTCAAGCCGCGCGCGGTTCTGAAACAGGAAATCCCGGCGCAGCGGCGCACATGGCCGGCTTCGGCCAACGCTGCCTTGATCCTGTCCAGGAGAGGAGCTTCCTCCTCGGCCGCGTTTTCGGCTTCCACAATGATAGAGGCGTCCTCCTCCAGGTGAACGCTCACTTCGGCGACTTCGGGCAGCTCGCTCACTATGCGCTTTTCAACCTGAGTTGCCGCTTCGTGCGCCCGTATGAGCGTGGTCCCGAGTGGAAATTCTATATCCAGAGCGATATGAAACCGTCCGTCAACGCGCAGGACAAGCACGTTATGGGCCGTGAAGCCGGACATTTGAACCAGCCATGCAACGGCGTCCCGTACCGACTCGCCTTTTCCGATCGTCGGTTCCGCATGCACCAGAACGTCGGCGCGCGGGAAGGCCGACCTCACGCTGTCCTCAACAGCGTCTATTATGCGATGAACGGAATTGAAGGTTTCCAGCCGATGAACGCCGATGACGGCGTTGACGAAGTGACGGCCGCCGGCCTGCCGCGACCGCAGCGATCGAATCTCGGTTACGCCCTGCACGGCGCTGATAGCAGCCGGGAGTCTGTCCGCTAGCCCTTCGGGCGCCCTGTCCAGCAGCATGTCAATAGTCCTCTTGCCGAGTCTCAGACTGATCCAGATGACGATGCCTGCAACGATGGAGGCAGCGATCGCGTCTCCTTCAGGAAAGCCGGCCGCCACGCAGCCCAAGCCGACGATAACGACCAGCGAACTGTAAATGTCTGTGCTGAAATGCAGCGCGTCGGCCTCGAGCGCTTGGCTGTCGTATTTGCGGGATACTCGTTTCAGGGCCCTCGAGCGGCTGAAATCTACCACTATCGAAACGGCTATCACGACGAAAGAGAGAGCGTTCACGTCCACATCGCGGTGTCCGGTCGAAAGCCGTTCCAGGGCTTCGCCGAGTATCCATGCGCAAGTGACGAGCAGGAGAAGTGTTTGGGCGAGGGCGGAGAGGTTCTCGACTTTGCCGTGCCCGTATTGGTGATTCCTGTCGGGCGGGCGGTCCGCGACGCGCACGGCCAGCAAGGTGATGGCGGCCGCGAAAAAATCCAGACCGGAATGCGCCGCCTCGGAGAGAATTCCCAGAGAGTTTGTCCACAGTCCGACACCGAGTTTGATCCCGGTGAGGAACACGGCCGCGAACACGGATGTTAAGGCAACGCGGTTCTTCTCGCGCGTCATCACAAGGTCGAATTGAGGCGGCGTCGGATTGTCCATCGACCGAAAGATACGGCATCGGCGGCCGCGCGCAAACGCGTTGCCGATGCGCCGCATTCCTGCATTGTTCAAGCGCGTTGTTTGTCGTACAATGCCGTATGCGCCACTCCGGCTCCGTATTACAACCTCGCGCCGCATGAATAGCGCAAACGCGTATGGCTCCCCCACATATCGACACGGATCGCGCGATCAAACAAAGAAGCGCCGAAGCAATGACAGCTGCTCTCTTGCTGCACGGTCTGCTGTTGCTGCTATCCGCTCTTTGGACGCTCGGGACGCCGGGACTGCAGGAACGCGTAGAAGCGGTGTCGCTGTCCGTGATCCGTCATTCTGAGCGGTCCGCGCCGCGGGTAGTACGGGCGGTGCGCGGCCGTTTTGCGGTGGTCGCGCCGCGGGCATCGGGAAATACGGCCGCGCCGGCGTCAGCCGGCGAGGCCGGCGCGCCGGCGTTGATCCAGCCGGAGGCGCCCGCGCGGGGGGACACAACCGTCTCCGCACGAACGCCCAGGCTGGTCACGAAAAAAGAATTGACGCCCGAACAGGCGATGAAGGAATTGCTCGAGCTGCTCGAGCGGCATCCCGAGTTTCGGAATCTCGCGTTGCGTGAAGCGATCGCGGGCGACGGAATGGCGCCCGACCGGCGGCCCAAGACGGATCTGCGGCTCGAGGAAATGCTGGCAATGGAAAACTGGAGATCATCCTGGGAATACGAGTTGACGAAGCGGGGAGGAGGCGGGTACACCGGACCATATGATCCGGTATTCGGTTTCGACCGGGACAAGTATTCCGGTTTTCAGGTCAACATCCCGGAACTTCTGAAATTTCTGAAGCGATTGATAGGAGGAGCTAAGGATTGACCGTCACCCGCACCGTATCACTCCCCTCCACCGAGCCGACGATCACCCCGCGCGCTACCACCGTGTGTTCGCCGGTGACTCCTCTGATATCCCAATCCCAGGAATAATCAGGCACGAAGTCGGTGAATCTGTGTTCACCGTCCACATAGAATTCGCATTGCACGAGACAACCGCAGTTTTTCGTGATTTCAACGCGGACCTGCAGGACTGAATCCGTTATCACGGCGCCGTCCAGGGGCGCCGTCACTGTGGCTTGCACCCGGCGCGGCTCGATGGGCACGTCGTCGCATGCCGTCCAGTGGACGGCTGAGGCCGACAGCAGAGCGAGCAGGACCCATCCAAAGGCCTGGCACCTGGAGCGTTTCAGCGTTTTCATGCGTTGCGGGGAGCTTGTGTTCATTGAGGGAATATACGATCGAAAGCGTTCAGAACCGTTTCCGGATCCAGCTCCGTCATGCAGACATTGCCGATGGCGCAGCTCGTCAGGTTGCAGGCGATGCAGTCCAATCCTTCCCGTCTCACCCAGGCGCTGCTGGCGTTGAAAGGTCCCTGAAGATAAGGATTGGTCGGCCCGAAAATGCCGAGCACCGGCAGGCCGACGGCCGCGCCGATGTGCATGGGACCGGTGTCGTTGGCGATCAACGCATCGCAGCGGGCCAGGAGGGCGCCGAGTTGGGCGATGCTTGTCGGCGGTATCACCACGGCTTCGGAGTGCATCATATCCCTGACGGCCGCGGCGTCCTGTTCCTCGCCCGGACCCCACAACAGAAGAACTGTCGCGCGGCGGCGTTCTGCGAGCGCGTCCCCGAGGCGGGCGAAATTCCGCAGGCCCCAGCGCTTCGTTTCCCATGTGCCTCCGGAATTCAGGGCAATGAGCGGGCGGCGTGGATCGAGAGCTTTCAGGTATTCATCGGCCCAGGCGGCCACCGCGGCGGGCGGATGCCAGGTGACGGTGCGGTCGGTGACGGGGATGTCGAGAGCGGCGAGAGCGTCGAGGTTGAACTCGGTGTTGTGTACGCGGTCGGAGCGGCTGCCGACATGCGCATTGTAGGCCCAGGCCCTGCCGCGGAACGGATAGCCGACCCGGATGCGCGCTCCTGTCGCGAAAGCCATTTGGGCCGAGCGCGGATTGCAGAAGAGGTCGAACACCAGGTCGTAACGGGCGCGCCTCAGTTCAAGGAAGAGTCGAAGAATGGAATCCTTTCGAGGCCTGAAAATGATCGCTTCGTCGAACTCTGGAATGTTGCGGACAATGTCTTCAGCCGGCGCCTCGGTGAGTATGTCGATTCGGGCGCCGGGGAACGCCGAGCGCAGGTTGCGCGCTACGACTGTTGAGAGCAACACGTCTCCGATGGCGCGCAATTTAATGGCCAGAATGCGGCGGACCGGCAGACCCCGCAGTGAAGGGTATTTCCACGAATCCGGAACGGCCCGCACGGCTATGCGCCGCGGACGTCAGTCCGCGCTTTCGAGCTGTCGGTTGCGCACCATGTTCTTCATCGAGGGCGGCAGCTGACCGCGGACGATATGCATGGTGTCCAGCGCTATCACGAGCTCCTCGTTTGTCGGGATGACGCCCACAACAACCTTGGAGCCCTGCCGAGAAATGAGCCGCTCCTTGGGACCCGAGGAATTGGCTTCTTCATCGAAATCCACGCCCAGGAAGCCCAGATTGGAGCAGACGGCTTCGCGCACGTTCGAGCTGTTCTCGCCGATACCTCCTGTAAAGACGATGCCGTCCACTCCTCCCATAGAGGCGGCATAGGCGCCGATGTACTTGCGCACCCTGTGGCAGAACATATCGAAGGCGATCCTCGCCCTGTTGTTTCCGGCGGCCATGCTGGATTCGATTTCGCGCATGTCGCTGCTTTCGCCTGATACTCCCATCAGACCGCTGTGCTTGTTGAGTAGCGTCGTCGCTTCCGCGAGGGTCAGGCCTTCCTTGCCCATCACGTATAGTATGAGCTGCGGATCGATGTCGCCGGAGCGGGTGCCCATGAGGAGGCCTTCGAGCGGCGTGAAACCCATTGTCGTGTCCACGCTCTGGCCGGCTTTGACCGCCGCCATGCTGCATCCGTTGCCGAGATGGCAGGTGATTAAGTTCAGATCTTCTATCGGGCGGTCAAGCACCTCGGCCATGCGATTGGCCACGAAAAAGTGCGAGGTGCCGTGGAAGCCGTAGCGGCGTATCTTGTATTTGCTGTAAAAAACATAGGGGATTCCATAGAGGAAGACCGAGGGCGCCATCGACTGATGGAAGGCGGTATCGAACACGCCAACCTGGGGGATATCGGGGAGATGCTGCTTGCAGGCCATGATACCGCGAATGTTGTGCGGATTGTGCAGAGGCGCCAACTCGATGTTGTCCCGCAGCGACTGCAGCACCTGGTCGGTTATCAGCACGGAGCCCGCGAAATCCTCGGCGCCGTGAACCACCCTGTGGCCGACCGCGTGTATTTCGGATTTTTCCTTTATGACGCCGTGATTCTTGCTGAGCAGGACCGCGAGAACGTACTCGATGCCCATGCCATGATCGAGTATGTCGCCGGTAAGCTTGATCGTGTCGCTGTCGAAGCGCGTATTTGTGAGTACGGCGCCGCTCATTCCGATGCGGTCCACCAGGCCCTTGGCCATAGTGGTCCGAGATTCGGATTCGATGAATTGATACTTTATCGAGGAGCTTCCGCAATTGACGACGAGGATATTCATAGGTGCTCTGTCTGATGTTAAGAGGTGTATTGCACGCCGGCTCAGCGTCTTCGGGAGTTCAGTCTCAGGCCTTGTTCTCGCGCTTTATCCTGTTGCCTGAATCATCGTAAAAGAAGAATCCCTGGCCGCTCTTCTTGCCGTATTTCTGTTCCCTGACGAGACGGCGGAGCAGAGGGCAGGGCCGGTATTTGGTTTCGCCGAATTCGTGAAACATAGTCTCCATCATTGCGAGCAGTTCCTCTAGACCCATGGAGTCGGCCAATTCGAGCGGTCCCATCTGGAAATTGAAGCCCAGACGCATGGCGGTGTCGATATCCTCGGCGGTGGCGACGCCTTCCATAAGGATGTACATCGCCTCGTTCAGCATCGGAATGATAGTGCGCGTCGTAATGAAACCGGGGTATTCGTAGACTTCCACCGGGGTCTTTCCGATCGTCCTGATGAAGTCCTTGGTGCGGCGGAAAGTCTCGTCCGAAGTCTGGAAGGCCCGTATAATTTCGCAGAGCGGCGTCTTGGGCACCGGATTCGAGAAATGCAAACCGATGAGCTTGTGCTGATTGGCAACCTTTCGTGCGAGTTTGGTCAGGCTCAACGTCGAGGTGTTCGAGGCGATTATGGTGTCCGCGCGGCAGATCTTGTCCAGGCGCAGCAACATATCCTGCTTGAGCGCGGCGTCCTCGTCCACGGCTTCCATGACGAAATCCACGTGCTCCATATCGTCGAAATTGGTCGACACTTTGATTCGAGAGAGTATTGCCCGCTTTTCGCCGGCGGTCATCGCCCAGCGCTGTATCTCGCGGTCCATGTTTTCGGAAAGCCCGTCTATGCAGGCCTGCACGCGCTCGGAATCGCGTTCAATGATCAGCACGTTGATTCCATGGGTGGATAGCGTCTGCGCGATGCCCCTGCCCATCACGCCGCCGCCGATGATGCCGACGGATTCGATGCGGCCTTCGCCTGTGGATTGTGCGGGGATCTGGTTTGTGAGATCCTTGAGTGTCAGTGATTGATCGGACATGGTTGCTGCTCCGGTGAGATCCCGAGAAAAGGAACAATTCCGTAGAAAGTCCTGGCGATTTCTATTCCTTTAGGTTCGTGTCGGGATTATGTAGTGGCTCTGCGTGCGGATTCGGTCGGCATATATCGACCAAATAATAAATTACCATCCGCGCCTTGAATAAAAAAGTGTTTCCAGCCGCCGGAGTCCGCATATTCCACGGGACGGAAGCGCGCTATGCTCGCCGCGTTCACTCGGTCTGAGCGTTGGCGGAATGAATATGCTGCAACAAGCCGGCGCCCGCCATGCTTGTCAGAAGAAAGGATCCCCCGTAACTCATGAAGGGAAGAGGAAGGCCGACCACGGGCAGCAGGCCGAGCACCATTCCGATATTGACGAATATGTGGAATCCGAACATCGAGGTGATTCCCACTGCAAGAATTCCGTTGAACCGGAAAACCGAGCTTCTGGCTATGCGGATCCCGCGGAATACTATCGTTCCGTAGAGCAGAAGTATCACGGCCGCCCCGACGAAACCGAACTCCTCAGCCGGCACCGAGAATATGAAGTCCGTGGACTGTTCCGGAACGAATCTCAATTGCGTCTGAGAACCCTGTAGATAACCGGAGCCTGTAAGACCGCCGGCGCCCACGGCGACCTTGGACTGCACGACGTTGTATCCGCTGGCGCGCGGATCGCTGGATGGATCGAGATAAACAGCGATGCGGTCCTTCTGATAATCCGGCAGGCGATCGTAGAGGAACTGCACGGTGAAACCGACGACGAGATTTAATACGATGAATAGGAGGGCTATTCCAAGATTTCGGCGCAGGATGTAGAACATGGCCGAAATCGCCGCCACGAAAGCCAGGAAGAGCCATAAATCAAGAACGGAGAGCACCGCTGTGATCACCGGCGAGACTAGCGTCATCAGGATCACCATGTCGGCGCCTCCCCAGAATATCATGAACAGGAAAACGGCCCAATAAACCATGCCTGTTCCGAAGTCCGGTTGAATGAATACCAGGATCCAAGGGAGCGCGACAAGTCCGAATGCCTTGGATAAGTCGCCGAAGGATCTCAAACTGGTTCGAGAGTCCGCGACGAAACGCGCCAGCGCGAGAAGAGTGGCCACCTTTGCGAATTCAGAGGGTTGTATTCCGAAGCCGCCGATTCCGAACCAGCCCTTGTTGCCCGCGACTGTTTTCCCGACAAAGAGGACCAGGATGAGCGGTATGATGGCCGCGATGTAGAAGTGCCAGGCGGAGTAGTGAAAAAACCGCTGCGGCGCGAACATGATGAGCAGAAAAATGAGACCCCCGAGGGCTGTCCAGAACGCCTGCTTCTGAAAACGAACCGCCAATTCAGTGCCGTGAGTCACGCTGTAAATCGACGCGAGACCGATGACCGCGAGCGCCGTCACCGACAGCAGCAACGACACGTCTATGCGGGCTATCAATCTTCTGCGGCGCTGCATCAGTCGGCGAGGATGACCGGCGCCCGCTGCGCCGGCTGGGTGGTTTCTCGGGGCGCTTCGCTCGAATCGGGGCTTGCCGGCCGGGCGCCGTGTCCCGACAGCGCGTAGCGGATCAATGAGCCGGCAACCGGAGCGGCGGTTTCGCCTCCCCAGCCGCCGTTCTCAATTATCACGGCCGCAGCGATTCTGGGTGATTCCGCCGGAGCGTAACCCACAAACCAGGCGTGATCACGGCCGTGCGGGTTCTGCGCGGTTCCGGTCTTGCCCGCTACGCGGAAGCTTCCGATACGGGCGGCATACCCTGTCCCGTTGCCCTGCACCACTCTGACCATTCCCTGCTGAACCGCTTTCCAGACGTCAGGGGCCACCGGAAGCCGCTCGCTCAGCACCGGGATGTCCCTTTTTCCGCCCGCGCCGCGGTCGATAACGGCACGCACTGCGTGCGGCCGGTAGTATTTTCCGCCGTTCGCTATCGTGGCGGTGAAAGCCGCCATTTGAAGCGGTGTGGTGTTGATCTCGCCCTGTCCGATACCGAGACTCACCAGATAGCCCTTGTTCCATCTCGTTCCGTAACGCCTGTTGTAATAGGCCTCGCTGGGAAGAACACCCTGCGTCTCGCTCGCGACATCTATTCCGGTCGGCCGTCCGAAATGGAACATCGCTCCGTACCTTGACCATGCATCGAAACCAAGACGGAAAATAAGCTTGTAGAAAAAGACGTTACAGGAAGATTCTATCGCCCGTACAACGTTGATGTTTCCATGAGCGCCGTGACATTTGAAGGTGACTCCCGCGAGGGTGTAGTATCCCGGGCATGGGATTGTGGAAGAGGCGTTGATAATGCCTTCCTGCAGCGCCGCCACAGCAAGCATCATTTTGAAAGTCGAACCCGGCGGGTAAGCGGCCATCGTGCAGCGATTGTAAAGGGGCAAGCCCTTGTCCGAATTGAGGCCGCGCCAGAATTCGGGGGAAATGCGGCCTGACATGCTGCTGAGGTCGTAGTCAGGACTGCTTGCGAATGCGAGAACCTCTCCGTTGTTCGGGTCCAGCGCCACGATCGCTCCGCGTCTGCCGTGAAGAAGGCGTTCGGCGTGTTCCTGCAGCTTCATGTCTATGGTCAGCACAAGATCCGCGCCCTCATGAGCGGGCTGGTCGGCCTGCCCGTTGTCGAAGCGTTCCATGACTTTCCCGCGCGAGTCGACGGTGAAGTATTCGTAGCCCTTGCGGCCGCGCAGCACTTCCTCGTAATATGCTTCGATTCCATTGTATCCCACCACATCGCCCGGCTGATAATAGGGACCGCGTCTGGCCAGCAGAGTCGGCGAGATTTCGCGGGTGTATCCGAGTAGATGAGACATGCGCGGCTTCATCTTGTAAACACGCCTGCTCTCAACCACATAGCCGACGCCGGGGAGCAGGGCGCGGCTTTCTTCCAGCAGGGCCAATTGCTCGAAGGTAATATCACGGGAGATTTTCACCGGTTCGAAGGTGGTTCCGGTGTGCTGGGCGAGCCGGCTGCGCACGAATGCCGTGTCGAGTTGGAACATGCGGCACAGAACCGGCAGGGACTCCTCGCGGAACTCGAATGGTGTTATGGTGAGTGTATATGAAGGGTTGTTGTCCACAATAATATTGCCGTCTCTGTCGTATACAAGGCCGCGCATCGGTTCACGAGCGACCCGCCGCACCGAATTTCGTCGCGCGTGTTCGCGAAACTCGTCGTAGTCGACGAACTGCAACTGGTACAGCCGATAGGCAAGCATGGCGAACATCGCCATGAAGAGCGCGCCGATCACCGCGACCCGGCGTGAGGATCCCTTCTGAGAGTAGTCCGTCAAGGCGCCTCCTGCAGCGACACGCGCTTGCGGGATCGGGAGGCTATCAGGACTGCCGCCGCGATGAACAGAGTGCTGTAAAGAGCGCCGCCCGGTCCTTGAGCGGCCAGAACCGCGAGAGTGTCGGTGTCCATCGCGCGGAAATAAGACAATATGAGCACCAGGTTGTGCAGCAAAGAAAACAGAAATCCCAAAAGCACGAATCTTGGCAAAGCGCCGTAGGGCGACGGCCTTTCAGGATCGTACAATTGTCCGGCCGCGAAGCCGGTCACTGTCTTGGCCAGCGCTGAAATGCCGACTATTTCCGCCGACGCCAGGTCGAGAAACAGACCCGCGGAGAAACCCATAACGGTCGCGGGGACCGCGCCCTTTCGGAAGGCCAGGAAGTATAATCCCGCCAGGACGAAATCTGGGCCAACGCCCGAGATATCCAGCAGAGGCGCGAACAGAATCTGAAGCGTCGTAAGCAGGGCGAACAATCCGGCCCAGAGCAGTATGTCCCGCACATTCGGAGTCATGGGGTCGCGGCTCCGATCCGGCGCTCGAGCTGTTCCTGCTCCGTATTGCGCTGCCAGCGCATAACAAACACTCTTTCAAGCCTGCTGAAGTCGACGTGAGGCCGTATGTCGATCCTGCTGAACAATCCGCGGTCGCCGGGTCCGATCGACACCACGATGCCGATCGGGATTTCGGACGGGAAAGTGTTGCTGAAAGAAGACGTGATTATGCTGTCTCCCGCCTGGATGTCGGCGGTTTTAAGCACGTTCTGCAGAAGAAGGCCCTGCCCATCGTCTTTTGCAATGATGCCGTCCACGCGCGAGCGCAGCACCTTGGCGGAAACCCGGAAATTCCTGCTCATCGCGGGCTGTACGAGGCAGTGATTCGAAGCGGCGGCGATCACAAGACCGACCAGTCCGTTTTCATGTATGACCGGCATGCCGGGACGCACGCTGTCGCTGATTCCGACATTCAGCGTGATCGTCCACTGTCCGGGCACATAGGATTTTCCGATGACCTCCGCCGGCACGAGCGGATAGGAGGAATGGACGGCGAAGCCGAGAAACTGTCTCAATTCGTCGTTCTCGCGGCGCATGCGGCGAAGTTTCATGACTTCTTCCATCAGGGTCATGTTTATGGTGCGCAGCGCCGTGTTTTCCTCCCTGGCGCGGAACATGGCCGAGAACCAGTGCATCGGCGCCTGGACGGACGCGTAGGCGGTGACTGCAACCCCGCGAAGAACTTTGATTTGCGGCGAGTCGCTGTTGATTATCAGGATGATCGACAGTGCCGCAAGGGTTGAGGCCAGCGCGGCTTCACGGAATCTTTCTAAAAGACGATACAACTGCCGCATGAAAATCGGGCGGCCGCGCCGCTAGTATTTTTTCCCCTTCAGTATCACCTTGCTGTACTTCGGAAGGTTTTCCATTATCGCGCCCGCGCCGCGCACGACTGCCGTGAGAGGATCCTCGGCCACGTGCACGGGGAGATTCGTGGCCTGTCGTATGCGGGCGTCGAGCCCCTTGAGCAGGGCGCCGCCTCCCGTCAGCATGATGCCGCGGTCGAGTATGTCGGCGGCGAGTTCGGGAGGAGTGCGTTCCAGAGTATTCTTTATCGCCTCGACGATTATCGAGATGGGTTCGTTCAGGGATTCGCGTATCTCGGCTGAGGATGCCTCGACGGTTGTGGGCAGTCCGCCGATCAGGTCTCGGCCCTTCACGCGCACGGCGAGTTCCTGTTTGAGGGACACGGCCGATCCGACTTCGCATTTGATGATCTCGGCCGTGCGCTCTCCGATGAGCAGGTTGTGCGCTTTTTTGAAGTGAGAAATGATCGCGTTGTTGAGCTCGTCGCCCGCAATTCTGATGGATTCCTCCTGAACAATGCCGTTCAGCGCGATCACGGCGATTTCAGTGGTTCCTCCGCCGATGTCGATGATCATGTCGCCCACCGGGGCGTCCACTTGCAGGCCTATTCCTATCGCCGCGGCCATCGGTTCTGCGATGAGGTGCACCTCCTTGGCGCCGGCATGTTCCCCGCTGTCACGCACCGCCCGTTTCTCGACTTCGGTGATGCCGCTGGGCACCGAAATCACGATGCGGCGGCTCGGGACCCAGCTGTTGGAAATCTTTTTGATGAAGGCCCTGAGCATCCCCTCAGCGATTTCGAAATCGGCGATAACGCCGTCGCGCATGGGACGGATCACCTGCAGGTCCCTATGCGTCTTGCCCTGCATCTCTCGCGCATCGTTTCCGATGGCAATTATTTTTTTTGTGTTGACGTCGAAAGCCACGATAGAGGGCTCGCTCATAACGATGCCCTTGCCCTTCACCCAGATCAGGGTGTTGGCGGTGCCTAAATCGATGGCTATATCATTGGAAAATAGGGAGAGCAATCCCATGGGCGGATAACCTCAGTGCTTGAAATGCCGAATTCCGGTGAAGAGCATGGCAATGCCGCTATTGTCGGCCGCTTCGATCACTTCGCCGTCGCGGACCGAACCGCCGGGCTGCACCACAGCCGTGGCCCCCGCCTTGACCGCCTCGAGCAGGCCGTCCGCGAACGGGAAATAAGCGTCCGATGCGACCACGGAACCCTGCAGCGACAGTCCCGCCGAGCGGGCTTTCATCACGGCGATAGCGCTTGAATCCACCCGCGACATCTGGCCGGCGCCTATGCCGAGTGTTTTACTCGCGTTCGTATACACTATGGCGTTTGATTTTACGTGTTTGGCGACTTTCCATGCGAAGGCCAGCGCGGCCCTCTCTTCGGCTGTGGGTTGTCGTTTGGTGACCACGGACCACGATTCGGGGTCTTCGCTGACGGAATCCACAGTCTGGCAAAGATAACCATTTGCAATGGTTTTAATATCATATCTCGATGCGGATCCGACATCGCCGCGTATTTCGAGGATGCGGCGGTCCCTTTTCTTCCGCAAGAGTTCCAGCGCGTCTTCGTTGAAACCGGGAGCGAGTATTATTTCGGTAAAGAGCTCGTTCAACGCAGCGGCGAGGGAGGCGTCAACCGTGCGGTTCAAGGCGACTACGCCCCCGTAAGCGGACGCCGGATCGGTGGTCAGGGCTTCCCTCCACGCAGTGAGTATGTCAGAGGCGACGGCGCAGCCGCAGGGATTAGTGTGCTTGATCACGGCGGCGCAGGGATCGGAGAATTCCTCGACCAGAGCAGACGCAGCCTGCATGTCGACAATGTTGTTGAACGACAATTCCTTGCCGTGGAGCTTGTGGAAACGCTCGAAGAAGCTCCCGTAGAGCGCGGCCTTCTGATGGGGATTTTCCCCGTACCGGAGTGTCGCGGTTAGAGTCTGGCTGATTCTCAGGGAAGCCGGGAGCGAGTCGGGCGCGCTGCCGCTTGTCAGGTAAACCGATATGGCGGTGTCGTACGAGGAGGTGCGTTCGAACACTTTCGCTGCCAGCATGGCCCGTGTCTCGCCGGTGGTGTCGCCGAGGTCCGCGATTTCACGCAATACCAGATCGTAATCCTTCGGATCGCAGATCACAGTGACGCTTTCGTGGTTTTTCGCGGCGGAACGAAGCATCGCCGGACCCCCGATATCGATTTGCTCGATGCATTCGGCGTGAGATGCTCCAGAGGCCGCGGTTTTCTCGAACGGATAAAGGTTGACGACAACGAGATCAATCATCTCGATCCCGTGTTCCGCTGCCTGAGCCCGATGCTTCTCGTCGTTCCGTCGCGCCAACAGGCCGCCGTGTATCAGCGGATGCAAGGTTTTGACGCGTCCATCCAGCATCTCCGGGAAACCGGTCACATCGTCAACGCGCGTGACAGGGATTCCCTGCGATTCGAGCAGCGCGTGAGTGCCGCCCGTCGAGATGATGCGTACGCCGAGTTTCGATAGTTCGCGAGCGAAATGGACTATGCCGTCCTTGTCCCATACGCTCAGTAGTGCAGTTGAGATTCTGCCCATTGAATTTTTTCAGTTTATGATGCGTTTTCTCTTTCCGTCCTCGGCTATCGAGTCTTCGGCGAAGAGTTGAAGGGTTTCTGGGTAAATGGAATGCTCCACGGTCAGAACTTTCGCCGCGAGGGATTCCGGTGTGTCGTCATCGGCGACTTCAACGACTCTTTGAGCGACAATCTGCCCCTCGTCATACGCTTCGGTCACGAAATGTACTGTAACACCCGTGTATTTGACTCCCCGTCGGATTGCCGCTTCGTGCACGCGCATTCCGTACATGCCACGGCCTCCGAAAGCGGGCAGCAGCGCGGGATGTATGTTCACTATCCTGGCGCGGAATGCGCCGACGACTTCCCCGGGCACCAGTTTCAGATAACCGCACAGGGCTATGAAATCAACGCCGTACGAGAGCAGGACGCTCAGCAAACGGTCGCCGTATCGCGGCATGGCCCTCTCCCTGCCGTCTTCGATGAAGACTGGTATCGCATGTCGAGTCGCGTAATCCAGGGCGCCTGCGTCCGGACGGCTGCTCACGAGCAGCCGGATTTCGGCATCAAGGCGGCCCTCGAGGACCGCTTTGTGAACGGCTTGGAAATTAGAACCTCTTCCTGATACGAATACTGCGATACGGAGCACGGGCTTCTCTCTGTGGCGACTTTCAAGGTAAGCATTACATGCCGACAAAAAAAGAGTTGCCGGGTGCCCGCGTATCGATGATATTTGACACTGACCGACGCAATTTCCGGAATCCGGTCCGCGGTTTAAGCGTATCCGGGAGCACCAGATGGAAGCAAAACATCCGCTGCCGATATATCTCGACCATCATTCGACGACTCCGCTCGATCCCTTGGTTCTGGAGGAGATGCTGCCTTATTTGCGGGAGAATTTCGGCAATCCTTCTTCGACAAGCCATATATACGGCCGGATGGCAGCCCGCGCGGTGGAGAAAGCCCGCAGGCGGGTGGCGGCTCTGATCGGGGCTTCTCCTGATGAGATTATTTTCACCGCCAGCGCGACTGAAGCGAACAATCTAGCGGTAAAGGGCGTGATGGCCGCTCACGCGGGAGGTTCGAAACGTCTGATTGTATCGGCGATGGAACACTCCTCCGTCATGGAAGCCGGGAGACGCCTCCGGAAATCCGGATTCGAATGCGAGGTGCTGCCGGTTCCGTCTACAGGTCTGTTGGATCCGGACGTTGTCGCTTCCGCCCTAAGGAGGCCGGCGACGCTGGTTTCGGTCATACACGCGGGCAATGAAGTCGGGGTGATTCAGGACGTGGAGGCCATCGCCGCGATATGCCGCGAAAGAGGAGCGCTGTTTCACAGCGATGCGGCTCAGAGCGTCGCTTATGCGCTTCCGGATGTGCGCAGGATCGATGCGGACCTGCTCACTCTAAGTTCGCACAAGATTTACGGACCGAAGGGAGCCGGCGCGCTGTGGGTAAGGAACAGAAGGCCTTCAATAGCGTTAGAAGCACTGCTGGACGGAGGAGGCCAGGAACGCGGACTGAGATCGGGAACTCTCGATACGGCGGCAATCGCCGGTTTCGGGAAAGCGGCCGAAATCGCCTTGCGTGAAGGGGAGGATGACGCGCGGCGCATCGCCCGCCTCCGGGATCTTTTAAAATCCATTTTAGAGCGGATGCCGGGCCTCGTGTTCCCGGGCGCCGGACAACCGAGGCTTCCCGGCAACCTCAACGTGTCTGTTCCCCATGTCCAGGCGTCGGCGATAATGAGCGCCATGCCGGGCGTCGCCGTGTCTTCGACTTCAGCTTGCTCGTCGGAAGCCGGAACGTCGCGGATCCTTCGGGCTCTCGGTTTGGAAAAGCACGTCGCCTCCGGTACTTTGCGATTCGGATTGGGCCGATTCACGACAGAGGACGAGGTCCGTGTGGCGGCTGCATTGTTCGAGAAAGCAGTTGATTCAGTGCGAAGCGCTTCAGGTCTCGGGCAAGAGGAATCGGACCGACAGTTCGGGTAAGCGAGCACTATACAGCATAATGAAGGAGTTCCCAGATGAAAATTCCTCCTCTCTCGGGCCGCGAGCAGGATCTTTTGACATTCATGAAGGAGAACGGTTATCCGGTTTTTCACAGGTCGAACATTTTTCTCAGGGACGTGCAATACGGTGTCCGTGATTACTATCGCGACAGGCATGGCATAGATATAGGCTCGAGGGAAAGCGATTACATCGCGGGAGCGGTTATTAAGGCACTGGAAGCCGACGGACGCCTCAACCGTATTTCTGAGATGGTCTGGATCCTCAACATGGAGGAATTCCTCAATCCGGTCAAGGACCCGGAAAAAAAGGAAGCCGCGAAGACGGCGGAAACTTCCGCGGCATGATTTGTTGTTCTATGTGAATAACCCGTTCCACCCGGGCAATTCCATAGGACGAAGCATGACGCAAGCGGAAATGACCAACGATGAAATAGTTCTGACGGAGAGGGCGGCAAAAGAGATACAGGAGCTCAGAGCCGTCAACGCAATACCCGAATCGCATCGTTTGAGAATCGGTGTCAGCGGCGGAGGGTGTTCAGGCCTCGCGTACCACATCGGTTTCGATGAAACAGTCAATGAGTCGGACATGCTGCTGACTCTCGGAGGGGTAGAGATGACCGTGGACCCGAGGAGTTATTTCTACCTGAAAGGCGTGGAACTTGATTTCGCCGAGGGCGAGCGCGGCGGCGGTTTCGTTTTCAACAATCCGAATGCGGTTCGCACCTGCGGATGCGGCAGTTCTCTACGCGCTTGAGCCGTACGGGCTTCTGCCGATATCCGGCTTTGCAGTCGACGATTGTCACTGAAATCACGATCACCCAAATTCAAGGAGGCCTATAATGGCATATGAGTGGAAATTCAATCCGCGTCCTTACAGCGACGAGGAAGCAAAAACACTGCTGAAGGATGTGGTCTCTCCCGAGACGACGGACTGGCACTACAATACACACCACAAAGGTTACGTTACATTTCTCAATAAGATCGAGAGCGCCCTCGAAAGCTCGGACCGGGGCTCGGCCAACGGGAACTACAGCGAGATCGGCGAATTGAAACGGAGGATGACCTGGAACCACTCCGGCGCGCTGCTTCACGACATTTACTGGGACAACCTGGGCGGTGACGGCGATCCTTCCAAGGGACCCGAGATACTGGCCGCAATCGAAAAGCAGTTCGGCTCTTTCGATGCCTGGAAGGCCGATTTAAAGGCCACCGCATTCGCCGCGAAACTCAGCGGTTGGGGTCTGCTGGTGCTTGACACCCTGTATTCCGGCCGACTTCTCAATGTGCTCGTGGACGAGCATCAGTACGGCGCCATATGGGGCGGTATTCCACTTGTCGCTTGCGATATGTTCGAGCACGCCTACTATCACAAAGACGGACCCGGCAGGGCGAAATACATCGACAATTTCCTCGCCAATCTGCACTGGGGCAGGATAAACGAGCGTTACCTCAAGCACTCAGCCCGTTGATTGTCTCCTCGGCGGAGTCGAACTGCGGGCTGCCCGGCGGCAGCCCGTTTTCGCAGCAGCCGGTTCCCGCCGTCGACGTCGGCTGACGACGATCAGTGTTCGGCATCCATGGCAAGCTGATATGCTTGCGGATCCTTCAGCAATGAAAGGGCGCGTTGCAGCGCTTCGTCGGCGCGCATCCCGGCCATGAAAAATGCCTTTCGGTCGAAGAGTTGTCTGGCAAATTCCGACTGCAACTCGAGCCGCAGGGCCCGCCAGTTGTTGAGCACGCGGTCGGGCCGGCCGGCTCTCACTGATGTCTCCAGAGCGTCCGCCCTCTGCGCGGCCTTGTCGGAATAGCCTTCGGAGACGAGCGCCTCTTTCAATCGTTGGAGCAGGATTTCGGCCTCCGTATCGCGGAAAGCTTCCAGCGTGTCGATGTGACGGCTGAACGCCGTACGAATGGACTCGTCGATGTCGGGCGGCGCGGTGAGCTTCCCGGCGTTGATATAATGGGCGACGAATTGTATGACGGCGCCGTTGCTTCTTAGAGCTCTCATCAGGGCGGAGCCGGAATCATTCCGGACTTTCAGGTCGGGTTCGATGCCTCCCGAACCGTGGAGCGCGCGCCTTCGGTTCAGTGTGCGGAACAGGCTGCTGTCGCCGCAGAACGCGGCCGCGACCGCTTCGCCCTCCCCGCTTCTCCGGAAGGGCTTCTGTATGCAGCGTCCGGACGGGGTGTAGTATGTCGAGGTCGTCAGCTTCATCGATCTGGATTGATCGAGTTGTATGACGTTCTGAACCAGGCCTTTTCCGAACGTACCCGCGCCTATGATCACTCCGCGGTCGTGGTCCTGAACCGCGCCGGCCAGGATCTCGCTGGCGCTGGCGCTGGCGCCGTTCACAAGAACGGCCAGCGGCACGTCGGAGGCGAGTGGATTCATCGTGGATCGGTAAATCCTTGCAGTGATTTCCTTATGCCGGCGTCCTCGGGTGGAAACCAGCACGGCGCCTTGCGGCAGGAACAGCGATCCGGCATCTACCGCCGCTTCCAGCAGACCGCCGGGATTGTCCCTCAAGTCGATCACTATGCCTCTTCGAAGCGGCCGCGATGAAAAGGGTAGAAGGGCTTCGCGGATGAGTTCCGCGGTGTTCCGGGTGAACCTGTCCACTTTGATATAAAGGATACCGGGCTCCGGTTCCGCTACCACAGAGACGGTCCTGACGGGCACATCCCTGCGTATGGCGGTAATATCCATGACTCCGGGCACACCCGGGCGCCGGATCCGCAGTCGCACCGGCGTTCCGGACGCGCCGCGCAGAAGGCGACGCAGGTCCGGTTCGGCCGGCGATACTGTGATCGAATCGATGCTGAGGATTTCGTCGCCGATCAGGAGCTCCGATTCGGATCGCGGACGTTGCTCGACCAGGTCGGTGACTATGAATCTCGATCCGCGGCGTCCGACCGAAATGCCGAGCCCGCTGTAATTGCCTGTCGTGAGCATTTCCACATCCGCTCTATCCTGCTCGTCGACGTAGGAGGAATAAGGATCGAGTTCCGAGAGCATGCCCCTGATTCCGGCCCTCATCAGTCTCGATGCGTCGACCTCGGTTGCGTATCCGAATCCGATTTCCCTGTAAGCCCGAGTCAGCAGCGCGAGACCGTGTTCGAAAGCGGCCGTATCGTCGCTCTGGAATGAAAAGCCCGCCAGCAGGAGCCATGCTATCGCGATCGAGGACGTGATAAGTTTCCGCCGGCGCTGTCCGAAAAATGTCACGCGGTTCATTTCGTTTGTCATGAATTGTGTCGTTCCGGGAAATGCTGTTCCAGAATGCTTGTGATGTGATCCGTGATGTCGTCCGGTGCGGACCGGCCGTCCATAATTGCGAAGCGCCTGGGTTCCGCCGCGGCGAGGGATCGGTATCCGTCGCGGACCCTGTTGAAAAATGCCCTGTCGGAAGCTTCCATGCGGTCGTCGGCTCTTCCCAGTAGGGCGAAACGCCGCCTGCTCTCTTCGTAGTCGATGTCGAAATAAAATGTCAAGTCGGGTTTAGTCTCGTTTATGGCGAGGTTGTGTATCCCGTGCAGTATCTGCAGGTCGATTCCCCTGCCGTAACCCTGATAGGCCGTTGTGGAGTCGTGAAACCTGTCGGCGACAACATTGCTTCCGGCCGCGAGGGCGGGAGTAATCGTTTCTCTGACCAGCTGCGCCCGTGCCGCGGAGAACAGGAAAAGCTCCGATTCCGGGCACATTTCTCCGTAAGTCCGGTCGAGAAGTAGTGCGCGAATGCGTTCCGAAATCGGAGTGCCGCCCGGTTCTCTGACGAAGACCACAGACTGGCCGCGGGCGCGAAGCCAGTCGAGCACCCGCCTGCATTGCGTGCTTTTTCCCGAGAAATCGATTCCTTCAAAGCTTATGAACAAGGGCGGTTGTTTGGTCATATTCATGTTCGGTTTCCTGCCGTTGTTTTTCAGCCGCGGGGGTGAAAGGTGGCATGGATTTCGCGCAGATAATCGCGGTCCATGTGCGTATAGATCTGGGTGGTGCTGATGTCGGAGTGTCCGAGCATTTCCTGCACGGCCCGCAGGTCGGCGCCGCCCTCCAGGAGATGCGTGGCGAAACTGTGTCTGAAAGTATGCGGATGCACATCGGAGCGTATGCCGGCAGCGGCCGCGCATTTTTTAACGAGAGTGAGGACCGACATACGCGAGAGTGCGCTTCCCCGGTGGTTGAGATAAACGGCGGCCGTTTTGACGCCTCTGCGAAGCAGGCGCGGTCGCGCTTCGACGAGGTATCTGTTCAGCCAATGAATCGCCGCGCCTCCTATCGGCGCCATCCTTTCCTTGTTTCCCTTGCCGAATATCCTCAGTAGCCCTTCATCGAGATGAAGCTGATCCACTTTCAAAGTGGTCAATTCGGTTACACGCAGGCCGGATGCATATAGCGTTTCGAGCATGGAGCGGTCGCGCAGTCCCAGGATTGTCGAGGTATCGGGCCGTTCGATTATTCGCGCTATCTCGTCCTGGGTCAGCGCCAGAGGCAGGCGTTTCGAGCGGAAAGGAGTCGCCAGAAGCCTTGTTGGGTCGGATGAGGCGAGTTGTTCGGCCGATAGGAAACCGTGGAACTGCCGTATCGACGACATGGCCCGCGCAATGCTCGACGACGCGAGCCCGGTTTCCTTCAGCGCCGCGATGAAAGCGCTCACGTCCGCCAATGTCACATCCCCGATCTCGATCTCCCCGAGCCTGTCGTCCAAGAAAGCGGCATATCTTCTCAGGTCGCGGTCGTAAGCCTCGACGGAATTCGCGGCCAGTCCCCGCTCGACGAGCAGATGACGCCTGAATCGTTCCAGGGCATTCACCGGAGTCAGCCGGATCGTCATAGGTCGTCGATTCTTTTCAGCCGGCGGGATATTGCCTCCCTGGCCGATGGGAGTTTCAATAGTTTCGACGTGCGTTCGGCCTGCTTGCGCGCGGCCTCCGCCTCCGCGTCCGTCGGGTATTTAATCCTGCTGTGATGTATTCCGGTCAGGATTTTCAGAAAGCTGCCTTTTACGATCGTAAGTTCGCGGAATGTCAGGTCCGAGTCTTCCAGCTGTCCTTCGTTCAGGCGTCGCTGCACTATCTCGTTTATCAACTGGGCGATGCTTGCGGGAGTCGGCTCTTCGAGGGTTCTGGCGGCCGCCTCGATGGTATCCGCGAGCATGACAATGGCCGTTTCCTTGGATGCGGGTTTGGGCCCCAGGTATCTGAAACCGTCCGGAGAAAAGGCGGCCGGATTGGACTGCCGCTCCTTTTCGAGGAAATAGGCGACTGTGGTTGTCCCGTGATGCGCAGGGATGAACTCGATGATGCGCTCCGGCAGACCCGCCTCCCGTCCCAATTCGACGCCGATGCGCACGTGTTCGATTATTTTTCCCGCGCTTTCAGCGGGCGTGAGCGACTCGTGTATGTTTTCGGCGCCTTTCTGGTTTTCCACGAAGCATTCGGGCGCTTTGACTTTCCCAATATCGTGATAGTATGCTCCGACACGCGCCAGAATAGGATTGGCGCCGATGGCAGTAGCGGCGGCCTCGGCGAGTGTTCCCATTACCACGCTGTGGTGGAAGGTGCCGGGCGCGTGCGTGGACAGGTCCCTCAGCAGGGGGTGGTTGGTGTCTGACAGTTCGAGAAGCGTCAGATCCGTGTCGATGCCGAATATTCTTTCGAAGAAGATAAGAAGACCGAATGTCAGAATCGGCGAGAGAACGGCGTTGGCGATGCCGTAGCCGAGAGCGGTTGTCATCTCCGCGGTAGGCACGGATCGTTGCAGCCCGTCGAACAATATCGCCGCGGCGTATCCCATGAAGATGAAAGCGAGGGAACGGAAGATCTGCGTGCGATGCTTCACGTCGCGGACCGTGTACAGCGCCAGCGAACCCGCGAGAACCGAAGCTAGGATTATCGCGTAGTCGTTGCCTCTCAAGGCGCCGACCAGGAAGGAGATCGTCACGGTGGAATAGAAAGCCACCCGGGAATCGAACATTATCGCGATCAGCATCGATGCCGTGGGCACGAGGATCAGGTACTGGACCGGGCCGTTGATCGGCAGGCTGAACGATAGATGAGCCAGAAGCGTCGGCATCAGTATGATGATCGCGATGAGGAGTAGGCGTTCGTTCGAGTGGAAAATCCTTTTTCTGAACAGGAAAAGGTATATGACGAGCAGAAACAGAATGGAAGCAGTGTGCCCGACGCGCCCGACGACCTGCAGCGCGGTATCCACGTCGCCGGCCCTCTCGCTCCGCGCCCGCTGATACGAATCGAGTTTCGCCTTGATGCCGGGCGTCACGCGCTCATGTCTGCTGACTATGCGCTCGTTTTCCTTGACGATGCCGTCGGTGCGCGGGACCGCCTCCACGGCGGATTGTATGGCGATTTGCGTCTTGGACGGGTTATACACTATGTCGGGTCGAAGTGAAACGCGGAGAGTCATTGCCGCGAGTCGGGCGAACACGGTGTCGCCGGGCGCGCGGATCCTCGCCCGAGCCAGGACGAATGCATCGACTTCGGAACGGTCGAGGAAGCCGGATATCGGCAGCAACTCCTCGTAATCGCGTCCGGCGAGGGCGAGGGTCCGCTGGCTGAAGGTGGATTTCGGTTTGTCGATATATCCGCGCTGATAAACTTCATCGATAATCTCTCGCAGCTTCCTGCGCGCGTCGTCGAAAGACCGCGCTGCGCGGTTGCGCCGCAGTTCGCGGGATCTCTCCAAGGCCATCGCTGCGAGATCGTCCGGGCGCGGGGCGAACGGGATGCCGGCCCGCGACGTCCGCCGTGCGAGAAGAGGCCCCAGGCGTTTGGCCGCGTCCTCCGTCAGTGCGCGGTTCGCCTGCGTCAGCTGGCTGTCAATGATTCCCGCGAGAAGATCCAGAAAGAAGTCGGCGTTCGACATCGCGGACGCGCCGGCCGTATCCACCCTGTCGAAGCTCAGGGCCGTATTGCGGACGGCTTCCGTCTGTTCTTCTTCGACGAGTACCGGATCCCTGTAGATCGGGAAGGGGAACGGGGCGATGAGATCTTCCTCGTTCCATACGGATCCTTCGGCCGTTTCATAGACTACACTAAGTCCCTTCGGGAACAGGATTGCTATCGTAGCGGTGAGACCGATGCCGATGAACAGACGTATCGGAATGTTCCGATCGAAGCGAGGTCTCAACGCGGTTATCCGCTCGCGCAGTGATCGAGGGAGCCATTTCATGTTCCGCGCTCCTTTTTTGCCCGTATGATCATCTCGAGGAACTCCGCGACGCCGTCTTCGTCGTTGGAAAGTCGAGTGACGTAATCGGCATGCCGCTTGAGTTCACTCATGCCGTTGCGCATCGCCGCGGCGACGCCGGCGAATTCGCACATTTCCATATCGTTGGCGTAGTCTCCGATGGCCGCTATCTCATTGCGGTGCAATCCGGCGGACCTGGAAAACGCGCGCAGTGCCCAGCCTTTGTTGACTCCCCATGACTTGATCTCGAGATAGTATGTGTCGGACGCGCTCTTGCTCTGATACATGACGCGGTCGATGCGCCCTTTGGTGTGCTTGGCCAGAGATACCGATACGTCCTGAACGGCCGTATAACCGCCGCACATCACCAGCATGGCGGCTCGGTCGAGATGTGGCAGCAGGTCGCTGACCACCCGCTGTTCCGGCGGAAAAGCGCCGAGATAGCGCGGGAGCCGCTGTATCGCCGATTCGGACAAAGCTCCGTCCGGTGTAAACACCGACATCGACGATTCCGGATGCTTGCAGGCGATTTCCACGGCGAGCATAGCCGATTCGAGTTCCACGGGCGCGATGTCTGTTGCCGCGCCGGATGCGTCCGTGGTCAGCGCTCCGTTCAGGGAAATGACGGGATAGCCCGAGCCGACGGCGCGGGAGAAATAGCGCGTGAATCCCGGGCTTCTTCCGGAAGCCAGCAGGACATTCACGCCGTACAGGCTCAGTTCCTCGATCGCGCCGGCGTTTCTCCTAGTGACCTTCGAATCGGAGTTGAGCAAGGTTCCGTCAAGATCGCAAGCGACGAGACGGATTTTCGCGAGTCGTCCGAGCAGTCGGCGCTCGCTGTTTAAAAAGAAGAACCTGATGAGTTTCTCCTATATCTGACGGGTTTCGTGTCATTCGTCGGGCGCGATACGGCGCCCGCGTTGGTTCAAAACTTCCCGACGGGCGTCGATGAAGGTCGGCCTGAATCGGCAGCCGCTTCACCGATGCCCGAACGCATCAGGAAAAATACGATTAAACCCATAGCCAGGGAAACGCAGATCCACAATCCCGTCGACGAGGAGGGGCCCAGCAGAAGGTGGCCTGTCGCGAAAAGGGTCGAGTATACCATCAGAACTCCAGCCGCCCAGGCGGCGAGGAGCCGTACGAACGGCCGCCGGGAGTCTCCTTTCGAATAACTTCCCCAAAGAGGTCCGCCCGGCTTTGTCCGTAGGTAGAATTCCGCCAAAACGTCCGGCGAGGTCGGAACCGTCAAGAAAGTGGCCGTGATCCAGGCCGCGGTTGTGAATAACACGGGAATGAAAAGCGTCCAGGGAAAGACGATGCGATCGGCGGCCGGGACCGCGCCGTTGAAAATCGCCATGGCCGCCACGGCCAGTATCGGAGCCACGGTGGCGACAATTTCGCTCCAGGCGTTGACCCTCCACCAGTACCAGCGCAGTATCAACACCAGGCCCAGGCCCGCTCCACACTCGATCAGGAACATCCAGGCGCCGGAGATCGATGTCATCACGTAAGACGCCAGTAACGACGCGAGCATCAATAGCATGGTTGTGACGCGCGATACGCGCACATAGGATTTCTCGCCGGCATCCCTGCGCACGAAGCGCCTCCAGAAATCGTGCACGAGATAAGAGGTTCCCCAATTCAGATGCGTGGCGATGGTCGACATATACGCGGCGAAAAAAGCCGCGACAAGCATTCCCTTCAATCCGGCCGGCAGATAATCCCTCATCGCGTACACGAAACCCAGGCGTTTGTCGGCTTCCGGCAGGGATGGATAAAGAGTCATACTGGCCAGGCCGACGAGAATCCACGGCCAGGGTCTCAAACAGTAGTGAGCGATCTGAAAAAAGAGCACTGCGTAGACGGATTGCTTTTCGTCCCGCGCCGACATCATGCGCTGGGCAACATATCCGCCTCCGCCGGGTTCCGCGCCGGGATACCAGGACGCCCACCATTGAACTCCGATATAAGCCAGAAAAGCGCCGCCTGAGAGCGCCAATATGCCGGTCAGTCCGTCTCCGGCCGATTGCAAACGCGGGAGGAATTCGAAGGTGGTCGCTGGCAAAGAAGCCTTCAGGCCGGCAATCCCTCCGATTTCCGGGGAATGAAGCACTATTGCGGCGAGAACGATGCAACCGGCCATCGCGACGATGAACTGAAACGCGTCGGTCACCGCCACGCCCCAAAGACCCGCAAGGGAGGAATAGAGAGCCGTGAACAGCAGGGCGGCGGCAAGATAGAGTATCACCGTCTCGCGGGGTATACTGAACAGGCCTTCAAGTATCGATGCCATCGCGAGATTCACCCATCCCATGATAATGGCGTTCATGAACAGGCCCAGATAAATGGATCGAAAGCCCCTGAGAAAAGCCGCGGCTTTACCGGAGTATCTGATCTCGATGATCTCCAGGTCGGTCATCACGCCCGCCCGGCGCCAGAGTCTCGCAAAAAAGAACACGGTAAGCATTCCGCCGATGGCCATGTTCCACCACAGCCAGTTGCCGGCTATTCCGCGCGTGGCAACGAGTTCGGTGACCGCCAGAGGCGTGTCCGCCGCGAAAGTCGTGGCCACCATGCTGAGTCCGGCCAGCCACCACGGGAATCTGCGTCCGCCCAGGAAGAATTCGTTCGTACTGCGTCCGGCACGGCGCGCGAAATACGCTCCCATGGCCAGGGTCAGCGAGAAATATGCCGCGATGATTATCCAGTCGCCCGCGCTCATTGCCGGTCTCCTTGTCGTCCGTCGACTACGAGACCCACCACTCCGGAGGTCAGCATGCAGATCGCCGAACCGACAGGCACATACCATGTCCAGGCGATCTCGCTGAAGAGAATCACGATGATCATGCCGGCGATAGCCGTGAAAAAGCCGGTCAGAGCCGGTGCCTCACCCGTCCTTTTCATGAACCTGCCGACGAGATATAATCCTAGCAGGCCGCCGTAGGTAAAGGATGCGATGCTGAGGGCCAATTCAACCACGGTGTCGGGGGTTCCGATGAATACGCCCGCCGATGCCACCAGAGCAAGGCACCAGGCGATGGAAATGCGGCGCGATGTGCGAAGCGCGGAAGCCTCGTCCATGGGGCTGCGCCGCAAGGGCGCGACGAGGTCCATCATCGTCGAGGCGGACAGGGCGCTTATCGATCCCGAGAGCGTGGACATCGCGGCTGCCAGTATGCCTGAAACAATGAGTCCGCGCAGGCCCTGAGGCAGTTCCTCGAGTATGAATCGCGAGAATACCTCGTTGGAAGACTGCGTCTCTCCTCCGTAATAAAGCCAGAGCATCACGCCGAGAAAGAGGAACATGGCGAACTGCACGAAAACCACGACGCCGCTGAGAGCCATCGCCCGGCGCGAGGCGTTGAGATTGTTGGTGGTCAGAACCCTCTGTATGATCAGATGATCCGTGCCGTGTGAAGCCATCGACAGGAACATGCCGCCGATCACGCCCGCCAACGCATTGTAGGGCTGTGTAAAAAGACCCTCGACGGCCGGTGACACGAGAAAACGGAATTTACCCGCTTCCCACGCGCGCGACAGACCGGGCAGCGCCTGGTCACCGAGCAGTTCGAATACAAGTACCAGCGAAAACGCGGCTCCAAGCAAATAAATCCCGAATTGAATCACGTCCGCCCAGATGACGGCCCTGACTCCGCCGAGATAGACGTAGAACATCGTCAACGCCGCGATGACAATGATCGAAACGATGTAAACAGCTGTTTCCCCGCCACCCATAAGTCCGCTTCCGCGGATAAACAACGCGAGAGGTATCGCTGTGGCGTACAACCGCACGCCGTCCGCGAGCAATCGGGTGCCCAGAAACGCGACCGACGCCGAGCGGCGCGTTCGGTTGCCGAAACGGCTTTCGAGATAGCTGTAAGCGGTTTCGAGTTTCCCGCTGAAATATCCTGGCAGTATGAATACGGCGACGGCGACGCGGCCGATTATGTACCCGACCGCGAGCTGCAGGAAGGACATGTCCGACACGTACGCCAATCCCGGCAGCGAAAGGAAGGTCAGCGCGCTGGTTTCCGTCGCCACAATCGCGATGCATACGGCCCACCAGGGCACGGCGGACTCGCTCAGGAAGTAGTCGCGGGCCGAGCTCTGGCGTCCTCCGCGCATGGCGCCGTAAACCGCTATGCCCGCGAGGGAAAAACCGATTACAATAAAATCGGGGATGGTCAGTTGCATGGACTCGATTATCCGGGGACCAGGCGCCGAACCGCCGAGTGGTCGTGCGGTTCTAATCCTCGAGCGCGGCGCGCGCGTCGGTGATGCTGCTGAAAACCGGTATAACGGCATCGAGCTTGGCAAGTTCGACCAGAGCGCGGACTTTGCCGATCTCGTCGACCACCAGCACTCCTCCGTCGCGATCGCGCATCTGCCTTTCGGCCAGAAGCAATGCGCTCAAACCCGAACTGTCGCAGAATTCAATCCCCCGCAAGTCGATTATCAGCACGTTGACGTCTTCGCTCGATGCGATGAGAAGCTGAGCTTTCACATCGGGCGCGTTCAGCGAGTCCAGGCGCCTCTCCTTCAGATGAAAGATCGCTATGTCATCCTCTTTCGTGATCGAAAAGTTCATCTTTGCTCCGCTGTTGATCGGGTGGTGGATATTCCGGAAATGAAATCTTCCTCGGTCAAGACGGCGACGCCCAGCCGTTGCGCCTTTTCCAGCTTGGAGCCGGGGTCGGTTCCGGTTATGAGGAAGTCCGTTGCTTTACTGACGCTGCCGGCGACTTTCCCGCCCGCATTCTCGATGATCTTCCTGGCTTCGTCCCGAGTGTAAGACTGCAAAGTTCCAGTCAGCACGAAGGTCTTGCCTGAAAAAAACACGTTCGCCGTCGGGGCGTGCTCCTGCGTCGCGCCTCCGGTCACTCCCGCCCGCCTCAGCCTCCGCGTCAGCGCGGATGTCCGCGGATCGTAAAAATATCGGACAATGCTGTCGGCAGTTCTCGGTCCAATGCCGTCGATCCGCGCGAGGGTTTCCGCATCCGCCGCCTCCAGGGCATCGAACGATGGGAACGCCCGCGCCACGAGACGGGCGGCGCTTTCGCCTACGAAGCGGATGCCGACGGCATAGAGCAACCTTTCGAAGGGCTGTTCCTTGCTGCGTTCAATGGATTCGAGCAGTCTTGAAACGCTGCGCTCGCCGAAGCCGCGCAGTGCGCTGAGTTCGGCGCCTCGTCCGGAAAGCTCGTAAAGGTCCGGCACGGAGCGGATGAATCCCTGTTCGACCAGCGAATCCACGACCGCCTCGCCTAGACCTTCGATGTTCATGGCCCGTCTTGCCGCGAAATGCTCGATTCGGCCTCTTACCTGGGCGGGGCACTCGGGATTTTCGCAATACCAGGCAGCTTCGCCCTCGGGACGGGAAAGGAGCTCTCCGCAGGACGGGCAACACTCGATGAAAGAGAAAGCCGCCGCGTCGGGATAGCGCGCGCTCAAATCGACTCCCGTCACTTTCGGAATGACGTCGCCGCCTTTCTCGATGTGGACAAGATCTCCGACTCGAAGGTCTTTTTCTCTTATGAAATCCTCGTTATGAAGCGTCGCCCTGCTGATGGTCGATCCGGCGAGGCGGACCGGCGTCAGCACGGCCACGGGCGTCACTGTTCCGAGGCGTCCCACCTGGAAGGAGATTCCCTCGAGCCGGGTCGCGGCGCTACTGGACTCGAACTTGCATGCGATGGCCCAGCGGGGACTGCGGGCGACGGCGCCAAGCCGCTGCTGCTGCGCGAACGAGTCGACCTTGACGACGACGCCGTCGATGTCGTATGGCAGGGTGTCTCGCCTGCTCTCCCATGTGTCCCTGTACTCCTGAACCTGCGCGATGCTCTCACAGAGACTCGAGTGCCGGCTGACCGGAAATCCGGTTTCTTCCAGGACTTTCAAAGCGTTGAACTGCGATTCCACGAAACCGGAAGGAGCGAGGAGGGTGTACATCATGGCGCTCAAGGATCTTTCGGCGACCAGCGCGCTGTCCTGCAGCTTCAAGGTCCCCGCGGTTGAGTTGCGAGGATTCGCGAATAGTTTTTCGCCGTCGAGTTCGCGCTGCTTGTTCAGGCGCTCGAAAACGTCCCGTCCCATGTAGATCTCTCCGCGGACCTCGAAGTCTTTAAGTCCGTCAGCCGCGTCTCGGATTCGCAGCGGGATCGATCTGATAGTACGTACGTTATTGGTGATTTCGTCTCCCCGCTCGCCGTCGCCCCGCGTCGCGGCTCTTTCGAGTATGCCGTCGCGGTATACGAGCGAGACCGCGACGCCGTCGATCTTCAACTCGGCGGCATATCTGACGGCTTCTCCGCCGAGCGCCTCGGCGATACGGCGGTCGAAGTCGAGAAGTTCCCCCGGAGCGTAGGTATTGGACAGGCTGAGCATTGGAGACGAGTGGATGACCGTCGCGAATTCCCTGGTAACCGTCCCTCCGACGCGAAGACCGGGAGAATCCTCGCCGCGCAATTCCGGATGCATCGCTTCGATTGCGAGCAACCGCTCCATGAGCTTATCGTAGTCGCGGTCTGAAATCGCCGGGTCCGCGAGGACATAGTAGCGATAGTCGTGCTCCGAAATCTCGCGGCACAGCGCCGCGTGCTCGTCGATGATTTGCCTCGCAACCGCCACGCCGTCAGTCTCCGGTACTCATGCTCTGACGGGATAAGGGCATGTTGCGGATAACGACTCCGTTGTCTCCCAAGGCGCCCAGTTCTTTTCCGTTGAGGAAAAAAGTCACAGCGCCACCGTCTCCGAGAGTGATGGTGAAGCGGTCCCTGGCCTTCCAGATCCGGTGGTCGTTGCTGCTCATCCTGCCCTTCTCCGTGCGCGTGGTATCCATCTTGACGGAAAACCAGACAGGCGCGCTGGAAAAGGCCTCCAGTACCAGGCTGTCTTCCTTCGAGTCGGCGCTGGCGGAGCGCGTGGTTGCATCCTCCGGTGGAAAAATCCTGTTGCTCATTGTGTCCGGATCCGGCAGTACGGGCTCGAAAAACATGCTCTGCGAAGAATCAATGAACGCGCCGCTTTCAAGCGTGGATTTGATGCCGGTGGAATCCACAGCGACTGTCTGCTCCGTGTCCGCTGACTGGAAATTGACAATGATGAAAATTCCGACGATCACGATTCCGACCAGTATTGCCGCAATTATGAGATACCTGCGCTCTTCCTGCGATATCGGCTCACGTTTTCGGTTCCTGTGCGAGGACGGAGCATCTTTTTGCCTCGATACGGCGGTTTTGATCGATTCTTCAGTAGGAATCGGCGGTTTCGTGTCATATACGCTCCTGCGAGACTGCCGGGCTTTCTCGACTTGCGGTGTAGACGCTGCGTGAGATTGCATAGTGAGCTTGTCTATGATGTCGGAGCGTCTGGACGCCACTTTCGACTGACCGTCTTCGGCCGAGTGATCCGGATCCGGCCGCCTTTGCGGCGGAACATAGGGAAGCGTCGCAGAGTTTGCGCCTTGAATCGCGGGTATTTCGCTCACCGGCGATTTCCCAGCGTTTTGAGGTTCGGAGGCGGGGGCGTTTTTTCGGGTGGTGCTGATGTCGAGGGCCGGAGTCGAGACGTCGGCCGCTGACGGAGAAACCCGGACCGGAGGCGTGAAATCCTCCTGTTCCGGAACTTCGGGCGCTCCCTGCACCTCCACGTGACGGGGAGTTATGAGCGACGGATCGATTATCTCTATTGTGTCGTCGAGCTTCGGAAGTATATGAGACTGGTCGGAAGCTTCAGGCGGTTTTGGAATTCCGCGTTCTCTCTCGGCGAAGTCATTATATCGGGCAACTGCGGCGTCCTTGTCCAAACCGACCAGCGCCGCGAATTCCCTGATGAAGGCGCGAACGTAGGTTTGCGGCACCGACGGGAAATCTCCGGACTCAATAGCCAGAAGATGCTTCATCGATATACGGGTCGTCTCGTGGATTTCCTCCAGAGAAATTCCCGACTTCAATCGCGCTTCGCGCAGTGCGTCGCCGAAATCCTTCATGAAAAGGCCGTATCAGCGGTTACAATTAACCCGAAATGCTTTCATCACAAGAAATTATGTAGCCGGAGAGGGAAATCCAAAAGCCATGCTGCCTTCGGCCCGCGGGCCGCCCCGTCCGCCCGAAGACGCGGGATGCTTACTCGATCAGCGGCGCCTGGGAAGCGTCGCGGCAAGCTATCTCGAAAGTTCCACTCCCCGGTCGTTGACGAAATCCCAGGATGTGCGCCTCATCAGATCAGCGACGGCGACGTTGAAATCTATCAGGGCCTCCAGCGCGCTCAAACGCGCCTGCAACAGACGCGTCTGCGACTGCGACAGCTCAATCGATCCGATTGTGCCCACTTCGTACCGCTGTGTATTTATCTGGTTCGCTTTTTCGGCAACCCCGCGGCTTTTGTAAAGGACGTTCACGCGCTCCGAAGCGGATGCAATGCGGCGCGTCAGGTCGGTAATCTCCTGTTCGATGGTCAGTTCCACATTTTCCGCGGTGAAACGAGCGCTGCGAAGGCGGGCCTCTGCGGCTTCCACATCGCGCGAGTGACGGCCCCAATCGAAGACCGGCACCGACACCCTGAGCATGGCGCCTCTCGTTTGGCTGGGCTCCAGAAACATAGCTCGGAGGCGGTCCTCCACGTCGTTCAGGCCGTAGTTCAGAGTGATGTCGCCTCTGATCGTGCGGCGTCCCTCGACTTCATCGAGAGTCAACTCGCCTCGCTCCACGTTGTTTAAAGCCCGTTTCAGATCCACGCGCGTTCTCTTGGCCTCGGCAATGGCGCGGTCCAACGGGATTTCCAATCCGTGAAAAGTTGTATCCGACAGCGCGAGGGATATGCTGTCGGCCAGGGGCAAGCCGATCAGCAGTTTAAAATTGTTGATTCTCGAGAGAAGGGAGTTTTCGGCGCTGAGCAGGTCGTTCCGGGCCGCGGCGAGGTCGACCTCGAATTGCAGGGCATCCACTTCAGCAATCAGCCCCGCCTTGTACTTGCGCATGGCTGTCGACCAGGATACCTCCTGCTGCCGCACTCTGTCCGCCTGAATGATTCGCTGTTCCTGGAAAGCGTAGGAACGGTAGAAACCCTCGGTCACCGAGTACATCAGATCCAGAGCCGACCGTCTGTAATCCGCTTTAGCTTCCTCGAAATCCAGTTCCGCCCGGCGGAGGGCTATTCTCTGGCTGTTGGGCACGAACAGGGGTTGGGAGAAGCGCAGCACAAGATCGCCGTAAAAATTCCTGAAAAACTCGTTGGCCGCCGCGTCCTTCTGGTCGAGCCGGTAAAATTGTCCGGAGAGTGAGAGGGTGCTGTTTGTCCAGATGACCGGTTGGTTTATGGTGACGTTTCCGAGCCATTGCAGATTCTCCACGCTGAAAAACTCATCGCGGCGTGTGACGGTATTGAATTGCTGGCGGAGGCGGAAATCGTAACTGGGGATATCGAATTGCAGGTCGAGCGTGGAGTATAGGGAAAGCCGCGCCGCTTCGGCTGAAGCTTCCGACGCCCGGAGCTGCTCGCGCGCCGAGCGCGCCTGGTAGCTGTTTTCTATCGCGATGTCGAGGCAGTCTTCGAGCGTGAGAACACGCTGGGCGCTTGAGATCCGGGTGAAGGCGAGGAAGATGATAATCCCTGAAAAGATGCGATGGATGACTTGCATGACTGAATGCTGTTCCGTAATGAACCTTCTTATTCGTAGCGCAGAGCTTCGATGATGTCGGCATCGGCGGCGCGCTTGGCTGGGTAGTAACCGAACAGGATGCCCGTTCCCGCCGCAACGCCGAAAGCCAGCGCGATGGACCAGAAGCTGATTATCGTGCGCCAGCCGGCATAGGCCGTGATGATGTTGGTGAGTCCCCATCCGAGGAGTATGCCCGCGATGCCGCCGGCTATCGACAGCAGCGTCGCCTCTGCGAGGAACTGCACGACTATCATCGAGCGCGTTGCGCCGATGGCGCGCCGGACCCCTATTTCGCGGGTACGCTCCAGAACACCGGCGAGCATGATGTTCATGATGCCGATGCCGCCCACCAGCAGCGAGATGCCGGCGATGGCTCCCATCACGATGTTGAAGATTCCCTGTGTCTTCTGGCTCTGCTCGATGAGCTGGTCAGGTATCGTGACGCTGAAATCCATGTTCATGTTATGGCGCGAGACGAGCAGGCGCGTAATGACTCTGGCAGCTTCCTCGATCGGAGTGTCGCGATCGACCTGCACAGTTATCTGATCGACTGTATTGCGATCGACGAATTGCGGCGCCTGTTGCGCGAAACGCCGCCGCCCGCGTCCGAACACTACGGTACTCGACACAGCGAGCTCCCGGTTGAATTTGGATATCGCCGTAGTCAAGGGGATGAAGATCATGGCGTTCGCGGACGACATTGGAAGGTCGAGCGTCTGCAGCGATTGTTTCTGCTCCATGACGCCGAGAACGGTGAACCATTGATCCTCGATTTTCACCAGCCGGTTCAGAGGATCCTCGAAGCCGAATAGAGCGTAACGGATTTCGCTGCCGATCACGCAGACGTTCGCGGTTGCATCCAGATTCGACGCGTTCAAAAACGCGCCTCCCGACATGCGGACATTGAACATCCCGGCGTAGTCCGGAGTCGCGCCGACGAGCGTGGCCTTGCTGCTTCCGGAATAAGTTCGGGCTTCGACCTTTGTTTCCCAGGTCGGCGCGACCTTTTCCGCAAAACCGCAGACCTCTTTCACCGCCTGTGCGTCTTTAAGCGTGATACCCATGGGTTTGCGCACCGTCTCGCCCGGTTCGCTCTCCTCGGCGTCCTGTTCGAGAGAGCGTATGATAATATTGCGCACACCGAGTATCTCTATCTGCTCGAGCGTTTCGCGCCTGGCGCCTTCTCCGATCGATAGCATGGAGATCACCGCGCCGACTCCGAAGACGATGCCGAGCATGGTAAGGAGGGAACGGGTCTTGTGCAGCGTCAGGCTCGTTACCGCTATTTGAAGCGGTTCTCGATGCCGCGAGATGAAATCCGGCAATTTCATGGGATGCGCATTCCGTTGGACCGGGAACCGGCGCCGCTTTCCGTGTCGGCGGAAGCCTTCTGTTCCTCATTCTCCTCGGGATTCCTCAGCGCGACCTGCTCGCCGGGCTGAAGGCCGTCTTTGACTACGACGAAATTGTCGTTGCGCTCGCCGAGCTTCACTTCGCGCTTGTCGAATGACGAACCGTTCTTCACGAACAGCCAGGTCTTCTTCTCCTCTTCAAGCACAGAGATGATCGGAACAGATACGACATTCTTCACGGTGCCGACAATGATGCGGTTGGTTGTCGTGATGCCCGGTTTGAGCACTTCGTCGGTGGAATCGAGATCTATCGTCACATCGAACACTTTGATGTTGGAACCCGATCCTTTTTCGCGGCCGATCTGAGAAACGGAAGTGATGGTGCCGGTGAAAGTCCTGTCGGGAAACGCATCCGGTGTGATGCGGACTTTCTGTCCCGTTTTCACTTTCGCGATGTCCATCTCGTTTACGCTGACGTCGACCTGGGCGGCTGATAAGTCCGGCAGACTGATTATCGGCATGCCGGCCCAGGGCTGATCCCCGACGGCGATTTTCCTGCCGGTGCTCCAGTTGGTCTCATATACGATCAAGCCGCTGATGGGGGCCTTGATGTTCAACTGTTCGAGCTCCTTCTGCGCCACGGCGATGTCCGATTGGATCTGGGAGATGCGCAGCTGCAGGTTGCCGAGTTCCGAGCGACGCACGACTCCCTTGTTCTCGAGATTGAGTTTCGCCTGCTCGAAGGCGAGTTTGGAGCGTTCGAATTCCAGGGCCGCCTCACGCTGTTTTGCTTCGGGTTCGAACTGCATCCTCTGTTTGGCGATTTCGGCGAGCTGAAAATTCAGTTTTGCCGTTTCGAAATCCGTTTTTGCTTGAGCTTCATCGCCCGCTTGCTGGGCTTTCAGCTTGGCCAGGTCCGCCATTGCGGTCTTAAGCTCCGTTTGCTTGTCCGAAATGCGTTTCAGCGCGTTACTGGGATCGAATCGAACCAGCATTTGCTCCGGTTTGGCTATGGCGCCCTCGGGGGCGAGATACACCACCTGCAGGTTGCCGCCGGTCAGGAGCCGGGGCGCGGTAATGGTGAAGGAGTTCTTGGCCCGGATCGCGCCGCTCTCTATAACCAATATGCTGAAATCTCCCCTGACCGCGGAATATGCCGGTATATCGCTCTGCGAGGAAGGCGACAACAAGCGCCAGACAACGATGACCGCCAGTACAAACGCGACCAGCCAATACCATCGTTTTACTTTCATATTCTCTTTCCTGTAGCAAAATTTACATTTGTGTCAATAGCACACAATCAGAACATACGAAATAGTCGCGAAAGGTTTTGAAGAGAAATTCGCGGCTGTCGTGCAACTCTGAAAATCCAGGCCGATCACCGCTTTCTCGAGCCGCGAGGGTTTTGTTCGCGATTGGATCGCCGGATGCAATGCGATATATTTTCCGCGATTCATCGATATTTCAAAAGCGCATTTCAATGAGGTGATGATGACGAGTCGAGAAAGCGGTGCTCACGCGGCTGCAAGCCCCGCATGCCTGGCGCACCTCGCTTCATCGAATACTTCGCGGTGATGCTGAAGTCTTCGGAAAAGCGTCGGAAAAGCCGCATGTTCCCGGCCATTCTGGGGGTTATGCTCACGGCTTCCATCTATCTTTTTTCCCGCTCCCATGTATTTGCCGTTGCGGAGGTGACTGTGGAAGCGGAACCGCAGTACCTCTTTGCTGACGGAATTTCGAATTGCAGGATACAGGCACGCACACTGAACAAGCTCGGCTTCGATGTTCCGTTCTCGTCCAGCCGTTTGCGATGCTTTTTCGAGGAAGGCGCCGATCTCGCGGTTCTATCTTACGATGCCGACTCTACGGCCGCCTTTTTGCGCTCCGGCGTCAGGTCGGGCGACGTGACGCTGCGGATAATGACTGACGCAAGCCCTTATCCAATGCTCCTAAGGGTGGAAATTCGCGCTCTGATTGCGAGCCGGAATAATACGCGCCGTATTCCGCCCGGGCCCGTGAAGGCGCGGTTAGCGCGGGAAGCCTGGGGCTTCGCATGACCGCCGCCCGGGATTTCGCTCTGTACTGAAATCCACGCGCGTTTCAGAACCCGCAGCGCCTGTACATCTCCGCTCTGGGCGGATCCGCCTGCATCATGGTATTCATGAGTTCCTTCCGCCGGGAGTGCCCTTCGAGGAGATTGCACAAATCCGGACTCTTCGATTCCAGGAACATCGTGAGCAGGAGCGAGCGCCCGCTGGAACGGCCGAGCGCATCGGCCAACTCCTCAATCGCCTTGAATATCGCCTGTTGGGCTTCCGTCTTCTCGGTGTTCATGAAATCCAGGCCTTCATAAAAATACCAGTAAAGCGCGCGGCGGAAACCATCGTACTGCGCGTTCTGAAGCTCGGAAAGAAAGTTCAAGCGGCTGAACTGATTGAAGGAACCCTGCCATTCGGAAGCGCGATTGCCTGATTGAGATCGCTGTCCGATGCTCACCGCCTTCTGATAATACGGCGTGCCCTGCAAGAGTTCGTAGCTGTCGAAATCCATTCCGATGATCAGATACATGTAGAAATCGATGAAACTTCTGAGATCCTCGAACTGGAATTCGTCGTAATAGAGCGGTTGGCCCTTGAAATAGGTGAAGGTCCACTTCGGATCCAGCACCCGCATGAGTATGCTGGTGTTCTGAGTGGGCCTGCCGTTTTCCCATGTTCTGCGCTGGCTTGCGATCACCACCTGGGCGGAGAATTCGCCTCCGTCGGAACCGGTCATGAAATCGATCTGCATGTTCACCGGAATCTTGTCGCCCCTGAAGTCCACGTCGGTCCATCGCTGTGCGTTGACATAATCCGTCAGCTTCTGGGCGAAATCCGACATGTAATCGCGCTGCGACGGTGTCAGGCGCTCGAATCCCACATCCACCCTCAATTCGATCTCCTGCGCCTGCAAGCGGGAACACGTGAGGGCGATGGCGAGTATAAGGACTGTATGCTTCATGGGAGAATTCGTATGCGATATTTCAAACACAAAAACATAGCAAAAAGGTTAGCGCGCGGCAAGGCGATTTTACTTGCCGTCGGGTTTTTTCACTTTTTGGGGTTTGCTTCCATGAATGCGGGATTCGAAAAACAGAGGCATGGGGGCAGGGCTGCCGCGCTATCCTTCGCGGTTACGGCTCTGCCGGGCGATGCTTGGGCGCTCTATTCGAATCCGGCTCTGGTTGCGGAAGCGCGGAAGGGAGGCGGCGTGTATTTCGCTCCGTCGCCTTTCGGCCTGTCGGCCCTGGCTCAGGGCGGCGCCGTGTACAATCACCGGCTGTCTGCGTTCAATCTCGCCGCCGGACTGAATTCTTTCGGCAACGGGCTGTATCATGAAATCAGCGCGAGCGCCGCCTGCGCCGGCAGCGCGGCGGAGGGTCTGATGCTCGGTGTCGTTTTCAACTATCATCAGCTTGCCATAGTCGGTTACGGGAACTCGGGGTCGCTCGGACTCGATATCGGCGCCGCCGCGAGCATCGGAGAGAATGTCATGATTGGAGCGGCGGCGTTTCACGTAAATCAACCGCGATTCGGACGCACATTGAAGGAGCGTCTTCCGATCATTCTGGCGGTGGGCGCCTCATGCGTGTTGGACAGCGCCGTAACGTTGGCGACAGATGTCCGAAAGGACGCGCTTTCGCAATTTTGTCTGCGCGTCGGACTCGAATGGCGCGTGCTGTCTTTCCTCGCGCTCCGAGCCGGAACCAGCTCAGCCCCGGAGAGTTTCAGCGCCGGAGTAGGGGTTTTCTGGCGAGGCGCGGCCTTCCATTATGCCGCAGCGCTGCACCCGGATCTCGGGATGACTCATACAGTTTCGCTGACGGCCGACATTTCCTCAATCGCGGAACTTCCATAAATTGTATAACGACTTGCCGGGCCGGAGCGGCCACGGAGACGGTTCAGCGGCGGAATCACTGTATAATGCGGAGGCGGACGGATGGATATGAACAATTTGATTCTCGAAACGGTCGATCGAGTGACCGTGATCACTATAAACAGACCGGAGAAACTGAATTCGCTCAACCATGAAACTTTAGCTGAAATCGAGTCCGTTTTCCGGAAGATGGATACTGATTCATGTCCGGCCGCGGTGGTTATCACCGGCGCGGGCGAAAAGTCCTTCGTCTCCGGCGCCGACATAGCGGAGCTGTCCCTTCAGGATGCGCTTTCTGGCCAGCGCTTCGCCCGTTTCGGACAGGGTGTTTTCGAAGCGATAGAGAAAGCCCCGGTTCCTGTAATCGCCGCGGTGAACGGATTCGCCCTGGGAGGCGGATGTGAATTGGCGCTTGCCTGCCATGTCCGCATCGCTTCGGAGAACGCGAAATTCGGGCAACCGGAAGTGAATCTTGGAATCATCCCCGGTTACGGCGGCACTCAAAGGCTGGCCCGTTTGGTGGGTCCTGGCAGAGCCGCCGAATTGATACTCACGGGTAACGTCATCGACGCCGCTGAAGCGCTGCGTATCGGACTTGTGAATCGAGTGGTCCCGCGCGGCGGGGCACTCTCCGCGGCCCTTGAGATGGCGGCGGTGATAGCGTCCCGGGGTCCGTTGGCGGTTCGCAACGCGCTTCAGGCCTTGCGCGCCGTGCAAGAGAGCAGTCTCTCCGAAGGTCTTCGCATCGAAGCCGCCGTCTTCGGACTCACTTGCGGTTCCGAAGATTTCCGGGAGGGCGCCGCGGCATTTCTCGAAAAACGACAGGCGCGTTTCAAAGGCAAATGATGACGGATTTCAGGGGCGACGCTGGTGCAACCGGTGTCCGCGAAGCGCGACGGGATGTTGCTTCCGAAGTGCGCGGTGTCAGGCCGCGGTTGTGGCTGATCGGAGTTCTGGTTTTTGCGGGCTTCGCCGCGTGGTTCGGGGAGCAGTACGTCCAGCGCTTGCATCCCCGTCTGGAATTATTGTTCGGAGGCCGGGATCAGCAGTCGATCAGGGAAATGGAAGCCGAGGTGACGGCCGTGCTGGAGAGTTATGGTATACAGGAGCAGTGGGTCCGGAAATCTGTGATCGTGCTCGCCGAGGACGATACCGTGCGCGACGAATGGACGGTCCGCGTCCCGCCGAATCTGCCGGTGGTTTCGGTGACCAGCGACCTTCACATGCTGGCGGCCGGATATGAGGGCGAGACTTTTGCCATTGAAAACACGCGCACAGGCCAGGTAAATGTGCATGTGGCATTCAGCGGCATGGTGCGCTACTCTCTTCTCTTTACACCCGCCGCCGAATTGAGCCGGCAGAGCGGAAAAGCGGCCATTCTTGTGGACGGCTTAGAGAACGCTCCGGGCGGAGAGGTCGAGAAGCTGCTGGCCGCTGTCGATCCGGTCGGCTGCATTCTGCTGCCGGATCGGGAGGAACTGGACCTTTACGAACAGACGCGCCAGGCGGGCAAAGAGGTGGTTCTCCACATCCATTTCTCGGCTCAACCCGCGCCCGGCAACAGGATGTCCTTCGCGGATATCCTGTCACAGAGGGAAATCGAACACAAAGTGAGAGCGGTGGTTCGTAATTACCCGGAAGCCCGGTACTATTTTACTTCCTCGGATCAGACCCCGGGCGTCTCCGTGCGGATCGCCGATGCCAAGTTCGAACGCCAGGGCCTTCGCAAGCTGGATGCGGCTGCTTTCTTTTACCTGGATCGAACAGACCGGGCCACGAATCTGGGTTCCAGAATGAACGATCTCGCTGAAGGCGCCTTGCGCTCCGGATCATTGATCGGGGTCTTGAGCCTGCAATCGGGCACTATGGATCAACTGCAGACGGAAATGACGCGTCTTCGCAAAAAGGGACTCGATTTTGTGCCGTTGCATGCGCTTCCAGACAGGCGTTGAATCGATGTTTCCGGAAAGATGCCTTGCATCGCGACGATTTTGCTGCCTACTTTGCAGCATGAATTTTGAATCAGCGAAGCGGGAACATGAAATTTCTTAGCTATCCGGCCTGGATCGCGTTGGTTGTATTGCCTGTATCGGCGGCCGGCCAGTTCAACGATGCTGCTCTGCTCCGTTCCGCGATCGCTTACGGCGAAACGACCGGCGAGCGCTACGCGGCGCCGATGCTTGCTGTTCAGCTCGCGGCCCCTGCGAAGAAGTCGCCATTTCTGGGCGTACTCTACTCCGCATTGCTGCCCGGCATGGGAGAGTTGTATGCGGGCCGCTTCGACAGAGGGATCTATCCCTTGATAGCCGAGGGCGCTCTGTGGCTCGGGGTCGGCGGCTTCAGCGCCCTCGGTTCATGGACGCGCCGCGACTCGCGTCTCTTTGCGGAGCAGTTCGCCGGTGTAAACTCAGCAGGCAAGGATGACGCGTATTTTTCGGATATCGGAAATTATCAGAGCGTTGAAGAGTACAATGCCGCGAAACTTGTAGAGAGAAATCTCGGCGCTCTCTATCCCGAGGACCCCGCAGCGGGATATTCCTGGAAGTGGCGCAGCGACGAAGACCGGCGCAGTTATCGTGATCAGCGCATTCGCGCCGATGAGTTAAGCAATACTGTTTCGTTTTTCGTTCTCGGTTTAATCGCCAACCGGATATGGAGCGCGGTGGAATCGGCCATTTTCGTGCGAAAATATAACTCCGAGTTGGATCAGGCGGACTCGAAACCGGTACGCATCCGTTCCGAGTTAGTGAGCGGTTTCGGTCGAATCGACGGATTTCGTTTCATACTCGCCAGGGAATTCTGAGATTATCCCGGTTGAACGAAACCTTGTATTTTTTTGTTCGTATGCTGACCGATAGTCAACGATTGGCCTGATGTTCAATAACTGCCCTGGAAATTCAAAAATTGGATGCACAGTCGACCGGAGAAATCGTAAAACCATTGACGCGTAAGGAGCGGGAACGCCTGTCTAGGAGCAGGGATATCGTGGAGGCCGCAAGAAGCATCTTCGCTGCCCGCGGTTTCGCCGAATCGACGCTCGAGGAGATAGCGGAAAGGGCTGAATTCGGCAAAGGAACGATTTACAGCTATTTCCAGAGCAAGGAGGAGCTTTTTGAAGCCGTAATGAGCGATACTCTGCAGCAGGTGCTGGAGCTAACGAAAAACGCTTGCCTTGCAGAAGGAGAATCATATAAGGTCAAGTACCTTGGCTTCGCCCGTTCCCTGCTTAAAAACCTTTTTGAAAACAGGGAATTGTATATCCTCATCATTCGCGAGCTGCACAGGCCGACGCGTCACGACGTTGCCACACGGATGTTGTCCGACATACTGATCATGCTCGAAAAACCGCTCATCGAGGAAATCGAAAGGCGGCGGAGAACCGGGATAGACACGCAAAGGCTGGCATTCGTTTTCCTTTCCGAACTGCTCAGTCTGTTCCAGACGGCTATACCCGAGCCGGACGCTCATTGCTGGTGCCACCCGCACACAACCGGCATACGGCCGTTTGAGAGCCCCGATGCCGCGATCGCGCATCTGGTCAACATCCTGGAAATGAGTTTTTTCGGCGGTTTACAGTCTGTGCTCGGCGAGCCGCCATCCGCACGAGCGGAATGAGAAAAATAATCGCAAACGCAAATAACAGTTCAAACATATGCGAGCTTATTCAATCATCATCGCAACTCTCGCCGCGTCGCTGAGCGCGGCGCCGGCGTTTTCACAACAGACAACACTGACTATCGACGAAGCCATCGCGCTCGCGATAGCAAACAATCCCCAGCTCGAAATGGCACGGTTGGAGACGAGAAAGGCCGACTATCAGGTGCGCGAAGCCTTAGGCAATGCCTTGCCCAATGTTTCAGCGAGCGGCCAATATACTCGTTCCATAAAGAAACCGGTGTTTTTCGTGCCCAGAGCCATGTTCCAACCAGGCGCCGAGGGCTATACGACTCTTGAATTCGGCCTCGACAACACGTTTCAATTCGGGATTACCGCCTCTCAGGTTCTGTTCAATTCAATCGTTTTCACAGGGGTGGGAACGGCGAAAATCTATCAAAGGGCTTCGCGCGAAGCGCTGCGCAATGAGTACAACAAGACGATAGCCGACGTCAAAAGATCTTTCCACGGTGTGCTGCTGCTTCGAAGTGTGCGCGACATGATGCAGGCGGGATTGAAGAACGCGGAGGACAACCTGCGAACCGTGGAAAGCATGAATCGCCAGGGTCTGGTTTCCGATTACGACCTGATTAGGGCTCAAGTGCAGGTCGACAACGTGAAGCCGGGCGTGGTCGAAGCCGACAGGAACGTCGTCGTGGCTCTCAATGGTCTGAAAATGCTCGTCGGACTCCCTCCCTCGCAGGAAGTCGTACTGCGAGGCGATCTCGAGTTTGTGCCAGCTGACCCTTCTCTTGTTGAAAGGGCGGAACAGCTCGTATTGACCGGGAACGCGGGTCTCAAGGCGCTTGAACTGCAGAAGCAGGTCAATCAGGAACTGATCAGCTTGTACCGGGCGGAGTCGTACCCCACGCTGTCCGCATTCGGCAATTATCAGTGGCAGTCGCAAAAGAACGATTTCAAGGTATCCACAAGCGATCTCGTCGCCCAGAGCCAGATCGGCCTGACGCTAAACATAAATCTGTTCAACGGTTTCCAGAGCTCAGCCCGCAGCCATCAGGCCGAAGTGGAGTATCTCAAATCCGGAGAGCTGTTCAGCATGACCCGCGACGCGCTGATCTCTCAGGTTCAAAACATCCGCTTGCGGCTCGAGGAAGCCCGAAAACGCATCGAGTCGCAGACGAAGACCGTTGAGCAGGCCGAAAAAGGTTACAAAATCGCCACGGTGCGTTACGCCAGCGGCACGGGCACTCAACTCGAAGTGAACGACGCGGATCTCGCTCTCATGCGTTCGCGCGTGAATCGCATTCAAGCGGTATACGATTATATCCTGGCTCGCACTGATCTCGAAGAACTGCTCAGTCTCGAGCAGCCGGATTCCAATTAGCAAACATATTCATCGCAATAAATCGAGAATCGGAAATGAATACCCTCGTAAAAACCATATTCAGCGTCGTGGCGGCGGCTGTGCTGATGGCATCGCTCTCATCCTGCGGAAAGTCCGACGCCGGCACGCTCTCAGAAAACGCGAAGGACGAACAGGTGATTAGCGTCAGAGTGGAAACACTTGAAACCCGTGATTTCAGCGAAACTCTTAGAATAACCGGCACGGTCGCTGCCTATGACGACGTTACCGTGCCGGCCGAGGAAGGCGGGCGGCTCGTCGCCTGGGAGGCCCCGCGGGGCGCTCGCATCGCCAAAGGCCAGGTCATCGCCCGTCTCGACGATGCCCTGCTCAGGGCGGCCTGGGAAGCCGCCAACGCCCAGTACCAGCTCGCCGAGATAACCGCTCGGAAACAGGAAAAAGTATACCAGGAGCAGGGCATCTCCGAATGGCAGAACAAAAGCTTCCAGTATCAGCGTGACGCCGCGCGGGCACAGGCCGATCTGGCGAAAGCGCGGCTCGATAAGACCCTGATCAAGAGTCCGGTTAACGGCGTGCTCGATCTTCGCATCGTCGATGCCGGCGAGATGGTGGGTCCTGGAGCTCCGGTCGCGAGAATCGTCGACAATACCCGTTTGAAAGTCATGGCCGGCGTTCCCGAGCGATATGCCGGCGACTTCAGGATAGGGGATCACGTCTCTTTTACCGTCGACGCTTTCCCGGGTGAAAGCTTCGCCGGAAAAATCACCTTCGTAGGCGCTTCTGTTTCCAAGGACAGCCGTACCATACCGATAGAGGTCGCCCTGCTCGGAAGAGAAACGCGCCTGAAACCCGACATGATCGCGTCTCTGTCCATCGCTCTGGCGAGCAGAAAAAACGTAATCGCCGTGCGCGAAGATTATCTGCAGCTCGTCGACAAGGACCGTTTTGTCGCATATGTGGCAAACGGCGACAGGGCGGAGGAGCGAGTGGTGAAACTCGACGGCAGCAACGATGGATACGTGCTGGTGCGCGAAGGATTGAATCCAGGCGACCGGCTGATCACGGTCGGTTACCAGAACATTGGTGACGGCCAGAAAATTTCAGTTCAAAAATAATGGGTCCCAAGGAACAGGAAATCCACGTATGAGACCATGGAATCTCGCGGTCGACAACAGGGTCGCCGTTTACATACTTATCCTCATTATCGTTATTATCGGGGCTCAGTCGTACATGTCCATGCCCCGCGAGGCGGCGCCCGACATCACGATACCGTACGTTATCGTTTCGGTCCCCTATGTGGGCGTAAGCCCCTCCGATATCGAAGGCCTGGTCAGCCAGCCGCTCGAACGCGAACTGAAGTCGATCAAGGACCTGAAGCAGATCACTTCCAATTCATCCGAGGGACTGTCCACGGTGTTCGTCGAATTCAATACGGGCGTCGATATCGACGAGGCCCTGCGGCGCGTGCGCGACAAGGTGAACTCGACTCGCAGCAAGCTCCCGGGCGACATCATGGAGCCGATAGTGAGGGAGATCAACCTCAGCGAATTCCCGATCATGTACATCGCCGTGGGCGGGAAAATCGGTCTCTCTCGTCTGAAAGAAATCGCCGAATCCCTCAAGGATGACATCGAGACTATACCCGGCGTGATCGGCGCCGACATCTCCGGCGGCCTGGAACCCGAAGTGCAGGTCAACTGCGACGTAAACCGCCTGAAGGGTTACCAGATTAGTTTCGACGACGTCATTAACGCCGTCCGGGCCGAAAATGTCACGATTCCGGGCGGCGCCATCGACAACAGCAGGACCGATTTCTCGGTCCGCGTTCCCGGCGAGTACAAAACGCCGAAGCCGATCGAGGACATAGTGGTCAAGATGCGGAACGGTGAGCCGATTTATCTGCGCGATGTGGCGGATCTCAAATATGAATTCGAGGATCGAAAGACGTACAGCCGCTTGAACGGCGAGCAGGTGGTCACGGTGGCCGTGAAGAAGAGGGCCGGTGAGAATCTGGTCCGAATCGCGGACGAAACCAAGGAGCTGGTGGAAAAGGCCAAGGCCGGACTGCCGGAAGGCATAACCCTTAGCATCACGAACGACCAGTCGATATTCATCAAGCGCATGGTGAACGAACTCGAGAACAGCATCATGACAGGCATGTTCCTGGTCATCATGATTCTCTTCATGTTTTTCGGCATCAAGAACGCCATGCTCATCAGCACCGCCATACCGCTCTCGATGCTCATCGGTTTCATCATACTCCACGCCATGGGAATCACGCTGAATTTCGTCGTTCTGTTCTCGCTCGTACTGATATTGGGCATAGTGGTGGACGACGCGATAGTTGTGATCGAGAACATTTACAGGCATCAGCAGGAATTCGGGCAGGATCTGATAAAGGCCGCGAAGGAAGCCACGCGCGAGGTGGCCATACCGGTCGCAACTTCGACCTTCACGACGGTGGCCGCTTTCATACCCCTGTTGTTCTGGCCCGGTGTCGTCGGCGATTTCATGAGCTATCTTCCAATAACCCTGATCTCCACGATGCTGGCGTCGCTTTTCGTGGCCTATGTGATAAGCCCTGTGCAGGGATCGAAGTTCATAGATTACAAAAGGGAGATCGCCAAGGCGAAAAAGGATCTCGAGCATCCGTCCGTTTGGCGCCGCTACAATCCCTTTACCTTCCTGTATCACTGGGTCGACGAGAAATTCTTTCCCGCGGCCCAGGCCAACTATCTGCGCGTGCTGCGTCTGGCGTTCAGGCACAAATTTGCGACGCTCGCCGCCACTTTCGGCTTGATGTTCCTGACCTTCGCGCTTTTCGGCATTTTCAACGCCGGCGTGGTTTTCTTTCCCGAAACCGAACCGAACCTCGTGACAGTGAACATCTCGATGCCTCCCGGAACCCCGCTCGACGTCACCAACGGCACGACGCTCGAAGTGGAAAAACGCATCGAAGGAGTTCAGGGTTTCGGCGATGTGGAATTCAACGTGGCAAACGTCGGCACATCGAACAATCCTTTCGACTTCGGTTCAGGCGGCATTTCCAACAAAGCGCAGGTTTCGGTCAGTTTCTATGAAAAAGACAAGAGAAGCGACAGTCCGACGCGCGTCCTTGAACGCATCCGCGCCGCTTCGGCCGGCATACCCGGCGCCGAGATCAAGGTTGACAAGCAGCAGATGGGCCCCCCGGTCGGCGCGGCCGTCAGCATCGAAATCTCAGGCGACGACTTCAGCAAGCTCCACACGCTGTCGGAGCGGGTGAAGGGCATGATAAAAAGTGTTCCGGGTCTTGTGGATTTGAAGGACGACTATAACGCCGGCAAACCGGAGATACAGGTTGTCGTGGATCGCGAAAAGGCCGCTTTACTGGAAATGAACACAGGCCAGATCGCGAGCGTGGTCCGCACCGCCGTCAACGGCACGGAGGCGTCCAAATACCGGGTCGGTGAAGACGAATACAAGATCACTGTCCGGCTTCGCAAGGAACAGCGAGAATCGCCCGCCGATATCGAGAATCTGAGCATCACTTTTATGAACCGGCGGGGCACCCTCATGTCGGTTCCGCTGGTGTCGGTGGCGGATGTGGTCCGGAGCAGCGGCCTTTCGGCCATCAAGCGCAAGGATATGAAGCGGGTGATCACGATCACAGGCGATGCTCAGGGACGCCTGGCGAACGACGTTCTGACCGAGGTCAAGCGGAGATTGGCAGGAATCGAACTGCCGGAGGATTACGAATTGAGTTATTCCGGCCAGGAAGAAGAACAGAACAAAGCCGGCGCCTTTCTTTTCCGAGCCCTGATCATCACTCTGCTGCTTGTTTTTCTGATCATCGTCAGCGAGTTCAATTCCGTCAAAATCCCAACGGTCATCATGATCTCGGTGCTTCTCTCGCTGATAGGAGTGTTCATGGGCATGATCATCACCCAGACTCCTTTCAGCATAGTCATGACCGGAGTGGGGGTGATAGCGCTGGCCGGCATCGTCGTCAAAAATGCCATCGTGCTTCTGGATTTCACCAAGCAATTGAAGCGCGGAGGCATGTCGCTGGAGGAATCGTTGCTCGAAGCCGGACGTGTGCGTCTGCGACCTGTCATACTTACGGCCGTGTCCACGATTCTCGGAATTTTTCCCCTGGCGACGGGTTTCGACTTCGACTGGCGTGAACTTCACTTCGTCATCGGCGCCGAGTCCGGCGCTTTATGGCGGCCGCTCGGTGTTGCGATCATTTTCGGCCTGGGCGTTTCAACGTTTCTGACTCTCGTGATAGTGCCGACTTATTATGCATGGGCCGAGCAGACCACACGGAAATTCAACATGAAGGTCAAATCCCTTTTCGGCCGCGGAACGGCGGAGGCCGGCGCCTGATGCCTGAAGAATAAAAGCATACTGTTCCTTTTGCCATTTAACGCATAATTCGCTATTTTTCATGGCTCTTGCATAGAAGAGCCATTTTTTTTGGATTTGAAGGATGTTCGAAGCTCTATCGGAAAAACTTGACAATGCTTTGCGCCGCATTCGCGGAGAGCATCGCATATCTGAAGCGAACGTGGAGGAATCCCTGCGCGAGGTTCGGCGCGCGCTGTTGGATGCGGACGTCAACTTCCAGGTTGTCAAGGAGTTCATCGAATCGGTGAAAACGCGCGCTCTCGGGCAGGATGTCCTGAAGAGCCTCACACCGGGCCAGCAGATCGTGAAGATCATTCATGATGAGCTGATGCTGCTCATGGGTTCCGAGCGCGCGGATCTGCGCGCTCCCAAGTCCGGTCCGATGATCATCCTGATCGCCGGCCTTCAAGGGTCGGGCAAAACCACATTCGCCGGGAAGCTGGCCCTGAGCTTGAAGGAGAAGGGCCGCTCACCCCTGCTGGTGGCCGCGGACGTTTACCGCCCGGCGGCGATCGGCCAGTTGAAGATGCTGGCTCAGAGCATAGATGTTCCAGTATACACCGGGGATGAACGGACACCCGTGCGTATAGCCGAGGAAGCGCTCGAACATGCGCGTAAAAACCTCAGGGACGCGGTTATTATCGATACCGCCGGCCGCTTGAGCATCGACGAGCAGATGATGCAGGAGGTCGCGGACATCAAACAGAAGGTGCGGCCCACCGAAATTCTTTTCGTCGTGGATTCCATGACGGGCCAGGATGCAGTCAATACCGCCAAGGCCTTCCATGACCGTCTCGATTTCGACGGCGTAATACTGACGAAGCTGGACGGCGACACAAGAGGCGGCGCGGCGCTTTCGATCAGGAAAGTTGTCGACAAGCCGATCAAGTTCGTCAGCATCGGCGAGAAGCTGGACGCTCTCGAAGTGTTCCATCCCGACCGCATGGCCTCCCGCATACTCGGCATGGGCGATATCGTCACGCTCGCGGAAAAAGCGCAGGAACAGTTCGACGACGCCGAAGCCGAGAAGCTCGAGCGCAAAATGCGCAAGAACCAGTTTACGCTCGAGGATTTCTATTCGCAATTGCAGACGCTCAAAAAGATGGGACCGTTAACCTCGCTGCTCGAGATGATTCCCGGTATGGGCAAGGCGATGAAGGGCATGGAGGTTGACGACAAGGCGTTCACGCGGGTGGAGGCCATCATTTTATCCATGACATTCGAGGAGAGGCGGAAACCGGCCATAATCAACGGCAGCCGGCGCAAACGTATCGCGGCAGGGAGCGGAACCACCGTGCAGGATGTCAATCGCCTACTCAAGCAGTTCGACGAGATGCAAAAAATGATGAAGCGCCTGACCAAGGGAGGCGCCCGGCAGTTTGCGCGCGGCTTTACGAGCGGCAATATTTCATAAACGGATAAAGATTTTTCTTTTCACACTATACGGAGGTTACACACAGTGGTCAAGATACGCTTGCAGCGCCGGGGCAGGAAAAAGCTTCCTGTCTACAAGGTTGTCGCGGCGGACTCTCGTTTCCCGCGGGATGGTCGCTTCATTGAAGAACTCGGTCATTACGAGCCGTTCCGCACACCGGCAATGGTGAAAATCGAACGCGAAAGAGTACGCTACTGGCTTGGAGTAGGCGCCCAACCTACGGATACCGTGCGCAGCCTGCTCAGACGCGAGGGACTATTTCTCGAAATGAATCTGGAACGCAAAGGCAAGAGCGCTGAAGAGATCAGCGCCCGGCTCGATGCATGGAGAGAAGCAGCCGTGAAGCGCCTGGCCGCGGGCAAATCCCGTAAGCAACTGCGCAGAGAGAAAAAAGCCGCCGTCGGGCAGGGCGAAGCCGCCGAAACCCCGGCAGCCGCGGAAACAGCTTCATAACGCGGACGCCGATCAGCGGAGCGCGAGCGGCGTTTCTCCGGATTTCGAAGCGCTTGCCTCGATACCGGCCGAAAAGGATTCGTAATTTCATGACTCAGGACCTTTGTCTTATCGCGGATATAACGGCCGCCCAAGGATTGCGGGGCGGATTGCGTCTGCGTCCGCATTCCGACATTGCCGGCCGTTTCCTGAAGCTCGGAAGGGTTCTGGTGGGTGGATCGGCGGACGACGCGCGAGAAATGGAGGTGACGTCGGCGGAAGAGAATCCTCGCCGCGTGGTTGTCTTTCTGAAAGGGGTGGAGACGCGCAGCGATGCCGAGGCGCTCGTCGGTTCGAAGGTGTATGTCGGGCAGGATGAAATGATGCCTCCGCCGGCGGGCAAGCATTTCATACACGACTTGATCGGCTGCGCCGTCTGCGGTGAGGGCGTTCCCGACGGCATTGTAAAGGATGTGCTCGCGCTTCCGGGGCAGGATGTATACGTGGTCGATTGCGGCGGCAGGGAATTCCTGGTGCCGGCCGTGCCCGAGATCGTAACCGATGTCGACACCGTCGCCCGAAGGATCACGATGGTTCCGATCGAAGGATTGTTCGGTGGGGCGTATGAGGATTGACGTTCTCACAGGTTTTCCTTCCCTGTTCAAAGGTCCGCTCACCGAGAGCATCTTGAGCCGGGCGCAGAAGTCGGGTTATGCGGAAATCGTCGTTCATGATCTGCGCGATTATACGCATGACCGGCATCGCACGATAGACGATTCGCCCTACGGCGGCGGCGCCGGCATGATCCTCAAGCCGGAGCCCATCTTCGAGTGCATGGACCGGCTGAGGTCGGAGCGCGCATACGATGAAGTGATTCTTACAACGGCTTCCGGCTTGAAATACGATCAGGAGGAAGCGACACGGCTTTCCCTCAAGGGCGCCGTCGCGGTGATCTGCGGGCGGTACAAGGGAGTCGACGAGCGCGTGCGCCAGGCGCTGGTCACCAGGGAAATCTCGATCGGGGATTATGTGCTGACGGGCGGCGAACTTGCGGCCATGGTCATTATTGACAGCGTGGTCCGCCTGCTGCCGGGAGTACTCGGCGACGCCGAATCGCTCTTGAGCGATTCCTTCATGGAAGGCGCCCTCGATTGCGCGTGGTACACGCGTCCCGCCGAATACAGGGGAATGCGAGTTCCCGAAGAGCTGATGACCGGAAATCACGCCGGCATCGCTCGCTGGAGGTCGGAACAATCGGCAAAATTCACCAGGGAACGCCGTCCGGATCTGCCGGCCGCCGAGTGAATCACGTCCCGCAAAGATGAATGCAGATTTTGGGTTATATTATTCACAGAGAGATGCTGAAGGAACAACAATGAACAAGATCGACCTACTGGAACAATCGCTGATGAAAAGCGACATTCCGCAGTTTTTCCCCGGAGACATCGTCAGTGTGCACGTGCGCGTTGTCGAAGGGGACAAGGAACGGATACAGGAATTTCAGGGCATAGTCATCGCGATGCGCGGCGGCGGAATGAAGAAGACCTTCACTGTCCGTAAAATTTCCGACGGCGTAGGCGTCGAGCGCATCTTCCCAATGCATTCGCCCACAATTGCGCGCATTGTCAAGGTGCGCAGCGGCAACGTCCGCCGGGCCAAGCTCTTCTATTTGCGCAATCTCGCTGCCAAGCAGGTGCGCGCGAAGACCACCTGACGCGGAGATGCCGCGGGAGGGCGCCCGCCGGTCTTCGCCGCCCGTGAGATCCGTACCATGGTAATCGCCGTTGGACAGCCCTGGATGAATCCTTTCCTCGACGCCTGCGTCGAGGAATTCGCGGAAGGACGCGGCGCTCTCCATCTGGATTCGGAGGAAAATATCCGATGGATGCTTCTCGAACAACAATGCCCCGCCGCCGTCGTTCCACCGTCCACCCTGGCGCGGAACACGGCTGAATTGTCCCTCTTGCCCAATCCTGCCGTATCGGCCGTGGGCCCGACATCGGACGTGTTGCTCGTGTTCAATCCCGACCTGCGCCTCATCAAAACCGTCGGCGCGCGCTTTCCCGAAAGCCAGGAGGCGATGCTGGCAGGGGTGGTTTTAAGGGAAAAGCACGGAATGTCGCCCGTCTTCCACAAACTCGATGCGACGACGGAAGAAGGACTCGCGCGCTATGATGCGGTTCTCGTGTGCGAATCCGGTGTTTCCCTCCGTAACCCGACTTATTCCGCCAGTTTGGATATCGTCGACGAGTGGTTCGATATGACGCAGCTTCCTTTCGTCCGCGCCGTCGGCGCCGCGTGGGACGGCCTCATCACAGAGGACCTCTGCGGCAAAATCTCGCGGGCCGCCGCCGCCGCCGACACGGCGGCCGTCGCCGCGTTAAGACGAGAGCTCGAAGCGGGTGCCGCTGCTGATGCGGCGAATATTATTCCAGGCCATTACCGATTCGTCCTCGACGATGACTCGCATCGAGGCATGGAGGAATTCTTCCGATTGTGCTTCTTCCACGGCTTGCACAGTGACATCCCCTCGTTCCGTCTTTGGTCGCCTTCCGGAGCCGCGAAATTGTCCCCGGCTTCCTGACCGGGGCGTCCGCTTTTCAATCCAGAGAGTGATGATAACAACACTTACAGTCCGGGATTTTGCGCTGATCGAGCATCTGCGCCTGGATCTGTCTACGGGTCTTACCGTGGTGACGGGCGAGACAGGCGCGGGAAAATCCATTGTGGTGGACGCTCTTGGGCTGGCACTGGGCGAGCGTGCCGACAGCGCGATGGTGCGTGACGGCGCTCGGAAGGCGATCGTTGAACTTGAGATCTCGGCCGAAGGACTCGAAGCCGGGAAGGAACAAATTGAAACTCTGGGCGCGGACTGGCAGCCCGTGCTTATATTGCGAAGGGAAATCCCGGCGAAAGGCGTGAGCCGTTGTTTCATCAATGATAGTCCCGCGCCCGTTTCCGTGCTGCGGGAGTTCGGCGACCGCATTGTCGACATTCACGGACAGCATGAACACCAATCGCTGCTGCGCTCCGAAACCCATATCGGCATACTTGATTCGTTCGCCGGCCACGGCGGACTGCTGGCGGAATACGCGGATGCCCGCAATAAACTGTGCGAAGTATCACGGAAACTGTCTTCGGCGCGTCTGGACAAAGAGCGCCTGCATGCACGGAGATCGGAGATCGGCGGCCGACTGAAACAGATCGACGCCGTCGATCCCCGGGAAGGCGAGGATGACGATCTCGAGCGCGATTTGAAAGTTGCGGAGCACGCCGAGCGCATCGCGGCGCTGGCGCACGAGCTCCTCGACGTTTTGTACGACGGCGAAGGGAATGCGGCGGATTCGCTGGGCCGCGCAAGACGATGCTTGTCGGAACTGTCTTCAATCGACTCGTCAACGGCCCAGTTGGCCGGCGAGATCGATTCGGCCACGGCGTCGGTAGGGGAAGTGGCGAGGACATTGCGGGGCTATGCCGAGCGCGTTGAATTTCAACCAGAGCTGTGCGAAAAATTCCGGGCCCGGCTCGCGTCGATTCAGGAACTCAAACGCCGCTTCGGTTCGACTCTTCCCGAGCTTATTGATCTTCGCAAAGCCCTCCGCCGTGAACTCGAAGGACTCGCAGACATCGATCAGACCATAGCGACGCTTGAAACGGCGCTCCGAGATGCGCGCGTTCCCGCTTCGGCAGCGGCAGCCGCCCTTCACGAATCCAGGGCGCAGGCGGCGTATTCACTGTCCTCTGCCGTGGCATCGGCGCTGGCCGGCCTCGGTATGCCGAACACGCGCTTCGAGACGCGTCTCGAATTGCTGCCGGTTGACGCCGATAAAACGGATCTGTATGTCCATATTGAGTCCCGGGAAGCGGCCGCGCAGGAGAACGGGTGCGATTCCGCGGCGTTTTTCATTTCGACGAACTTAGGCGAGGATGTCAAGCCGCTTGTGAAAGTGGCTTCAGGGGGGGAGGTGTCGCGTATCATGCTGGCCCTCAAGTCCGTTGCGGCCGGCAATCCGCGGGTGCCTGTCATGGTTTTCGATGAGATAGATACAGGGGTGAGCGGCGCGACGGCGAGCGCGGTGGGGCGCGCCATGAAACGTCTCGCGGCCGACCATCAGATCATCGCCGTGACCCATCTGCCGCAGATCGCCGCCTGCGGTGATGCGCATCTGCTCGCCGAAAAGAGCGATGACGGCGCGCGCACTCGAACGACCGTTCGCATGCTGGATCGCGGCGAGCGGATCCGCGAAATCGCCCGCTTACTCAGCGGCGACGTCGTGACGGATTCAGCAATCCGCGGCGCAGAAGATTTGATCAAACAGCACGGGTGATGCCCAATGGCGATTGCACTTTACAACACACTTACACGAAAAGTGGAAACATTTGTCCCGCTGGCCGAAGGCGAGGCGGGAATGTACACCTGCGGCCCCACGGTGTACGACTATTTCCACATCGGCAACGCGCGCACTTTCGTGATGTCCGACGTTCTTCGGCGGTATCTGATCTATCGCGGATATAAGGTCAAGTTCGTCATGAACATCACCGACGTGGATGACAGGATCATCGCCCGCGCCAACGAGGAGGGCGTCCCGCCTTCGGAAGTTGCGGCGAGATACACCGAGGCATTCTTCCAAGACGTCGCCGCTCTCGCCGTGCTTCCCGCGGACGCCCACCCGAGGGCGACTGAAAACATGGATGGGATAATCAGCCACATCACGAGGCTGGTCGCCGCCGATATGGCGTATGTGGTGGATGGAGATGTTTTTTTCCGCGTCGGCGCCTTCCCGAAATACGGCGCCTTGAGCGGCAAGAAAGTGGACGAGCTCTTGGCGGGCGCCAGGGTCGAGACCGATCCGCGGAAGGATCATCCCTGCGATTTCGCTCTATGGAAGAGCGCGAAGCCGGGGGAACCCAGCTGGGATTCCCCCTGGGGAAAGGGACGTCCCGGTTGGCATATTGAATGCTCCGTCATGTCAATGAAACATCTCGGTGAGTCCTTCGACATTCACGCCGGCGGCAACGATCTGATCTTTCCACATCATGAGAACGAAATCGCGCAGAGCGAAGCCCTGACAAGTAAACCGCTGGCAGGATACTGGCTGCATTTCGGTTTCCTGAACATCGACAACGAGAAGATGTCCAAATCTCTGGGCAATTTCATGACGGCGCGGGACATCTTAAGGCGCCGCTCCGCCGAGACCATCCGCTTCTTCTATCTGCAAACGCATTACCGCGGACCCTTGAATTTCAGCGACGAGGGACTCGATGCTTCGGAGAAAGGCCTTCAACGACTGCAGACGCTTTACGACGCGCTCGAGGAGCACGCCGACGGCGGCGGGGATCTGGATGTCGAAAGCTATGAGAAGCGTTTCATCGAAAGCGTGGACCACGACTTGAACACGCCGGCCGGCTTCGGCGTCATATTCGATCTCGTGCGCGAGGCGAATTCCCTCCTGCACGGGGGCGGCTTGTCCGCCGCCTCGCGCGGGGCCGCCGCCGGCTTCCTGCGCAGGACGGCGGGGGAAGTGTTCGGAGTGCTTCGCGCAAAGGACGCAAGCTCGGACGGCGAGGACGAATTCGCGGCGCTGATGCGGCTCCTCATGGAAACGCGCGCGAAGGCGAGGGCGGCCAGGCAGTGGGAACTCGCCGATTCCATACGCGACGGCCTGAAAGACCTCGGACTGATCCTCGAAGACGGCAAGGAGGGAACGGCATGGAAACGCATCGGCGGGCAGCGGGACTAACAAGCATAGTTCAGGAGCGACGACTGAAATGAGCTCGACCTTTCTCTGGGAAAATTTTTTCCGCGGCGGGAAGCAGGATGACCTGATCACGCTTCTGAGGCGCGTGCCCATTTTCGAATCTCTCACCTCGCGCGAACTGAAGCTCGTCGAGAACATCCTTCACCGCAGAGTATACGCCGAGGGAGAGCCGGTATTCAGGGAAGGGGAGAAGGGATCGGCCATGTACATAATCGAGAAGGGCGAAGTGCGCCTTCGCAGCGGCGAAACCGCAAGAGAAGTGGGCGACTTGCACGACGGCGATTTCTTCGGAGAGATGGCTCTGTTTTCGGAACAGCCGAGGCCGGCCACGGCGGTGGCGCACACCGACACCCGGCTTTTCGGATTTGCGCAGGCGGATCTGCTGGGCCTTCTTGAGACCAATCCGCGTCTCGGAATCAAGGTGGTGATGAAACTCGCGCGTGTCATCGCGGAGCGGCTCCGTCGAGCTTCGATCGAAAACCGCAGATTGCGCGATCAGCTCGAATCGGCGGGCAAGTCCTGAGTGACGAAGTGACGGCCAACACCCGCATATTGGCGGTTCTCCTGATCATCGCGGTCTGCACTGCGGTGCTGTATACCGTCTTTACTATCGGCGCCATCGTGGCGCTCTTCCTGCTTTCCCTCCTCTTCGCTTTCATCCTGACACCCGCCGTCAACGCGATGGAACGGCTAAGAATGCCGCGCACACTCGCCGCCCTTCTCGTGTTCGCACTGTTTTTCGGAGGCATGGGTCTTATTATTTATCTCCTCGCACCCTTCATTTACACCGAATTGACCCACCTGCAGGAGGTAGTGAGCGTCGGACAGATGAGGAAAGCCGTCCGTGACATCGAGGTGTATCTGAGCCGGCAGCTCTCTTTTCTCGGCGTGCGCCGACTGCACATCGCGCCCAAGGTGGAGGAATGGGTCGGCGTCGCCTTCGACAACGTTTTCAACATCGCATCGAGCCTCGTCGGACTCGTCCTCTTCGCGGTCATGCTGCTGATTTCAACTTTTTTCCTGCTGAAGGATGCGCGCGCGCTGAAGAGTTCTCTTGTGGAGTTTGTTCCGAACGCGTTCTTCGAGATCATCCTCAACATCCTTCACAAAACCGAATGGTCCGTTGGAGCTTACCTGAGGGGGATACTGCTGGATGCCTTCACAATCGCGATCCTGACCACAGTCGCGCTTTGGCTTATCGATCTGCCTTACTTCTTCGTTATCGGCATCATTGCCGGGATCGCGAATCTGGTTCCCTATCTCGGCCCGCCCACGGCGGGACTCGTGGCTATTTTCGTCTCGGCCGTCTCAACAGGCAGGTTCGACCAGGCGCCTCTCATCATATTCGTCTTCATCATCATCCGCCTTTTCGACGATGCGGTCGTGCAACCGCTCACCATATCGAGAAGTGTCAGGCAGCATCCTCTGGTCATCATTTTCACTCTGTTGATCGGGGGACAACTTTTCGGCATACTTGGAATGCTTTTCGCCGTTCCCACTATCGGCGTCTTCAGGGTTCTGATAAGCGAAATAATGTCGGGATTCCGTCAATACAGACCGCAATCCGGTGTCTGACACCAGGCGGGGGACTGAGATCAGCGTGCAGGAGAACATACAACCGCCAGGTTCTGAAATCGTGCGAAAGGGCGATTCGATCCGCCTGAAGATGGAGAAGGCCGCCTTCGAGGGCAAGTCGGTGGCTAGGCACGGAGGACTGGTGGTGTTCGTTGAAGGCGCGGTTCCGGGCGACGTGGCGGACGTGAGGATATTCAAGAAAAAGCGCGATTATGCCGAAGGCCGGGCTGTCGAGATCGTGCTACCATCCACGGAACGTGTGGAGCCAAAGTGCGGTCATTTCGGGATTTGCGGCGGTTGCTCATGGCAGAATCTCGCGTATGAAGCGCAATTGCAATGGAAAAGAGAGCACGTCCGCGAAGCATTCGAGCGCATCGGCGGATTGGGCGCGGTATCCGTGCGCGAGACGCTCGCCGCCGAACGTCAATTCTTCTACCGCAACAAGATGGAGTATTCATTCGGCGAGAGTCGCTGGCTGCTGCAGGATGAAATGGATGTGGACCTGGAGGAGCCGGCCTTCGCCCTCGGTCTGCATGTGCCGGGAAGATTCGACAAGATATTGCATATCGATGAATGCATGCTGCAATCGCAGGAATCGAATGCGATACTTTCCGCTACGCGGTCGTATTTCCTGGCTAACGGCGGCAAGGCGTTTTCCACTCGAAATCAAAGCGGGGAGCTGCGAAATCTGGTGATACGGGAGGCGAAGGCCACAGGAGAGCGCATGGTATTCCTTGTCACCGGTCCGGGGAACAGCGCCGTGATGGATGGCTATGCGTCGGTTTTACGCGATCCCGCACTGGGTGTGACCACGTTCGTGCACGGGGTCACCTCGCGGCTATCCTCGGTCGCCCTCGCGGACAGCGAACGGGTGTTTTTCGGCGACGGCCACATCACAGAGCGGCTCGGAGGGAATGTTTTCCGGATATCCCCGTCGTCTTTCTTCCAGACCAATACGGCGCAAGCCGAGCGGCTGTACGGGCTGGCCAGCGACTTCGCCGGCAGCCGGCCGGACGACGTTCTCTGGGATCTGTATTGCGGAACAGGAACCATTTCGCTGTTTCTTGCCCGTAGCGCGGGCGAGGTCCTCGGAGTCGAATTGAACGGACAAGCCGTGAGCGACGCCCGCCAGAACGCGGCCGCAAACGGGATCGACAACGCCAACTTTATAGTTGCCGATATATCGGCTTTTCTCAAGGAGAGAAAATCGCATAATACCGCGCCCGATGTGGTGATCCTTGATCCGCCTCGGGCCGGCCTGCATCCTGACGCCGCTCGAATGCTGGGTGAAATCCTTCCGCCGAAAATCGTTTACGTGAGTTGCAATCCGGCGACGTGTGCTCGCGATTGCTCATTCCTCGCCGGGCGCGGATACAACGTCGTCGAGATCGCGCCGGTCGACATGTTTCCGCAGACTTATCACATAGAATGCGTTGTGCTGCTGGAACGGGTAACGGGCCTGCCCACCGAAGCTCCGCGCAGCGGAGCGCAGGCGGGGAACGGTGAATGATTCACGGGGAACGGGTTGCGCCGGCGGCGCGCCGGTTCTCAGGAGGACGCAGTTGCCGATCGCGGCGGTTCGCTCGTAAGATCACGATCGTATCCACTCCGGCGCCGGCCACCACGCGCAGCTCTGTCGGGATCGGAACGCCGTCAGCCGGATCGAAATCAGGTGGCGTCGGAAACGAGATGCCGCGCAATCGTTCTCTGATTTCGGGTACGGCGCGCAAGGATCGTCTGATTATGCTGTCAACATCGATATGAACCGCGGACTGCGGAATATCGGGGGCATCCGCTTCCTGTCGTATCCGGATTCGGAGCACCCGGTCGCCTAGCGCCGGCAGCGAGCGTGCCGGGATTCCGTGCCTCCTGCGAACCAGGCCGTCGTACTCCTGAATGGCTTTCACGTAGGCGTTGCGGTATGCCTCCGAGAGCACGACGGTGACGGATTGATCCTCGGAGGATCCGTAAACGTGCTGCAGCGCTCTCCGCGCGCGCTGCAATTCCGTTTCAGCGGCCTGCAATGCGTTCCGGGCATTCTGGGATCCGATCTCAATCGGCGGTGCGGGATAGGGAGTTCGTTTCGTCTGGTCACCGCTTCGTTCCGAGCCGCCGGTCCGCGGAGACGTAGCGCGCGCGCCGTTTTTCCGGTTTTCCTCGAACACGAGCGCCAACCGCCGCAATTCCACCGTGTCCGTTCTGAGCACCACGAAGGAACGCTCGTTTTCAGGCGCGGCATTCAACCGCATGTTAAGCAGAGCCGGCGGGTCGGGTGATACCGCAGCCTGCGCATCGATGGTCCACGGAGCTCCGCGCGTTCCGAGGAAGCGATCGAACCGGATGCGCTGCCGAGGTTCCAGGGAAGACGCAATGGACGCGAGAATGGCCGAACTCCATTCTCCAATCGACGGATCGATAAGCAGTGACTCGTTCTCCCCGAGCAGCACAGACGATTCGATACGGCGCTGTGCGATCGACAGGAGGCTGTCTACCACTTTTTTCTGCTCTTCCGTAGCCCGGATCTCGCGGTACAGATCGTCCGTGGTGATCTGCCGCGGCCTATTAGCGGCGGCGCCGAGATTGATGCGGAACCCGGAATCGCTGGAATTGTCGACTTTCAGAAACGTCCTGTCCTCGTCGATGGGCAGTGTTCCATAGACCGCGAATTCGAGAACGCCGTCGCGGTCCGTCCTGTTGTGAAGAGGAAGAAGCCAGGAGGAGCCGATCGTTTCCTCGTAGAAATGCCGCACCTGTTCCCCGGTGCGCGAAACGACGCTCACGATTTCCCGGCTTTGCGTCAAGATGATTACGGCCAGAGCGGCGCAAGCGAGCGCACCGGCGGAGAGCAGCGCCGGGATTAAACGGCGCGGAACCGCAAAAGCATCCTCGGATTGGCGATCCGGAAGACGATCTCTCAATCGATGCCAGAACCCTTCGTCTATCGGCAGGGAACGCAGATTCCTGAGGGCGTTTCCGGAAGCGAGCAGTCCGTCGCGCCGAGCGCGGAGCTTGGCGTCGATTTCCAGAGCTTCTTCAAGGCGCGCGCGGCGCTTCGGATCCAGGCTTCCGTCGAGCAGCGAGGAAAGCTCTTCATCGAGTTGTCGCGATGTAGGCCGCTTCATGGGGTCCTATCCTCCTGCGCGGCCGATTCCGCGACGGGCGCCGCCGCCGGGCATTTTAGAACCGGCTCGAGCATGGATCTCAAGAGCGCGCGTCCTCTCGCTATGCGTGATTTGACGGTTCCGGCGGGGGCGTCGATAACCTCCGATATTTCCTCGTAACTCAGTCCGTCGATGTCGCGCAGCACCACCGGGATTCGGTAGAGGTCCGGCACTCCCGCCAGGGCCGCGCGTATTTCCCTGTCCATGCCGGGTTCGGCGGGCGCCTGCGAAAGCCGGTCGTGCAATTCGCGATCGTTGTTTTCCATCAGCATATTGAGCGAAAGGAAGCGCCGGACACGCCGTTTTCTAAGCTCATCCCGGCACTTGTTTACGGTTATGCGGTACAACCATGTCGTGAACGCGGCGTCGAAGCGGAACATGGGCAGACCGGTGTACACTTTGATGAACACGTCCTGGGCTATGTCGTCTATTGCGTCCCGGTCATGGAGAATATTGTGTATCATATTCCGCACCCGCTCTTTGTGCCGTTCCACGAGAGTGCGAAACGCGTGTTCATCGCCGCCTTGCGCCATGGTTACGAGCGCGTCGTCACCGGATTCTCCGGTAGCGGAACCGTTATCCTGGAATGTCATCTGTCGCGGCTGCGGCGTTTGTGTGTCCACGCTGCTCGACATCGTTAGACGCATCCTGCGCTGTTTTGTTCCATACTCAGGATTATACGTCCGTCAATCGAAAAAGTTTTACTTGCGAGGCGGCCTGGATTTTCCGGATGCGTCAATAGAAGCGGAACGCCGTTCACCGGGTACCGGATCGGCGGCGTTCCGCGTTCGCGAGTCGAGCCGTCTCGCGCCGGGAAGCAGGAGAGGGATCCCGGCGCCGGAGAGGTTTACTTAGCGCCGATGTTGCTCAGCATCTCCTTTATTCCGCCGAGCGATCCCATGATGCCGCTGGCTTCGTAGGGCAGGAACACAAGCTTCTGGGAGTTGGACGAAATTTCCTTGAGCGATTCCAGATACTTCATGGCGATTAGATAAGTGGCCGGATCGCCCGCCTGCGTTTTCAGGGATTCCGAAACGAGCGTGATCGCCTGTGCCTCGGCGTTCGCGACGCGCAGCCGCGCCTCGGCCTGTCCCTCGGCCTCGAGAATAGCCGACTGTTTCTGGCCTTCAGCGGCGACTATCGCCGACTGTTTCTGGCCTTCCGCCCGAAGTATCGCCGACTGCTTCTGGCCTTCCGCCTCGAGAATGACCGCGCGGCGGTTGCGCTCGGCGGTCATCTGCTTCTCCATGGTCAGCCGGATGTCCTCCGGAGGAAGAATGTTGCGCAATTCGATGCGCATCACCTTCACTCCCCACTTGTCGGTGGCGGCGTCAAGCGAAGCGCGCAGCTTGGTGTTGATCTGGTCCCGACCGGCGAGTGTGTGATCAAGGTCCATTTCTCCGATAACGGCGCGCAGCGCGCTTATCGTCAACTGCTGAATGCCGTATTTGAGCTGAGCTATCTCGTAAACCGCCTTGATAGGGTCGATTATCTGCCAGTACACCATGCAGTCCACCTCCATGGTGACGTTGTCGCGCGTGATCACCGGCTGCGGTTCAATGTCGGTGAGCTGCTCGCGGAGATCCAGTGTGGCGCGCACGCTGTCGATGAAGGGCACTATGATGTTGAGGCCTGACGTCGCAGTCTTATGATACTTGCCGAGACGCTCGATGATCTTCACAGTCGCCTGGCTCACCATCTTGATGCTGCTTATCGCGACGATGAAGGCGAAGAAGATGATGATGATCAGAATGATCGTTGCCGCTTCCATGCTGCCTCCGCTGAATGTAATGGGATTCGTTGATGTGAGATGCAGATTGCCGTTTCGAACCTCGCTTTGCCGGACCGGGGCGGGTCCGTTCCCCGGACCCGGCGCGCTCGCGCCGGGTTTTATGTTTCACACCCGTTCAATGACAAGGTGTACCCCTTCGATTCGCAGAATGCGGATTCGTTCGCCGGGTTTGATCACGCTCTCATCGCTGCTTCTCGCCCCCCAATCCTGTCCTTCGATGAGCACACGTCCCGTGCTGTGTATGTTGTCCACAATTTCCGTCACTATGCCGGCTTTGCCGATCATGGCATCGGCATTCGTGCGCAGGTCTGCGCCCGGAGAGGAGCGCATGAAAACGTTCTTGAAAAGAGTCCGTGAAAGAAACACAAGGACTATGGAGACGACGACGAAGACAATGATCTGGACGAAAATGTTGCTCACGCCCGCCAGGTCGAGAAGGCCGGCGACGAGCGCGCCGACGCCGAACCACAACAGGACGAAGCCCGGTGTCATGATCTCCATGATGAAGAACAGCAGCGCTACCGTGAACCACCAATAATACTCCATAGCTCCACTCGAAATATGCTGACTTGGATTGACCGGCGAATGACCCGGGGATGCGCATTTGCTCAGGCGAAGTCGGGACAAGGCATCGGGGGCAAATTATGCCTTGAGAAGATAATAGACAAGAAGCCCGGATGGAATATCGCGGACTTTATCCGAGCCGTTTCCGGAAACGCCAGACAGCGGCGCCAAAGACCAGTATTCCCGATCCGGCCAAGGCGAGCGTTTCGGGATATAATTCTCCGATTCCGCTGCCTTTCAGATATATCTCGCGGAGTATCGTCATGAAAAAGCGGACCGGATTCGCGTAAGTCAGCAATTGCACGGCCGGGGGCATGTTCGCGATCGGGATGAAGAAACCAGAAAGCAGCATCGCGAATATCATGAAGAACCACGCGAGGAACAGCGCCTGCTGCTGAGTCTGCGCGACTGTGGAAATGAATATGCCCAGGCCCAAAGTCGTCAGTATGAAAAGGGCGGATTCGGCGAACATGAGGGCGATGCTCCCCGCGATGCCTATTCCGAAAATCAGATATATGAACAACATCACCAGGGTCATCTCGATGAAACCGAGTATCGAGAAAGGAATGATTTTTCCGAGCACCAGCTGCCACGATCTGATCGGAGTGACCATCAACTGCTCCAGCGTCCCCGCTTCCATCTCCCTTACGATTCCCATGCTGGTGAGGAACACGGTGACGATGACCAGAATGATGGCCATGATTCCGGGCACCAGATACACGCGTGTCTCGAGATTCGGATTATACCAAAAGCGGATTTCCGCTTCGGCGGAGCGCCGGAATCCGCTGCCGCCCGCCGGCGTGCTCGATGTGTTCCCGCGCGTCGCGGACGTGACGGATGCCTGCAGGTCCCGGGCGATTTCCGCGACATAGCCCACTGCGATGCCGGCGGCGTTTCCGTCCAGGGCGTCGACGAGGAGCTGCAACGCGGGCGAACGCCCTTTCTGCGCGTCCCTCTGGAAATGCCGGGGTATCGAGACGGCGAGAGTCGCTTCGCCGCGATCGAGATATCCCGCCAGGGACGTCGGACTGTCCTCGTAGGCCGCTATCCTGAAGTATCTCGAATTCGTGAAGCGGGCAGCGACCTCGCGGCTCAGAGGAGTCCGATCCGCATCGTGGATGACGACTCCCACGTCGAAAACCTCTGTGTTGACCGCGTTCCCCAGTATGAAAATCTGAATGATCGGCGCGATGAAGATCAGGCCGATCATGAAACGATCGCGGGCTATCTGCCGGAATTCCTTCTGTATGAGGTAAAAGACCTGTCGCATGTTTCCGCGGCCCTCGTCACTCGAGAGTGAGTCTGAAGCGCCTCGTCGCGACGGCGAGGAGGAAAATCCCGATTCCGGTCAGAGCGGCCGCCTGCGGCCACAATTCGGTCAAACCGACCCCTTTGAGCATGATGCCTCTGATGATCGTGAGAAAATACGTCGCCGGGATCACACGGGAAAGATACTGCAGGACGGGAGGCATGCCGGATATGGGGAATATGAAGCCGCTCAACAGGAATGTCGGGAGTATCGTAGCCATGACCGTTATGAACATCGCGGTTTGCTGAGTGCGCGCGACCGTCGAAATGAGGAGTCCGAAACTAAGGGCGACGAAAATATAAACGAGGGACAGCAGGGAAAGCAGAAGAAGGCTGCCGTTCACCGGAACTCCGAAAAGCAGTCGCGCGGAGATCAGCACAAGGGCGCCGTTGGCGAAGCCGATGACTATGTATGGGAGCACTTTCCCCGCGACTATTTCGAACGGCCTCACGGGCGTGACCAGAATCTGCTCCAAGGTTCCCGTCTCCCTTTCGCGCGTGATGGTGATGGATGTCAGAAGCGCGCTGATCAGCATCAGAAGCAGCGCGATGAGGCCGGGCACGAAGAAATGTGTGCTCTTCATGTCGGGATTGTACAGAAACCGGGGTTCCAGACGCATCGGAACTGGGAGCGGGGGATTGAGCGACTGATTCCACGCGCGAAGGACCTCGGAACTGTATTTCTGCACGTAGGCGCCCACATTGGAGTCGCCCGCGTCCACGAGTATCTGGGCCTGCGCCGGCTCGCCGGAGGCGAGTGCGGCGGAGAAGTCCGCCGGGAGCACGAGTATCATGAGCGCCTTGCGTGTCCGGAACAGATGCTCCGGCGTGTCCTCCGACGGATCCACCGGTGTCGGGCTGAAAAAGCCGTTTTCCGAAAAGGCCCTGATCAGCGAACGGCTTTCCGGCGTGCGCGCGTCGTCGAACACGGCGAAAGGAATCGACCGCATGTCGAGAGTGATGCCGTAACCGTAAAGCACTATCATCAGCACCGGCATGATCAGGACGATGATCAGCGAACGGAAATCGCGACCGATGTGCGTGAACTCCTTGCGTATTATGGCTGCCAGACGGCGCGACATATCTCTCGAATCCGTGATGTATTATGCCGGGCGCCGGGCCGTTGCGGGAGCGAGAAGACGGATGAAAACCTCCTGAATTGTGCTCAGTCCGTGTTTGCGCTTCAGATCGGAGGGGTTTCCGGTTTCTATTATCCGTCCCTGATGCATGACTGCGAGCCGGCTGCAGTATTCAGCCTCGTCCATGTAATGTGTGGTCACGAACACCGTGACTCCTTCCGAGGCGAGCTGATAGATTATGCGCCAGAAATTTCTGCGCGATATCGGATCTACTCCGCCGGTCGGCTCGTCGAGGAAGACGATGCGGGGATCATGGAGAAGCGCGGTCCCGAGCGCCAGCCGTTGTTTCCATCCGAGCGGCAAGTCCCCTGTTCGGGACTCGGCCATGGCGTGCAATCGAAGTTCATCCAGCAGTTTCTCGGTTTTCGCTTTGATCTCCCGTGTCGAAAGTCCGTAGACGCCGCCGTAAAACTCGATGTTCGCCCGTACGGAGATCTCCTCGTACAGGGAAAACTTCTGGCTCATGTATCCGATGGAGCGCTTCACCGAGCGCGGATCCGAGGCCACATCGAATCCTCCCACTTCCGCCGTGCCCGCGTCGGGTTTAAGCAGGCCGCACAGGATACGGATCACAGTTGTCTTTCCCGCCCCGTTGGCCCCCAGAAAGCCGAATACTTCCCCGGCTGAGACCTGGAACGAGACGTCGTCGACGGCCGTGAATCCGCCGAAGCGTTTTGTCAGTCGGTCGACCGAAACGGCGGCTTCATTTTTCATTCGAAGCTCCGGAGGAGACGAGGTCTATGAAAACGTCCTCCAGCGAAGGTCGGACGCGGGTGAGAGCGACTCTCCGGCCGAGCGCATCCGAAAGATCCGCCTCGAGCCGCCCGCGATCGGCCGAGCGCTCGGCTGTCAAATGGGCGCTGTCGCCGAAAGCCTGAATGCTCCGCACTCCGGGCACGGACTGCAAACGTCCTGAATGCGGTACGATCCCGCTCTCCTGGAACTCGTAGACCGCGTAGGGCAGGCTGTCTCGAACTTCCTCAGGGGCGCCGGTCAACAGCAGGCGTCCGCCGTGCATTACGGCGACACGATCGCACATGTCGGCTTCATCCATGTAGGGGGTGGAAACGAGTATGGTCGCGCCTCCCGCTTTCAGTTCCCGGAGGATTCTCCAGAATTCGTTGCGCGACACGGGGTCCACTCCGGTGGTCGGCTCGTCGAGCACGAGCACTCTCGGATGGTGGATCAGCGTGCAGGACAGGGCGAGTTTCTGCTTCATACCCCCCGACAGGCGGCCCGCCAGGCGCTTCGAGAACGGTTTCAGCCCGTTGAAGCCGTACAATTCCTCCTTTCGGGCCTGCAAGTCCGTTTTCGGAACGCCGGAGAGATCGGCGAAAAACGAGAGGTTCTGGTCCACCGAAAGATCCTGATAGAGCGAAAAGCGCTGCGGCATGTAACCCACTCGCGCCCTGACGGCGGCGATCTCCGTCCGGGCGTCGCGTCCTGCGACGGATATCTCGCCTTCATCCGGCGGCAGCAGCGTCACCAGCGTCCGCATCGTAGTGGTTTTCCCCGCGCCATCGGGACCTATCAGGCCGAACAATTCGCCTTCAAAGACTTCGAGATCGAGGCCGGAGACCGCTCTCACGTTCCCCCACGACTTCGAAAAATTCCGTATTGAGACGGCAGGAGTCACTGCCGGGCGCGGTCGATGATTATCGTGACCGGCATGCCGATCTTGAGCAGGCCCTCGGGATTCGGCGCCTTTATCCGCGCAGCGTAGACCAGCGAAGTCCTGGTCTCCTCGGTCAGTATGGTTTTGGGAGTGAACTCCGCCTTATCCGAAATCCATGTGACGGTTCCCTCGAGCCCGGCTTCGGGGACCCCGTCTACGAGAATGCGGGCTTTGCCGCCGAGCTTGAGCGCCTGCAGATCCGTCTCCGGCACGTATATGCGCGTCCACATGGAGGATAGATCGGCGATTTCGCAAACCGGAGCGCCGGGGGCGACGAACTCGCCTTTTTCCACATATCGCACCAGCACGGTTCCCGTGACGGGGGATACGATTCGCGCGTCCAGCAGCTGCCGATCCAGTATGCGGATTCCCGCCTCGATCTGTTTCTTTCTCGACGCGAGCGCATTCAGGGAATTTCTCGAAGCTCGCAGTTGATCGTCCGCCGCGTCGAGCTGGGCTCGCAAATCGTCCACCGACTGCCTGGTGACGGCTTTGGAGTCGAGCAGGGCGTTGAACCGCTCATGGCGGGTTTTCAGATTGTCGCGTCCGGTTGTGGCTGCCGCGAGTTGGGCCCGCGCCGCCTCCAACTGATGAGTGATTTCCTCCAGAGAAGCCCGGCTCTGCTCGAGCTGATAGCTCGATTTTTCCGAGTCTACGCGGAGCAGCACGGCGCCGGAGTCCACCGGATCGCCTTCGTCGAAATTCAGTTCGAGTATGGTTCCCGCCGACTGAGCGCTGATGCGCACCGTGACGGCGTCCATTGCGCCCGTAAAAACCATGTCGTCGGACTTCTGATCGCCGCAGGAGGCGGCCAGAAGAGCGGGCGCCAGGGCGCAGAACAACTTGAGTGCCGTGATTCTGTTCATGTCGTATGGCGATTGTGCGTTAATCAGTGGAACGATGCGGCTTGGAGGCGCTACCACTCGCGGCCGATTTCGGCGCCGAGATCGGCGCGGGTTATGAGATACTCGCAGGTCGTTTTTTCGCGGCGCAGCATGGCCGAAGTGAGCGCGGTCTCCGCGTCGATGGTTTCGGTGACCGTCGCCAGGCCTTGACGCAAGCGCGCCTGCGCCAGCTCCGACCTGCTCGATTCCTGCTCCACCTGGGCTTCGATAAGCAGCAGGGCTTCCCTTTTGTGCCTGAGGTCGTTGAGCAGCGACTCTATCCGCGTCCTCACTGCGGCGCGGAGTCCGGCGCTTTCGAGTTCCGCCTTGCGCGCTTCCAGTTCATGCTTCTCGATGTTTCTCTTGTCCGAATTCCACGCCCAGATGTTCCAATCGAGTCGTATTCCCGCCGTGTAGTAGTCCATCCAGTCGTTCCTGATCTGGTCGACTCCTGGTTTCCCGTAACGGAACGAGGCCGAGGCGGCGATGGACGGATACAGCGCCGAACGGGCGGATGAGGCTTGCAGTTCCGCGATCGCGCGGACGGAAGCCAAGTTGCGCAATTCGTAGCGGCGTTCGAACGCCTCGCCGCTGAGGACCTCGGCGGCATTCTGCGGAATATCTTCCAACGCGTCCGTGGGAGGGAGCGTCTCGTTCACATCGAACTGTCTCGATATTCCGGTTATCTGCCGCAGCGCGGCGATTGCATTTCGATAGGCATTCACGGCGGCGGATCCATCCACCTTCAATTGCATGATGCGAGTCGACAGCACGAGCGTGTCGTACGCTATGCTTTGCCCGTGTTCAAGCAGACTCCTTCTGTCCGCCAGCAGGTTTTCGAGCAGCCGGCTCTGCGCCTCCACGATCCTCGTGTTGGCGCGGGCCAGTTGCGCGCTTCGATAAAGCCGGAGAACGGCTATGCGGACGTTCAGCGCCGCTCCCTCGACGTTTCTCTCGGCGATATGAACTTTCTCCATCATGCTTTCCTCGGCGCGCTTCAAGCGGAATCCGTAGAACAGCGGAGCGCTGATATTCAAGGCCGCCTCATAGATGTTGCCGTCTCCGAAGGAGATCGTTTTCAGCGGAAGGGGAATGCCGGGCAGGGCGAGATCGATGCTGCCGTATTCGCTGATGTGCGTGTATTGCGCGCTTAAGTCCACGCGCGGCAGGCGCGCGGCGCTCGAAATCGCTGCGGCATGTTTCGCTTGTTCGAGCGACAGGCGTTCGATCCGCACGCGTTCGAAATTTCTTTCCGCGAGATTCTGAAGTTCCTCGCAGGTGACGACGGCGTTCTGTGCCAGCAGCATCGGCGCAAGAAAGAGCGCCGGCAGTATTATCTTCAACATCATCGATTCGACTCCTCGCGTGGCAGCAGGCCATGCAACAGTATATCCGACAGATGCGCTTTTCTTTCCTCCAGAAAGCGGGCGGTGTCGCTGAAAACGCCCGGTTGCAGCACCGAAAAAATCGGCGTGGCGATAAAACTGTACACACAGGCGCCAATCAATGTTATCATGGTATGCACGGCCCCGGTATCGCGTATTTCGCCTCGCCCCTTCCCCTGTTCAAAAGCGTCGAGAAACACCGTCGGCGGGAACAGGAGTCCGGAACCGATCATTTCGCGGAGCATCGGGGACAGCACCGGCGCCCCCGCGGATATTTCATTGACCATGAAACGAATCAGCACGGGATTGTGAAGCAATGCATCCATATAATTGTCGATGAAGGATCTCAACAGTGCCGGGAAATCATCGGCATCCTGTATCGCCTCGCCGAGATGGCGGAAATCCGTGTTCAGCATATAACGAAAAACTTCCGAATAAAGGCGGTCCTTGGATCGGAAGTAATAGTACACCAGGGCTTTGTTGGTTCCGGCTAAGTCCGCGATTTCCTGCATCCGGGCGCCTTTGCGCCCCTGCTCTCCGAATACCGTTATCGCGGCCTTGAAAATCCGTTCTTCGGTGTCGGAGTAAGCTGTTCGTGTTTTTTTATCCATTCGGTTTAACTATATGGTTAAACTTCTTGGTAAAATAATACTGACGATCTGAAATTGCAAGTTCTTTCGGACTTCGAGAGAAAACCAGCCGTCGCGCAGTTTCGGAATAATACGCGGAGCTTTAGAAGAACGCTGTAACTATTTGTTATTCAGCTGATTAGCGGATTCTTCCTGATGGCGATATCACGGCCCGGTTTGGATCGAAGTCTGTGACGGAAAAACAGTCGTATGGCAGGTCAGGCAGAACTCGGCGGGTTTCAGATCGATATCCTCCACGTAGGTGGAAGGATTCATGACGCAAGGCCCGCCTGAACAATGCCGCAATCCGAAGGTGTGTCCCAGTTCGTGCATTGCCTCCTTGAGCGAACGCTCTCTGAGCAGGGCGTGTGAATGCCGCAGGCCGTACAGGTCGTTTCGCAGTCTGAAGGATGAGAAGACGGCGGCACGATTGTTCAATTGCGCCTGCCCGAAGACATGGGTGAGCACGGGAATGAACAGATCCCTGGATGTCACGCCGAGGATTTTTCCGTTCCCGGCGGGCGCGTGCCGGAGGATCAGCATCAACAGATGGCCTGAATGATACTGCCTGCGGGATGCATCATAAGCTTCTTCGACAGGCACCGGAAGTTGGTCGACGGATACCGGCAGCCGGAAGGAGGCGCGCAGGGAATCTGCGAGTCTGGCGAGGGAAAGATCCCTGTCCGGTAGAAGAGGAACGAGGTGTATGCCTTCCAAGCCGGGATCCGTATCAGGACGGCCTTTGCAGCCCGTACTTCTCGATTTTGTTGTACAAAGTGGCCCGGTCTATGCCGAGTCGTTCCGCCGATTTTGTGATGTTCCAGTTCAGTTCGTTCAATATGACTCTTATGTGCTCGCGCTCGATGTCGGCGAGAGTGCCGCCGGATGCGGCGGTCTCCCGGGCGGCCCTGAGCATGGGCAGATCCTCCGGCATCACGGCCGGTCCTTGTGCCACGACCATCGCGCGTTCAATCGCATTCTCGAGTTCGCGCACATTGCCGGGCCATGCATGACTGCGCAGGGCGTTCATGGCGCTTTCCGATATGGGCTTCTCGGCCTTGTTCATGAGGGCCGAATACTTCCGCACGAAATGCCGCGCGAGCAGCGGGATGTCGTCCTTCCTTTCGCGCAGAGGCGGAATGGTTATCGCGAACACGTTGATCCGATAATAAAGATCCTCCCGGAAACGGCCTTCCTTTACATCCTGTTCCAGATCGGCGTTGGTCGCGCAGATCAGGCGGAAATCCACGGAAAGTGTGCGCTCGCCTCCAACCCGCTGGAACTGCCTGGTTTCGAGAATGCGCAACAGATCGATCTGTGTCTTCAGGGACAGAGTTCCGATTTCGTCGAGGAAGAGAGTACCGCCGTTGGCCATTTCGAATTTGCCCTTGCGGCGGTACTGCGCGCCGGTGAAGGAGCCCTTCTCGTGTCCGAACAACTCGCTTTCCAGCAGGTCCTGGTGCAATGCGCCGCAGTTCACGGGAATGATGGGGAAGTATCTTCTGCCGCTGTTCGCGTGAATCGCGCGCGCAATGAGCTCCTTGCCCGTGCCGCTCTCGCCTCGTATCAACACCGTTGAATTGGTCGGCGCCACTGTGCGGACCAAGTCGAACACCTCCAGCATCTTCTCGCTTTCACCGATGATGTCATCCACCGAGTGCAACTGCTCGACGGTCGATTTGAGTTGCGCGTTTTCCTTTTGAAGCCGCCGCTGCTGAGCGGCGTTGCGCACGACGGTGGACAATTCGTCGGGATCGATCGGCTTGGTGACGTAGTCGAAAGCGCCTGCTTTGAGAGCCCGGACGGCGGTGTCCACCGAGGCGAAAGCCGTTATGATGATGATCATGACGTCGGTGTCGAATTCCCTTATCCTCTCCTGCAGCGTGAGGCCGTCCATGCCCGGCATCTTGATGTCGAGCAGCACGACGTCCACCGCTGATTTCTGCATGGCGTCGAGAGCCGCCGCCGCGTGCTCGGCCGTGCTGACGGTGTAACCGTCCTCGATGAACCACTCCTCCAGTGATTGCCTCACGGATAGTTCGTCATCGACGATCAGAATGTGTGTCGAGAGCGTGTCGCTTACATCGTTCATGCGGTGTCCTCGTTTTCCGAGTCTTGTAATGGCGGCCCCTGCTCCGGGAGATGTATCGTGAAAACCGTCCCGTTTCCGGGCTTGCTGTCGACCTGTATGTCGCCGCCGTGCTGCTTGATGATGCCGTACACGATCGAGAGCCCTAGTCCGGTCCCGTAACCGGATTCCTTGGTCGTGAAGAACGGCTCGAAAATGCGCTGCAGGTCGGAGGGCAGAATGCCAATGCCGCTGTCTGCGACGCGTATCCGGGCGCCGTCGTCCGCCGCCTCGGTCTCTATTTTCAACGAACCTCCGTCCGGCATGGCCTCGATGGCGTTGATTATCAGGGCGACAAGCACCTGCTGTATGTGCCCTTCGTCGCAGTGCACTACCATCTGATCGCTCGAGCGCCGATGCGTGACTTCAATTTCCTGAAGATTGATCTGATGCTGCACCAGGCGCAGTGAGCGCTCGATGATTTCATCGAGATCGCAGGCGTTGGCGCTGCGCGGCTGCGCTCTCGCGAAGAACAGCAGGTTCCTGACTATGTCGCCGCAGCGGCGGGCCTCGTCCGCGATCAACGTCAGATCCTTGTGGACTCTTTCGACGGTCGCGGGATCCTGCGATTTGTTGTCCAGACGCTTGCGCACCAGCTTGGCCAGAGTGAGGATTCCGGACAGCGGATTGTTCAGCTCATGCGCGATCATCGAACTCAACTTCCCGAGGGAAGCCATCTTTTCCATGTGCACGACCTGTTCCCGCACGGACTGCAGTTCCGCCGTCTTTTGCTCGACTTTTTCCTCCAGTTTTTCCGACCAGTCCAGCAGTTCCCGGCGCGCCTCGTAAAGCTCCGAAGCCATTTCGTTGAAAGCTGTGGAGAGGGCGCCGATCTCGTCGTTGCGGTTCAGCACTATCCGGTGCCTTAGATTTCCCGATGCTATCTGGCCGATGCCGGCGATGAATTTTTTTACAGGGCTGTGCACGCCCACCAGCACGAAAACCGCGGAGATGAAGCCGACGGCGGCGAGCGTGATGACGGAAGTTATAATCAGTTGAAGCGTGTTTTTCTCGATATGAGCGTCTATCGCCTCGAGCGACATCTGAACGTCCAGCACGCCCAGTATCGTCTGCGATTCGCTGTGCGCGTGGCAGTCGGCAGTCCAGCAGGATTTTTCATTCCTGATGGGATTGATGAAACCGAGCACGCGGTGTCCGGATCGGGCCATGTAGACGCGGACGTACTGGTCCGACTGTGTGCGCGTGATGTCGGTCGATTCGCCGTGGCACATGACGCACGCGTCCGCGTTCATGTCCACCTGTGTGCCCGCTTCCCGGCCGAGAGTGGAGTAACGGATGGTGCCTCTTTTGTCGATGATGCGGATCCGTTCCACTCCGATCTCGGAACCGAGGTCGTTTATGGTGCGCCAGAGGTTGCTCTGGTTGTTTTCCTCCATGCCCTGTCTGAGCGCTTTTTTCGCGAAACTGCTCGACCGTTCGGCGCTCAGTTGCACGGCGGCGATCAGACTCCGGCTCTGAGAATTTATGGTCAGATACGTGCTCGCGGCGAGAACGATCGTCAATGTCCCCACGATGGCCGCGACAATCTTGGCGCTGAGAGTATTAAGCAACGTCATTCTCATTGAGTCGGTGAACGGATCGCGCTTTTACAGGTCGAAGGAAACTAACAAAGTCCTTCCGCGGATGCAATCGGGCGCGACGGCTTACCGGCGCTTTCAGCCATGAGGCGGCGATCCGGCCCGTCCTTGACATCGGTTCGATTTCCGTCGTGGATTCGCGTTTCTTTTATTCCGTGTCTCTTGGGCAGATCGCGCTCTTGACGAGGGAAGCCCAGGCGGCGCCGCCCAGGGCTTCCGGCAACGTGCCGACCGGGAGTCCTCCGTCGTTCATTAAGAGACCGACGCCGGTCATGGATGTCAAGCGTTTGCAGGCGCGGGACAACAACTGGTCTATCGCGTCCGACAGCACCGGATGCATTTCGGTGGGCGTAAGCAGCGACGCCGATTCCTCCTCGATCCTGTCGGGTATCACGGATGCCAACCAGCCGGAATTTTGACAGGAAGCCGGCAGGGATTTCGGATCGCGCGCAATGTATTCGTTTCTGCGGATCACGGAGCCCGTCACCGGGGAAGGCACGGGAAGCACGCCGCCGTCGAAATACACCCATGCGAAGGCCTCGCCCGCCTTCAGCGGCGCCGTCGCGGGCGCGAAGACTATGCTCGAGTCGGACGGCAGCAGCTTGGCGAAGAAATCGGAAAATCCTATGAAGCTCACTTCCGGATCCACCCAGCGAATCCACAGGTGGTTGCGCGAGTACATCAGATCGGACTGAATCTCGAAACTCGAGTAGGGACGCAGCAACCCGGCTGTCTCGGCGGCCGCTCCCGCCGGCAGCGGCCTTGCGACGGGGAGCTTGCGCGCCAAGCCGTACGCCGAACAGTGAGGGATGCGATCCTCCTTGCGCAGCACGTGATCGAGAGGACATCGTTCGCAATCGAATTCTCGATCGCAAAGCTTGTATGTCATGACGCCCGCGTCCATCCATACGCAGCGATGCGTTTTGAGGGAGATTTGATGGGTCGGTTTCATGATGTCCTCCCGTATGCCTGTGTTTGTTGGATCACGGGTTTGTAAGTCGTTCCGGATGTCAGGCGGTCTGCGCGGCGGTGTCGCCTTCCGGCTTGCCGAGGTCCACGATCGATTTGTCCGAGAGATGCACGACGTCTTCCTCGTGCCCCGCTTCGTGGTCGAAAATGTTGAGGTACTTGACGGCCAATCCGAAAGCCACGAAGCCGAAGGTCACGACCGACACGGTTATGAGTATTTCACCGACGGACGGGAAGTACATGCGGCCGTAATACTGCTCGAGGGATGTGAGAGTGACGTTGAGCCGATTCGTCATGAATCCCAGAACGGCCGACATCGCGGCCAGCGACAATCCCAGCCGGGAGGATCCGAAACCGCGGATGTTGTAAATGACGATGGGCGCCACGATGAAGAGCCCGAATTCCACCATCAGCATTATGGATTCGAATGAGCCGTCGATCATCGCGAATTTGCCGCCCTTCACCATGTCGATCAGTCTCATGACGGCGTAGACGATAAGCACGCCGATCATGATCCTGGCGAGTTCCTTCAGCAGGGGAGTTTCCAAGGTCTTGTTGAATGCGCGCGCGCTGAGGTAGGATTCCACGATGGTCATGCCCAGACCCACGGCGACCGCGGATACGAAGAAGAAGACCGGCAGCATGGGGGAGTACCAGAACGGGTGCATCTTGTTCGGAATTATCAGATACACCGTTCCGAGAGATGATTGATGGAGCATGGACAGAAGCACGCCGGCAACCACGAGAGGGATGGTGATCGCCTTCATGATTTTCATCAGCCGCGTCAAACGGAAGCGCTCGAGCACGACGGGGCTGAATTCGAGCGCAAGCACGGTGGTGTAGAGCATGACGCACCAGGCGACCTCGAACATCACCGAGTGATGATTCCACATTATTATCGCATGCCAGATCGACCACGGACGGCCGAGGTCGAACATGAGGCCGACAATGACGAGCAGATAGCCGAGGAACGCGGTGAGCACCGCGGGGCGGACTATCGGTTTGAATCGTTTCAGATTGAATATGTAGACGATTCCGCAGAGCGTGAAGCCGCCCGCGGCGAGTCCCACGCCCGTGATAACGTCGAATCCGATCCACATGCCCCATGGAAACTCGTCCGACAGGTTGGTCGTGGCGCCGAGTCCGAACACGAAGCGCATTACGCCGGCTGCGAGTCCTCCGATCAGGAAAAGAGCCGCGATGATTTTCCAGAAAGATATTTTGAAGCGTCCAGCGGTAAGCATTTTGAAGTCTCCTTAATTAGCGCTTTTATCGTCGGCATGTTTTGCGGATTCCTCGAAACGCCGCACGTCTTCCCGTCTGTGAGTGATCCAATAGACGGCTGAAAACACGGCGCCCGCGGTCACCACGATTTCCGGAAGACGCGAGATCACTCTCCACGTATGTTCCGGCAGCGGTGTTTCACCCAGCGCTTTCTTGAATCCGAGCTTCTCGAAGGGGATCGAGGAGAGGAAGATAACCTGTGTGCCTCCGATTTCCTTCTCGCCGTAAATGTGTTGCACATATGTGTCGGGATTTTCCTTGAGGCGCTTGTGCGCTTCCGCGAGCAGTTCGTCGTAATCTCCGAACAGCGTCGCGCCTGTCGGGCACGCTTCACTGCAAGCGGTCGTCTCTCCCTTCGATGTGCGCTGCTCGTAGCACATCGTGCATTTTCTGACTCTGGGATTGTTGCTGTGCCATTCATATTTGGGGATCTCGAACGGGCATGCCAAAAGGCAATAGCGGCAGCCGATGCATTTGGATTCATCATAATTGACAGGCCCCTCGGGCATTTTTTCGAGAGCGCCCACCGGACAAACCGATGCGCAGGCGGGCTCATGGCAATGCCGGCACAAGCGGCGCACGTATGCCTCGCCGTACTGGTTGAGAACGGTGAAATTCCGGTAATCGAGCTCCTTGGGTTCGGCCTGTTCGGGCAGTCCGTTGATTTCCTGGCACGCCGTCACGCACGCGCCGCAGCCGATGCACTGCGTGATGTCTATCAAGAGTCCGTAAGCCATCAAAGTACTCCGTATAAATTATAAATCATCGAAAAAATACCTTTTGTGAGCTTCCCTGTTTTGTCCGAACGGCGGCCTCCCTGCAAAGGGAAGCCGCCTTCGAAACCGGATTGCGCATTGCAGTTCAGCGCAGGAAGGACTGCTCGAATTCTTCGAGCGCGGCAGGATCGAGATGTTCCAGGGAACCGGCGACGGGCACACCGCCGTCCAGCATGGTTTCGCCGCCGGCATAAGCGGGGGTCATCGTTCGCGCTGCAACGAAATCGCGGAAACGAGCGGCTTCTTCGCGGATCCAAGTCACTGCGTTCTCGGCGATACGAAGCGCAGAAAGACCGCTGGCAAGTTCACTGGGGGTGATCTGAAGAAGCCAGCCGTCGCTGTAAGGATTCTCGGACACCAGCGCCGGATTCTGAAGCGCATCCATGTTGATCGAGCGGACGACTCCCGAAACCGGAGCGACAAGCGTCAGGGTGCGGCCGCCGCGTTCCAGCGTGATCACGGGATCGCCCTGTTTTACCTTCTGACCGACAGTGGGGAGATTGACTGCGTCGATACCGCCCATCGCCTTCTGGATAAAATCATCCACGCCGACAACGAGATCGGAACCGCCGCCGATTCGTGCCCACGTGTGCGCAGGATGGAAGAAAATACCTTTCGGCATCCGCACGAAATCGCTGTTCGAGACCGAAAATGATTTTACCGGTGAGATGAGAGGGTATTTTTTGTGACGCAGCTGGATGATAAAGTCGATAGTCAGAAGGACTGCTACGAAGAGGATGACGAAGAGGGCGACCATGATTTTCTCCTTGGATTATGTGCTTTTATGGCTGTAGTGTTTTTCCTCATTGCATCTGCAGTAATATCATGCAATATCAATGCCGAAATTCCAAACACCACTACTACGACATAAACCGAATAAAACCAGATATATATTTATGCAAAGATTGAGCCGCCTTTTTGTGTATGTAGAGAAATGCAACGGTTGTGGCTTGCGCAGGCAGATAAGATGTTAATTTGATTACGCTTGGCGTTGATATCGCCGCTGTAGAATAATACTACGGCACTGTCGATGATATCTACACCAAATGTGTAGAAAAATTCCATAGATGCGTACGGCTCCTATGCAGCGAGATATATGCTGCTTTCCGCGAGTTCCAATTCGCTCATTAAATGAGCTATTGGTTCATTGAAGCGCGTTATCGGGCATTTTTACTATATATACCACACGACGAACCATCCCACCGGGCAGTCTCCTCAACATAAAGGTCATAATCCGTCCGAGAGCTAGGCCGCCCAAGACGGACAGCAGTCGGAAGTGCGAGAGGTATGGACCGTAGCTTCTCCAGGTTCCCTTGGGAACGAATTGGAGAATCTCTTCCCATTTATGATAAATCCAGCTGGAAGTCCGCGACCGGTTTCCCGACAAATCGCTCCCTCCGATAAACAGCAACACACCGCCAGGCGCAAGCAGCTTCATGAGGTGCCTCACGTAGTTGTGCAGACTGTCTATGTCGTGCGTGTTCATTACGCTGACCCCAAGAGAAAAAATCATGTCGAAGGATCCGCTCCTGAAAGGCAGCCTTGTGGCGTCTCCGACGAAAAAGGGGATGCCGCCGTGCTCAACGGCGGCGCGGGAGATCGCGGTTGAACTGATATCCACCCCGGTTGTGAGATATCCCAATTCCTGGAAAATGGACGAGTAGAATCCGGTGCCGCAGCCGAGGTCGAGCACCCTGGCGCCGCGCGCGAGACGCGCTTTCCCGGTCAAGGCCAGGAGCACTCTTCGGCTCACGGACTTGGAGTAGTAAGCGAAGTCGTCGGCCTTGTAAAAGGCATTGTAATACTCGATCACTTCCTGTCTTGTCAACTCTTGCATGTCCATATGTCCGTTTTGCCTTCCGCCCGGCGCGGGCGGCAGCTGTAGATTGCGACGCTTGCCAAACCGGGCTGCGAGGCGCCCGTCAGCCGCAAAGTAACATTACTCCGCTTATTACGTATCACTGCGCCTGCGGGGGCACCGGTAGCAAGGAAAGCGCATACGGACAGCCGGAGTCCATAATTGAACCGTAACCGGAGAATGTGCATTTTCAACGTGAAGCCCGGCGGAAAATCGAAAGCCTCCTTCCGCGGACAAACACAAATTTCTCCTGAATGTCAATAATTCACCGGCTGGAGACGGGAATGCCTGCACCGCTCTTCTCCGGTAGCAGCGCACATTTATCACTCACCTGGGCCGACAATGATGCATAGCCGAAATCCATTCTTCATATCCGTGCTCCTGGCGGTTCTCTTTACGCCGGCCGCTTCCTTCTCACAAGCTAAAACAAAAGCGCCGAAGGCCGAGAATGCGATGAACTCCTCCGTCTTCGCCGGTTTGAAATTCAGGTCCATCGGACCCGCTCTGACGGCCGGCAGGATCAGCGGTCTGGCCGTGCACCCGTCCGATAAGCGAACCTGGTACGCGGCGGTCGCATGCGGCGGGGTGTGGAAGACCACGAACGCCGGCACTGTCTGGACGCCGATTTTCGACGGACAGAAATCCTTTTCCATCGGCTGCGTCGCCATAGATCCGAATAATCCACACACTGTCTGGGTGGGCGCCGGAGAGAACAACAGTCAGCGCAGCGTCTCTTACGGGGACGGCGTGTACAAGTCCGACGACGGGGGCAAGAACTGGAAAGCCATGGGACTGAAGAAGTCCGAACACATAGCGCGCATCCTTGTGGATCCCCGCAATTCCGACGTCGTATACGTCGCCGCGCAAGGACCGCTGTGGGCGCCGGGAGGAGACAGGGGACTTTACAAAAGCACGGACGGGGGACGCAGCTGGAACGCATCCCTCCACATCAGCGAAAACACGGGAGTCACCGATGTCGTCATGGATCCGAGGAATCCGGACCTGATATACGCCGCATCCTATCAGCGGAGGCGTCACGTCTGGACACTGATCAACGGTGGTCCGGAATCAGGCATTTACCGCTCCAGGGACGGAGGAAAGTCGTGGGATACGCTGCGCAGCGGTTTGCCGGCAGCGCACATGGGCAGAATAGGGCTGGCAATCTCACCGGCCGATCCGGACATCATTTACGCCACGATCGAAGCAGCGGAAGGCAAGGGAGGGTTTTTTCGCAGCACGGACAGAGGATCTACTTGGGAGAAACGCAACGATTTCGTTTCAAATTCCGCTCAATACTATCAGCAACTCGTCTGCGATCCGAAGAATCAGGATCGTGTTTACAACCTGGATACCTACACGATGGTTACGGACGACGGAGGCCGGACCTTCAGGCCGCTCGGGAACAGGCATCGCCATGTGGACGATCACGCGATGTGGGTGGATCCCGACGATACGGATCATTGCCTGATCGGCGGTGACGGCGGTATTTACGAAAGTTTCGACCGGGGCGCCACGTGGAGATTCTTCGAGAACATGCCGATAACGCAATTCTACAGGGTGGAAGTCGACAATGCCGAACCGTTTTACAACGTTTACGGAGGCACGCAGGACAATTACAGTCTCGGAGGACCTTCCAGGACGCTCAATGCCGACGGCATCATGAACGAGGACTGGATAATCACGAACGGGGGGGACGGATTCAAATCGCAGATAGATCCTCTTGATCCCGACATTGTTTACGCGCAATCCCAATACGGCGGATTGGTTCGATTCGACCGGCGCAGCGGCGAGCGGATCGGCATACAGCCGCAGCCGGCCCCGGGCGAGGCGCCTTTCCGCTGGAACTGGGACGCGCCTCTCCTGATAAGCCCGCATTCGAACAACCGCCTATACTTCTGTTCCAATATAGTATTCCGAAGCGAGGATCGCGGCGGCAGCTGGCACCCGATAAGCCCCGATCTGAGCAGGGGAATTGACCGAAACACCCTGCCGGTTATGGGAAAGGTGTGGGGGCCCGACGCGGTCGCGAAGAATGCGTCCACTTCGTTTTACGGCAATATCGTCGCCTTCGACGAATCTCCCCTGAAGGAGGGTCTGCTCTACGCCGGAACCGACGACGGCCTGTTCCACTCGAGCCGCGACGGCGGGCTATCGTGGAAGGCGGTATCATCGTTCACGGGGATCCCTGATCGCGCTTATGTAAGCTGCGTACGCGCGTCTCAGCACCAGGAGAGGACGGTGTACATATCTTTCGACAATCACAAGATGGGCGATTTCAAGCCGTACATTATGGCGAGTTCGGACGAAGGAGCAACCTGGACTTCAATATCCGGAAATCTGCCTGACGAAGGCGCGGTCTACACCGTGGTCGAGGACCATAAAAGCCCGGATCTGTTGTTCGCGGGAACGGAGTTCGGAGTGTTTTTCAGTGTAAACAGGGGAGTCGAATGGGTGAAGCTCACCGGAGGGCTTGCACCCGCGGCCATACGGGATATCGTGATTCAGAAAAGGGAGAACGACCTGGTCCTCGCGACCTTCGGCAGGGGTTTCTACATACTGGATGATTACAGTCCGTTGCGGACCGTCACCACGGCGGCGCTGGATTCCGAGGCCTTGCTGTTCGCCCCGAGGGACGCCCCGATGTATGTTCAAGCTTCCGCGCGGAGTCGCGGCGCGCAGGGAGAGACGTTTTTCACCGCCCCCAATCCACCCTTCGGCGCTGTTTTCACCTACTACATAAAGGAAATCCCGAAAACGTTGAAGGAGCGGCGAAAGGAAGCGGAGCGGGAAGCCGAGAAGAAGAAGATTTCGGTCCCGTATCCCGGCATCGAACAACTCAGAGCCGAGGACGACGAAATCGCCCCGGAATTAGTTTTCGAAGTGCGCGATTCCGGGGGAAACTCCGTCAGACGGCTTCTTGCGCCCGTTGCGAAAGGAATTCAGAGAATCGCTTGGGATCTGCGTCACGCCGATCCGACGCCAGTCAGGGATTCCAAATCACCGAACGCCGGCGCCGGAATGTTCGTGATGCCTGGAGAGTACGAGGTTTCGCTGTGGATGAAGCAGGACGGGAAAGAACGTCTCATGGCGGGCCCGGTGCGATTCGATGCCAAGGTGTTGCCGGTGGCCGCATTGCCTGCATCCGACAGGCGAGAACTGGCGGATTTCCAGAAACGGACGGGTGAACTTCAGCGCATCGTATTAGGCACTCAAAGGGCGGCTTATGAGCTGAGGACGCGTCTCGGATTCATCAAGGGCGCCCTTGCCGCCGCCCCGGCGGCATCGGCTGATACACGGGAGCTGCATCATCGCATGGAACGCGAACTTGCGGAAATCGTCCGGAAGCTGGACGGTGACGCGTCGGCACAGTCGAGAAACGAAAACGACCCGCCTTCCATTGTGCAACGCATGCAACGGCTCGTGTACAGCCAGTGGTCATCCACATCCGCGCCAACGGGGACAAACCGTGCTGCGCTCGACTTCGTAGCCCGGGAGCTTCGCGATACAGGCGCCCGGCTTCGCGCAATAATCGATACCGATCTTGCCGGGCTCGAGAAACGTCTCGACGAGGCGGGCGCCCCGTGGACACCGGGGCGTGTTCCGGAACTCAAGTGACGGCGGATGGAAATATCGGCGTTTTTGGATAAGTTGAAAGGTATGCGGAGAGTTCCGGAAGGGCAGCGGTTCAGGCGCCCGGAAAAGGCGCCTGCTCGACCGACCGGCTCGGCGCCCGGCATGCCGACAGCACCTATCACAGCAGGAGAAGCATCGTGAAACAAACCGAGTGGAAAGACTTCGAGACGCTCGAAAGTTACATCGCCAAAGAACAGTCACTGCACCCGAAAAGCAGGGGCATATTTTCCAATGTTCTCAGGCGCATCGGACTGGCATCGAAAATAATTGTATCCAAGGCCCAGCAGGCGGGCTTGGTGGGAGTTCTCGGCGCATACGGGCGCACGAATGTGCAGGGCGAACAGCAGCAGAAACTCGACGTCCTCGCGAACGAGGTGCTGAAGGACACTTTCAGGTGGATGGATTCGATCGCCGGAATGGCGTCGGAAGAGGAGGACGACGTCATGCAGCTTCCGCCGAGGCCGATCGCCGACAACAGATACATAGTCATGTTCGATCCCCTTGACGGATCCTCGAACATCGATGCCAACGTTTCGGTCGGGACCATCTTCTCGATACACAGAATGCTCAGCGCCGACGGCATACCGAGACTCGAGGATTTCCTTCAGGTCGGTTACAGGCAGGTGGCCGCGGGTTACGTGATATACGGTTCGAGCACGATGTTCGTTTATACCACCGGCCACGGCGTGCACGGTTTCACGCTCGATCCGGTCATCGGCGAGTATGTGCTGTCTCACGAAAACATCCGCATACCCGACGTCTGCAAATGCTTCTCCGCGAACGACAGCAATTACAGAAACTGGAACGACCCCACGAGGAATTTCGCTGATCATGTGCGTTACAGCAGAGAAGGCAGGTACGCTAAAACGACTTCCCGTTACATAGGATCCATGGTCGCGGATCTGCACCGCAATCTGTTATACGGCGGGATTTTCATGTATCCGGCCGACGCTTCGACAGGCAAGGGCAAGCTCCGACTTCTCTACGAGGCTGCGCCGTTGGCTTTCATCTACGAGCAGGCGGGAGGCGCCGCATCGGACGGACGCCGGCGCATACTCGACATAGTTCCCACCGAATTGCATCAGAGAGTGCCGCTGATCATCGGCAACAAGGAAGATGTGGCGCTTTACGACAGGATGCTTCAGGAAAAGGGTGCGGATTCCATGTTCAGGGCAGGGAATCAACCACTCACCCAACAATAATATGAGGTCTCAATGAATCGCTCAATCGGCATCATCGGACTGTTGTTGTTTCTGCTGGCGGGCTGCGCGCCGCGCAAGGCGCGGGAAATTCCTCTGCGCGATTTCTTCAAGAATCCGGAACAGACGTATTATCAGCTTTCACCCGACGGCAAGCATATCTCGTTCACCAAACCGCACCTCAACCGGATGAACATACACATCCGGGCTATCGACGACACCACCGCCGTCAGGATCACCTCGGTGGCGGACAGGGACATCAGCAGATACTTCTGGAAGGGCAACGATTACCTCCTCTATCTGAGGGATTTCGGAGGAGACGAGAACTATCACGTCTTTTCGGTGGATCGCGAAGGCAGGCAGGAAAAGGATCTCACTCCTTTCGAGGGCGTGAGAGCGGATATCGTGGACGAACTCAAGGAACACCCGACGGACGTGCTGGTGCAGATGAATAAAAGGGATCCCAGGGTCTTTGATGTGTTTCGCCTCAACACCGTAACCGGCGAACTCGCTCTTGTGGCCGAAAATCCCGGAAACATCACCAGCTGGATCACCGATCACGACGGCAAGCTGCGCATGGCCTTGACCGCCGACGGTGTGAACACGAGCGTCTATTACAGGACTAACGAAACGAGCCCGTTCAAGACGATCATAACCACCACATTCAAGGAGAGCTTCTCTCCGATGTTCTTCACGTTCGACAACAAGCGCATCTACGCCGCATCCAACCTTGGGCGCGACAAGGTTGCCATCGTGGAATTCGATCCGGAGAGCGGGACCGAGACCAAGGTTCTCTTCGAGCACGGCGAGTACGACGCCGGCGGGCTGGATTACTCGCGGAAGAGGAAAACGCTCACCGAGGTTTCCTTCGTCACCTGGAAACCCGAAAGAAAGGTTCTGGATCCGGAGACCGAAACAATCTACGCGTCCATTTCCAAGCAGACGCCGGGTATGGAGGTCTATCTGGTGTCGAACAACGACGCGGAAGACATGTTCATCGTCAGAACCATTTCCGATCGTTCGATGGGAGCTTACTACATATACGACAAGCAGAAGGATGAACTGACGAAAATATCCGACCGCGCGCCCTGGCTCGAGAATGCCGAGCTTGCCGAGATGAAACCGATCGAGTTCACTTCCCGCGACGGATTGAAAATTCACGGCTATCTCACGCTGCCGGCGGGATCGAACGGCAAGAATCTGCCGGTTGTCGTCAACCCGCATGGCGGCCCGTGGGCCCGCGATGTCTGGGGATTCAATCCGGAAGTGCAGTTCCTCGCTAACCGCGGTTATGCGGTGATGCAGATCAACTTCCGGGGTTCCACCGGTTACGGCAAGGAATTCTGGATGAAATCATTCAAGCAGTGGGGACGCGCCATGCAGGACGACATCACTGACGGCGTGGAATGGCTGAAGGCTCAGGGGATCGCCGATCCGAAGCGCATCGCCATTTACGGCGGAAGTTACGGAGGTTACGCCACCCTGGCAGGGATAACGCTCACTCCCGACCTGTATGCGGCTGCCGTGGATTACGTCGGCGTGTCCAACATGTTCACGTTCATGAATACCATCCCGGCATACTGGGAGCCCTTCCGTCTGCAGTTCTACGAGATGGTGGGAGATCCCGTTAAGGACAGTTCCATGCTGGCGGAAGTGTCGCCGGTGTTCCTCGTCGATCGCATAAAGACTCCGTTGCTCGTGGCTCAGGGCGCAAAAGATCCCCGTGTGAACGTCAACGAGTCGGAACAGATCGTCGATGCGCTGAAGAAAAAAGGCATCGACGTGCAATACCTGCTCAAGGAGAACGAAGGCCACGGTTTCCGCAACGAGGAAAACCGCTTCGAATTCTATGAAGCGATGGAGAAATTCCTCGCCAAGCATCTCCTGGCCGACGGCGCCGCTGCCGGCGCCTGAGAATCAAAACGGCCGTCCGGGCACGGAAGGTGCGGACGGCGTCTGCAGAACGTAGTCCAGGGGAATGTCGAAGGCCCCTCTCGGCGGGGTGGCGTTCTCTTTCACGGATTCCGTCGTCAGGCGAATCCTGTAGTCGCCGACACTGTACTCGGCTTCCAGCGGAATGCGGTTCCAAACCAGGAATTTTCCGGAAAGTCCCCGCATCGGCGCGGTGACCGCATACTCCACGCACGGCAAGCCGAGTACGGTGTCGCGTCCTGTCTCGACGGCCTTCACATCCCGCATGACGCCCTGTCCGATGCGGCTGAAATCGATCTCGGTATTGCGCGGGTCGTCAGCCGACATTTTCGTGAAGGTTTTTTCCGCCACGTTCAGAGTGTAGAGAGTGCCTTCCCGCAAAATCGTCTTGCCCCTGGCGGGTTTCCGTGATCCCGCCACCAGAAGAGTCGTTGCCCGCGCTTCCAGATTGCCGAAGTTGTCGATATAATGAACGATCTCGGTCCGGCTTTCGGGGTTTGCGGTGACGATTATGGAATTGATGACGCAGGCGCGGATCCCGTAGCGCCGGCTCGCCTGAGCTTGAGGCGCGGGCGAGCCGCTCCGCTGGGCTGAAGTGTCAACGGGCAGGTCCGCCGCTTCGGTATTGCCGCCGGAGTCGCCGCCCCGTCCGCACCCGGCCATGAAAATCCAAACGGCGAAAAGCGCCGCGGACGGCAAATGCTTGTTCGAGTTTATAAACAGGATATTCATTGATCCTTGAATGTTGTTTGACCGGCTTAATCGCGGATTCCAGGATGATTCGCACGCGATCGAAGTGAAAATTCAGTAATTGTAAGCTTCGAATCAAGGACGTCCGTTTTCGTCCGGCCGATGCAGGGAAGCTGCGGCGAAGGCGCTTGTCCTCGGTCCCTGTTTCCGTATCTTAATACGATTTTCTCAATCACGCGGGTGTGCAATGAAACTACTCTCTGCAGATGAAGCAACGGCGCGTCTCGTGCCGGTGATGTCGCGCGCCAAGGGACGAATGACGGCCGCCGATGCCGCCGCTGCAAGCGGTCTGGCTATCGAGGATGCGCGCACGGGGCTCGAAACAATGATGAACCGGTATCAGTGCAGACTTCAGGTCACCGAATCCGGGGAAATACTGTTCGATTTCGGATCGTCGCTGCGCCGGCGCGGCAAGAAGACGGGACGCGAGATATTGGCGGACGCGGCCGCATTCCTGTGGAAGGTGTTCAAGGCGGTTTTCAAGGTCTGGATAACGGTCATGTTGATCCTTTATCTCGTCGTATTCCTGCTGATTCTCCTTGCCCTCATGTTTGCCAACAAGGATGAAAACCGCGGCGTCAAGCCCGGAAAACTCCTCGGTGTTTTCGCCGATCTCTTCGCCTCGGCCGGTCGCGGGATGATACTGATCCATGCCACGGATTCGTTCGGGTATCAGCACAAATCATACAGGCAAGCGACACGGAAGGATCCGGGAAAGGCGGAGAAGAAGAAGAGGCTGGTGCAATCTGTGTTCGACTTCGTCTTCGGTCCGCCCCGGCCGGATTTCGACCCCTTCGGCAACGAAAAGGAAGTCCTGGCATGGCTGCGCGAACAGAAGGGAATATTGACGACAAGCGAAATAATTGCGCTTGCCGGTTGGACCATGCGTCAGGCCGAGGAGCGCATGGCGGACTACCTGACTCGTTTCAAGGGCCGGGCCGACATTACGGACGACGGAGTGCTTATCGGCGAATTCAGGGAAGCTCTGGCAAGCGGCGGCGCGGAGTTTGAGGCGGGGAAAGTGGAACTGTTCTGGAACGAATACGAAGGGCCTTATCAGGTGACCGGGAACAGTTCGGGGACCGACGCGGCTCTCACTCTCATCGCGGTTTTCAATCTTCTGTTCTCGGGCGCGGTGATCTGGTCGTCCTCTCTGCAGGCGTCCATCGGGATGTTGTTCGGCGAAGGCATGGTCTCGGCAGGCGCCATCGCGTTTCTGCTCGGATGGTTTCCATTTATTTTCTTCGCCCTGTTCCTGGCCGTGCCTCTTATAAGGTCCATGGCCGTGCGCGCGAAAGAGAGGCAGCGGCTGCAGCGCAACAAGAGGAGAAGGATCCTGAGAGCCGTGTTCAAACATACAGGAAAGGAAGCTACACTCGATCAGATTCTGCAGGAGGCGAACGGTCACGGGACGACGCCACTCAAACCTGCCGAAGCAGAGCGCCTGTTGCGGGAAGCGCTGATCGAAATGGACGGCGACACCACGCTCAACGAGGAAGGCGTCACGCTCTACCGTTTCTCGCGACTAGAGCGCGAGACTGCCACGGCGGCGAAAATAAGAGCGGGCGGAGGTGTCGACATGCGGCTCGGCGGCGTGCTTTTCGACACGGCATGATCCCTGAGCGCGCCGTGTGACTGCGCGGACTTCATACTCTTTTTAATGTATTGCCGCCTACCGGCGGCTCGAATTAAGCTGAAGATTACGATATTTCTTGTTACATTCCTTTCGTTGACAACAGCGTCGCAATCGGCGGCATGGCAACGAAGCGAGGAGAGACAATGTTCAAGGAAGAATCGGCAGGCGGATATTCCATAGAGCTCGACGAGCAGCAAAAACTCGTGCGCGATACGGCGCGCGAATTCGCGGAGGCCGAAATCCGCCCCCATGTGATGGAATGGGACGAAGCGCAGCATTTTCCCCGCGATCTTTTCGCAGGAATGGGCGAACTCGGTTTTCTGGGCATCATGATTCCGGAAGAGTACGGAGGCACGGGACTGGGATACATCGAGTACGCCCTGATCGTGGAAGAGATTTCCCGCGTCTGTCCCGCCATCGGCCTTGGGGTCGCAGCTCACAACGGACTTTGCACGAACCACATTCACCTGTTCGGCTCCGAGGAAACGAAGCGCAAATACCTGCCCGATCTTGCCTCCGGAAGGAAGCTCGGGATGTGGGGACTGACTGAGCCAGGATCGGGAAGCGACGCGGGCGGGATGCGGACAACCGCGGTCCTCGACGGCGATCACTGGGTGTTGAACGGAAGCAAAACCTTCATCACGCACGCAACCGTCGGCCAGACCGCCGTGGTCATCGCGGTCACGGATCCTGCAATCGGCGGCAGAAGCTCCTCGGCCTTCGTGCTGGAGAAGGGCATTGCCGGTTTTACCGTCGGGAAAAAGGAGAACAAGCTCGGGATGAGGGCCAGCGACACTGCGACGCTTCTTCTCGAGAACGTCCGAGTCCCCGGGGAAAATCTTCTCGGCGCATCCGCAGGCGAAGGTTTCCGCCAGGCCTTGAAAATTCTGGACGGCGGACGCGTTTCAATCGCCGCGTGCGCGTTGGGATGCGCTCAGGGCGCCTATGAAGCGGCATTGAAGTACTCCAGGGAGCGGAAGCAGTTCGGCAAACCTCTATCGGAATTTCAGGCGACCCAATTCAAACTTGCCCGCATGGCGACCGGCATAGAAGCCGCGCGCATGATGACGCACAAGGCCGCCTGGATGAAAATGCAGGGGCGCGATATCAATCTGGCCGGAGCTCAGGCGAAACTGTACGCGAGCGAAGTGGCGACCTACGTTGCCAATGAAGCCGTGCAGATTCTGGGCGGTTACGGATTCACGAAGGACTATCCGGCAGAGAAGTATTATCGTGACGTGAAACTCCTGACCATCGGAGAGGGCACATCCGAAATACAGCGCCTTGTGATCAGTCGCAGATTGTTGGCGGATTGAAAAATGGAGGCAGGGATGGCTGCAACAGGCCGGTCCGGCATGACGGACATCATTCAGTGGCTCGCGATTTTCGTTCTTCTCGTATCGGCGGTTTTTCTCGCCTGGCAGGTGGCTTCGCTTTCCGACAGGGCGAAAAGGATGGAGGCGGTGGTCACGAAGCAGAAAATCGAGCTGGACAACGCAAAAAGGAAAATCAAAGCCGCCGCGGAAGTGGATGCGCCCCCGGATGACGGGACGATGCGATCCGCGGCGCGCCTGAAGAAGGCGGCTTCCCCGCCGGGCGCCGAAGATGCGCGCTCCGGGAGAGTGGAGCGCGAGGCGGGCAAGCGCGCGGCATCGTCGCGCGAGGCCGCCCGCGTGAAGGCGGGCAAGGGAACGGCCGGCCGCAAGGCGCCCGCCGCCGGCGCCCGCATAATGAGAAGCCAGCGCCTGAAGGACGCCTACCAGCGACATGAAGGCTTCGCGGTATTCGCTGGAAGTTATTCGTCGGCCGAAACGGCCCGCGCGGAAAGGAACCGCCTTCTCGCGGCGGGTTTCCCGGCAACGGCATATCCCAGAGGCGGCGCCTGGGCAGTAACTGTCGGGCCTTTCGAATCCATAGCGGACGCTGAACGGTACTATTCGGCATTGCGGAGATTCGACCCTTCGCGGGCCTGCGGCGTGATCCGTCAGGGCCGGCGCTGATTTCAGCCGCTGCCGGAAACGCTGCCGAAAAGCCGCTTCCCGGTTATACCGCCCTTATCATCGAAGACGTTCATCGCGGTCCAGCTCATCGGAAGCAAACGGCCGCCGGACAGCGGCGTTCTGGTTTCGAATTCCTCGGGATCGCGCGACTGTTCAAGAAGGCGCAGCAGGGCCGCATGTGAAGCCAGACGGCGCTCCTCGGTTTCAAATACGTCGAGAAAATGATTCCCGAGGAAGCGCGACATATCGATCTCGCGGTTCTGTGCCGCCGTCAAGTCGATTCCTGTAATCCTGTAATCAGGAGTTACGGTCACGATTATCGAAGCGGGTTCTGTTGCCGTATCCGGCACGGTCGTTCCGCTTCCGTCCGGGCCCGCGGTGTCGTCCGGCGCGGCGCCGTCAGCAGATCCGCCGATTCGTTCCGGATGCTCCGCTTTATCGGATTCGGATGCATCGCTCCCGTTCAGCCGCGCTTCGCCCGCCGAGACGTCGCCGGGCCGGCCCGCCAGGCCCGCCTCCCGTATACGACCGGCGAGAAGCGCGATTTCCTCGACGCCGAGCTCTCTTTCGTCCGGCGTCTGAAAGCTCCTCCCCTCCTGCAGCATGCCCGCGAGCCTGCGCAGAGGGACGCTGACCGCGCCGGCCGTCCAAAGGGATAGAAGACCGGCTGCTCCGAACAGCGCCAATGTGACGGGAATCAAGACTAGAGGATTTCTGTCGACGAACAGACGTATGCCTGGAGCGAATACGTAGTTGAAAACGAGCAAACCGGCCAGCATGGTCAGCAACAGCAGCAGGAGATGCGAGAGGAACACTCTGAGGAATATGGAAGGCAGTTCGCGTTTTTTATTCATTTCAATACAGATTTGGCACTTGGCCGGATTCCCGGTCACGAGAAGAACAAAACAGACTGCAACGTACAAAAAAGCGCAGGCCTGTTCAATCTCCAGGCTCACATGTAACATTTACGGATATTTTTCGTAACATTATTGATATTTCGCTCTCGTCCGTGACACTATGTAGAAGGGGATCCGGACCGAAGCGGCAGACCTATCTCAACAGCAGAACAACCCACACATCAGAATCAAGGACCTCAGCATGAAAATCAGCATGAACGCGCTTATCGGCGGCGCGCTTCTCGTGTTAACGGGCGTCATTGCCGGATGCGGCGGCGGCGCGGAAACCCTTTCATCATATGACAAGGCGAAGAAAGCACGTCTGGAACAAATAAAGGCCGGTCCCTTCGACGGCGGTCGGATGTGGACATTCGATTTCCCTCCGCAGCGTCATTTCGACACGACATACGGCTTCAAGGCGGATCAGCAGTGGTTCGACGATGTGCGCATGTCGGCTCTTCGTTTCTCGTCCTATTGCTCGGCGTCTTTCGTAAGCGAGGACGGCCTTGTGATGACGAACCACCACTGCGCGCGGGAAAGCGTCGAGGGCGTTTCGAAGGGCGACGAGAAGCTTCTGGAAAACGGATTCTGGGCTGCTTCCCTCGATGATGAGCGGAAAGTTCCAGGGCTGTACGTCGACCAGCTTGTGGAGATCCGGGACGTGACGAACAGGGTCAATTCGGCCATGGACAGGGAGAAGGACGACAAGAGCAAACTTGCCGCGAGGGACAGCATATCCAAGGCGCTGCGGGACGAGGTGAGCAAGGACAGCAAACTGCGCGCCGATTTCGTGACCCTGTACAACGGCGGCAAGTACTCGCTTTATCTTTTCAAGCGCTACAACGATGTGCGCCTGGTGCTGGCGCCCGAAACGCAGCTCGGTTATTACGGAGGAGACTGGGACAATTTCACTTATCCCCGCTACGATCTCGATTTTTCATTTTTCCGCGTCTATGATGAAGACGGCAAACCGCTGAAGACGAAACACTTCTTCAAGTGGAGTCCGAACGGCGCGGGTGAAGGCGAGCCGGTGTTTGTGATCGGGAATCCCGGCCGCACGAGCCGGCTCAACACGGCGGAGCAGCTGGAATTCAACCGCGACGTCCAATATCCTTTCATCGCAGGATACCTCGACGACATGGTCGACATCTATCGCGCGTACATAGAGCGGCGGCCTGAAAAGAAAGAGGAAATGACCAACGAGATATTCAGCATCGGCAATTCGCAGAAGGCCTACAACGGTCAGTTGAGAGGTCTCCGCGACGACGAGCTGATGCAACGCCGCCGGGATTTCGACAGGAGTTTCCGCGCGGAGGTGGAAAAGCGGCCGGAACTGAAGGCCAAGTACGGGCACATCTGGGGCGAGATAGCCGATTCGCGCGCCCGTGTCAGGGCGGTATCGAACGACCTGCTGGCATTGCGACTGGGCGGGCTCGGCAGGGTGGGATCGTCCTACATGGGAAAGGCGGCGGGTCTGGCCAAGTATGCGATAGAGCTTGCCAAGCCCATGGATCAGAGAGCTAAGCCATATCAGGAGCGGATGCTCGATCTCACCAAGCGCACGCTTGCGAGAGCCGCCGCGCCGGACGCGGACATGGAGGACCTGGCGCTTGCAAAGCAACTCTCGTTGATGCGCCGCATGCTCGGTGAGGACGATCCGATCGTGAAGGCTGCATTCGCCGGCGCGAGAACGCCGGAGGAAGCGGCGAAGCGACTGATTTCACAGAGCGTACTCGCGGACTCCGCGGCGGTGGCCGCGCTTGTGAGCGGCGGCGCTCCGGCGATCAACGCATCCAGGGATCCTTTCCTGATCATCGCGCGAATGGCACAGCCTCGCAACGACGCCGCCCAAACGGTGGCGGAAGAGGTCAGGGCCCGCGACCAAGTCAACAACACCCTGCTGGGCCGCGCGCTCTTCGACGTGTACGGGACCACGATACCGCCTGACGCGACCTTCACACCTCGCATAGCGGACGGGGTTGTGAAAGGTTTCGAATACAACGGCACAAAAGCTCCGGTTCACACTACCTTTTACGGACTTTTCGATCGTCATTACTCCTTCACTGGCGAGAAAGAGTGGGATCTGCCGGAGCGCTGGAAGAATTATCCGTCGACGTTCAAACTTTCGACCCCTCTCAATTTCGTCTCCACAAACGACATCATCGGCGGCAACTCGGGCAGCCCGATCATCAACAAGAAGAAAGAGGTGGTCGGACTGGTATTCGACGGCAACATCGAGAGTCTGCCCGGCGATTACATTTTCGCCGAAGACGCGAACAACCGGACGGTATCGGTGCATTCGAGCGGCATACTCGAAGCCGCGCGAGCCATTTACGGGGCCCAGCGCGTAGTGGATGAATTGCTCGGCGGCAAAATGGGCAGGTAAGAACCGCGCTCCCACAGATATCTAAACCGCGTCACCCCTCATTGAGGAGGAGTGACGCGGTTTTTCATTGCGGCGTCGTGTCGCCGGATCGGAGACGGAGCCGCGCGCATGGAGATCCGCCTTTCCGCAGCGGCCGCTTCGGTCCGAGCGTTTTACGAATTAACCGGGATCAAGCGGAAGCGTGCGTTTTTTCCCACTCCGCGGCGAAATTCATCCCTGCATCGAAGGCGCGCAGGTTGGACTGCACCACTCCTTCGCCCTTGCGCGAAAAGATGGAGGATATCGCGGTTCGGAGATCTTCCACCGGCAGGCCGACATGCGTAGACGCCGCTCCCAGCACCACGATGTTGACCGCGCGGGCGTTCGCGTGTTCCCGCGCGATTGCGTCCCCGTCGATCAAAATCGTATTAGGGAGCTTTTCGATGCGGTCCCAGAGCTTTTCGAACTCTGGATAATTCGTGACATTGACGAACGGCTTTTTATTAGTGATGAGCCAGCCGTCCGGTCGCAGGAAAGACACATATCGGAGAGATTCCATCGGTTCGACGCTGATTATGAGATCGGCGTGCCCCTCGGGTATAAGGTCGGAATGCACCTCCGCATCCGAAATACGCATGTGCGACTGCACGTCGCCGCCGCGCTGCGACATGCCGTGCACTTCCGACTGTTTCATGAACAGCCCTTTCTGAACCGCCGCGTATCCTATGACCGTGGCGATAGTGAGGATGCCCTGCCCTCCGACTCCGGCGAGAATGATGTCGCGTTTCATGATTTTTTCGTCTCCTTGCGCGAATCGGCGGCGGTTTGAATGCATTCCCTTCGTTGTATGACGACGGAGATTCCGGGATGCTCGAGTTCTTTCCTAAAAGCCGCGACATTGTGGTCGTGGTTTTTTCTCAGCGGGTCTAGGACGACGACGTGTTCCGGCGGAACGCCGACTCCCCTGCAGATGTCCTCGAGCCTGCCACGCGCGTGCGAGGACTGGCCTCCAGTCATGGCCGTGGTTTCATTATCCACGATCAGGACGGTGATCGGAGCATTTTCGATCACGGCGTCGAGGAGGCCGGTGATGCCGGAGTGCGTGAATGTGGAGTCGCCGATCACCGCTACGGCGGGAACGAGACCCGCGTCGGCGGCGCCTTTGGCCATGGTGATGCTGGCGCCCATATCGACGCAGGAATTGATGGCGTTGAACGGAGGCAAGGCGCCCAGCGTATAGCAGCCGATATCCGAGAAGACGCGACCTTCCTCGTAATCCGCGAGGGCCACGTTCAGTGCCTCGAAGGAGTCTATGTGCGGGCAGCCCTTGCAGAGTTCGGGCGGACGCGGCACGACTACATCCTTGATGGCCTCGCCCGGATGTATTTGCATGCCGAGAGAGCGGGCGACTATGTTGGGATCGAGCTCGCCGGCCCGCGGCACGACGCCGTCCATGCGCCCCTTGATTTTGCCGCTGTCGTCCAGCAGCCCGCGCAGCATTTCCTCGACGAAAGGCGCTCCGTCTTCGAGGACGAGGATGCTCTCGCAAGCGTCGAACATGCGTTTCACGAGCGGACGCGGAACCGGGTACTGGCCGATTTTCAGCACGGGGTACGGACATCCGCCGGGGAAATTTTCCATCAGGTAATTGTAGGCGATTCCGCAGGCGACGACGCCCAATTTCGTGTCGCTACCTTCGATGAACCGGTTCAGAGGGGAGTCGAGGGCGGCTTCCTCGAAAGCCGACTGCTTTTTCAGAAGCGAGGCGTAGTTGCGGCGCGCTATCGCCGGAAGGAGAACGAACTGGCGCTTGTCCTCGGGCAGACGCAGGGAATTCTCCGGGCGTTGTTCGCGGAGTTCCACACCCGCGCGCGAATGCGCCAGGCGCGTGGTCAACCGGAGCAGCACGGGAGTGCTGAACTTCTCCGACAAATCGAAGCCCAGATGCATCGCATCATAGGCTTCCTGTTGATTGCCTGGCTCGAGTATCGGGACCAGAGCGAATTTTCCGTAATAGCGCGAGTCCTGCTCGTTCTGGGAAGAATGCATCGACGGATCGTCGGCGGCCACGACAACGAGACCTCCATTAGCGCCTGTGATTCCCGCATTGACGAAGCCGTCCGCGGCGACATTCAGGCCGACATGTTTCATGCAGGCCATGGCGCGCTTCCCGGCATAAGACATGCCGAGGGCCGCTTCCATGGCGGTTTTTTCGTTGGCGGACCATTGGGAATGCACTTTTCTCGACTTCGCGTCGGGCGAGCGCTGGATGTATTCGGTGATTTCGGTCGACGGAGTGCCCGGGTAGGCATAAACGCCCGACAAGCCGGCGTCCAAAGCGCCCTGAGCGATGGCTTCGTCACCGAGAAGCATCATACGTTTCATGTGCTACCTTCGGATGTTATATGTACTTTTGGAAGATGGGCGAGCAGGATCATTTCCGATCGAATGTGCTTTTTTCCTCTCCCCGGATTTCTAAAAATACTTCCCGGCGATCTGATTTCCTATCGTTTCACTCCTGCGAAGCAATGCCGCGCAGTCTTTTCAACCATGACTTCAGATCCATGGAAAACCGGATTCCCCTGTGAAGGACGAGCACGCATTGTACACGCCGACGTTCATACTCGGCTTTACGTACAACTTCATCATAGCCCTGCATTTTACAAACAATGCATTGTATCCCATATACGTGCAGTCGGAAGGCGGCGGCATAGCATTGGTCGGTCTTTTCATGGGCGTGTATTCGGCGGCAGCGGTGGCCGGGCGCCCGATAATCGGACTCCTGATTGACCGTTGCGGCGCAGGATCGGTTCTTGTTACTGGATGTTTGTGTCTTAGTCTGCCGGCTTTCTGTTTCGCGGGAATGCTGGGAGCCGGACTCGGTCCGGCGGCATGGGCGCTCAGATCGGTTCAGGGATTCGGATACGGCGCTCATTTTTCAGCCACATTCACTCTTGCGGTGAAGATCTCCCCGGCCGGCCGGCGCAACGAAGCGATAGCCATGTACGGAGTTTCCGGGCTTGCAGGCGCGATGGTCGGTCCGATAATCGGAGAAATGGTCGTAAACGGCCTCGGTCTTCAAGTCTTCTTCATCGCGATGGGCTTCATCGGGATCACGGCGGCTCTTATCGTATCGCGAATCCGAGTAGGCCGTCCCGATGCGAAGGCGCCGTCACCCAGGGCTGTATTGAGCGCGATGCGCGCGCCCGGTCTGAGGTTTGCCGCCCTGCTGGCACTGCTTCTGGCAGTGTGCTATTCCTCGCCGCAGAGCTTTCTTGCCACTATTGCGGAATCGCGCGGCATTAGGGATTTCAGTCTCTATTTCACCGCGTGGGGGTTCGGAGGGATCATAATCAGGATCGTCGGAGGCAGATGGGGCGACAGATACGGACTGCGCCGAGTTCTGCTGCCCGGTTTCTCGTTATATGCAGCCGGCCTTGTCCTGCTTGCCGTGTCTCACACGACCGCGGGCGTTATCGCTGCCGGTTTCCTGTGCGGGATCGCGCATGGGATTTCGTTTCCGGCGGTGACCGCACTAGGGTTCGCGCTGGCGCCGGAGGAGATGACGGGCAGCGCCATGGCTCTGGTGACGGGCATGATGGACGCAGGCGCCGCGATAATGTCACTCGCCGTCGGCCGCGCAGCTGAAGCGGCAGGATTCGGCATAATTTTTCCTCTTGCGGCCGCGGCTGCCTTGACCGCGGCCATTGTCCTGTACACAGATATAAGGAAAAATCCAACCGCAATACGATCAAGCTCCGGCTCCCCATCATGAAGGAATCCGACCGCGATTCGCGCAGCTCGCGGAATTGCTACAGTGCCGGAAGGTGCTTACCTTTGTTTTCCGGCGCAGCACGCGCGCGGGTCCAAATCCTACAGCACAAGTCTCATATCGTCAGGGTCAAAGCAATGGCACGAAAAATCGCTGTGTTCGTAGTTCTTTTCAGCGGACTCATGTCGGCACAGGAAGCCGCAAAACCACCCGAATACGGATGGAAAAAGACGCTCGTTTCCGGTTTAAATCTGACGCAAGTGAGCCTGCACAACTGGGTGCAAGGCGGAGAAAACACGCTTGCGTGGACTTTCTTGACCACGGGCAAATTCGTCTACGATCAGGAGACATACGCCTGGACGAACAATCTGAAGCTGACCTACGGTCAGACTAAAGTGGGAAGCAGGGAATTCGAGAAGACGGATGACGAACTCTTTTTCGAAAGCATGGCCGCATACAATCTGGGCTGGAAGGCGAATCCCTACTTCGCCGCGTCGGCGCGCACACAGCTCGCTCCGGGTTACAAGATGATCCGAGACGAGAGCGCGCAGACGGATATCAAGACGCAGACCTCCGGCTTTTTCGACCCGGGTTATCTCATGCAGAGCGCCGGATTCACATATCAACCGTCCGAAATATTCGGAATGCGGCTCGGTATCGCCGTCAAGGAGACCTTCGCCTCAAAATATGCCGCATACGGTTATACCGGGGATCCCGGGAAGAAAGTCAGAGTGCAGACCGGCATCGAATTCGGAAGCAACTTGAAATATCAAGTCATGGAAAACATACTGTTCACTTCTCAGCTGAACACCTTTTCCGCCTTCGAGAAGCTGGACGTTTGGGATGTGCGCTGGGACAATTCGCTGACCGCCAAGGTGAACGCTTACGTCAACGTTTCTCTGAATGTGTTGATAGTGCACGAGATAGCGCAAACACGCCGCACGCAGCTGAAGCAGATTCTGGCACTAGGACTCAGTTATACACTTTTCTGATCCACTCATTCATCCTCACGAAACGGAGCATCCCAATGCTGAAAGAATTTAAAGAATTCGTGATGCGCGGAAATGTGATCGACATGGCCGTGGGCATCATTATAGGCGCCGCTTTCGGCACGATAGTATCTTCGCTGGTCAACGACGTGATCATGCCGCCGATCGGCCTGCTCCTCGGCGGCGTGGATTTCTCGAGTTTCTTCATCCTGCTGAAGGAAGGGGGCACACCCGGACCTTACGCAGACCTGAAAGCCGCCGCGGACGCCGGCGCAGTGACACTCAACTACGGCAAGTTCATCAACACCCTGATCTCGTTCCTGATCGTCGCATTCGCGATTTTCCTGCTGGTCAAGAGCGTCAACAGGCTGAAACGCGAGGCGCCGCCAGCCGAGCCGGCACCCGCAGCGCCGCCTGAGGATGTGCTGCTTCTGCGCGAGATACGCGATTCGCTGAAGAACAAGTAGGTCCGGCATAACGACGCCGGTATCCGGTTCCCGGCGGCTGTTCCCACGCACACAGGCATATGCCGCGACTGGATTTCGCTCATCCCGCGGCAGCCGGTGATCGGACGCACGCGGAAGGTCCGAAAGGGACCGTTTGGGCGGATTTGGAATTTCACCGGGTGCTCGTATCTTATGTATTGCCTGATTCCAAACCCCTGAAGAAAGGCCTTTCAATCGTATGGCGACAACCGCTTCTGCAGTATCGACTGAAAACAAAGTCCCATCCGCCGCGACGAAGATTCTTGTGGTTGATGATGAGCCGGATCTGGAGCTGCTGATCCGGCAGCGCTTCAGACAAATGATACAGAGCCGACAGCTCGAGTTCATTTTCGCCCATAACGGAGTGGAAGCCCTGTCTGTGCTGCAGCGTGAAAGGGATGTCGAGATTCTGTTGACCGACATCAACATGCCGAAAATGGACGGTTTGACACTTCTGGCGCGATTGCGCGAAACGCCTGTCAACAGCATGCTGCGTTCCATTATCGTCAGCGCCTACGGCGACATGGAGAATATCAGAACTGCGATGAACCGCGGAGCGTTCGATTTCATCACCAAGCCCATCGATTTCAACGATCTCCGTATCACCATCGACAAGACCAGAGAACTGCTCGAAATCCTAAAGCAAGCGGAGAACGCGCGCGAACAGCTCATATCGATCCAGCAGGAACTCCGGGTAGCGAGGCATATTCAGGAGTCCATACTCCCCAAGCCCTTGGAAGACTGCGCAATCATGAAGCCTTTCGAGTTGTGCGGCAACATGGTCGCGGCCAGGGAAGTCGGCGGGGACTTTTACGATTACTTCATGCTCGACGAAGAGCATCTGGGTTTTGTGATCGGCGACGTGTCAGGAAAGGGAGTGCCGGCCGCAATATTCATGGCGATGTCCAGGACGCTGATTCGCGCGACAGCGATGCGTGAACACAGCCCTGAGCGCTGCCTGAATCACGTGAACAGGGTGCTCAGCGCGGAGAGCGATTCTGCCATGTTCGTGACGGTTTTTTACGGAGTTTTAAATATTCACAACGGCAAGCTGCGCTATTGCAACGCCGGGCATCAGTCTCCCTATCACCTCCGGCCTCCGCAGGGTGTAGAGGAACTGCCGTCTTCCAACGGCTTGGTGCTCGGGGTGCTCGAGGATATGACATACGATATGCTCGAGACCGCAATGGATCCCGGCGATTCTCTTCTGCTGTATACCGACGGGGTAACCGAGGCCATGAACCGGAACGGGGAGTTGTATTCCGACGAGAGATTGCTCAATCATCTCAAGCTCCTGCCCGTTTTATCGACGAAGGATCTCGTGTGCGACGTTTTCAAAGACGTCAGGCAATTCAGCGGGGACGCCCAGCAGTCGGACGATATCACCGCAATCGCGATCCGTTTCCTGGGACCGCGCGCTGATGTCGCATGAGAGCAGATGGAAATGGGCCGACGGTCGAAGACACTGCACAGAAAAGACATCAACAAGGAGAAGTAACTTGAAAACGCTATCTCGCAGACTCCTCGTGGGTCCGGTCATCTTCGCAGCCGCGGCGCTGCTGATGAGTTTTTCGTCCTGCGGAAAAGGCGACGGAGACCGCAGCACCGCCACTCCAGGCAAAAAATGGAAATTCACGATCGTGAAATTCGAGGAATTGCAGCAGACCGAGGACACCGAGCGCGGACTGCGGCTGGGTTTGCGCGATGCCGGCCTGATAGAAGGCGTCGATTATGAAATCACCAGTCTCAACGCGCAGGGGGACATTCCCGTTCTGCTCAGTCTGTTCGACAAGGTCAGCGCCGACAATACGGATTTGCTGATTTCTCTTCAGACGACAACTCTGAACACCGCCATCAAGAGAGTTAGGAACACGCCGATCGTTTTCATGGTCGTGGCGAATCCCTTCGTCATTACCACCGTCGGGCAGAACGACACTTTACACCTGCCCTATCTGACCGGAGTATACACTAAGACGACGTTCGACCGCATGCTGGAGTACATCCGGGCCTGCATGCCTCAAGCAAAATCGATCGGGACGCTCTTCTCTTCACGCGAGCTGAACGCCACCTATTACAAATCGCAACTCCTGGCCGCCGCGCAGAAGCAGGGTTTAGAGGTCAAAGCCATGGACGTAGGAAGCCGCACGGACGTTTCTCCGGCGATGCACGCGCTTTGCGGGATGGGAGTCGATGCGATCTGCCAGATAGAGGACAATCTCACGAGCGCCTCCTTCCCGGTGATCGCCCAGGTTGCACGGCAGTACAAGCTCCCGATTTTTTCCTTCGTCAACGAACAGGCCCGAATGGGATCGAGCGTCGTCTTCGCGCCCGATTATCATGAGACGGCCCGCGAAACGGCGTCTATGATAACGCGGCTGATGCGCGGGGAGAAAGCCGGCGACATACCCTTCCGCCGCGTCAACAGGTTTCACCTGATAGTGAATCCGGACAACGCATCGTCCATCGGACTGAAAATTCCGGAGAATGTGATCGCGCAGGCGGACTCCGTGATAGGCAACCCGGGCTGAGAATCAGTTCCGGAGCGCGGGAAGCCGCCTTATGGAAATCGAACAGCATTACAGGGGCGACACAGCGGAGTTGCGAATCGCCGGGCGTTTGGACGCGTACTGGGCGGCTCATCTTTCCACCGATCTCGATTCGCTGCTTCGTCAGGGTTATCACAGGATAGTGCTCGACTTCGCCGCCGTGGAATTCCTCAGTTCCGCAGGCATCGGCGTGTTGTTGAAATACTACAAAATCCTGGCCGCGGTCAACGGTTCCCTCACGGTTGTCAATCCGAGAGAACTGGTCAAGAACGTGCTGGACCTCTCCGGAGTGACGCCGTATCTGATCAAGTCCCGGAGTTCCGAGGTTGCAAATAAAACCTCTGTCGCGCCGGAAAGATTTTTTGAACGCGCAGGGCATTCCTATCGTTTGCAGGAAATGGACGCTTCGGCCGAATTGACCTGCCGGATCATCGGCGAGGCGGCGGGAGGGACGCGGAGGCCGGTCGATTCCTTCACGGTTTCCTTTCCCGACGATTCTTTCGCAATCGGTATCGGCGCGCATGGACGCGACTTCGAGGATTGCAGGGAGAGATTCGGCGAATTGCTCTCAGTCGCCGGGGTCACTTTCCACCTGCCGACCGTCGGCAGCACGCAGCCGGATTACGACGCGGTCGGAAAGGAAGCTCAGATGCTTCACGGACTCCTGTGCGGCGGCGGTTTTTCGCATCAGTTTCGCTTCGACGCCGGCGCCGACGGCGAAGAGATCACTATGAACGAACTTCTTGAGGTAATGACTGAGAGCCTCGGAGAGGAATGCGCAACGGCGGGATTTGTCATGTTGGCCGAGACGGCGGGGCTGGTGGGCGCGTGGCTGAAGCGGTCTCCCGCCGCGTGCGACGCGGAGACATTTTTCCGCCATCCCGAAATCAGAGAGCACATCGGATATGCGCTGGCGCCGATGTATGCGCGTTCTTCAGCGTGGCTAGCCGGCGTCGTTGCCAAAGATGCCGGGGGCGCCCTCGCGACCATGTTGAGGCCTTCCGCCGCCGGCTCGCAACTATCGGCGCATGTCCATGCGCTGGCGCTTTCGTACAGGCACATTCCAAAAGGCAAGCTCGACCTTGCGGAGACGGTCGAAACGATGTTCGACCCGGAGGTTTTCGACGCGGAATCGCTGCTGGGGATGCTTCATCTCGTTAACGACGAGAGGCCTGCGGTCGGACGGGGGCAGAGCGCTTTCCATCGCGGCGTCTGCTGGGCCGGACCGGTGCGGAGTTTCAGATCCTGAGAGGGGGCCGGAATGTTGCTGCTGCTGACCACCTTCACCTACGGGCTCGTCCTCTCGCTTCTGGCGCTGGGAGTTTTCATCAGCTACAGGATCTTCGACGTGCCGGATCTTACCACCGACGGATCCTTCGCCACGGGCGCCGCGATATCCCTCTCGTGCATAGTATCAGGGATGCATCCGGCGCCGGCGATACTGCTCGGCGCCGCCGGAGGCGTCGCGGCGGGTTCGCTTACGGGACTGCTGCACGCGCGGCTGGGAATCAACAAGCTGCTCAGCGGCATAATCATGATGACCGCCTTGTATTCGGTCAATCTGCACATAATGGGCGCCAGCGCGGTGGTTCTGGTGGATGAGCCGTCGTTGCGGACGATCGCCGAGGAGCTCGAGGCTGCCGTTTTCCCGGCCTCCATGTCGCTGGCGCTGGAAAACGCGGTACTGCCCGGAGACGAAATAATCATGCTAGCGATCACGCTGGTCACCGCGCTGACCGCCGCCTGGCTGCTGCACCGCTTCTTTCAGACGCATCTCGGGCTCGCGGTCAGGTCTTCCGGCGAGAATCCGCGCATGTCCCGGGCGCTCGGCGTCAACGCCGGCGCCACAGTAGTCATCGGTCTCGCGGCCGCCAACGGTCTCACGGCCCTTTCGGGAGCGATCTGGGCGCAACTTCAGGGCTCGACGGATGCGCAGATCGGCATCGGAATGATTGTCAACGGCCTCACCAGCGTGATAGTAGGGCAGGCATTGGCCGGAAAGTCGCGTTTCGGAGTGCAGATCTTATGCGTGATCGCCGGCTGCGTGCTGATCCGCCTGTTGATCACGGGTCTTTTCGCTCTGGGAGTACCGTCGACGGACTTCAAGATAATCAACGCGGTTTTTCTCGCTCTCGCGCTGGCCCTGCCTCGATTGATGAGGAGAAACAGGGGATGAGCGGCCAGGCGGAAAAGGGAAAAACCGAGATCAGCGCGTCCCCTTCCATGCTGCTTCTGAGGAACGTGAACGCGTATTTCAACCGCGGACTCAACACCGAGGCGCACGTCCTCCGGGACGTTTCGCTGGAAGTCGCTGCTGGCGAGTTTGTGATCGTGGTCGGTTCCAACGGATCCGGCAAGACGACATTGCTGAACATCATCGCCGGCGGACACCCTGCGGAGACCGGCACGCTCACACTCGACGGAAAGGACATCACGACCCGGCCGGAACATCGCCGTGCTGCCATGATCGGGCGCGTCTTCCAGGATCCTTTCACCGGCACGGCGGCCGGCCTGACTATCGCGGAAAACTTCGCCGTGGCTTCCAGACGAGGATTGAGCAGGGGACCGGGCAAGGCATTGAGCTCGTCATTCCGGGACGAGATCATCAAGCGCAGCCGGGCTCTCGGTCTCGAGGTGGAGAATCGCCTCGATACCCCGATCGGCGTCTTGTCCGGCGGTCAGCGGCAAGCCCTGACGCTGCTGATGGCCGCATGGAATGCTCCGAAGCTGCTGCTGCTCGACGAGCATACATCGGCTCTGGATCCCAAAAGCGCAGAAATGGTAATCCGTCTGAGCCGTGATATCGTTTCAGGGCATGGAATCACAACGCTGATGGTGACGCACTCCCTGCAGGAAGCCGTGAATCTCGGCGATCGTCTCATCATGATGCATCGCGGCAGGATAGTGCGCGATATTCCGAGGGACGAGAAGCGTCACGTGCGCGCTTACGAAATCGAGAACTGGTTCGAGGAATTGCGCCAGATCGACCGCATGGACGAATCCGCAGCCGACTTTCTCCGGCAGGCGTACCTTTGAATGAAAGACGCCGGACGCACCGATGAGCGAGAACAAAAAAAATACCTGGCTGCTGGAAATCACCAACGATATGGCGGAGATCCCCAGGGTCCACGAGCTAATCCAATCCGTCCGGTGCCATCACAGCATTTCCGACGATACCGCGTATTCGATTGCATTGGCTTTGGATGAATTGCTGACGAATACCATCTCATACGGCTATGAAGACGCGCGCCTGCACGAGATACGCATACGGCTCGAAGTTGAGGGTCATGTGGTTGCCGTAACCATCGAGGACGACGGCAGTCCGTTCGATCCTCTGACGGCGAGCGAACCCGACGTTCAGGCGCCGATCGAGGAGAGGAGAATCGGCGGACTCGGCATTTTCCTGGTCCGGCATCTCATGGATGCGATGTCATACGAACGCCGGGAAGCGATGAACATACTGCGCATCGAGAAGCGGATCGACTGCTGAAGCGAACAGAAAATTCACACATTGCTTGCCGAACGCTAACATTCCTTCAGCCATATTGGGAGGCGAAAAAGAAGCGGACGGAATACAGAATGGCAAAAGGCACAGTGCTTGTTGTAGAGGACGAGGATGACATCCTCGAACTGATTTCTTTCAATCTTCTAAAGGACGGGTATTCCGTCGAGAGGGCCCGCACGGGCGAGGATGCGCTCGCGCGAGCGCGATCGACGACTCCACGGCTGATTGTGCTGGATCTGATGCTGCCCGGCATGGACGGCATAGAGGTATGCAGGAATCTGAAAGGCCGCCCGGAGACGGCCTCGATACCGATTGTGATGCTGACCGCCAGGACTGAAGAGGCGGACGTGGTGACGGGACTGGAAATCGGGGCTGACGATTACATAACGAAGCCGTTCAGTCCCCGTGTCTTTCTGGCCCGCGTCAAATCCGTTCTGCGCCGCAAAACCTCCGGCGTTGAGATCGGCAGGGAACTGATAGAGACATCCGATCTGACCATCAACCCTGAAAGGCATGAGGTCTTGGCGGCGGGAAAGAAGATCGAATTGACTGTGACGGAATTCCGGCTCCTTCAATTCCTCGCCGGCAGGCCCGGCTGGGTCTTCACGCGCGCACAGATCGTGGACGCGGTTCACGGCGACGCTTACCCGGTTACGGATCGCTCGGTCGACGTGCAGATTGTGGGGCTGCGGAAGAAGCTCGGCGCGCACGGAGAGTATATAGAGACTGTGCGTGGAGTGGGATACAGGTTCAAGGATGTCTGACGGATGGCGCGCAAGAGATTGACAACACAGATACTGCTCGCCCTGGCATTCATCATGGCCGTGATGCTGGCGGCTTTCATCCTTCACAGCACGCGTTCGCTCAGACATGTGTATTACGAGGATATCTCGAGCAATCTATTCGCGCGCGCTAATCTCGTCGGAGTCCATTTCGAAGACGCTTTCGCGTCGGGGGGAGCGGGAGACATACAGTCGATAACGAGGCGTCTGGGAATGATCTCGCGGACCCGGATAACGGTGATAGCCGTCGACGGATCCGTGCTGGGCGAGTCGGAGCGGGATCAAACCGACATGGAAAATCACATGGACCGCTCCGAAATCATAGGCGCAATTGCCGGCAAGCCCACGGGAAGCATGAGATACAGCCGCTCGCTGAACAGGAACATGATGTATGCGGCGGTCCCGGTGTTCAACGGGGACAGCGTCAAAGCCGTCGTGCGCGCCGCGATGGCGCTGACCGACATAGATGAAGCCGTGTCGGCTGTGCAGACCCGCGTGATCATCGGAGGCGTTCTGATTATCCTCCTGTCCTTCGGCTTGGTTTATCTGTACATGCGGAAACTCACCGGTCCGATAGCCGACCTCCGCCGAGGCGCCGAGGCCTTCGCGCGGGGCGACCTGTCACATCGGCTGCCGATAGGGCATTCCGACGAAGTCGGCGCCCTGGCCGATGCCATGACGACGATGGCAAGGGAACTGGACGCCCGGATCAGAACCATACTGGAACAGCGGAACGAGCAGGAAGCAGTGCTTTCAAGCATGGTGGAAGGAGTGCTCGCGGTGGATCGCGAGGAAAGGGTGATAACCATAAACGACGCGGCAAGGAGGTTTTTCGACGTCATCGCTCGCGAAGTCAAGGGCAAGAGCATACAGGAAATCGTGCGCCACAAAGCCATACAGGATTTTGCGGCTCAGGCGCTGGTATCCGAGCAGCCCTCCGAGGGATTCATCACGCTTCAGGATGCCGATGAGCGCGTCCTGCAGGCGCACGGGACCCTGCTCAGAAATGCGTCGGGCGCCGGGATGGGCGCCGTCATTGTTGTTAACGATATCACGCGGTTGCGCAAGCTTGAAGCGATTCGCAAGGATTTCGTCGCCAATGTGTCGCACGAGCTTAAAACGCCGGTCACCTCGATCAAGGGATTCGTGGAGACGCTCATGGACGGCGCCGCTGAAGACCCGTCCTCGCTGGAGCGTTTCCTCGGCATCATCGCAAAGGAGGCCGACAGGCTGCACAGCATCATCGAGGACCTCCTGAGCCTGTCCAGGATAGAGCAGGACAGCGAGCGGAACGGGATTGCGATCGAGGCCGGTCCCATCGCCGGAATCCTCGAAACATCAGCGCAGTCCTGTCGCCGGCTCGCGAAGGAAAAATCCATTTCGCTCGAAGTCGATTGCGAGCCCGGCATCATGGCTCTTCGCAACGCGCATCTGCTCGAACAGGCCGTCGGCAATCTCATCGACAACGCGATCAAGTACAGCGGAGAGGGCACCGTAGTGTCGGTGAGGGCGTGGGCCGAGGGAGAGGAAGCACACATAAGGGTGGCCGACCGGGGCTGTGGAATACCACCGGAACATCTTCCCAGGATCTTCGAACGCTTTTACAGGGCGGATAAATCGAGAAGCCGGAAAACGGGCAGCAGCGGTCTCGGCCTAGCAATCGTTAAACACATAGTGCAGGCTCACGGCGGCCGTATTGCCGTGGAGAGTATTCCGGAATCAGGCAGTATATTTACCATCACGCTGCGGGGAGCATCCGGGCCGGCGGCCTGAAGACGCCGGCCGCGAAATAGCGCTCGCAGGCAAGACCGATATTCAAGGAGACGCGACTCTATGTCAATGCATTTTCACAGGGAAATGGAACGCATCAAGAAACGCGTGCTCGCTCTGAGCGCGATCGTCGAGGAAGATTTGAGGATCGCCATACGATCCGTCCGGCAGAGGGACGTCGATCTCGCAAGAAAGGTGATCGCCAACGACGACGAGATAGACGCCATGGAAATCGGTGTCGAGGAGGAATGCCTGAAGATTCTCGCGTTGTATCAGCCGGTGGCGAGCGATCTGCGATTCATCATCTCGGTGCTGAAGATGAACAACGAACTGGAGCGAATAGGCGACCTCTCGAAAAATATTTCCAAGCGGTCGCTGCGGCTTGCCGCCGCGCCTCCGATCACAATTCCTGAACACCTCGACGCGATAGCCGAGAAAACCGTCTCAATGTTGAAAATGAGTCTCGATGCCCTCGTGGAATTGGACGCCCTCCGCGCGCACGAAGTATGCCTGCTCGACGACGAGGTCGACGCCATCAACAGCAGCATGTTCGCGATAATCAAGGAGGCGTTCCGTCGCGATCCCGATAATATCGATCAGCATCTCGACCTGCTGTCGGTCTCGCGTTATTTGGAACGGATAGCGGATCACGCGACCAACATCGCGGAAGACGTGGTTTACCTCGTGCAGGGGAAGATCATCAGACACGCCGGCAAACCGTCTCGCGAACCGGGGGCCGAAGCCAGTTGAAATGACCGGTTTCGTTTACGACCAGGAATACCTGGAGCATGACACCGGATATTCACATCCGGAAAATTCAAACCGTTTAGCCGCGATAGTATCGCATCTGCATTCGGCGGGACTCCTGGAGGCAATGCGTCCCGTGGAAGCGGTTCAGGCGGACGCGGAAAGCATTGCGGCGGCGCACAGCAGGGAGCATATCGATCGCGTGAGCGCCTGGTGCGCGCAGGCGCCGTTCCGGATCGACCTGGATACCCCCGTTTGCCGGAAATCCCTTGAAATAGCGCTGCTGGCGGCCGGCGGAGTGATGAGCGCCTGCGACGCGGTTCTTGAAGGCGCCGTGCGCAACGCCTTCTGCGCCGTTCGACCGCCCGGCCATCACGCCGAGCGAGGCAGGGCCATGGGTTTCTGTCTTATCAACAACATCGCGGTCGCTACCGAGCATCTGCGGAAACACGGTCTCGAACGGATTCTCATAGTCGATTGGGACGTGCATCACGGAAACGGGACGCAGGAAATATTTTTCGAGGACCCGGACGTTCTGTTTTTCAGCGTGCATCAATCTCCGCTGTATCCCGGCACGGGCGCGGCGTCGGAACGCGGCGCCGGCGCGGGCGAGGGGGCGACCATCAACGTGCCGCTGGCGCCGGGCTGCGGCGACGAGCATTTCAAGACGGCGTTCGAGAAAACGCTAATGCCCGCCGCCCGCGCGTTCGATCCGGAATTTGTGCTTGTCTCCGCGGGTTTCGACGCGCACCGCGACGACCCGCTCGCCAACCTGAATGTGACGGAAGCCGGCTTCGCATACCTTACGCTGCTGGTGAAGGAAATCGCCGAGACCTGTTGCGAAGGACGCCTGGTGTCGACTCTGGAGGGCGGGTACAACCTCGACGCCCTGGCGCGCAGCGCGGCCGCCCACGTCAGGGCTCTGTTGTTCTGACGGAAACTCGCGGTTCGCGGCAAGCGCAGGCGGATGAACGCAACCATGAAGGGCCGGCTCGGCGCTACGGGGAATTCGCGGCAGGCGGCCGCGACTCTGTCCGCGGTGTCCGCCATTGCGTTGTGGTCCACCGTGGCGACGGCCTTCAAGTTGACTCTCGGGGAAATCGAGCCCCTGGCCCTGCTCGCCGTATCTTCCGCCGCGTCGGCGTCGGCGCTGTTCGCGGTGCTGGCGTTAAGGAAGAACCTGCGCGGACTCCTACGCCTGACGGCGAAGCGGACGGCGAGAGCCGCGCTGCTGGGTCTCCTGAATCCGTTCGCATATTACCTGACGCTTTTCAACGCATACGACATACTGCCGGCCCAGGAGGCCCAGCCGTTGAATTACACATGGCCGCTGACACTGGCCGTCTTTTCGGTCGTCTTCCTGCGCCAGCGGATCCGTCCGGCGGCGTGGGCAGCCATGGCAGTAAGTTTCGCCGGAGTGCTGGTGATATCGACGCGCGGCGACATAGCAGGTCTGCGCTTCACGGAGCCTCTCGGCGCAGGCCTGGCTATCGGCAGTTCGGTGATATGGGCGGCATACTGGGTCCTGGCGATGCGGAGCGAAGGCGATCCGGTCATGACTCTGTTCTTGAGCATGAGTTTCGGCGCATTTTATTCGTCGATACTGGCGGGGCTGTGCGGGGCGGGACCTGTAACGGCGGCCGGGGCGCTCGGCGCGGCATACGTCGGCGTATTCGAGATGGGGATAACGTTCGTGCTCTGGCTGCGGGCTTTGCGGCTGTCCGAGAACACCGCTCGCGTGGGCAACCTGGTTTTTCTCTCTCCCTTCCTATCCCTGCCGATCATTCATCTGGTCGCGGGGGAAGCCGTTTACGGTTCTTCCATAGCCGGCCTTGTTTTGATCGTCGGCGGAATAATCCTCCACAAGGCCTTCTCGGCGCCGTCCCGGAAACGAGAGCAGATATAATAACTCCGAAATAGGTGTTATCTTGCCGCCACCGCCGGCGCTTGTTTTGCCGGTGAATCTTCATCATTTTCGGAGTTGCGGTGAGCCTGTCAACGCGCAAACTAAACATGAGACCGATGACGCCGGCGAGCGAGCATGCCGGACAAAGGCGACAGGCGGCTTCTGTTTCCCGGTCAGTGCCGATCCGCCTTTCCGCGGACGAGGCGACGCGGCGCCGCGCGGCTGAAAATAAAAGCAAGGAGGACGATACAGGATGGAATTGACTTTAATAATCGGAATCAGCGCGCTGGGTCTGCTGTTCGCGGTGTATCTGATAAGGAATGTTCTCGCAAGGGACACCGGCACGGACGCCATGCGGGAGATTTCAGACGCAATAAAGCAGGGAGCGGAAGCTTTCCTCCGCAGGCAGAACAGGACGATAATATATCTCGCAGCGGCTCTCGCGGCCGTGATTTACATACTTTATTCTTTCGTGCGGGCTCACAACGCCAACGATCCGACGAACACGCCGGCCGCGCTGGCATTATGGACGACCATATCCTTCGCGCTGGGCGCTCTGTGTTCCGTGGCATCGGGTTACATGGGGATGTGGGTGTCGATACGCTCCAACATACGCACGGCGGCGGGCGCGCTTAAGGACATGAACAGCGCGCTGCAGCCTGCGCTGCGCGGAGGCGCCGTATCCGGCTTTTTCGTCGTCGCCTTGAGTCTGCTGGGAGTTGCCGGCCTTTATGTGATAGTGGACGCGGCAGGAGTGGCGACGTCGCCGGACAAGATACCCCTGCTCATCGTGGGCTACGGTTTCGGCGCGAGTTTCGTGGCGCTTTTCGCGCAGCTCGGAGGCGGCATCTATACCAAGGCGGCTGACGTGGGCGCCGATCTTGTCGGGAAAGTCGAAGCCGGCATACCGGAGGACGATCCCAGGAATCCCGCGGTCATAGCGGACCTGGTGGGGGACAATGTCGGCGACTGCGCCGGCAGAGGCGCCGATCTGTTCGAATCCACCGCAGCTGAAAACATCGGCGCGATGATCCTCGCGGCGGCCTTGTACAGGGAAAACCAGGCGGCGTTCGAAGCGCAGAATCTGTCCTTACTGAGCGTGCTGCTTTTTCCGCTCGTAGCGAGGGCGTTCGGCATAGTCGCATCCATCATCGGAGTGATGTCCGTCCGGGCGAACGACCGCGAGGACCCGATGAAGGCGCTGAACCGGGGCTATTATATCACATCCGCGCTGGCGATCGTCGGTTTTTTCGCGGCGAGCCGCTGGCTGCTCGGCGCGGAATACTACTTTAATTTCTTTCTCTGCGGCCTTATCGGCGTGGTGACTTCGCTGGCTTTCGTCTACATCACCCAGTACTACACCGAGTACCGCTACAGGCCCGTAAAGGAAATCGCCGAGGCATCGCAAACCGGACCCGCGACCAACATCATCAGCGGAATCTCCATCGGCATGGAGTCGACAGGCTTTCCCATTTTCGTGATCGCCGGCGCGATAATCTCGGCATACTTTCTGGGATTGAGTTCGGGTCTGCACGCCGGCCTTTTCGGCACGGCCGTGGCGACGATGGGCATGCTGAGCACAGCCGCTTACATACTCGCAATGGACACTTTCGGGCCGATAACCGACAACGCAGGCGGCATTGTCGAGATGAGCGGGCAGAGCAAGGAAGTGCGCGAGCGCACCGACAGGCTGGATTCGGTCGGCAACACAACCAAAGCCCTGACCAAGGGCTATGCCGTCGGTTCGGCGGCCCTTGCGGCATTTCTGCTGTTCAGCGCATATCTGGACGAAATCAAGATCTACATGCCGGAATTCGACATGGTGATCAATCTCAACAAGCCCGAGGTATTCGTGGGGGCCATGCTGGGAGCGGTCCTGGTGTTCCTGTTTTCGTCTATGGCGATCAAGGCCGTCGGAAAGGCGGCGTATTCGATCATCAACAACGTGCGAGAGCAATTCCGAAAGAATCCCGGCATAATGCTCGGAACCTCCAAACCCGATTACGGACAATGCGTGGACATCGCAACCAGAGCCGCCCTCCGGGAAATGGTTGCGCCGGGCTTGCTCGTCGTCGGGCTTCCTGTGGCCGTCGGACTCATATTCAAGGCCGTGTATCATTCGTTCGGACACCTGGCCCCGGAGGGCCACGCCGCGACGGGAGCGGAAGTCGTGGGCGGGCTGCTCATGGTCGGCACGATTGTCGGCGTGCTGGTCGCCCTCTTTCTCAATAACGGGGGGGGCGCATGGGACAATGCAAAAAAGTACATCGAGACCGGCAAGTATGGAGGCAAGAGATCCGACACGCATAAGGCATCCGTGGTCGGAGACACGGTGGGCGATCCCTTCAAGGACACCGCGGGACCGTCGCTGCATGTGCTGATCAAGCTGTTGAGCACCATAACCCTCGTGCTGGCGCCCTTGTTCCTGTGACGCTTTCCTGCCGGAACCCGTCGATCGGCGTCGAACCGCCTTTGCGCGCGGCGCCGCCCGCCGATCCGGCATGCGAGGAAAACCGGATAACACAAATCCAAAACGAGGCCCCTTGAAATGAATCTGAAAGACATTCCGGTCGGCGACAAGGCCCCTCAAATCGTAAACGCGATCGTGGAGATACCCAAGGGCAGCCGAAACAAGTACGAATACGATCTGAATCTCGGATTGTTCACGCTGGACCGTGTTCTGTACTCGTCGATGCATTACCCGGAGGCGTACGGATTCATCCCCAGCACGTTGTATGAAGACGGCGATCCGGTGGACGTGTTGATATTCATCGATCAACCGCTGCACGTCGGAGTGCTCGTGGAAGTGCGGCCCGTCGGGATTTTGAGGATGAAGGACGAGAAGGGGACGGACGACAAGGTGATATCGGTGGCTATTAATGATCCGACTTATTCACCGGTAACCGATCTCAGACAGCTTCCGCGGCATCTTCTTATCGAGGTCGAGCATTTTTTCACCAGTTACAAGGAATTGGAAGGCAAAGCCGTCATGAGTTTCGGCTGGAGCGGCGCGAATGCGGCCAGAAGGGCGATCGAGAAAGCGGGAAAGGCATTCGTCAAGGCTAAAGATTGCAAATGACGGTCCCGGGCTGGGCGTACAAACGCGTCCGCTCATGCAGTTGAATCCGGCTTGACATATCTTTCCCTGAGCGTTAAATTGGCCCGTCCATCCGCAGTTTTGGATGGAAATATTACACGAGACAGCAACACTTAAGGAGTGCATTTAATGATCTGGACCATGGAGCTTGCTTCCTGGCTGGACGACGCGCCCTGGCCTGCTACGCGCGATGAATTGATCGATTACGCGATGCGCATCGGCGCGCCCTCTCAAGTATTGGAGAATCTCCAGGAACTCGAGGATCCCGATGAAACCTATGAAGGGATCGAGGATATCTGGACGGACTTCCCTGTCGATGAGGACTTTTACTTCGGAGACGAAGACAGGGATTACTGACGGAACGATGCATCCGGATTCAGCGGCGTCCAAGCCGAGCGTCGCATCAGTTGGAGCCCGGCACTTCGGAGCCGGGCTGTTTTTTGCGGCGGCGCTCTTCTGCGCGGCGGCGGCAATGCCGGCGGGAGACTGTCTGGCACAAGCGCGGCCTTCGCCGGCCGACTCATTGCTCGTTGAAAGCGTCGCGGTCGAAGGCGACTTGAGCATGGACAAGGGCGACCTGCTCGATCAGCTGGAAACGCGCGAATCTGCCGGCGCCCTGGCCCGCTTCCTCTGGAGCATAAGCGAGCGTCTGCCGTTCGCCGGCGAGGCGCAGTATTTCGATTACGACATATTTCAACGCGATATCGAATCGATACGCAGGCATTACACGAACCTCGGATACTTCTCCGCTGCCGTCTCGGGCGAATTCAGCAGGATGCCGGATAAAAAAGCTGTGCAAGTCCGGTTTCTGGTCTATGCGGGCCAGCGGTCGCTGGTGGATTCCGTGGATTATCGCAATCTTCAGCGCCTGCCGCGGGAACTCGATTCCCTCATCAGGCGCGGCGGTGACAGGATTCTCAAGCCGGGCCGGCCTTACGCGGCGGAGGACACCGAAGCGGAGGCGTCCCGCATTGTGAGATTGTTGGGCGACAACGGATATCCCGGCGCATATTGCGAAGACAGGACGGTCGAGATAAAGCGCTCCACGCGTAACGTGCTCGTCCGTATCCCGGTACGTTACGGCAGCCGGCTCAGCATAAGCGGAATATCGAGATCCATACGCAACGAGGAGGAGCTCAACCTCTCGGGCAAGATCATAGACGACCGTCTGGAGTTCAAAGCCGGCGACGTCTACTCCAACAGCCGCAGGGAGCGTTCCGAGATGAATCTGAACCGGCTCGGAATATTCTCGGATGTTCAGATCACGGCGCCGTTTCCTCCGATCACCGATACCGTAGTATCTTCAGTTCCGCTCACGGTGGAACTGGCGTTGAGGAAGCAGCATGACCTGGTGCCGGCCCTGATAGTAAACAACCAGTTCGGGCGGCTCAACGGAGGCGCCGAAATCGCGCACGTTTTCCGGAACGCCTTCGGCGGCGCGCAGACGCTGACAACGAAGGTCAATTTCGTCTCCCGGATGGATCTCCCTGTAAACGCCTTTCAGGCAGCGGCGCAGACGCAGCTCGAGCAGCCGTATTTCATCGACAACGACAACTCGGCCCGCCTTGCCATCGCCTATATCCTCGCGCGCGAACAGGATCTTTATGGTGGGAACATTCTGCAAAGCGTGGTGGGTGTTACGAGGCGTTTCACGGAGCGCACGCAGGGGACGGTCGACTGGACGCTCGAGCAGTCCAAATACGACATACTGGCCACCGGGCAATCGCTGGTGAACACTCCTTTCGCCCCTTTCGACACCACAGGCATAAATTACAGGAACTCGATAACAGGCCTGAGCCTGGAAAGGGATTTGACGAACGATTTTTTTAATCCCACCGAGGGATTGTATCTGAAAGGCATAATCGAGGAGGCAGGACTTCTGAAGAATCTGCTGCCGGGATTTTCACGCGGCTATCAGAGCGCGGAATACCGCAAGATAGAAGGCCTCGCGAGATGGTTTCATGATCTCTCTCGCAACTCGTCCGCGATTCTCGGTGTCAAGCTCCGGGCTGGAGCGCTGTTCCGCTACGGCGAGAGCAAACGTTCGGACATTCCTGTGCCATTCAACCGCAGGTATTATGCTGGTGGCGCGCAGAGCATCCGAGGCTGGTCGAGCCGCGCTCTGGCCGCCGGAGGCGCGGAGATGGCGAAATTCGGCGGCAACGCTCTCGTCGAGTGCAGCATGGAACTGCGCTGGACGCCGTTTCCCGGCCGGACAAGGGGCTTCTTCGTCCCGCCGCAGGATTTTTCATTCGTGTTTTTCAGCGATTTCGGGAATCTTTGGAACGAGCCTTCCAGCATCAGGATCAATGAAACGGCAGTCTCGATGGGTATCGGCCTGCGCTACAGTTTGTTTTTCGGACCCATACGCATCGATTACGGACTCAAGGCCTACGATCCCGGGGCTATCGACAGGAACTGGTTTCATGAGCGGAAGTTTTGGGACGAGGTGCTCCGGAAGGGTCAAATTCATCTCGGTATCGGGCATTCATTCTGAGCTTTCATGTCCTGGAATTCAGTCATAGGCCAGAGTCGAGTCAAGAAATTGCTCCGGGCGCTCGTCGAGACCGACCGGTTGCCGCATGCGCTCCTGTTTTATGGCCCGGCAGGAGTGGGCAAGGAGGCGGCGGCAATTGAACTCGCGAAGACCTTGAATTGCAATTCCTCGCTGTGGGATGCCTGCGGGAAATGCCACGACTGCCTGCAGATGGCGAAACTGCAGCATCCGCGCTTGAAACTCGTGTTTCCTCTGCCCTCGAAGGACAAGGAGAAGAGTCCCATCGACAAGTTCTCGGAAGAAGAACTCGCGGCGCTCCGGCAGCAGATCGAGGCCAAGGCCGCAGATCCTTATCACCGCATCGCCATGCCCAAGGCCCAGGACATCAAGATCAGCAGCATCAGGGAGATAAGGCGCGAGTCCGGTCTTCGGAACGCTGTGCAAGGGAGAACGGTGATACTCATCTGCGAAGCCGACCGGATGAATTCCAACTCCGCCAATGCCCTGCTGAAAACGCTCGAAGAACCGGGCGGAGAAATGTTGCTGATTCTGTCGACCTCCAGGCGGGATGCGCTCTTGCCGACTATCATATCCCGCTGCCAGCAGCTGCGCTTCGATTCTCTTTCGCATGACCAGATTTTCAGCGCGCTGCGGGATCGATTCGACGTCCCGCCGGCGACGCTCTCTCTTGCCTCACAGCTCGCCAACGGCAGTTACGCAGAGGCGCTCTCGATAGTCACGGAGACGAGCCTCATACAGCGAGCGGAGATTCTCGAGTACCTGAGGAAAGTGCATCTGGGAGATCCGAGGCAGCTGATGGCCAGGATCAACGCGTACACCGCGATCGATGACAAAAGGGCAATCTCTCTGTTTTTGACCGGCGTGGCCGCCTGGTTCCGGGATGTCCTTGCGCTGAGAGAAGGCGCGGCGGAGCGCATTCTGAACAAGGATTTCATGAAGGAACTTGGAAAATTCTCGGAGTTCTATCCGGATGTTCGATGCGGCGAGGCCATCACGGCCGTCGAGGAGACGATTGATCTGCTGCACAAAAATGTGCATCTTGTAACAGCACTTATCGCGCTTTCGCACAAACTGCGCCGCTGCATGAGGCCCGAGATGTATTGAGCGAAGAAAGGAATAAAATGGACGAGAAGGCGAATCATATAGATCGCGGCATCGGCGAAGCCGCCCGCAGAACTCCTCCGATTGACGAGAACTCCCTAGACGATGCGGCCCTCGTTTACTCGAGCGAGTTCGATCCGGAAACCGGCGATGCCCCCGTTTTACCGGAAACACCCGACGATGAAGCATGCCGATCCCACTTCGAGGACGGGGTGGACACATCGGTCTTCACGGAAGTGATCTTCAAACGTGAAAGACGCGGCTACTACGTGAACGAGACCGGACTGGAATTGGCTCCGGAGATGTACGTGCTGGTCGAAGCGGAAAAAGGGGTCGATCTCGGAATCGTCGGAATGACCGGCGAGCAGGCATGGCTGAAAAGCAGGATACGCAACAAGCCCTGTCAGAGCCCGACGAGGAAGATCGTGCGCATCGCGGAGGAAAACGACGTCAACATACTGCGTTTTCACCGGGAACAGGAGGAAACCGCCTTCGAGGTGTGCCAGGAGAAGATCCACAAGCTCGGTCTGCCCATGAAACTCGTTGACGTCGAGTTCCAGTACGACCGGAACAGGATCACTTTCTACTTCACCGCCGACGGGCGTGTGGATTTCCGCGAACTCGTCAGGGAATTGGCCTCGGAATACCGGACCCGCATCGAGCTTCGTCAGATCGGCCCGCGCGACGAGGCGAAACGCCTCGGCGGTTACGGCGTCTGCGGGAGGGAAATCTGCTGCAGCTCCTGGCTCGATACGTTCGAACCCATCTCGACAGAGATGGCAAAACTACAGAATCTCTCGCTGAACCCTTTCAAACTGGCCGGACAATGCGGAAGGCTCAAGTGCTGTCTCTCTTATGAACTACAGGTTTACGAACAACTCCTGAAGCGTTTTCCACCGCTCGAATACCGGCTCAAGACCCCGAAAGGCATGGCCAGGATCGAGAAGATCGACATCTTTCAGGATGCGATATTCATACATTACGAGAAATCCGATGCCTGGGAGAAATTGTCGCTGGATGAGATCAACCGACTCATCGAGGTGTGAAAACACGGAATCACAAGGGTTGAGCGGTCAGGTCGGCAAGGTCCGGTCCGGCCTCATTTCCTGATCCAGGATGCCCAGTACTCCTTCCACTCCACGTCTTCGGCTGCGCGGGAGATATGGAGGGGATCGACGGTATCCAGCATGACGGCTATCTCCTCCGTCCGGGCCAATTGGGCTTGTTTCGCCAGGGCGCCGGGATGCGGCCCATGCTGGAAACCCGTTGGGTGCAAAGTCGCCATGCCCGGTTTGATATTGTCGCGACTGAAGAAATCTCCCGAATGGTAGAAAATCATCTCGTCGTAGTCGGCGTTCCGGTGATAAAACGGAACTTTCAGGGCATCCGCTTCCTCTTCCAACGGACGCGGCAGAAATGTGCATACGACCGCGTTGCGCATCAGGAAAGTCGTGTGTGCCGGCGGGGGCAGATGAACCCGGTGGCTCATCACGGGCCTGATGTCCCGCACATTGATTTTCCACGGGAACAGGTCTCCTTTCCATCCCATGGCGTCCAGAGGATTGAAAGGGAAGAACATTGAGGTGCGCATGCCGCCGCGTTTGATCATGATCTCATGCTCGATGCCCGGTCTTTCGTCATAGTCCTCAGGCAGACGGGGCAGTGTGACGGCCGACGGATCGAAAAGCGCGTGCATTCCAATCAGTCCTTTTTCAGCCGCTGATGGAACGCGGACGCGTGAAAACGCCTCGATGATCAGAGTCACAACCCGCGCCGAAGTCTGGTCGGCGCGCCAGGTCGTGCAGCGCGGAAGCACGAGATAGTCGCCTGTCTCGAAGTCGAGGACTCCGAAATCCGTCTCGATGCTTCCCTTGCCTTCGTGGACGAAATGCACTTCGTCGGCGTCCGCATTGCGGCGATAGAACGGCATCGAAAGCGCGCGCTGCGAAAAATGTACGGCGACATCGTTGTTGTACAAGAGTTTCAGCGGTTCGCCGCGAGGGTCATCGAGATCCGGTGGGCTGGTCTTGAGGAAATCGAACGCATGGGGACGGAGCGGACCCTCGAAGCGCAGCCAGTCGGTGGGCGGATGCCTGTGATAAATGTGTGAAACGGGTCCGAAAAATCCGTCCCGTCCGTATTCCTCCTCGAAGGAATTCTCCGGGAGTCCGACGTGCGCTTGTCGAGTATGCCTGCCCTGATGAAAAAGATACATCGGCGCTCCTGATCGACGGCCGGAATGACGCCGGCCTGATGAACCGTTTATTTTTTTCTCATGTGCTCATGGCAGGAGAAGCACACCGACGTCATCCGCGTGAACTGGTAATAGCTTCCGGCCAGGTTCTGTTTTTCAGATTCCTTGATGAGTTCCCGCAGTATGCGGATGTACTCCTTCTCGTATTCGCCGTACACAGGCGATTTGCCCGGTGTCGCCATGCCTTCGGAAATGCGCAGGAGGGCTTCAGCGTCATTTTTCACAGCAGGCATGTCGCCCAGAGCGAGATTCTTGAGCATTTCCTGGGCATGGCGGATTTTCTCCTTCATCTTGTCGCCGGGTTCCGAAGGAGTCTCGTAGTTCATGGCGGTGAGCGCGAGCAGCAGTGCGGGCGCCGCGAGCAGAATCAGCTTTTTCATTTTTTCTTTCCGGAATGTCATCTTGAACCGAATCAGGCCATATTCTCTATCAAAGCGTCGGCAAAGGCAGAGCACTTGACTTCTGTTGCGCCTTCCATCAGCCGGGCGAAGTCGTATGTGACAACCTTGCTCTGTATAGTGGCGTCCATGGCGCGGATTATCATCGCCGCGGCTTCGTTCCATCCGAGATACTTGAGCATCATTTCACCGCTCAAGATCACCGAACCCGGATTTACCTTGTCGAGACCCGCGTATTTGGGCGCCGTGCCGTGGGTGGCTTCGAAAACGGCATGCCCTGTTTCGTAATTGATATTGGCGCCGGGCGCGATACCGATGCCGCCGACCTGTGCCGCGAGGGCGTCGGAAATGTAGTCGCCGTTGAGGTTGAGCGTGGCTATCACGTCGTATTCCGCGGGTCGGGTGAGTATCTGCTGGAGGAAGGCGTCGGCGATCACGTCCTTTATCACGATGCCCTCGGGCAGACGCAGCCACGGCCCGCCGTCGACAGGTTTGCCGCCGAATTCCGAAGAGGCGAGTTCGTAGCCCCAATCGCGGAAACCGCCCTCGGTGAATTTCATGATGTTGCCCTTGTGGACTATGGTCACGGATTCGCGGTTGAAGTCGATGGCATATTTGATGGCCGCGCGGACAAGCCGGGTCGTCCCTTCTTTTGAAACCGGCTTGATGCCGATGCTGGCGGATCCGGGGAAGCGTATTTTGGAGACCTTCATTTCATCGCGCAGCCAATCCACCACCTTTTCGGCTTCTGGCGTGCCGGCTTTCCATTCTATGCCCGCGTAAATGTCCTCGGAGTTTTCACGAAATATGATCATGTCGATGAGTTCGGGCTTGCGAACGGGCGATGGGACGCCTCTGAAATATCTTACGGGTCTGAGGCACACGTAAAGATCGAGCAGTTGGCGCATGGCTACGTTGAGCGATCTGATGCCGCCGCCGACCGGTGTGGTCAAAGGTCCCTTGATGCCCACCAAAAACTCCCTTACGGCTTCCAGCGTGTCCTCCGGAAGCCATACGTTTTCGCCGTACTTGTTCAGGGCTTTTTCTCCCGCGAACACCTCGAACCACTCTATTTTGCGTTTGCCCCCGTAAGCTTTGGCAACCGCGGCGTCGAGCACTCTCACCGAGGCGGCCCAGATGTCGGGACCGGTGCCGTCCCCTTCGATGAAGGGTATGATCGGCCGATCCGGAACTTGCAGAACGCCGCTCTCGAATGTGATTTTTTCGCCTTCCGCGGGCGGGGTAAGAACCTGATACGGCATGAGTCCTCCGGGATTATGGATGCGGATGTCGGTTTCTTGAAGCTGCTGCGCAGATCGTCGCCTGAGCGCGTCTTTGCGCTGAAAATAACAAAAATTTTCGGAAAGCGAAGGTCTTAATTACGGTCCGAGCGCGCCTCGCGCTGCTCGGCGGCGCGCCGGCGCCGGAGTGGACTACGCTGCGCCGTGACGGCGCGTTCAGCGTATCAGCAGCCGGCGCGTTGCCGCCCGGTCTTCTGCGGCGAGCCTGTAAAAGTAGGTTCCGGCGGGCAGTCCGCGCGACTCGAAACCGGCTGCGTGCGGCCCGGCCGGCAGTGTCCTGTCGACCAGCACGGCGAGTTCCCGTCCGTAAGCGTCGAATACTGACAGCCGGACATGGGATTGCCGGGAAAGCGAGAAACCCAGAAGGGCTCTGCCGCCGATAGAAACCGGGTTGGGGATGCTCTGCTGGAGCGTCATCTCACCCGCGCTTCCGGTGTGCGCCGCCGAGGTCGGCGCACACGGGCCTAGGGGGACGGGCGGCGCTTCGTATGCCTCGCCCGATTCGGTGAAAGCGAAGAGACGGTATTCATGACTCCGTTCATCGACGGCGGTGTCATGCCAGACGAACTCGCTCGAACCGCCTGCGCCTCCTGTGCCCACGCAGCGCCATGCTTCTTCACCGGCGGCGCGGCGTTCCACGACGAATTCCATGGATGCCGCCGGCAGATCGAGTTCCCACTTCACCATGGCGCTGCCGGCGCCTGTGCGCTCGGCCGCCGCCCTGCGCAGCGGCATTGGGAAAGGCGTAAAGACGCCGGCCATCGCCCATGCGCCCGACAGGTCGGTCACGCCGTTGATGGTCACGCTGTTCATGACGGGAGTGGAAAAACCCGCTGTTGCGTGCCAGACCCCCCCTACAGGGTATTGCCGCCACCCACGGAGTTCCGCGGGAACGGCGAGGAAAGGCGTAAGCTCATTGCCCGTGTAATAAAGGACGAGGTCCAGATTGTATGGGCCGCCCTGCGCTTCGAAAGAATAATAGCGCATGGCGTAACGCAGCCGCGAGATGCCGGGCGGCAGGCGGTCCGGAAAGACGCGAGCCGTGAGTCCCGCAAGCGAACCGCTGTTCAGCTTCACCGCCGCGATGCGCTGTCCACGCGCGTTCAGCAGCAGGCGGGAGGCGCCGGGCGACATGGGGCCTGTCTGCGCGGCCGCCTCCTCATTCGGTTCCACTTCGAGAAGCACCGGCACGATCAACGGTGAATTCGAAACCGGGCCGCCTCTCAGCGAATGGACCCCCGTGATCGTGACGGCGCCGTAACGCGTCTGCGGCTGCATCAGCGCTGTCGCGGCCGTAAGAGTGAACGCTTCGCCTTCAACGCCGGCCGCGGGATCCACCGTGAGCCACGGCGTCGCGGTGGAAACGCTCCAGAGGATTTTGTCCGGACCGAAGGCGCCGCCACAATTGAGTATAACTATGTCCTTTTTTACGTCGGCTCTTTTCGGTGTCGCTTTTATGAAGATTGTATCCGCGCCGACGCAGATTCTCCTCGGCGCTTGCACGGTATAAGTGACGGGCAGCAGCAGAGGATTGTTCGCCGCGTGAGGGTCGTTTATCGCGATGCTTCCATGATAGACGCCGGGGGCGAGATCGTTGCGCAGCACCGCGGCGCTGAATGATCCCGAATTGACGCCGGAAGCGGGTGACGGCGCGACGTCCAGCCATGAGGGAGTAGTGCCCGTCGAAGCGACGGCGGTCCATTCGATAATGGATCCGCTTCCGTTGAGGTTGGACACGGCGACGGTTTGTGCGGGAGGCAGAAGGTGATTTTGTTCGGCTTCGAAAGCGAGCGACGGCGGCGCGGCGGCGAGCGTCCCCTGCGGCGGATCGGCATGCGCCGTCCAGATTCCGCATGGAGCGTCGGTGGAGATGGTGATGGTTTTCGAGCCGGTGTTGAGTGAGCCGCTCGGGCTGGTCCAGGAGGAGGGAGCCGGAGGCAGGCGTCGGGGCGCCAGGGCCGCCTCCGTCTGGCCGTTCAGGTCGGAACTTTCATAGCGGAATGCCAGCGTGACCGGCGCCGCGCATGCGCCGGCCTCCACCGAGTACCGCTTGAGTATGGAAGGAAGGTTCCCGACCCAGACATAGGTGCCGCTCGTCATGGTCACGGTGACCGCGCCGGGCGTGACAGGACCCGCGGGAGTCAGCGAAATACCTATGCCCCCGAAGGTTTCGGGCACGCCGATTGAAGACGCATTGCGAGTCGTCTTGATGCTGCCGAAAAATCCGCCGGCGTTTACATATGTGCCGGCCGGTCCGAGAGTGATGACGCCGGGCGCGGGAACCTGCAGCCACGCGCCCGCGCCGATGTTCAGTATTCCGCCGACGCCTGCATCACCGTTCAGCGTTTTCCGCCGGTTCGCGTCGCCGTTGCGGATCAGGAGATTATGGTATGCGGCCGGTATCACGATCTGGGGATTTGTTCCTCTATATTCGACGGTGGCGTCGCTCCGGTTCGGATCCAGAACGCCTGAGAATGCAGCGATATCCGTTTCAAGCAGCAGTGATGCCTCCGGCTGGGCATTATCACCGACGAGAATGTCGCCGGCGCCGCTTCCGTTCAACGCGTTCCCGTTTCCATCGAGAGTGAGACCCTGCGAGTTTTCGTTGAACACGCCTCCGGCTATGGTCAACCGGTTGCCGATGTTCACCGGGCCGGTCATGGTCACCGTTCCGTCGTTCAGCGTCACGTCCCAGAAAAAAGTCCCTTGCAGGTTTCTTACGGATGAAATCTGGCGGCTCCTGCTCGATCGCAGGAAATCCCTGTTGCCGAGCGCATCGTTGGCCGCTGCGAGAGTCGGCGCTGTGGCGGCAGTGAACGAGTTGGAAAGAAAATCCATCGCCGTCATGGCCCCGGAGGAACGGGTGAAACAGACGCTCTGCCCGCTGTTGATGCTTCCGCTGTGCCAGCCGTGCCGGCCGAACGGTAGCGTGTTCTGATTCGAGCTGCCGTGCGCCAGGCCGTGAACGAAGGATCCCGCGGCGTCGAGGATAGCGATGGCGTCGGACGCCGCCGCGATGGACGGTATGTTGGAGGCGGCGCTGAAATACTGGTTCGAATTGTTAGCCGCGGGCGCGTATACGATCAGCAGTCCGTCGGACGGATCGAGGTCCTGGGAGGGAACGGCGAAGAGTCCGGCAATGACGATAACCGTACCGGCCTGCAAGCCGCTCCACAGGGCGTCCTGGGAAAAAGTTATCGAGCCGTAAGGGTAAGTTCCTCCGCTGGTCGCATCGGCTATCCTGAAACCGCGCAGATCGAGACCGTCCTGCACGACGAGCAGCTCAACGGCCTCGTAGTTGGAGATATTGTCGTTGGCGTTGAAATACTCGTTGACGACTACCGGGGGAAGCGGCGGGGAGTCGTCGTCGAGTATGGAGAAAGTATGCGATGCGGGCGGTCCGGCGGACGCGGAATTCCCGCCGCTGACGTTCTGAAGCTGGAACTGGAGAGTTTCGCCTCCCTCGAAAACCGCGTCGTTGAATATCGCGATGGTGATTGACAGAGGCGTGGAATTGCCCGCCGGAAATGTGAGCGTTTGCGTTGAGTACGCCGGAACGACATCGACTCCGTTGTCCGCGCTCCCACCGGTCAGCGCCACCTCCACAGAGGTGGGAACGGTGAGGGATGGATTCGCGATCGTGACGTCGATCGTGACCGTGCCGGCGCTCTCGAGCGCGGAGGAGGAAGCCGAGGCGAATTGTACCGTGGTCGGAAGCGGCCCGGTTCCCGCGACGGCCGTCACTGAAACGTCATCGATGCCGAGTCCCTGTGCGTTGGTCGTCGTCGTTCCGCTGCTCACCGAGTAGTTCCATGCCAGGTAGAAGTCGCCGTTCGCCGGCACGGCGAGAACGACGGTTCCGCTCACCGGCACGGTCGCGCCCGGCGCAGGGGAGAAACCGCTGTTAGCGGCATCCGCCGTGAAGGACGTGAGGAACGACGCGCCCGCGCTCGTCCAATTGACGCCGTCCGTGGAATAATGCAAACCGATTGCAAAACCCGCGCTGTTCGTCCCACCCCTGTACTTTTCAACCTTATAGGAAATCAGGAAGGAAGAGATGGCCCCGCCGGTGTTGTTGCGGTAGTACGCATAAACATTGCCGCTCTTCGTGCCGCTTCCGGAAGAGATGAAACCGACCGCCCTGTCGGCGGCGGCGGCCGCGTCCCCGGCGGCGTAATTGTATATGCCGTTGGCGGCGGAAGAACTCATGTTGTCGCCCGCGCGGTAATTCGTCGCATTGACGGCGGAGGACCAGGCGCCTACCGTCCTCACGGCGGAAGAATTCTTGTCCACAAGCCATCCGGAAGGCGTCGTGGCGGTGGCGGATGTGCCCAGAGAGGAGAAATCTTCGGTGTAAGGCGTGGAGGTTGCGCTGATTGATATCTGCGCATGAACAGCAGCTTGCGCGAAATGGAGAAGCAGCGCCGCTGCGAGGAAGTGTAGGGGACGAATCATGGTAACACCGTAAGCGGAATCATGTATGATGGCGGGTCGAAATTAACCCGCTCAAGGTACGAAATTCGGCCGGCAAGTGGAAGACGCCCGCTCATCCGCGCATGGAGGGAAAGGAGGGGAAATTATAGCAGGGAGTAACGGAGGAAACGGAGGTTTTTCCTCGCCGCAAAGCGGACGGGTAGGACTGTAGCGGAAAGGTATAGGGCGTCATGATTCAACCGCCATGACGCCAAGGTTTGTTCTTCCGCTGCGCGGAGCTTCGGTGGGCAGGCCCGTTCCCCGTTCCCCGTTTCCCGTTC
>CAYLZD010000005.1:176355-182682 GCA_964388275.1 uncultured Chromatiales bacterium
CCGTTAATAACCGCCGTACGCGTTCATTGACAAAAAAATCACCGGTCGGCAGGCGTTATTCGCCGTACAAAATCCCGAGAAGACGGTATTCGCCTTTGACCTTGGCGAAGTACAGAGCGGGACCACCGATATCGGCCTCGTACATGCTGCCTTCTTCATAGGGCGGCGCGTCCACCGTCTGGTCTCCCATCATGCCGCCGCCGAAGAACATGGAGCTTGGTTGCGGAACGGCCTTTCCTGCTTCTTCGATGAGTTCGTTCGACAGTTCGAAGCGGCCGAAGTCGCTCTCCGCGATGTATTCATTTTGAATCAGGAAGGGAAAGGCGGACAGCTCTCTCAGCGTTTCCCTGTCGTTTGCGGATATCGCCGCCGAGAGCCGTTTCCAGAAATCGAAGGGAGACGACGGATCGTGCGGCGCAGCATACCCGGACTCCGCTTTTCCGTTCCCGGCCTCAGCGTCGTTCTCTCTTCCACATCCGGCCGCCAAAAAGGCTGTGAACAGAAGAAGGCAAGCCCGCGCAGGCCACCGCATGCGGCGCTTATTCCGCATCAGGTTTTTCTGGAGTTTCCGGCGAAGAAACGCAGCACGAAGTACCCGGCTATCGCGATCAGCCCGATGATGAACACGCTTTTGAGGGCCCACAGGAAAATCTTCGATGCTATGAACAGTAGAATTATTATCCCGGCTATGAAGAGCAGATGTTTCAGCATATCACTGTTCTCCTTTCACGGCTTTCCGTTGATGGATTTTATTGTTCGGCGGATAAAACAATATGTCGCATTCGAGCTAATTCTTCAACCATTTCAGCACCTCGCCCAGGCCTGGCCGCTTCCCCGTCAGCAGTATGCCCGTCCGGAATATCTTGGCGGCTATCCACACCATAAGCATGATGCTTGCCGCCAGGACGGCCAGACTGGCCGCGATCTCCCACGCGGGCGGCGTAATGATCGGAAGCCGCAAAATCATCATGGAAGCAGTCAGGAAAGGTATCAACGTCATCGTCACGAGAGCCGGGCTTTCGGGATTCTGTATCGCTATCATGGCCAGGGCCAGCGGCAAGGCCAGAAACAGCGTCAGGTATCCGGTCATCTGCTGAGCTTCCTGCTCCGTGGAAGCCAGGCAGCCGAAAGCGACGAACAGAGCCGCGTATAAGAGGAAACCGAGTATGAAAAACAGGATCATCAGCCCGAGATTGTCGAGCGGCAGATTCGTGATGCCGGCGGCAAGCACGAGCGCGATACCGGCGAGTGCCCATAAGCCCACTTGCACGAAGCCCAGCATGCTGAGGCCCAGTATCTTGCCGAACATCAGGTCCGTGGCCGAACAGGACGACACGAGCACTTCCACGATGCGGTTGCTTTTCTCTTCCACCATGCTGCGCACGAGCAGCTGTCCCGAGCCGAGCACCAGTATCATCAGCATGATCAGAAATACGTACGAGATCCCGAACGATTCGAGAAAGCCCGATTCCTGCTCGCCTTCCGGCGATACCCGGACAGTGCGAAGCTCGGCCTTCCGGTTCAATTCGCGCACGCGCGCCGGATCGAGTCCCGCGTTCTCCAGTTTGTGGGAAGCTATAACCTCGGACAGCGCCTGCTGCATCAGCATGATGTTTTCGATATCGGCGGTGTTGCGGGCGCGGTATTCGGCGTTCAGGGAATCAAGCGCTCCCGGAGGAACGAGCAGAGCCCCGTCAGCGGTCTCGGCGAGTATATCCGCGTCCGCGTTCAGCGCCGCCTGTTCCGGATCGCTCGATGCCGGAATTCGCCTGATGCTGTAAAGCGGGCGCCCGTCGTCCAGCTTGAAATAGCGGGCCAGCGCCTTGTCCAGACTGTCGGCCAGCACGCCGGTTCCGTCGTAGAGAATGAGCTGCTCCTGATCGTGTTTCGAGAAGCTGTCCTTCAGCAGAGCGGGTCCGAGTATGAAAAGCCCCATAATCATCGGCGTGAGAAACAGGCCGATGATGAAGCTTTTAGTCCGCACTCTTTCGACGAATTCCCATTGCGCCACGCGAAAGGCCTTCCGTGAAATCATCCTGGCGCTCCGGTTTCAGTCCCGTTTTTCAACCCGGCCTTCGCTCTTTTCCGTATCAGCAGGAAGCGGGTGAAGGATCCGATAAAAGCCGCAGCGAGAACGGCCGTGGTGACGGCTCCGACGCCGGGATTTTTCAATTGTGGCAAGCCGACCGCGAGCAATAATGCAAGTGTCAGGAGAACGGAGAAGAACGCTTTGCGGACTTTCGGATCCGCGCTCGCGGCGGCCGGTTTCACCGTCACGGCCGTCGGTTTCACGGCAGCCGCGGGAGCCGCGCCGACTGTGTCGATGAACACCGCCTCGAGGGACGGATCGATCCGTTCGAAGCGGTGTATGCGGAGCCGTTCCACCGCCGCGGAGAGCAAGGCGTTGGCGTCGGCGTCCGGCGAGAGGGCGAGCTCCGCGAAATTGTTGTCGATGCGGGCCTGCTCGACTCCGGGCAGCCCGCGCAGGAAAGCGCCGTCTCCCTTGTATTCGATCTGAACGGAATTCCTGCCGAAACGGCTCTTGATCGACGACGGCGAGCCGGTCAGAACCGCGTGTCCCTTGTTGATCAGCATCAAATCGTCGCAGAGCTTGTCCGCGTACTCCATCTGATGCGTCGAGAACACGATGGCGCGGTTGTCGTTGCGCATCTCCTCGAGCGCGTCGCGTATCAGGAGCTGGTTGACCGGATCCAGCCCGCTGAACACCTCGTCGAGCACCAGCAGTCTGGGCCTGTGCAGCACCGAGATTAAGAACTGCGCCTTCTGTTGATTGCCTTTCGACAGTTCCTCCACGTTCCTTCGCAGATACGGCTCGAGCTGGAAGCGCTCTATCCACGGCGCCATGGCCGCGAGCGCCGACCGGCGATCCATTCCGCGCAGCGCGGCGAAATACGAAATGACGTTGACGAGCTTGTTCTTGCGGTACAGGCCCCTTTCTTCCGGCAGATAGCCGATGATGTTCCGGACCGGTCCGCCGGGAGCGCGGCCGTCAATCTCGATGCTGCCGGAATCGGGGCGGATTATGTCCAAGATCATGCGTATGGTCGTGGACTTTCCGGCCCCGTTCGGACCGATGAGGCCGTACACCTGTCCGGGCGACACTTTGAAGGACACTCCGTCCACGGCCTTCACGGTCGCGAATGTCTTGCAGAGGTTTGCGGCGACGAGCATCAGTAGGCGCGTGTATTCGAGTTTTGTTGGCGCGGAAAAACCGTCCGAAAGTCAAGGAAGCTTTTTCTTGAATTCCTGGTAACGCGCAGTCATTATCTGAGTTTCGTCCGGTGGAGAGATGTTCCACTCCTGCATTTTTTTCTCGACGTTGTTCCGCCTATCGTCCGATGGAGGATGCGTCAGGAAGAGCTTTTCCAGCGAGCCGGCGCTGCCTTTGCCGCCGGCGCCGATCTTGTCGAAGAAGTAGCGTATGGCGCCCGGGTAATACGGCGTGTGCAACAGGTAGCGCATGCTGTAGTTGTCGGCCTCCATCTCGTCGTTGCGGCTGTTCTGCAGGAAGCCGAGATTGGTGAAGAGATTGGCCGCAATCTGCGCGACCGTGCCGGGATTCTGACCCAGCGCGGCGGCGACGAGTATCTGCACTCCATAGGCCGCCGTGATTCGTTTCGTCGCATGCCTGCGCTCCGCGTGGGCGATTTCGTGACCGATCACACCCGCAAGGGCGGCTTCGTTGTCCAGGAATTTCATGAGCCCGGTGTAAACGTAGATATAGCCGCCGGGCGTGCAGAACGCGTTCACCGTTTTATCGTCGTGAATGATTTCCACCTGATAAGGATAAACGGCCTCCTTTTTCACCTCGGGAGAGGCGAGAATCGTCTGCACTATTCCGGAGACGTATGCCTTGACCTCCGGTTTCCCTTGAAGAATTGGATACTCGGAGGGTTTTGAACGGATTTCCTGGTCGAGTTGCGCGCCCAATTTCACTTCGTCGGCGTCGGAGTACATCGTCACTCCGCAAGCCGCCAGGGCGCCGATATACAACAGCACTGTCGCGAGCGCGATCCGGCTGCGCAGTATCTTGTCCATATTCTTTCTAAACCGTTTCATGATTGGCTCCTTCCTGGGTGACTCGCTGTTTGCGTATGAAACAAAGATAGAAAATGACGGCGCGAATCGGAAAATGCCGGGGCGCCATCGCTCCGTCCGCAGTCACGTTCATCCCCGGAATTTCGTAATTTGCGCATCATGTCAAGATTACGGCCCTTTATACTTCTGTTGCTTCTCAGCGCTCCTTTGTGTGCTCAGGATGCGCTCGTGTACCCCGGCCGCCCGCGCTATCCCGACGGGCTTCTCTCCCTTCAGGCGGCCGGAGGGTATTCCAAGTACACGGGAGATTTTTCCGACCACAACGTGGACGCCTTCGGCATGCTGAGAGCCGCCTACGCTATCTTTCCTTCGTTTTCGCTGGGCCTGGAAGGCAAGGTCGGCAAATTGACTTTCGAGCGCCGCTCCCGCAGGGATGCGGAGGCAACCTACGAATATCAGTTCGGTGAAGAGAATATGATCCTGCGCAGCACGAAATTCAGCAGCTTCCATGTGCTGGCGCAGTTCAATCTCTTCCCCCGAGCTTATGTCACAGGCGCCGTATTCGCGGGCGCAGGCGCGACGTTCTTCGATCCCGAGGACTATGCCGAAGAAAAGGTGACGGTGCGGCCGAAAGGTGAAAATCATGTGGCGCTGTCCATACCGGCCGGCCTCAGCGCGGAGGTGTTCCTGCTGCGTTCCATCTCAGTGGGAGTGGAATTCGCCTACACTTTCCTCTTCTCCGACAGAGTGGACGCTTTCCCGCCGGTCGAGATTCGAGAGGCGTATTTCAAGGAATTCGGCCGGGCCCTGGGTGAGGACGTCACCGAGGGCAACGACGGATACTTTACACTCGGCGTCCATGCGAAAATCTATCTCCTCGAAGACAATGACCCGGATGGGGATCTGCTCGTCAATAAGGAAGAAGAGCGCCATCGCAGCAATCCTTACGATCAGGATACCGACGGCGACGGCCTGTCGGACTACGAAGAAGCGGTGAAATTTTCGACCAATCCCCTCGACAGGGACAGCGATATGGACGGGCTCTCGGATTATCTCGAGATCGCCCGCTACAGGACCGATCCACTGAAGAAAGACAGCGACGGCGACGGCCTCAACGATGCTGATGAAGTGCAGGTACATCTCAGCGATCCGCTGCGCGTCGACAGCGACGGCGACGGCCTTCAAGACGGGAGGGAGGTTCTCATCGGCACCAGCCCTATACGTTTCGACAGCGACGGCGACGGCCTGGACGACCGCACAGAAGTTGAGGTGTCGAAGACGAATCCCGTGGTCGCGGATACGGACGGAGAGGGACTCTCCGATTTCATCGAATTCCGCGCGCATCGTACCGATCCCAGTAAGCCGGATACCGACGGCGACGGCTTGAACGACATGGAGGAAGTGGTCGAGTACAGGACCAACCCTCTGCAGCCCGACACCGACGGGGAAACCCTCACCGATTTCGATGAAATCCGGCGCATCGGAACGGATCCTCTGAAACGCGACACTGACGGCGACGGAATAACGGACGAGAAGGACCGCTGTCCGCTGGATCCTGAAACCTACAACGGTTTTCAGGACGATGACGGCTGTCCGGATACCGCTCCCGGCGCGGTCGCCGCGGCCGCGGGAAGCGGAAAAGGCGCCCGGCCGTTGATCGGCGCGACCGGCAAGTCCATAGAGCGCATGGATACGGTCAAGATTTATGAAGGGCGTATCATCACTCTGTTCGGCGTGAACTTCGAGGTCGACAAGGACATCATTCGCCCGGAATCATACCCGATACTCGAGGAAAATGCGCGCTTGTTCTCACTGTATCCGAATCTCGTCGTTGAAATAAGGGGCCATACGGACTCGGATGCGAGCGACGAGTACAATCAGGACCTCTCGGAGCGCAGAGCGAAGTCGGTGAGGAACTTCCTCGCCGGTTTGGGAGTAGCGCCGGACCGCATGAGCACCAAAGGTTTCGGGGAGAGCATGCCCATTGCCCCCAATACCGACGAGATCGGCAAGGCGCGGAACAGGCGGATTGAGTTCTATGTGGTCAAGACGGGATTGGAGGAGAGGTAGGGGAACGGGCCTGCCCACCGAAGCTCCGCGACCTGTCCACCGTAGTTCCACAACGTGGAACGCAGGTGGAAGCGGAGCGCAGGCGGGGAACGGGACACGGGGAACGGGGCATCCGACTCTATAAGCCCCGAAGGGGCGAAATAATACAGCCCAGGGCGTCAGCCCTGGGTGAGTGGCCAAGAATAAGGTCGCAGAGCC
>CAYLZD010000006.1:0-27863 GCA_964388275.1 uncultured Chromatiales bacterium
GGTCGCTCGGAATTTCATTGCATCTTGCCGCCCCATTTGTTACAATACGGCTATGTTTCGCATCCGTATACACCGGCGTTCCGGCGCCGCGCGTCATGCGACGATTCCCGGCGTCGAATCCGGACACCGCGCCGTAACCAGCCCGGCTACCCTATGCATAAATCGTTAACGGGTTTGTTCTTGCTCGTCACACTCATCGCAGCGGCGTTCCCAGCGCCGGCGGCGGCTCAGCCTTACGCGATGGATGATACGTTGCGCATAGTGCGCATCGAGACCGACAATTTCCCCATCGTGCGGGTTTACCTCCGCGCTTTCTGCGGAGGAAGGCAGTATCAATCCCTTACTTACGTTGATGTGGAAGTTGAAGACTCGGGCATAACCGGGACATGGTCGCTCAATTGCCCTCCGGAGACTGTGCCGTTCTCCGTGGCCCTCGTTCTGGACCGCAGCGGCAGCGTCGCCGGCACAAGCATGTACCGCATACAGGAAGGCGCCTGGCGTTTCGTCGAGCTCATGCAGCAGCATGGGAACAGTTACGACGAAGCGGCGATCATCAGTTTCTCGAGCGACGTGACCGTGAATCAGCCGATGACCAGCACGCACAGCCTGCTGTTCACTGCCATACAGCAGCTCTATCCGTGGGGAAACACGGCCATGTGGGACGCCGTGATGTTCGGCATCTACGAAGCAGCGAGCGGCAGCAATCCGATTAAGGCGGTGGTGGTGCTCAGTGACGGCATCGACAATGTCAGCGCGTCCGACTTGAGAAACGTGATACCATACGCCCGGCAGGAGGGGATTCCCATTTTTACGCTTTGCCTCATGTATCATGCGGATTCGCTGTCGGTCAAAATGATGAAAATGGCGGCGGATTCCACGGGAGGCATGTTCTTACCCCTCTATCATCCCGACGATATAGTCCCGGCTTTCAACGCGATAGCTTCGCTGGTGACCGGCGGCGCCAACGATTGCGTGCTTCAATACCGCGTGGATTGTCCCGACGGCTCGCTGCGCTCGGTCAAGGTGACTGCGCGCGCATGCGGCAAGACTGTGACCGCTTCGGCTCAGTACCGGGCGCCGCTCGATCCGAATCTGCCTTCGGTGAATCTCGTGTTCGACACCGCGCAGGCATACGAACGGGGCGATCTTTACGTGCCTGTGCTCATCTCCGCCATCGGTTCGGACGCGGATATCACGGATCTGCGTTTCAAGGTGTTGAGGCAGGATTCCGTGGACTTCGTGCGCGCGATAACAACCGGACATTTCGCCGAGCACCTGGCGCTCTCCACCTGGCAAGTGTCCGACACGCTGCATTTTCAACTGCAGGGCAATGCTCGGCTGAGCGGACACGACACGCTCATGATATTGCATTTCCGCACCAGATCCTTTGTCAAGGATACGACACTGCCTCTGCTGCTCTTCTACCTGGAGAAGAACACCGTCCAGTGCCTTCTCCTGAAAGCAACCGTGAGGGATCACACCGTGCGGAAACGTCCATCGCTCGCGATCGCCTGCCGCGATTCGATGACGGTGCGCTGGGACAGGTTGAACGCGGCTTATCTTCCGTCGGAACTGGAGTTTTCCACCACGGTAAGCAACATCGGGAGCGTGCAGGCAAGGAACACCAGGGCCTGGATCACCCTGCCTTACGGCATTCGGCTGGTATCGGGACCCGACACCGTGGCCTTGCTCAACAACTTCATGAATCCCAACGCGGGCGAGACGGTCCGCTTCAGGGCAGTGGTGCTGGCGACGGACACGGCGCGGGATTATACCGTGTGCATAACCGTGCAGGCCGACAGCGGCCTCCCCGTGCAGTGCTGCACGCGCCTTACCGTGGAGAAGGCCGCGCCGGCGCTGCGCTGCTCGATTTCCATGCCCTCGGAGGTGCGCTGGTCCGACAGCGCGGGATCGTACATCCCGCCGGTTTTCCCCGTGACCATGACCGTGCACAATGTCAGTCCTGTCACGGCGCGCTCGGTGGACGTCTGGCTGGATCCGCCCGAGGGCTTCGACGTCGCGCCCTCGCCCCCTTTGCGGACCACGCTCGTTCCATCCGATCTGGCCACCCTCGAAACCGGCGAGGTGACGTGGATGGTGACCCCGCTGGACCGCATGTATTCGGATTCCGTCACCTTCTGCATCCGTGCCGCGGCGGGAGGCGACACCGCCCTCTGTTGCGACAAATTGTTCATAAGCTCGGCGCCGGTGAGAGCCGCCGTGATCTGCGCTAATGCCCGCGCCCTCGTCTATGACGAGGAAAAGGGCGCTTATGACCCGCCGCAATTTCTCGCGTCGGTCACCATACGAAACATTTCCGGCATCGACATGGCGCAGACGAGGGGCATGATTTCATTGCCGTCCTTCCTTTCGCTGGCGCCGGGCGAGAATCCGACCAAGGTGGCGCCGGGCGGCGCCGTCGTGCAGCCGGGCGACAGCGTTGTATTGACCTGGGCCCTCGTCGCCTCCGGCCCTCCGAAGGAAGGAGCGCAGGTATGCATAGACGTGCTTGCCGGAAATTATCCCGGCGGCCGCTGCTGCTTCCCCGTCCTCGTGCAGACCAATGCCGCCATACCGCTGCTGCGCTGCTCGCTTGCGGGGCCCGACACGGTGCGTTATCTCGACAGCGGTTACGATCCGAATCCGGCCGTAGTGGACCTGTTTGTCGAAAATATTGGAACCTCGCCTGCCAAAGCCGTTACCGCGGCGCTTCTGCAGGGCGCGGAACTGTCGATAGACAGCGCCGACCAGGCCCTCAAGACCGTGTCGGATTCGCTGGCCGTGGCGTCTTCCGCGCGGACGCAATTCCGCATCCGCATACTCGACCGCGGCGTTTCGCGTTTCGACACAATCAGAGTCACGGTATATGCCGCGAACGGCGGCGCCACTGTTTGTGAAAAAATCATTTGGATCGAGGGAGTGCGCGGGCCGCTGCTCGAGTTGCAATGCGCCGCGCCGGAATTCATCTTATTCTCGGATTCGTCGAATGCCTATCAGCCTAATCCCTTCACTTTTTCGATCACTGCGACGAATGTAGGCACCGCGCCGGCGGATTCGGTGCTGGCCGAATTCCTTCCGCCGCCCGATGTGACGCTGGCGCCGGGCGAGCAGCCGTCGAAACTTCTGACCCCGTCCACACTCGGAACAGGACTCAGCGGCACGGCTTCGTGGCAGGTCGTGGCTCTGCCGAGCCCCGTTGCGCGCACGGATACCCTCAGGGCGCAAGTGCGCTCGAAGGGACGGGTCCTCGCGGTCACGCAGCCTTGCGTTGCAGCCGTCAGGATTCCGCCCGTGCGGAAGGCCGCGCTAGAACTCTCCTGTGCGCCGGAGACCGAGCTCAGCGTGGCGGGAGACGCCTACGTGCCCGATCCCTTCGCGGTCCGGCTGCTTCTCAGGAACAACGGCGACGCCGACGCTTTCGACATCTCCGCATCCGTATTCAGCCAGGGCCGGCTTCAAACCGCGGCCGGAGACAGCGTGCTCAAGATCAGGCCGCTGTTGCGCGCCAACGGCGGGCAGACGGAATTCCTTTGGTTCTTCACCGCGCGGCCGCAGGCTCAGGGAGATTCGGCGGAAGTCTGCATCAGAGTTTCCGCCAGGTATTCGCCGGAGCTCATCTGCTGCACGAAAATATGGCTGCCTCCGCTGGGCAGCGCGGTTTTTAACGTTTCCTGCGAAGGTCCCGACACCATACACTTCGACACCGCTGCCGGAGCGTATCCGAATCCGTTTCTCGTATCGGCCACGGTCAGCAATTCCACGACGCTTCCGGTGGATTCGGTGCGTATCACACTGCTTCTGCCGGCGGGCCTGGCGCCCGCGGCGGGAGAGACGACGGACAGGCGCATTCTGAACCTGGCGCCCGGCCGCAGCGAAAAGGTGCAGTGGCTGCTGGACGTCATCGGCGACACTTCCACAGTGGCTAAATCCCGCCGTATCAGGATGCAGTTCTACGGCGGCGAGATGAAGAACTGCGAACTGGACATCATCATCCTGCCGCCGCCGCCGGGCGACGATACAACGGCTTTCGCGCTGTCCTGCTCCTCGCCTGATTCGATCCGCTTCATAAACGCCCAAATAGGTCTGCAGCCGTCGCCTTTCACCGTTTCCGCGGAGATTTCGAATACGGGCACCACAACGCTCGTCGGCGTTCAGGCAACGATTGTCCTGCCTTCCGGAGTCACATTGACTTCGGGAGAAAATCCGACCAAGGCTTTGGGAGCTCCTCTGCAGTCCGGGAAAAGCGCAACAATCTCCTGGTCCTGCGTTCCGGCTTTGAGCGACGAGACCGTCACCGCTCGCTTCAACATAAGACTCGATGCGGCGGGAGCGCCGTCGGCCTTCTGCGAGACGCCGACCGTCGTGGAACGCGTATTCAGGATCATCGAACTCGCCATTCCGAAAGGCAACTTGGTCAGGCAGGGCCGCAGCATCGCGATTCCGGTCATTTTCACGAATACGACGCAGGCGCTCGTCAATTTCTTCCAGTTCGACGTGCTGTACGATCCGGTTACCGTGCATATCGACAGAGTCACAAACGCGAACACTCTCACCGTCGCATGGCCGCCCTTGACCCTGTCGCCTCAGAATCCCGGACGCATCCGGATAGCCGGGGCATCCGGGGATCCGTTGTCGGGCTCCGGACCCGTGGCGTATCTGAACCTCCTCGCCTTGTCGGGTGACGGGACGGGCGACAGTTTCGGCTGGAAGTTGTCCGATCTGATCCTGGCAGATCCGGTTGTGCCTGAAGGTGTGCGGGTGGAACTTCAGCATGGCGACGTGGTTACCAGCGGCGACTGCCTGGTGCCGCTCTCCGCAGGCGAGAGATTCGCGCTTCAGCCCAACCGTCCGAATCCTTTCCGCGATGAGACGACCGTCAGCTTCACGGTTCTGCCGGCCGACGCCGGCAGCCGGGTGAGCGTGGATGTTTACGACGCTTTCGGCCGTCACGTGCGCCGTCTGGCGGACGCCGTCTATCCGGCGGGTGAACATGCTTTGCGTTTCGACGCGAGCGGACTGCCGGAGGGTGTGTATTTCTGCCGTTTGACGGCGGGGGGCGGCGGCGAAGCGAGAATGCTTTTAAAAAGCAGATGAAGCCGGATCCTCCGATCCGGAGAGGATAATGCCGGCGCAGACGACCATGAACAGCGCTCCGCGTCTTCAACCGCTCTTGCCGGGGACTTGAAAAGGGCCGCGGAGAATCTCTCCTCACTACTTGCATGAGGGCGCGGAGCGGCGGCCGGCCCCGGAAGAGCGGATTGTTTGTCTCCGTTTCGAGGCTGCGACGGGCCGGCGCCGCATCGAATCGGCGTCAACCGGATAGAGCAAGGAATTTTTCGGCGGTGCGCGGCCTTAAGCTCTTTCAAAGGATGCGGACATGCGCTAAATTGCGCACCGTATCGAGCGCCCGCAGGAATGCATACGATAACACTCAGCGGCCGAACCGTCCCTTATTCTCTCGTTCGATCGAGACGCAACCGCTACGTGCGGCTGACGGTCATGCTCGGCAAGGGCTTGCGCGTGTCCGCGCCGATCCGTTTCCCCGAGCGCGACATACCTCGCATTATACGGGAAAGGGCCGATTGGGTGCTGGCCAAGCTGGACGAGTTCGAGAAGCTCGAAAGGCACACGCCTAAAGCCCGCTACAGGAGCGGCGCGGAGACGCCCTTCCTCGGGAAAAATCTCAAGTTGAAAGTGCTGCCGGCCTGCAACGGCCGCGCCGAGGTGCGCAGGCGTAACGGCTGTCTGGAAATTGAATTGCCCGGCCACGAATCCGGCGCCGATCGTGAAGACGCGCTGCGTTCGGTCCTGTCTGCGTGGTACCGCATTCAGGCGCGGAAAATCCTTCTGCCCCGTGTGCGTTACTACGCGGCCCTGATGCGCGTCAGTCCGACGAGCGTCTCGATACGGCGGCAGCGCAGCCGCTGGGGCAGTTGCACGGCGCAGGGAGCGCTGAATCTCAATCAATGCCTCGCCATGCTGCCGCCGCGCATGATGGACTACGTGGTCGTGCATGAACTGGCCCACCTGATCGAGCTCAACCACTCGGAAAGCTTCTGGAACATAGTGGACCGTTACTGCAGCAACCGCCGCGTCTGCCAGGCGTGGTTGAAGGAACACACGTATCTGCTCGATCGCTGAGCGGAGGCCTCGGGGCGGCGCTCGCGTCGCGCGCCGCGTTTCATTGAAGCTCCCGCATGATCGATCCGGACTGCCTGCCTATACCGGCCGCGTCCATCTCAAACGTGAATCCCGCAGAACACCGCTTCGCCATTCAGCATCCATAATTTCATTTGCACGCCCGGCTGGACTCGAACCAGCGACCCTCTGCTTAGAAGGCAGATGCTCTATCCGACTGAGCTACGGGCGCATGAAAAATTCCGCGCTCGACGAAAGCTCCGGCGCCATCCTCCGCATCAGGCGGACGGCGACTTAGCTCCGCGCCGGAGGGAGGAAACTGCCGACCGTCGGCACCGGAAGCGGCGACCCGAGGATCGCCGATCGACTCGCGCAGGACATCATTAAAAACGCCGGCTGCGAATCAATATGAAAAATACGGATACGCCCGCTTCGGAGCAATCACTATCCCCCGTCGGGATTCCATCGTGTAGTACACGAGAATCCGGATGAGCGGCCCGATACCGACGGCGAGCAGCGGGCCCTGTTTGAGAGCGCCTGATTATGCCGGTGACACGAAATATCTCTTCCGGAACCAAAGCGCGACATTAACCAGGGCGATCATTGCCGGAACTTCCACGAGCGGTCCCACGACGGCGGCGAAAGCCTCGCCGGAATTGATGCCGAACACGGCGACCGCAACGGCGATTGCCAGCTCGAAGTTGTTGGAGGCCGCGGTGAAGGACAGAGTTGCGGTTTTTTTATAATCCGCTCCGAACCGCCTGCTTATGTGGAAGGACACGAGGAACATGACGATGAAGTAGATCAACAGGGGGATCGCGATCCTCACCACGTCCATGGGGATTTTCAGGATGTGCTCTCCCTTCAAGGAGAACATCACGATAATTGTGAAGAGCAGCGCGATGAGGGTGATCGGGCTGATCCTCGGAATGAACTTCGTGTGATACCAGTCCTTTGATTTGATACGGATCATAGTGAAGCGCGTGATGATTCCCGCCAGGAAGGGGATGCCGAGGTAGATGAACACGCTCTCGGCGATCTGTCCGATGGTGATGTCCACTTTGAAGGATTGAAGTCCGAGCCATTCTGGCAGCACGGTCAGGAACACATAGGCGTATACGGAGAAGAATAGCACTTGGAAGATCGAATTGAAGGCAACAAGCCCCGCCGCGTACTCGGTGTCTCCGCATGCGAGTTCATTCCAGACGATCACCATGGCGATGCACCGAGCCAGCCCGATCATGATGAGTCCGGCCATGTAATGCGGATGATCGGGGAGCAGCAGGATCGCGAGTCCGAACATCAGGATCGGGCCGATCACCCAGTTCTGAACGAGCGAAAGGATCAGCACCCGCGCGTTCCGGAAAACCTTGCCGAGTTCCTCATACCTGACCTTCGCCAGAGGCGGGTACATCATGAGCACCAGGCCGATGGCGATGGGGATGTTCGTCGTTCCGGACTGGAACTGATTCCAGAATCCGACGACGGACGGGAACAGGTATCCCGACAGCACGCCCGCCGCCATCGCAAGGAAAATCCACAGCGTCAGCCGCCTGTCGAGGAAGGACAATCGCTTTGCTGTCGAGGACATGTTCAGGCGGCGTTTGGGGAGGGGCCGTTCAGTGAGGCCGCATCGCGGATATCGTGACGCTGAGGATCGCGCCGCCGGACGCATTGAACTTCTCCAACTCGCCGGTTGTGATGAAGCTCAACAGAATGTCATCGGGAATGCGGATCGTCCTTTCCTTTGCGATCACGAGATCGGTGAATCCGGCATCCGTGATGATGCCGATGTACTCGTCCATCTGCATCGCGCCCGCGACGCACCCCGTGTACATCGCCGCCGCGCTCCGCAGTTTCGCGGGGAGTTCGCCTCGCAGCACGATGTCCGACACGCAGAAGCGCCCGCCTGCTTTCAGCACCCGGAATATCTCCGAGAAGGCCCTGGCCTTGTCAGGCACGAGATTGAGGACGCAGTTGCTCAGCACGACGTCCACCGTGCCGTCGTCGACGGGCATGCTCTCGATGTCTCCCTTCCGGAATTCGACGTTATTGAAGCCGAGCTTGTCGCGGTTGAGCCGCGCCTTCGCAATCATCTCATCGGTGAAATCGACGCCGATAACCTTGCCGGACTCCCCGACTTCCCTCCGCGCGATGAACACGTCGTTGCCTGCTCCCGATCCGAGATCGAGAACCGTGTCGCCCTGTTTGATGCCCGCAAATTCAGTCGGCAGGCCGCAGCCGAGGCCGAGATCGGCCTCGGGGACGTACCCCTCGATCTTCGAGTAGTCATCGCTCATGACGGTGTAGTCCGTCTTCCCGCCCGAGTCGGCGCCGCAGCAGGAACATCCGCAGGACTGTTTCGCCTCCGCGATTTCCTTGTACTTGGTTCTGACGATCTCCTTGAGAAAAGCGTTGTCTTTCATATTGCCCTCCCGCAATCCTTGCCGGATTGCGTTATTGATCATGTTGGTTTCATGCCGTTGCGATATATCGCCGATGGAACGCCTCGAATCCGCGCATGATCTCGTCGCGGATTCTCCTGTACGTGTCCGTTATTTCCCCGTCTGCGCCTGTCGCCTCGGCGGGATCTTCAAAACCGATATGGAGCCGCCTTGTGACGACGCCGGAGAAGACGGGACAGGATTCCTTCGCGTTGTCGCACACGGTGATGACGAAATCAAATCCTTCGTCCAGAAAGCCGGCCACATTCTTCGGGCTGTTCCCGCTGATGTCGATGCCGATCTCCCGCATGACGGTGACGGCTTTGGGATGGACCCGCCAGGCAGGGGAGGTCCCGGCGGATCGGACATCGAGCGTCGGATCGATGAAACGAAGGATGCCTTCAGCCATCTGGCTCCTGCAGGAATTCCCGGTACACAGAATGAGGACTTTCGTCATCTCGAACCTTTATCCATATGAATTGAACAGTGGAGTCACCGGCCGCAGGCAGTGAAGCGGTCGATGCTTTTCAACCGCTTCGGGTACGACTTCACTTCCTCGTCATCGCGACAGCACGACCTGAGGTAGGAAAGCGCATGCTTAACAGCTGGATCTTTCGATTCGGCGTTCAGGGCGTACTCGACGTACTTCCCGTTTTTCTGGTCTATGATGAAGCCCGCATCGCGGAGAATCTGGAGATGCTTTGAGGCGGTGGAGGTCGAGATCGGGAGCACGGCCGTGATTTCACACACACAGAGCGTGCGTATCTCGAGCATCTTGAGGATTCTGAGCCTGTTCGGATCGGCCAGGGCTTTAAAGACTTTTGCGGCGCTTTTCATCGACTGTGTCATTACGTCATTTCGTTGATCGTGAAAATATGTGGCCGCGGGGAATAATCCAAATCGGCCGATGTCTCGCTGAATCCGCCGCTGTGCTTCCGTGGATCCGACGTTGTTCTCGACGCGCGCGCAAAGCGCTACTCGCTTCCGTACCCGCCGCCTTGCAGGTGATTCTGCCGTTCGCGCATTATTCACGTGAAACAAGCGGGCGCATGGCACGGATGTCGCGCCTATCCCGGAAACCTCGTTGCCACCGGATCAGGAGATGAAACAATGATACTTTTTCGTGGCGGCAATTTCCCCGTTTCCTACTCTCCGCCCGCCGCGCCCAACAACCCCTTCGCGCGGTATTCCTCGAAGAGGCGTCCCCACGGGCTTGTCTTCAGCCATTTCTCGAAAACCTTGCGGTCCTTGAGCGGCCAGCGGTAATAATCGTGATACACCTCAGAGCCCATCACGAACACGTGCACGAGCGGGGTGTGGAAGAACAGCTTCTGCAGCGACTTCAGGGGTCCGAACCACATGAGGTCGCCCACCATGCTCGCGCCGTTGTCGCCGACGCGGAAACGCCAGTTTTCGCCGCGCACGTCGTCGCCGGCTATCTCGATATCGCGCGTGTTTCCGACGCCGAGCCCCCGTTCATGGGCGAGGCGCACGTAGTCGAGATCCTTGAGCGGATCGAAGCCCATCATTTTGGCGGCGACGGCGTCGATGGCGACCTGGTCGGCCGAGGCAAGCAGCACGTTCTTTGTCTCAGGATACATTGTGCGCGGTCCGGGGCCGTTGCCGGCGGTGGTGCCGTCCATGACGGCGAATATTCCGGCGTGGATTTCCTTCTGTATTGCGAGCAGGTCCACAAGCGTTTCATGTATCCAGCTGTGCGTGTAATGCCGCTTCGTATTGAGAAGCCCGCCGAATGCGTTCTTCATGGCGCCCGTCGTGGTGGTGTAGATATGACACTTGACGGTGGGCAAATGCACGATGTTTTTTCCGCCGAAGAAATCGGGTATGAAGATCCCCTCCGGGTAGATCTTCCTCAGAACCAGCATTTCCGCGCGCGGTTCGTACGGGATCCATTTCATGTCCTCGTCCTTGAAATTGAAAAGGACGGGGATGTCGTAATTTCTGAATATCGGAACGTAGCCGTTGAGGTCCTCCCCCTTGAACGCGTCCGTGACGACGGTCTTGTTCTGCACGCAGCAGAGGTCGGAGTACCCGGCGCCGCGCAGGGCGAGGACGGTTCCCTCGAGCTGCCACGGCGTCGTGTTGGCGCCGGGAAAGGGGAAATGCCAGGATATGTTGTCCTTGAGTATGGTGCCCGCGGACGGATCCAGCGCTTCCTTCATTCCCGCCAGCTCGCAGAGACGGACCGTGTCTTCGAGTATGGTTTCCGGTTTTGTGAAAACGGCGGCTACTTTGCTTGCTGCCATGATGCTTGCCTATCTGAAATAAATGATGAGCATGACGCTTGCCGCCCAGAGGAACACGTTGGCCAGCAGAGGCCTGTCGGTGAGCAGTTCGGCCGTGGGATCCCCGCCCGTTTTCTTCTGATGCACCAGGTAAAGATAACGGAACAGCCCGTAGAGCACGAATGGCACCGACAACAAAAGGTTCTTGGATCCGAATTTATCCACGGTATCCGGCGAGACCGTGTAAAGGATGTAGCCGATCAGCGTGGAGGCGGTGACCAGCGAGATCATCTGGTCGAGGAAGTACGGACTGTACTCGAGCAGGACCGGGCGGTGCACGGTCGCGTTGTCCTCGAGCATCGTGATTTCGTGCCGGCGTTTGCTGAAGCCGAGGAAAAGCGCGAGCAGGGAAGTGCAGATAAGCAGCCATTCCGACACGGGAACGCCGATAGCGAAGGCGCCGCCCACTATGCGCAGCACAAAAGAGGCGGCGATGGCCATCACGTCGATGATCACGGCCTCCTTCAGGTACAGCGAATACACGATGTTGAGCGCGAAGTATCCGCCGATGATCGCCAGGAATTCGACGTTCAGCGCCCATGACGCCGCCAGAGCGCCGGCGAAGAGGACGGCGAACATGGACAGCGCCGTGGAGACGGAGATCTCGCCGGCGGCGATCGGCCGCAGCCGCTTGACCGGGTGTTCCCGGTCGCGCTTGATGTCGGCCACGTCGTTGAGCAGGTATATAGCGCTGGCCGTGAGCGAGAAGATGACGAAGGCCGACAGCGCGCGGAGCAGCACGTCGGGTTCGAACAGATGCCTCGAAAACAGGAGGGGCGAAAGGACGAAGAGGTTCTTCGTCCATTGCTTGGGCCGCATCGACACGGCCACCGCGGCGAGCGGAGTGCGGCGGCGCGCTCCGGTGTCGCTTGTCAGCGGCTGCGCTTCCATGTGTCGAAAAACGCCCTGAATCCCGAGCGCATACCGGCCAGGTAAGATGCGAACTCCTGCAGCGGCGGCTCTATGCCGTCCCTCACCACCCCGTGCAGGCGATGCACCGTGCGGGTGACGTCGCGGATGTTCTCGAGCGACTCCGATACTGCGGCCCTGTTCTCGTTCACCACGCCGAGAGACTGTTCCACGCTCCGGGCGAGGTCGGCAATTCGCTCGACCAGAGGCACTATGGATGAAGTGAGCTGCGTGATCTCGTCCTGCAGGGAGCGGACTGTTTTCGCTATGCGCGCTATCGCCACGATGATGGCGATGATGAGCAGAGCGCCCAAACCGAGCAGAACGCTCAATAAAGCGCTGTTTAGGTCGGTCATGTTCCCTCCTCGTTGGCGGCGGCGCCGCGCCTGATCGGTTGATGCGGGATCACGCGGCGGGGGGCTTTCCGCGCTCTTCCTTGAATGCGTCCACGCCGGCCTTCACGGCGGTTTTGAGACGGCCGCTTTCCTCGGCGACCTTGTGTTTCGCGTCGGCCAGCACCTGCTCGGCCTCCTTCAGCAGGCCCTCGGCCTTCACCTTGGCGTCCGAAATCAGGTGGGCGGATTTCTCCTTGCCCTCGTTGATCAGCGTTTTCGCCTTGCTCTGCGCGTCGCGCAGATACACTTCCACGTCGTCGGCCAGTTCTTCGGATTTTTTCTTCAGATCCTGACGGAGCTCCTTGCCCGACTTGGGAGCATAGAGCAGGGCCAGCACCCCGCCGACGACGGCGCCGGAGATGAAACCGACAAGCAGTCCTTTGGCCATGCGGTCTTCAGACATGGCAACCTCCTGGGATTTTTGTGAGCGTATTCGTTTCGGTTGAATTACACATTATGCGCGCGGCCCGCCCAGCCGCTCGTCGAAGCGCAGGCGAAGCTTGTGCATGGTTTCCGTCATCGATTCGCTGATCACCTTGGTGTCGCCGATGACGGGCATGAAGTTGATGTCTCCGCTCCAGCGCGGCACGATGTGAATGTGAACGTGCTGATCTATGCCCGCCCCTGCGACGCGGCCGATGTTCGAGCCGATATTGAAGCCCTGCGGACGCATTACGTCGCCGAGTGTCGCCATCCATTCTCTGATCAGCCCGGTCATCTCAACGTATGTTTCCTCGTCCAGCGCCAGCAGATCGCCTGCATGAGTGTAAGGGACGATGAGAAGATGGCCGCTGTTGTAAGGGTACAGGTTGAGCAGCGTCGCGCAACGCTCGTGACGGCGCAGCAGATATCGGGCGTCGTCGTCCGCGGATGCAATGGCCGCGCAGAAAACGCACTCCGGCGATCCGCCATCGTTGCCGATGGACTGAATGTATTGAGAGCGCCAGGGCGACCAGAGCCGATCCATCGTGGTTACGGTTTAGCGGTTCTTCTTTTTATGACGATTCTTGCGCAGGCGTTTTTTCCTTTTATGCGTGGACATTTTGTGGCGCTTGCGCTTTTTTCCGCAGGGCATTTTTTGGGACTCCTGTAATGGTGTTACTATGGGGTTTGATTATTTGCTGCAGTCTTATCCGCCTGGTTGTCCGATGTCCGCCATCATACGCCTGGCGTTTTCGGCCACCTGAGTGCCGGGATTCAACTCTATCGTTTTCCTGAACCACTTCGCCGCCGCCTCGGCATTTCCCGCGCTGTAATTGACTATCCCGAGATTGAAGTTGCCGAGTTGATGATCGGGATGCCGGGCGAGCACGCTTTCCATCTGCGCGATCGCGGCATCATGATCCCGGCGCTCAAAATAACACACTCCGAGGTCAATACCCGCATCCGCATCGTCGGGAACCATGGCGAGATAATCCCGATACCTCGCTATCGCCTGATCGACGAGCTTCGCGTCATGCAGAGCGTTCGCGTATTTCAGGATTGCGTCCGCATTGCCGGGATTCCGTTCCATGTTTTCCCGCAGCGAATTCAGCGCGGCGAGATCCACCGCCGGCGCCTGCGAGGCCTGCTGCGCTTCGGAAGGCTCGGCGCTTACGCCCGCGCCTATCACATAGCCGACAGTTGCCGACAGAACCGCCACGGCCGCCAGCAAGGCCGCCAGGGCCGGTTTCGAAAGCGCGATCCTTGCGGACGGTCTGCGGCCGCCGGACGTCGGTTGCGCCTGTGTCTTTTTCCGACCCGCTTCCGCGGTCCGGACCTCCGCGGCTACAGGCTGCCGTGCTTCGGCGGCCTCCCCTCCGCAGTTATCGCAACGGGTGGAGCTGCCTCTCAACAGGGCGCCGCAGATGGGACAGAATTTTTGACGGCTCTCCGGCATTCGTCGCTTACTCGGCGGTTTTCAGATTCTTGTCCACACCGTGCCGCAATTCGCGGGAAACCTTGAATATGGGCACGTAATGCTCTTCGACGAAGACCTCTTCCCCTGTCCTTGGATTTCTGGCCATGCGCGCTTTTCGTTTCTTGACCTTGAAACTCCCGAAACCGCGGATCTCTATGGTCTTTCCTTCGCGCATGGCCTGGCTGACCGTGGCGAGGAAGCCATCCACTACCGCTTCGGTCTCGACTTTCGTGAGGCCGGTGGCCGAAGCGATGTTGTCGACGATGTCTGCTTTCGTCACTGCTGTTCCTCTGGATTTGGTGAATACTGCATTCGGTATTCGTAAGGAGGAGACACCCTGAATCGGGCTCTCATCTCCTGCATGAGCGCGCGGGTATCGCTTCCCAGCAGCTGCTCCATGAGACTTTCGCGTTTTCTTTCCTTTACGACGCGCGGCTCGCCTTCGATGCGTCCGAGAAGTCCGGCGATCGTGACGGCTGTCTGAAGGGTGCCGAGCGTGTCGACAAGACCAAGGCGCTTGGCCTGGCGGCCCGAGTACACTCTGCCGTCGGCCAGTTGGCGCACGCTGTCGAGCGGCAGGGACCTGGCTTTCTGCACGGCTTCGACGAATTGTTCGTACACGTCGTCGATTACGGATTGGATACGCACTACTTCGTCCTCGGTCATCCGCCTTCCGGGATTGCCGAGATCCTTGTATCTGCCGGATTTCACCGTGGTTTGTTCGAGGCCGATTTTATCCATCAATCCCTTGAAACTCACGAACTCGGAGATGACCCCGATGCTTCCCGTGATGGTGCCCGGATTGGCGACGATGCGGGTGGCTCCGCAGGCTATGTAGTAAGCACCGCTCGCGGCAACCGAACCCATTGAAACCACCACGGGTTTGCCGGACGCCACCGTGCGTTTGACCTCGTCAAATATTTCCTGGCTGGGGGCGACAGCGCCTCCCGGCGAGTCGAGACGGAGCACGATCGCCTTGACACTGCTCCTCTGCCGGTATTTCCGCAGTTGCCTCACAACCGGCTCCGAATCGATGATGGGTTCGTCGAGTACTATCAAGGCGACTCTTTCGCCGCCGCCGGTCGACGCTTCCTCTGAGAATTCAGCCGTCGCCGTCGTAAGCGCGGACGTCATGGTGAAAAAGGCCAACGCCAGAATAATGAAACCAATGCCGAACATCGCCACGCCGATGCCAAGTATCCATTTTCCGCTGTTGCCCATTTTTTAGTCTGTTCAATATAACTTATTGCAGAATCATAAGTTACGAAAAATGCCCGCAATTGTCAATTCTTGAAACACAATAAATCCGCTGTACACGTTTTTTCTCGATTCCGACAAGACGGCTGGTACATGTTGAACCGGTAGACGAACGCTTCCGATCGTGAACATCACTTTACAAGTTGATGCAAAATTTTCGTTTATACGCAATATTTCACTTTCGAGAAACTGCGCCCTTGACTATCTTGCACATCGCTGGAGGTGCGTGAAACTACACCCAATGTAGAGGACTATCGATGAGAATTGCGCTTTCCATTCTATTTGCGCTCTTCGCTGCGGCGTCGACTTATTCGCAGGAGAATGACGGATCAGTACGCTTGCCCAACGAAGGGTATTCTCCGGAATATGAACGCGTGATCCAGCATGCGCAGCTCGAAAACGCATCTTCTCAGCGCTGGCTCGGTTTTAAGGAAAAACACGGAGACTGGCGCGCGTTCTGGAACGAATGGACCGGCACACCGTACAGGGTCTGGGGAGAAGGCTATCAGATTCCGGGTATCTCGCGAGTCGATTCGTCGAATGCCGACGCCGCGGCGCGCTTGTTCATCGGCGCGTTCGAAGACCTGCTGCGCTGCGATGCGCGGGCTCTACGCCTCGTGAACGCCAATGAATACGACGGAAAGTGGACGGTTTCATACGAACAACTCGTCGACGGGATCCGCGTTCTGAACTCGGATGTCACCGTCACCATGAACGACCGCGGGCGCGTTTTCATGTTCGGTTCCGAATTTCAGCCCGAAATCGGCGTCTCGACGACGCCTACCATCGACAGGGAACAAGCGCGGCTGCTGGCCGCCACCGGCCTCGTCATGAGGCCCGGAGGCATAGACGAGGCGAGCGGCAGCGAATTGGCGCTGCTTCCGTATTCCACGTCGTCCGGAATGACTCACCGCCTCGTATACGATTTCACGGTTCCTCAGGATGAATTTCATATCTGGGAGACTCTTGTCGACGCTCACGACGGAACCGTCCTGCAGCGCAGAAACCGGGTCACAGGGGGCATAGGCGGCACGGTCACAAGCAATGTAAAGACCGTTTCATATACTCAAACGGGCACGGTTGTCCCTAACACCGATCAATACGTGACGGTGGCTTCGGCCAACACTACCACGAACGGCTCCGGAGTGTACAGCAGTTCGAACAGCGGCACGGTGACCATGAAGTTCGAAGGACCCTACTGCAAGATCAGCCGGCAGGACGGCAGCAACTCGGTCATCACACAGGTGATCGCGAACAACAGCACGTACAACGTCGAGTGGAACAATACGAACAGTACCGCCGCCGAGCGCACCGCCTTCCAGACGGTCAACCGTTCGCGCCGCTACATACTCGACATGGATCCGGCGATAACGAGCTTGAATTACCAGGTCCTCACGAAGGTGAATCTGCCCCAGACCTGCAACGCGAACTTCGACGGCAACGGTCTGAACTTTTATACATCGGGGACTTCCACCCTCGGTCCCTGTCCCAAGGCCGCGGAGATGCCGGACGTGGTGATGCACGAATACGGCCATCTCGTGAACCGCAAGGTTTACATAGAGTTCGGCAAATCGAACGGCATGACGAACGGCTCTCTCAACGAAGGCGTAGCCGACGCCAACGCCTCTTTTCAGCTCGACAGGCCGGAGATGGGGGTGGGATTCTTCGGTACCAACACCGTGTTGAGGAATCTGGACAACACGAACCGCTATCCGAGGGACATCACCGGCGAAGTGCATAACGACGGCATGATTATGGGCGGAGCTCTGTGGGACATGCGCGTCAATATCGGGCTGGCCCAGGCCTCGCGGGTTATGCATTTCGCGCGCCGCGGCAAGCCCGACGATTCGAACACGGGCAAAGCGTTCACAAAGTATTTCCTGGAGATCCTGAAGGTCGACGACAATGACGCCAACCTCGCCAACGGCACGCCGAATTCCGCGGGCATTGTAGCGGCCTTCGCCAAGCACGGCATCCCCTCGGGCCTGCTCACCATCACGCATGCGAAGCAGTCCTCCGCCGCCGCGAACACGGCGATTCCGGTCACCTGCACTGTCGTCTCGGCGCTGACGGATATCAGCACTTCGCAGGTGAGAGTCCATTACCGTCCCGACGGCGGACGCTGGCTGATCGTGAACATGACCAAAACAGGCGGCCAGAACAACGGCACGTCCAACTGGTCCGGCACAATTCCCGGCCAACCTGCGGGCACTGTGCTGGAGTATTTCATCGAAGCCGCCGAAGCATGGGGTTCGTCCTTGACGCATCCCGCGGATGGGTCGGCGGTTCCTCATATGGTGCTGGTGGGCTTCACGCGGAACGTTTTGTTCGACTTCGAGACTGCGGCCGGTTGGACCGGGCATATCCCCGGCGATCAGGCGGTCACGGGAAGATGGGTGCGTGTGGATCCGGTCGGAACCTTCGTGAACAGCTCGCCGGTGCAACCGGAGGACGATCACAGTCCTACGGGAACCTTCTGCTGGGTCACGGGCAACGGAGCGGTCAACGGCGCGGCCGGAGATCAGGATGTGGACGACGGAGAGACGACGCTGCTGTCTCCCGTTCTGAACCTTTCCAACCTGTCCACGCCCGTGATACGCTACTGGCGCTGGTTCTCCAATAATTTGGGCGCGAGTCCCGGCGGCGATCCGTGGGTGGTGCAGATTTCCTCGGACAACGGCAGCAGCTGGTTCGACGTCGAGAACACGACGCTCTCCGACAACTCGTGGTCGGAACGCGTGGCGGTGGTTTCCCGCTACGTGACGCCGACCTCGGAAGTGCGCCTGCGCTTCGTGGCCCGCGACGACGATCCGCAGTCGCTTGTGGAAGCCGCTGTGGACGATGTGGAAGTGTTGTACGTAAGCGTGGTTCCGGTGGAACTTTCCCGGCTCTCGGCGGTCCGCTCGGCGGACGGCATTCTCGCGCGCTGGCGCACTGAATCCGAGACCAACAATCACGGCTTCGAAGTGCAGTTCCGCGTCGAAGGCGGGGCGGACTGGACTACGGCCGCATTCGTCCCGGGCGCCGGAAACAGCGCGACGCCGTTGGAATACTCGCGGGTCTTCGATCCGCGAAGCGCGGCGCCGCTTCATGTGCGCCTGCGTCAGATAGACAACGACGGCTCGGCGACGACTTCCCAGTCGGTGTTCGTCGCAGCGGGCGAACTGAATTTCACGCTGCGCGGCAATCATCCGAATCCTTTCACGAGCAGGACCACGGTGACTTTCGATCTGTCGGAAGCATCCGAAGTCCGCATCATCATCAGCAACACACTCGGCGCCGAGGTGCTGCGGTACGAAGCCCTGGCAATGCCGCCCGGCGCCCACGGGGTAAGACTGGACATGACGGGATTGCCTTCGGGCGTGTATCAGTGTCAGGTTATCGCCGGTGAGAGGCAGGGGACTTTCCCGATGCTGCTTGCGCGGTAGCGGGCGGGGGGAGTTGGGAGTTGGGAGTGGGGAGTGGGGAGTTGGGAGTTGGGAGTTGGGAGTGGGGAGTTGGGAGTGGGGAGTTGGGAGTTGGGAGTGGGGAGTGGGGAGTGAAGAGTGAAGAGGGAAGGGTGTCGCGGTCAGATATAGATTTACTAGTTTGGGATACTGTTCCAATTATAGTTTTAAGCAAGTGCGGTTCTGCGGGACTTCAGTCCCCTCGATCAGCTTCCGCCCCCATCCCGCATCTGCTTGCGTGTCTTGACGATGTCGTGCCGCGAACGCTCCTTGGCGGGTGATACCTAAAATGATATCACACAACGCCGGTTTTACGCGCAGGAAAGAAAAACCTTGGCGTCATGGCGGTTCAGACGGGGAACGGGGAACGGGGAACGGGGAAAGGCGAATGGTAAACTGGAAACGGGGTGGATGTTCGAATTCACCCCATTCACTGAATTCACCGAATTCACCGAATTCACCATATTTACCAACTGGGAACTGGGAACTGGGTACGCAATCGGCATCTCTTGGTCTTTTCGTCTCACGGTTTTGTTGTAATGCTCAAATGACCGGCAGGGACCGATTGAGTGAAAGGACGAGAAATGCTTGTTGTCATTGACTTTGTCGGCGTATAACGGTAGATTGGGAATATAGTTCAGGAGATTATCAATCACCTGCCCGGGAGGACGAATGAAAAAGTTCGACACGCTGCTTCCACGCGCTCTGTTTTTTGGCACGATCTTTACTCTCTCTCTCTCTCTCTCTCTCTCTGAAAATGTGAGCGCACAGGAACTGCCATTCATTCCTGATTCGGCGTACGTAAGGAATGAGATCATCATCTGGTTTCAGGACGGAGTTCTCAATCCCAACTATCTCGGTTGCGAGATATTCAACATTAAAGGTGAAAGCCCGGTTCAAACAGAATTGCCTTTGAACACGGATTTCATTCGTTCGGAAGCCGTTGTAAATGCGCTGGCCGCGATCGGTGTTTCAGAAATGAGGAAAATGATACCCGGCATCAATCCTTGCACCGACATCATGTCGCTTTCCAGGATGGGAGACACGCTCTGGATGCCTGACTTCTGGAACGCGCTTGTCATAAGGTTCGATACCGATCAGGATATCCCGCTGATTGCATATGGGCTCATGTCGTTATTTCACGACCAGATTCTCTGGGCGCAACCGAACTTTATCTATCAACAGTTCAGCGAGCGCAATAAGGATGGAACTTTATCCTTCAACGAACGGCCGAAGAGACTTCAAAGCCTCTTGAATCCGCCTAATGACACTCTCTGGAACCTTCAGACTACATTCAGGTCCGATACGGCCGGCCGCGCTTTCGTCGATTCGGCATGGACGTTGACAACGGGCGATTCCTCCGTATATATCGGAATTCTCGACAAGGGCATCGATTGCAGGCATCCTGACCTCGGCGGTTCAGTCGCACCGAACAGCAGATTCAAAAGCGGATGGAACTACACGGGTAATAATGATGCGTTCTGGACAAATTCAGGATTCAACCAAAATGTTCCGGTTGTGCATCACGGAACTGCAGTAGCAGGGTTAATCGGAGCATCAACGAACAACATTACCGGAGTCGCAGGTGTTGCGGGCGGAGACGGCAGCGGAGGATCGGGCGCCTCGCTATTCGGTTTCAAGATATACTCAAACAGCGATTTCGCCGCGGCAGTATGGGAAGCCACGGCAACTCCCCTTGACACCTTTCCGGCAGGCGTCTCAATGCCGCGTTCCGGGAATCTCTGGAATAACAGCGTCCTGAATCTGTCAGGGAGTTTCTATTACGGACAGGATACATCAGGATATCGAATCATAGGGGATGAAATCACTCGCGCCATTGTCGGCTTCGCCTATCAAAATGGAAGAATATTCGTGTCGGCAATGGGCAATGCAGGATTCGAGCACAAGCTGGAAGGTGCGGACATTACGTTCGGTGGTTATCCGATGGACGTGGACGATCACTGGGTGATAACGGTTAGCGCGAACGAACAAGATGCTTTAATGAACGGAGGATATGACCACGGAAATAATCTGGATCTGCTTGCTCCGTCACATACCCACACTGTTGAGGTTAAGAAATTCGGCGCGGGAGTCGATTATGATTACAGAGCTTTTCCCGGCACCTCATCTTCTGCGCCGATTATATCCGGTGTATCAGGTCTTATTCTATCTCTTCACAAGGAACTGTTGCCGTTCCGCGGGATCGACAGTTTACCTATGATCCTCGCGCCGGAAGATGTCGCATGGCTCATGAAACACACGGCGCAATGGGATCCGTTGAAAACGCGTTTTACCACTGAAGAGGGTTGGGGCGTCGTCAACGCATATCATTCCCTGTTGCATCTTAAATATCCATATCGTCTTCGTCATCATGAGGCGTCATTCGACATTGAAAACCTGATAGACCCGGAGAAGTACGATACTCTGGAGATTGTGCTTCCAGGATACAAAACCGCTCAAGTCCGCCAGCCCCTTGAGAACGGGAACGATTCCTATCTGGTCAAGCGGTATTACCTGAAGCAATGGGTTGACTACCCTGAAAGCTATCACAAGGTTCTCCGCGCATGGGGAAGGGGCAGCGCCGCGACCGGTTACAACTGGCCCAAGAAGATCAATAAACTTCCATTCCGCATACCGCTGTACCGCGTGGGTTACTGTGAACTGACAGAGCCAGACGCGTTCGACAATTCGGGATGCCAGCTCGAAACCAACATTTACCTTGTCAGGAAAATCATCAGCATGAATCCATGGCGGCTTTCGCCTGATTCCATCTGGATTCCCCATCCTCCAGAGAAGGTAAAGTTCACTTATTCCGTACTCGCAAGGGCGCCGGTCGTAACATCGAATGAACGGATGAACGCATTGGATGATTTTCATGTCGCGGATATATTTCCGACGCCGACGGACGTAAGAGCGACTATCGGGTACGATGTGTCGCACGAGCACAGCATCGATGTAACGCTTCACGATATTTTTGGCAGGAAGCTGCAAACAGTTCTTGACGGAAAGCGGCACTCGCCGGGAAAATATTCCCTCGAACTCTCAACGACCGATCTGGCCCATGGAGTATATTTGCTTCATTTCCGGGCGTCCAACGAAAGGACTGTCGTGCGTAAGCTTCTTGTAAGCAGAAGGGGAGTCGTGCGATGAAGAATATTCTCCGCAGTCTGCCTCTGTTCTTCATAATCACCACACATGCGCTCGCTCAGAATGTCCTGGAGGACTGCCCGGACAGGACAAGAGTGGAAAGCTTGAATGATTGCTGCGGCAATTTCGGCGACGATCTCCCCATAGATACTCTTCAGGGACCGTATCCGTATATGATATTCGAGACATACATTGCTTCTCTATCGCCTGATGGTGGCTATCTCGCTTGTAATATCCGTCAGTATAAACCGTATCTCGACGGAGCCTACATCATCGACATCCATTCAAACAGGATTATTGATTATCATCCCGGCGCCAGGATCCCAAAATGGAGTCCGGACGGTAAAAGGATAGTTACGACAAGATACATTTATGATTATTCCAATAATGTAATTATTCCTTTTCCTGCTGTGCCATCCGGGGTATATCTCTATGCGCCAAAATGGTCAGTGGACGGTGAATTCATATTCTACCATGTTGGAGTCAGTGGAGATACTAAGGCACCCGGCATGTATCGCAGCACAAAAGATGGTACGGATTTGACGGCTATTGATTATCACGGCAGCTCACTCCCAATAGCCGAGGACACGCTTTTGTACATCGAGCGCTATCAAAGGAATCTATCAACTCCCGGTTACGAGCTGTATCATATTCCATCCGGCACTTACTCATTCTTCCCCGTAGCGGGATGGGATTCGGTGGATACTTTCTGGCAACAGGGTGTTTCGCACGACGGGCGTTTTGTTGCGCTGGATGTGACGTACAAGGGCGGTTATCGGTTCAACAGCATGCACAGTCTGAGTGTTTTCGACCGATGGACACATCGCATGAAGAAAGTCCTGCCCGCACAGGCGTTCATGAACTGGTACTACCCGTCCTGGACCGGGAGGGGAACGCTCATAGTGTCCTTCGCATGCAGGCTGGATTCCTCATACACAATCTGGGAGATCGACACCAACGGCGTGTTTCTGCGCCAACTCACAGGCAGGGACATGCAGCAACAAACTTCAGACGTGGAACTGCCTTCGAATCTCACTGAGTATTCATTCCATTCCCTCCACCCGCAACCCGGGACCGGTACCATAACCGTCGAATATGATGTAAGAAGGGCGGGCGTCTACTCGTTGAAGCTTGTTGACCTGAGAGGCAGGCAGGCACTGAGCATTCGAGAGGTCTCATGGCATGAAGCGGGACGTTACAGCGCATCCGTGCGAACAGACGCGCTCGCACCCGGCATGTATCTCCTTCGTTTGTCCGACCTGAACGATCGGGCCGTGTATCAAAAGGTCCTTATAGATCGCTGACCGAGGGCCGGAAACAGGTTCAGGCGTCGCGAGGTGATTGCAAAAAACTTGCCGTGAGGAGGATGCCATGAAAACCGTTGTCTTCGCTTTAGCATTCGTTGCAGCGCTTTCCTGCTACGCTCAGCCCGACTCGTTGCGGCATCTTGATTCGCTGTGCGGCAACCGCGAACCGATTATCGATTCTGCCTTTGGGGCGAACCCCGATCTGACGGTTTTGGCAAGGCAGGGGGCCTTGTCGCCTGATGGAAATACGGTGGCGTATCATTACTAGAGGATGTGGCCGCCATTCCTATCCGGTGTGATTCTGGACGGCAAAAATCCCGGCACACAAGCGGTGTATTTCGAAAATGTATGGGGGCCGCGCTGGTCGCGAGACGGCAAGCGGCTTCTGATGAGTTATATCATCTACGAAATCGAGAATGACAGTGTCAGGGAACTGCCGATACGGAAGGAATATCAACAGACATTCTGGTCTATTGACGAACAGCGGATATGGTATAAAACGAACTACGGTGTCTATTCGAGTACTTCCGGAGGAGATGATGTCCGATATCACGGCGGGATTATCTGCATACCATTCGGAAACAAGAAATGCATTGAATTTCACGACCCGCCTGATGATATACCACGAGGAATGTACCGTCTGCATAACTTTGCCGATCAAACGGACACACTCATAAGCGCGCCTGCGCTCGATCAATTCAGAGCTGTCTTGAATTGCGACATTTCGCCACAGCACACAATGATCGCGGGGGATTTCTGGGAATACGGAGGAGACAAGTTCAACGGCAAAAACTGCCTCGGGATATTTGATCTTCGAACGAACATATTCAAGCGCGTCTTGCCGAGCCAGGCCCTTGGAAGCCTCTACTATCCGATCTGGACATATCGCGGGACGCTTATGGTCTCCTTCGTCTGCAGAAAAGATTCCGCATACACCATCTGGGAAATCGACACGAACGGCGTGTTTCTGCGCCAATGGATAGGAAAGAGCGATATGGAGGCGCTGTTGGAACTCCGGTCGGTCGATCAAGCCCCGTTGAATGCGAGCATCGAAACCGTATTCCCCAATCCGGCAAGAACTCATGTCACCATTCAATATGTCTGTAATGCCATTTCGCCGGCTGTCATCACAATCATCGATCTCCGGGGAAGAGAATACACGCGTGTCGAGACTATTCCCGGGGATATCGGAAAAGCCAACACGCTTGTGCTGCCGATTGCGCAGCTCGGTCCCGGTTTTTATCTCGTGGCGCTGTCGCTATCGGGCGGACGGCCGGTGTACCGTTCGATGATAATCGAGTAGCACCGAAGGACATCCGCGTCCGGTCGTTTGCGGATAGCGCGCTTCCTTCCTAATTTTCCTTCATGGATGCCCTCACAGCCGCTGCGACCGCCGTTGCATCTTTTCTCATAGGTTCCTTCCCGAGCGCCTATCTGTTCGTGCGCGCCTCGCACGGCAAGGACCTGCGCCGAGAAGGCAGCGGCAATATCGGGGCGCTGAATTCCTTTGAAGTCACCGGCTCGAAGAAAGTCGGGTTGCTGGTGCTATTGACGGATTTGATCAAGGGGGCGGTACCCGCAGGCCTCGCAAACCTGCTTTTTCCGCAGGAGTATCTGCTTGCGGCGCTCGCCCTGCTTTTCGTTGTGCTCGGGCATAACTACTCGCCGTGGATCGGCTGGAAGGGCGGAAGAGGCCTTGCCCCGGCGGCAGGCGGCGCGCTAGTGCTCAATCCGGCCTTTCTGCTTTATTGGGCCGGTTTGTGGTTGTTCACGCGTGTCTTTTCGCGCGATGTTCATGTGGGCAACCTCGCCGCCACCGTCTTCGCCCCTGTATTGGTATTTCTCCTGCCCGGAGTAACGGATGCTCTGACGCGATATCAGGACGTAACCGTATGGGAACATCGGGCCGTATCGCTGGCTATCAGCCTGATGGTATTCCTCCGGCATCTGGAACCGTTTCGCGTGTTACTGCGCGGAAGCGGCAAATGAAGAAACAGTATCAATCGAAATGGAAAAAACAATGTCGCACAACAACTTACGAACAGCGGTTCAACTGATTCTCTTGATATTTTTCGTCTGCGGTCTTTCAGCCTGCGCTCAGCGGAAAACTGATGATCCATTTCCTCCGGAGTCTTTCAATGCGCGTTCTGCATCGTCAGACAGGGCTACCCAGGGTGTGGATGATTCGCGTCGCAACGCGATAACGCGAGCGATCGAGTTGTGCAGCCCGGCAGTCGTCGGCATCAACGTCACCGAGGTGCGTGAATACCGCGAAATGGATCCCTTCTGGAGAATGTTTTTCGGCGAACGGGTTTACCGCGAAAACGTCCCGAGTCTGGGCAGCGGTTTCATCATTTCCCGGGACGGATACATACTCACAAACGATCACGTGGCCGGGAAAGGATCGAAAATCACGATAACGATGACGAACGGCGACAAACTACCCGCCGAGATAGTCGGCACGGATCCCGTGACCGACATATGCCTTCTGAAGGTAACTGCGAAGGGCGATCTGCCTTTCCTGGTCATGGGAAATTCCAACGACGTCATCGTGGGCGAGTGGTCGATCGCTTTCGGAAATCCGTTCGGCTTGTTCTCCTCCACCGCCAAGCCGACCGTCACCGTCGGAGTTATCAGCGCCACACAGGTGTCGCTCGACCAGCGCGACGGCCGCGTGTACAGGAACATGATACAGACCGACGCCGCCATCAACAGCGGAAACAGCGGCGGACCCCTGGTGAACAGTCTCGGCGAGGTGATAGGAATGAACACGCTCATTTACTCTACGGACCGCGGCAACGTGGGACTCGGTTTCGCCATACCATCGAACGAGGTCAGGGAAATCGTCAGGATGCTGAAGGAGGATGGGAAAGTGGAACGGAATTTCTATCCCGGTTTCCGCGTTCAGGCGGTGAATTCGGCCATAGCCAGGGCATACAACCTCGACAAGGCGGAGGGCGTGATCGTCAGCGACATGGACAGGCGGGGATCGGCCGTGCAGTCCGGGCTGGAGATTGCCGACATCATTCTCAAGGCGAATGACGAGCCGGTGATGTCGGTGGATCAGCTCGACGGACTGATACGCTACTCCAGAAGCGGCGACGTGATCCGCCTGGAAGTGCTGCGGGGCGGAAAGCGCAAGAATTTAGATCTCAAACTCCTCCCGCGGTAACGCCATGATCAAGCGATATACACGCGCCGAGATGGGCGCCCTCTGGACCGACGAATCGAAATTCCGGACCTGGCTGGAAATCGAAATCCTCGCCTGCGAAGCGCAGGCCGAACTCGGCCTCGTGCCGGCCGATGCCGCAAGGGTCATTCGCGAGAAAGCGGATTTCGAGGTCGCCCGCATACAGGAACTCGAGAAGACGCTGGATCACGATGTGATCGCATTCCTGACCAACGTGGCGGAGAACGTGGGAGAGAACTCCCGCTACATACATCTCGGCATGACCTCGTCCGACGTGGTCGACACGGCCCTGAGCGTGCTGCTGCGCAAGTCTGGCCTGTTGTTGCGCTCCGGTCTCGAGGGTTTGCTTCCCGTGCTGGAAGCGAGGGCGAGTGAGCACAGGCGCACCGTGATGATCGGGCGCACGCACGGCATACACGCCGAGCCGATGACCTTCGGCCTGAAACCCGCTCTCTGGCGCGAGGAGATAAAGCGGGACATAGCCCGGCTGGACAGGGCTATCGACACCGTATCCGTGGGCAAGATATCGGGCGCGGTGGGAACCTACGCGCACATCGACCCCTTTGTGGAGCGCTTCGTATGCGAGCGCCTTTCGCTCGCGCCTTCGCCGATATCCACGCAGGTCCTGCAGCGCGACAGGCATGCGGAGTTCCTGTCCGTGCTCGCCATAATCGGCGGAACTCTGGAAAAAATCGCCACGGAGATACGGCATCTGCAGAAAACCGAGCTGCTGGAAGCCGAGGAGCACTTCAAGCAGGGCCAGAAGGGCAGTTCGGCCATGCCGCACAAGCGGAATCCCATCACTTGCGAGCGCGTGGCGGGCATGGCGCGCCTGCTCCGCGGTTACGCCATGTCGGCTCTGGAAAATCAGGCCCTCTGGCACGAGCGCGACATCACGCATTCGTCGGTCGAAAGGGTGATATTGCCCGACGCGACCACAGCCCTCGATTACATGATAGAGAAAATGCGCGTTATTCTGGACAAGCTTATCGTATATCCGGAAAACATGCTGCGCAACCTGAATTCCACGCGCGGCCTCATCTTCTCGCAGCAGGTCCTACTGGCTCTCACAAAAAAGGGCATGCTGCGCGAGGACGCCTACGGCATCGTGCAGGACTGCGCCATGCGCGTCTGGCGCGAGAACGTGCAACTCCGCGACTTGCTCGCCGAAATCCCTGAAGTCCGGGAATATCTGACCGCCCAGGAACTGGACGCCTGCTTCGACATCGAGCGGACGCTGAGGCACGTGGATACGGTGTTTGAAAGACTGGGGATGTGTTAGGACGAGCAGATGAGGGCACGACCAGGCTATCCACGTTCTCACATTGCTACGTTCTCACGTTGCCACGTTGCCACGTTCCCACGTTCTCACGTTCCCACGTTCTCACGTTCCCACGTTCTCACGTTCCCACGTTCTCACGTTC
>CAYLZD010000006.1:27963-149763 GCA_964388275.1 uncultured Chromatiales bacterium
CACGTTCCCACGTTCTCACGTTCCCACGTTCTCACGTTCCCACGTTCTCACGTTCCCACGTTCTCACCTTCCCACGTTCTCACCTTCCCACGTTCCCACGTTCCCACGTTCCCACGTTCTCACGTTGCCACGTTCTCACGTTCCCACGTTGCCACGTTCCCACGTTGCCACGTTCCAACGTCCCCACGTCACCACGTTCCCACGTTTTCACGTTGCACCGTTCACACGTTGCCACGTTCTTTCTTAGCACCGTTCTCACGTCGCACTAGATCGGTTTTTACGGAATCTCGACGGAATCCTTCGCCTGAACAATGCATCCAACACCATGAACATCGAAAACGAAACCGAAATAATTGAACGCGCAAAAGCCGGCGACCCCGCGGCCGTTAAAAAACTTGTCGATATGTATGCCGATGTGATTTACAGATTTTCGTGGAATGTCTGCCGCGACCGGGACAGAGCGGAGCATACGACGCAGGAGACCTTTGTCAGCGTGCTTCGGAAACTGGATCAGTTCGACCACAAATCGAAATTCTCCACATGGCTTTACACGATAGTCTCTAATCACTGCCTCATGCTGGCGCGGCGCCGGAAAACCGAGCGGACGGTGTCGATGGACGACGAGGAGGCGCCGCTGCCGGAAGGCGAGCTGGGTTACGCTTCGGATGATCCGCACGAGCTGGCGGAGCGGGCTGACATGAGAAGGCATCTGGACTCGGCGATAGCCGGGCTGGCGCCGGATTACAGGACGGTCTTCATCCTGCGCGATATCGAGGGACTGTCGACGGAGGAAGTAGCGGGCATACTGAATCTGTCGGCGCCTGCCGTCAAATCCCGGCTTCACAGAGCGCGCTCCTTTCTTCGGAGCGAACTGGCGCCGTTATTCAAGGAGGATCACAATGTCTGACAACCAGGATTCCGCAACATTTTCCTGCGACAAGGTGCTGGATTTCATCTGCGCGCAATTCGGCGAAGAAGACGATTCCGAGCGCTGCAAGGCGGTCAGGAAGCATCTTGAAGAATGTCCGGATTGCGCCGCTTATTGCGATTCGATAGACAAGATGGTAGCGCTTTACAGAGCCGCGTCTCCGTCCTTTCCGGCATCCGCAAGACGGCATCTGCTCGAGACGCTGGGCATCACGGAGAAGTGAACCGCGCAAATGGCGGAATCGAAATCTACGGACTGAAAAATCAGCCGCCGTTCGAATCCGGCGGCATTGCGGCGGCGGCGACCGGCGGCGCGCCGGATTATCGCATAAGAGTGCCGTTGGACGGGTGGCGCATTGACACTGCTTTCCGCTGCTTCAAGGCGGATCCGCACAGCGCGCGGGTTCTATGAATCGCGCGGCCGCTTGAAGCATCATATATTCAACGCCGGACATAACGGCGCAATCACATCCGGACATCACGGCACGAGCAGGAGAGAACGCGGCTATGAATATCGAATACACGAAAACGACAGAAAAGACCTTCGACGAAGTCCTGGAAGCCGTTCAGAGCGCGGCGGCAAGGAGGAACTTCCGCACGCTGCACGTGCACGACGTCACTCGGACGCTCGCCGAGAAGGGCTTCGAGATCGAGTCCTACAGCATAGTGGAAGTCTGCAACGCGGGCTTCGCGTATCGGTTGCTGAAAGAGTGGAAACGGGCCGGCATGATGCTGCCGTGCCGCATCGCGGTCTACGCCGACGGCGGAAAAACCGCGGTGACTCTGATGAAACCGACTTTGATATCCGATTTATTGCCCGGCAGGGATTTCGGCGACGTGCCGGCAAGGGTCGAGGAAGTGTTGGCGGAGGTCGTTGATGAGGCGGCGTCGTGACAACGCTGCGACGTGAACAGGCGCAACGCGGCGGCATGGGAGAGCGGCCGGCCGGCCGGCCTACATGAGGAAACCGTAAAATTGTTCCATTACAATAAAACAATCACTGATCACACAGGAGTTTCCGTTATGCATCCTTTGGAAGTAACCGACGCCACGTTTCAGAAGGAAGTGCTGGAGTCGCAGCAGCTCACCGTGGTGGATTTCTGGGCGCCGTGGTGCGGGCCGTGCCGCATAATAGCGCCGGTAATAGAGGAATTGGCCGGGGAATACGCCGGCAAGGTGAAGTTCGTGAAGGTCAACACGGACGACAATTTCGAGTCGGCCACGCGCTACGGCATACGGGGCATACCGACCATCGGCTTCTTCAAAGGCGGAAAAGTCGTGGATACGGTGGTGGGCGCGGTTCCCAAGCAGATGCTGAAGCAGAGTATCGACAAGCATGCGGACGCGGTGGTGATGAACTGATAACGGCAAAGTACGTCCGCAAGCGCCGGGCGCGGTGGTTTATCCGCCGCGCCCTTCTCGTTCGCGCCGCGCGGAAAATGCATTCAGCAGCAGTTTCGAGCGGTTCGCGGAGGCGTGAACGGGAATATCTCGTCGGTGTATCGACGGATCCCGGAAAATATTTTTCGGCTTCCTGTCAGGTTTCCAGGTTGTTTTACGTCTCACCAACAGCCGAATAATTGAGGGGATGGAAAATGGTCATCCACCGACGAGGTGATTTGATGAAAACTTTCAGGACTGCCGCCGCGGCCTGCGCGAGTCATGCATTTCTTCCCTTGTTGATATCCCTGTTCGCCTTCGAATCGGCGCGGGCGCAACCCGTTCTCGATTTCAAGCGCATCGTGAGCAAGTGGCCGACTATCGAGCTTTACTTCACCGCGACCTGCAACGGTCAGCCGGTGACGCCCATCGACGAGACAAACCTGCTGCTGCTCGAAGACGGCGCGCGGATAAACGACTTCGACTTGTGGTGTCCCGACATGTCCACGCGCTGCGCGATTTCGGTCGCCCTGCTATTCGACGCCAGCGGGAGCATGGTCGGAGTGGGGAATGCCGCCTCAAAGGCCGCCGGGAACGCCTTCGTGGACGAGATGGACGGCATATTCGACCAGGCCTGCGTTATCTGGTACAATTCAAGCGTCACCGTGGCGCAGACGATGACAAACAGTAAAGATCTGCTGAAAAATGCGGTGAATTCGCTTCCCGCCGCCGGAGGCACGGCCGTGTGGGACGGCGCTTACGCCGCTTTGATGAGCATCGTCAGTGACGGAAGCAATCCTTGCAGAGCGGTCGTGCTCCTGAACGACGGTTCGGATAACGCTTCCACCACGACGCCGTACCAAGTGATATCGCTGGCGCAGAATAATAAAATCAAGATCTTCACCGTCGGTTTCGGATCCGGACTGCCTGAGGCGCTTCTTCGCAACGTAGCGGAACTGACAGGCGGCCGCTACTATGGAACCGCGGATCCGGCGCAGCTTTCGGCGATATTCCGGTCGATCACCGAGATAGTATTCCAGAGCTTTCAGGAATGCCTGATTACTTACGATTCCAAGTGTCCCGACGGCGCCCTGCGGCGGGTGGATCTCAGCATAAACGGCATATGCAACGGCTCCGACACCAGGACCAAGTCGTTCACCGCGCCGATGGACAGCTCCGCGCACAAAGCCCTGAGGATCGGCCTGGGAGAAGCCGTCGCTGTCGGCGGGCAGGAGGTGAAACTGCCGCTGCTGCTCATGGATTCGATGGACATGGAGATGTTCCACCGGTCCACCTTCTCGGTGGGATTCGACGAGGCCTGCCTGCGCTTCAAGGAAATCCGCGCGCCCGCCGGCAGTCTGCTTCACGGCGTTCCGATAAGTTCGAGCCCGGCGCCCGGTGTCGTCGCTTTCGTGCTCAATGACAGCCGCATGCTGAATGTGCAATCGGCGCCCGCCGTGCTCGCTGAGTTGACCTTCATCACGGGCAATCCCTCGGACCGCGACACGGCATACTGCGCGGTGGAATTGGCCGGTTGGGAGTTCAACGCCGGCTGCTTCAGGCCTGTCCTCTTCAACGGCCGCGTTTGCGTGGCGGCGGCAAAACCCGATGTTTCGTGTTCGCTGTTTGCGCCGGATACTGTCGCGTGGGATGGTATGCGGCAAGTGTATGTGCCCGGCACTATTCGAGCGAGTTCGGAGTTCTCCAATTCCGGACTCGACACCGCCCGCAACACATTGTACAGGATCCATTTCGATCCCGCGGATTTTGCGCTCGTGAGTCCCTTTACCGATTCGGTCCGTGGCAATCCCGCCGGATTGGCGCCGGGCGCGATCGACGCGCCGGTTTGGGAATTGAGGCCGTTGATACGCGCAACGGGAGGGATACGACCGATCGCCATCACCGGATACAGCTCAAATCACAAGCAGGTGGCATGCGGCAGAGATGTTTACGTGGCGGGCGCCGAACCGTTTCTCGAATGTTCCATCGATGTGCCCGTCGTCACCGCCGACGATTCCGCGGGCGCGTACGTCCCGATGCCTATACCCGTCACGGTGACTTTAACCAACCCCGGCAGCGTGCCTTCTTCAAACGCGCGAGCCCGGCTGAAGCTGCCTCAAGGATTGGAATTCGCGGCGCCGGATTCTCCGGCTTCGGCCGAGAAGGCAACCATGCCGGCGAATATCGGACCCGGTCAGACGGCGCAGGCGTTCTGGCTCATACGTCACGATATCACGACGGTCGAAAAATCTTATCAGATCAGTGTGATCGCATTGAACGGAAACGTGGAGAACGGCTCATGCAGCGCCGCTCTGATCATTCCGCGGCTTCTCCCGCCTCTGAATCCCGTTATTTCCGCTTCCGGACCTCTTGAATTCTGCGAGGGCGATTCGGTGACGCTCGATGCCGGCGCTGACTATCACGCCTTTCTCTGGTCCACCGGCGCGACGACGAGAAGCGTCATCGTAAAGGCCTCCGGCAGATACTCCGTGGCCGTCACCGACAGCGCGCAGCGGAGCGCCGTGTCGCCGGCGGTGGACGTTACAGTTCATGCGCGTCCGGCGCCGCTGATTCTTGCCGGCGGGCCTTTGGATTTTTGCGAGGGGGACAGTGTTCTGCTGGATGCAGGCGCCGGTTACACCGCGTATCTATGGAACGACGGTTCCGGACTGCAAGTCCTGAAAGTCGTCTCGTCCGGTGTGTGGCATGCGAGAGTCTGGAATTCCAACGGATGCGACGGAGTCAGCGACACCATCGCGACGGTGCGGCATCCGAATCCCGCGAAGCCGACGATAGAACGGACGGGAGATGAGCTTTCCACACAGGTCAATCATGCCTATCAGTGGTATCTCGACGGAGCGCCTCTGCCGGGCGCCACGGGCAGGACGCTGGTCCTGACCGGAACCGGAATCTACACCGTGGCTGTTTTCAGCGCTCCCGGTTGCACGGCGGTTTCGGATCCTTTCGATGTGACGACGCTTTCGGCTTCCGGGCCAATGGCGCAACCGAAGTGGCGTTTCGAGCTGTTCCCGGACCCTGCCTCGGATCGTGTGCAATTGCGTTTCATCGATGCAAAAAGCGGGCGTTGCGCCGTTAAGATATACGATGCCGCTGGCCGGGTGGTCATTTCCCGAATCCATGAGCTCACAGGCGCCGAGTCGACTTTTGAAATCGATGTGCGGCGCCTTGCACCCGGCATCTATCACGTCCTGCTGACGCATCAGGGCGTTACGCAGACCGACAAATTCGTCAAGGCGCCGTGATACCGGCACAGCGGCGATAAGGATCGAAGACAGGGATGCGTCTGCCTCCGAGCGCGCGGAATATCCTTCCTTATCGGCCGAGCACGACAACTCGTGTGATGCGCTCCGACGAAGCGGTGAAAAGGCGGCAAAAATACGAACCCGGAGGCAGTTCTTCCACCGGCAGCCGAATCGCGTGAATTCCACGCTGCAATAGAGCGTTATCGAGCACCCGGATGACTTCTCTTCCGAGGAAGTCATGCAAGCTTACAGCGACCGACTCATCATTCTCGAGTTCGGCAAATAGAGTCGAGTTCCCGGTGGTCGGATTCGGTGAGATGTCGATACGCAAGGCCTCAAGCGACGTGGAGGCTACAGTGAGGATTTCCGACATCGAACAGCTGCCGTCCCTGTCTATCTGCTTCAAACGGTATCGCAGCGCGGCGGGCGAGGCGGGTATGCGGTCCGAATAGCGATATTCTTTGGGAGAATTGCTTGTGCCGGCGCCTGCAATGAAACCAAGCGTTTTCCAATGATTCCCGTCGTCTGAGCGCTGAACCTCGAAGCCGTAATTATCGGATTCGGTGGCGGTTTTCCAGTACAGTTCAACTCCGCCCGGCAGCCGCCGGGCCCGGAACGCCACCAGTTCCACAGGCAACGGCATGATGTTGTCATAGATTTTAAAGTCGTCCAGAAACACGAAACCGTTGCCGCCCCCGTCCATGATCGCCCCGATGGTTCCATCGCCCGCGCCTCCCCAGTGCAGGCTTCGTCCGGCCGGACCCGCGTATGAAGCGATGATATTGCCCTCACGATAAATTGTCGCGATGCCGGAGATCGCATCATACTGGAAGACATAACTCTTGAACTGTCCGTTTCCGTCGTTAGGTAATACGGCCGTGGGGCCGCAGGTCATCTGCTCGGAACTCGATCCATGAGCTCGATAGACGCGGTACGTCCAAGTGATCGCTCCTCCTGACATCTCGATCAGCATGCCTCCGCGTTCGAAAAATACGGCCGAGTTTTCGTTCTTCGCGAACGATATCTCAATTTGTATGCTGCCGCAATTGAAACTGTAGGGGACAACAAGATCGACTCCCGTCGTGGCGCCGCCGCTCGAGAAATACAGGCCTGTGCTGTTTGTCAGAACCGTCGAATTTATGCCGCTTCCGGACGGTCCCGCGCTCGCCGTGATCAAGGGTGTGGAATTGAACGAGAAATGCGAAAGGAGAGCGGCGCTGCAATTGGCGGTCTGAAGCAGGAGGGCCGCAGCTAGCGGAAGAATATGTGTAGAGGTTTTCATAAAACAGGATGCGGCTGTTTGAATATGAGTCTGCTCTATTATGAGCTATTTACAATACAACAATAGCCGTGCCAGAATACAAAGATATTGTGTTTATGGAAGATAATGTGGATTCTATCTTTTCAACTCGCTGCATTTTGAAGATTTTGATTGGAGGAATTGCAATAATTGACCGAGCCAACTATTGTGCCGCACACTGATGCCTGCTCGCCGCCCGTGTGGAACGGCCTTGAAGCAAGACGGAATTACTCTTATTGGGTGTTCGGTCCGATCGACGACGGATCCTGCATGCGGCTATGAGACCTGATCGTGCCGCAAGCTCAGGCCGGCATCAGAAGGACGGCTTGCAGGACCCGACGGCTCAGTGCGGCCGGAAGCGCTTTTCCCATACCATTCAATGGTCCGCTGCAAACCGCTTTCCAGTTCGGTTTCAGGAAACCAGCCGAGCTGTTGGCGGGCCTTTTCCGGACTGCCGAAGAGTCGCCGCACCTCATTGTCCCTGTAAGGCAGGGCGCCGAAGAGAATTCTCATGTCCGGTTTCATCATGTCCATCACGAGTTCAGCCACGGAACGCACGCTTCTTTCAATCCCCGTGCAGATGTTGAATATCTGTCCGTCGACGCACTCAGCGGTCATCGCCGCAAGGATGCCTTTCACTGCATCTTCAACGTAGAGGTAATCCCTTGTCTGCTCACCGGGAGTCATAGGGAAATCCTCGCCTCGGAGGGCCGAGGCAATGAGTTGAGGCAGCATCATAGTCCCGGATTGTCCGGGACCGTACACGATGAAGGGCCGCAGTATGGTAACCGGCAGTTTGAAGAGCTTGTGATACAGCAGGGCGAGTCCGGCGGCCGCCGCCTTGGATGCCGAATAGGGGGAGACGGGATCGGTGGGAGTATCCTCCGTCGCCGGCAGTGAAGCGGCGTTGCCGTATTCTTCGCCGCTTCCTATGAGCACGAGGCGTCGCAGCTCCGGCGCGAGCACGCCCAGGGCTTGCATCAGACGATGCGTCGCCATCAGATTCGTCTCGATCGCTTCGGAGGCGAAGGACCAAGAACGCGCCGAACCGAGTCTCGCGGCGAGATGAACCACTACATGCGGGTTGCTCGCGTGCACCAATTCCTCCGCGGCGCGGGAGTCGGCCAGATCCGTCCTTAGCCAGACCGCATCGGCGTCCTCGGGCGTTTTCTCCCCGGGCATCAATGCCGCGAAGGGTTTTATCCCGCCGGCATTGAGCGCTCTCAGAAGGTGACCGCCGAGGAAGCCTCCGGCGCCGGTCACCAGGACGCGTGAGGCTCGAATCAAATCCATTGCGACAGGTTGCGCGGGCATGCTATTCCGCCCACATTTGCCCCATCCCGGACGCGCGCCGCGTGTATTCATGTATCTGGTGCACGCAATACTGGTACATGTTGGTCTCGGGGAAGTCCGCCTGATATTTGTACCATTTCACGGTCATGCGGATTGTATCGTCGAAGCTGAGCACGGCGCTCCAGGGAAGCATGAAATGCGCCTTGTCGCAATTGAGGCGGAGCCATCCGGCCTCGTGGAGGCGGCTGTCGTTGCGTTCGGAAACGTCCTCCCAACTGCCGGACTTCCATTCCCGCAGCAACGCTTCCACCAGGTCGCTGACGCATTTAGCCGAGCTGTCGGCCGGACCGAAATTCCACCCTCCCGAGAAGCGCTGCACATCCTCGCTCAACCTCGCTCCCAGCCAGAGATAACCGCTCAGCGGTTCCAGCACATGTTGCCACGGCCTGATCGCCATCGGAGATCTGACGGTTATGGTACCGCCTTCGATGAGCGATTTTATACAATCGGGTACTATCCTGTCGCGTCCCCAGTCGCCGCCGCCTATCACGTTTCCTGCCCGCACCGTGACACCGCCGAATCCCTTTCTGTGCGACAGGAAGGAAAGCAGGTGGGCTCGGAAAATGATCTCCGCGGCGCCTTTTGAAGCGCTGTAGGGATCGTCTCCGCCCATCGGGTCGTTTTCCTTGTATCCCCACACCTGTTCCCGGTTCTCGTAGCACTTGTCGCTCGTGACCAGGACGAGAGTATCGACCGATGGAGAAAGGCGCACTGTTTCCAGCAGATTGACGGTTCCGAGGACGTTGGTCTCCAGCGTCTCTCTCGGGACTTCATACGAGTATCTGACCAGGGCTTGAGCCGCGAGATGAAACACGATTTCCGGACGGAAGTCGTCGAAGACGCGCCGCAGGGCGTCCATGTCCCGCACGTCGCCGAGCACATGTCCGACTTTCTCATCGAGGCGGCAGACCGTGAAGTTGTTGGGTTCGGAAGGCGGCGCCAGCGCGTAACCCATGACCTCCGCGCCCAATTCCTTCAACCAGATGCACAGCCAGCTGCCCTTGAATCCGGTGTGGCCCGTCACGAGCACCCGCTTGCCGGCGTAATGTTTCTTGAAAGCGTATTCCATTACTCAGCCCCAGACTTTCCAGGGGGCGTTGCCGTTGCGCCAGATGTCGTTCAGCAGCTGATACTCTCTCGCGGTATCCATGCACTGCCAGAAGCCGTCATGCCGGTAGGCGGCCAATTGCCCCGCCTTGGCCATGGCGGGGAGGGGTTCCGATTCCAGACTCAGGGTCTCTTCGGGCCAAAGGTAGTCCCACACCCGTTTGGCGTCGAATACCATGAAGCCGCCGTTGATGCGGCCTTCACTGATATTCGGTTTCTCGTTGAATTGGACAACCCGGTCCCGCTCCAGCAAAATCTCCCCGAAGCGTCCTGCGGGATGCACGCCGGCGATGGTGGCCACTTTCCCCTGGCTGCGGTGAAAGCGGATGGTGTCCGCGATGTCGATGTCGGCCACTCCGTCGCCGTACGTGAGGCAGAAATCCTCTTCATCCTTCAGATACTTCCTCACATTCCACAACCTGGCCCCTGTCATCGCATTCTCGCCCGTGTCGGCCAGCGTCACTGTCCAGTTGCAGTCGGTGACATCGTCTTCGAAGGCGATAGCTCCGTGGTTATCGAGCTTGACGGTGAAATCACGCGTCATCGCGTGAAAATTGATGAAATACTCCTTTATTCTCCAGCCGTTATGGCCGAGGCAAAGTATGAAATCGGTCAGGCCGAAATGCGAATAAATTTTCATGATATGCCAAAGTATCGGATGCTCTCCAATGGCGAGCATAGGTTTGGGGAGGCGTTCCGATACATCGCGTATTCGTGTTCCGCGGCCGCCGCAGAGTATGACGACTTTCATGATCGCTCCAGATTCCCGTAAAATTTCGTGTGAATGCCGCATCGCAGGCGTAAAAGCGGTCCGGCGAAGGCGGGATTCTGAAAAATACTCAGCGGCTGCGCCGATAACAACGGACGCGAAGAATCGTCTGCGTTGAAGGTGTCGCCGCGCGCCGGTCAACGGATCATGGTACCGGATTTCCGCCCTGCCGGAGCGGGAACACTATCGAATTTGCGGAGTACATGCTACATTGGAGCATGAAGCTCTACCACGACAGGTTCAGTCTTGCAAAGGAGCAGGAAAATGAAAGCAATCGCCCGCGCGGCTTGCGTAGCACTTTTTGCATTCGCCGCCTTATTCGTTTCATCGTGGACGTCCGGAAACCCCGGCGCTGAACATCTCGAATGCGCCGCCATGAGTCAGGACTTCTACACCGAACAATGGAAGCTCGTCGACGAAGCCATGCGCGACGGCAAGCCCCGCACGGCGCTGGAACTCGTCGAGAACATATACAAGCGGGCGCGCCGAGATCGGCTCGACGTGCAGATCATCAAATCAGCGTGTTATCGCATCGCCTTGCGCGCCGAGACCAACGACGCGGGCGATTCGCTCCTGATAGCCGATCTTCACGACGAGATACGCGCCGCGGAAGCGCCGGTGAAATCCGTCTTCCAATCCCTTCTGGCGTCTTTGTACTGGAATTACTACCAGTCCAACCGCTGGGAGATATCCGGCAGAACCATCGTCGGCGATGCGCCGGATGCCGATTTCAGAACCTGGGACGCTTCCACCTTTTTCGACACAACCCGCTCGCTTTACTTCGCCTCGCTCGAGCCGGCCGGGATATTGCGGAATGCCGGATTGAAACGCTACAGCGACGCCCTGCACGCGGCCGACAGCAGGGACGCGCATTATCGTCCGACACTGTATGATGTGCTCGCTCACAGAGCGCTGGAATTCCTGCAGAACGATGAAACGAATCTTCCCAGGGCCACCGCCGAATTCGAGGTCACGACGCTCGACGCGATCGCGCCGGCTGATCGTTTCGTGAAACATTCTTTCCCGACGCCGGACGAAGGAGACGCCCGTTACGGCGCGTTGCTCATATACCAGTCGCTTCTCGGGTCGCATCTGGGCGACATGGATGCGGAAGCGCTCGTGGATCTGGACCTTCAGCGCCTGGATTTCGCGAGGCGTCTCACTCTGCACGAGGACAAGGACACGGCCTGGTTCCTCGAAGTGGAAAGACTCGCATCCGTTCATGCGGGCAAGGGGATCTCGGGCGAGATTCTCTTCAGGAAAGCGGAATACCTGCACGGCAAAGGCGACCTGCGGGCGGCGAATGCGATCTGCGAATCAGTCATCGCGCGTTTTCCGGATTCGCGTGGCGCTCAGAATTGCAGATCCCTCCGCTCCCGCATTCATGAGAGGGAAATCCGCGCCGACGCGGAAATGACGGTGCTCCCCGGCGCTCCGTTCGTCATCGCCGTCACGCACAGGAATGTGGAGCGAGCGCATTTCATCATCGTTGAAGCCGGCGGAGAGGATTTCGAGGAATGGAATTCCTATCGCCGTTCCTTCCGCGAGCGTTTGAGCGATATTCTGCGCATGAAGAGGCTCCACACCTGGGAAACCGCGCTGCCCGCGGCGACCGATTTCAAACCGCATACTGTGGATCTGCGCGGACCGGAACTGCCCCCGGGACGCTATCTGCTGCTCTGCAGCCCCTACAAGAACTTCCGTCTGGATTCGAATCAGATATCGATAACCGATCTGCAGTCCACCCGGCTCAGTCTTCAGAGCCGGAGGCTTCAGCGCGGCGGTCTTCGTTTCTTCGTGCGGGATGCCGAGCACGGCGCGCCGCTGGCCGGAGTGACCATCTCGCTCTCGACGCGTTTCTGGAACTCCGGGGATTCGCGTTACGACATGCGCCGCCTGCGGGACGAGCAGACGGACAAGGACGGGGCGTTTACCCTGGCCCCGGCTGAGAACCGCGACAACGTGTTCATCACGCTGAAGAAGGGCAAGGACGTCTGCCGAGTCGGCCAATCCTTTTACTCCTACCGCGAAGCGGAAGACCGCGAGCGCACGCGAACGATTTTCTTCACCGACAGGGGACTGTACAGGCCGGGGCAGACGGTTTACTTCAAGGGAATCGTCATACGCGAACAGCCCGCGAAGATCCGGTACGACGTTCTGCCTGATTATAAGACGAAGGTGGTTTTCTACGACGTTAACCGCCAGAAGATCGCCGAGCAGAGCTTCACAACCAACAAATACGGTTCTTTCAACGGTGTCTTCACGGCGCCGGCGGGCGTGCTTACGGGCCAGATGCAGATACGCAACGAAAACGGCAGCGTTTCCATACGCGTGGAAGAGTACAAGCGTCCGAAATTCGAGGTGAGTTTCGAGCAGGTGAAGGAGGCCGTGGCCTTGAATCAGCGGGTGAAGGCCGTCGGCAAGGCGGTCTCTTACGCGGGCGCGAACATCGACAACGCGGAGGTGCATTACAGGGTGTTGCGCCGCGCTCGTTTCCCGTACTGGTGGTGGTGGTGGCGTCCGGCGCCGTCGAGTCCCGCGAAGGAAATCGCGCATGGCGCGGCCCGCACCGACGCGCAGGGCGCCTTCGAGGTGTCCTTCGACGCGCTGCCGGACAAGTCCATCGACCGCAAAACGCTCCCGGTGTTCACTTACGAAGTCAGCGCAGATGTGACGGATATCAACGGCGAGACGCACAGCGCCAGGTTGTCGGTGAGCGTCGGCTACACGTCGGTGGAAGTGTCGGCCGATCTGCCTGCAGTGATGGACAGGGAGGCGGCGGGCTCGCTGCCGCTTCGCGCCGCGAATCTGAACGGCCGTCCCCAGAAAGTGGGCGGCACGGCGCTGCTCGAACGCCTGCGTCCGCCGGACCGGGTGTATCGCGCGCGTCTTCTGTCGGCGCCGGACGAGTTCCTGTTGGACGAGGCCGCCTATCGCGAGGCGTTTCCGAGGGACGTGCGGGATCAGGAAGCGAACGAGGACATCCGGCCCGTGGAAGCCGTGGTCTTGAACGCTCGCTTCGGCACCGACGACGAAGGCGCGGACACTCTCCGTCCGCCTTCTCTTGCGCCGGGCCGCTACCGGCTCACGCTGAAAGCCGAGGATCCTACGGGAGAAATCATAACGGTCAAGCGGTTTTTCACGGTGTACGACGCTGGCGCGAAGACGCCGCCTCTGACGACGCCCGCGATGTTCATTCCCACGCGCATGAAAGGCGAACCGGGAGAAAAGGCGGCCTTCAGCTTCGGCACGTCGTTCAAGGATGCCCGTGTCCTCTATCAGGTCGAGCATCGCGGTGAAACGACGCGCTCGGAATGGCTCGTTTTCGACCGCGAGATGAGGTCGTTCGAAATCCCGTTGGAAGAGAAGCATCGTGGCGGTTTTACCGTGCGCTTCTCGGTGGTGGCCGGCTACAGGCATTACAGCGAGGAGCATCACGTGCACGTGCCGTGGACCGACAAGGACCTCTCCGTCGCGACCTCGGTTTTCCGCGACAAGCTGAAACCGGGACAGCAGGAGGAATGGCGTCTGACGATACGCGGGGACAAGGCGGAAGCGGTATCCGCCGAGCTGGTCGCGGCGCTCTATGACGCGTCCCTCGATGCGATACAACCATTTTCGTGGCCCTCGTTTTCCTGGCCGTTTTTCTGGTCGGGTTCCTCCTTCGGGCAGCACACCTTCGGCGCCGCGGAGACGAACCGCTACGAGGAGGGTTGGAACACGAGTGTTCCCGGTTACTCGGTCATTTATCCGCGTCTCAATCTTTTCATACTGGAGCGTGGAGGATGGATGTACGGCCGGCGGTACAGATACATGAAGCAATCCGCCGGGGGTGTCATGGCGGCCGACGGCGTGGCTGAGGAGACTGCGCTCATGGCCGCGCCTCCGGCGGCCATGGCCGATATGAAGAGCGAGTCCCGCGAAGGAGGCGACAAAGGCGGCGGGAAAAACGGAGACGAGGAGGCCGAAGCGGCGCCGGCCGCCGAAGAGAGCGGGGGAGTGCAGCCGAGGAAAAACTTCAATGAGACCGCCTTTTTCTTCCCGACTTTGATGACAAACGAAAACGGGGAAGTGATCCTGTCGTTCACGATACCGGAGGCCTTGACCCGCTGGAAGCTTCAGGCCTTCGCGCACACGCCGGGAATGCGCTATGGTTCGCTGCTGCGCACGGCGGTCACGCAGAAAGAACTCATGGTCGTGCCGAACGCGCCGAGATTTTTCCGGGAGGGCGATGAAATCGTCTTTCCTGCGAAGATCAGCAACCTGTCGGATGCCGAGCTGTCGGGCGGCGCGACTCTGCAGCTTTTCGACGCCGTCAGCATGAGGCCGCTGGACGAGGCATTCGGTTTGACGGACGCAACGCGGCCGTTCCGCTCGGTTAAGGGATCAAGCGCCGTGGTTAGCTGGAAACTGCGTGTGCCTGAAAATGCGGACGCCGTCGTATACCGTGTCATCGCGAAAGCGGGCGAATTCTCCGACGGCGAAGAGGCGCCGTTGCCCGTGCTGCCGAATCGCATGCTGGTTACCGAGACACTGCCTCTCAATATACGCGGCAATCAAACTCGCGACTGGCGCTTCGAAAAACTGATCGGTTCCGCCTCCTCGAAGACCCTTCGGCACCGCAAACTGACGCTCGAGATGACCTCGAATCCGGCCTGGTATGCAGTGCAGGCGCTGCCTTACATAATGGAATACCCGTACGAGTGCTCCGAGCAGGTATTTAATCGATTTTACGCCAACAGTATCGCCGCTCACCTGGTCCGCTCAAATCCGAAAATCGAAAGGGTGTTCCAGCAGTGGAAAGGCACGGAAGCGCTCGTATCCAATCTCGAGAAGAACCAGGAACTCAAATCGGTGCTTCTTCAGGAAACTCCATGGGTGATGCAGGGCAAGGACGAGTCCGAGCGCAAACGCCGCATCGCCCTGCTCTTCGATCTCAACGGAATGGCTAACACGCTCGACGGCGCCTTCCGCAAGCTGGAAAAAATGCAGGGCGCCAACGGCGGCTTCCCCTGGTTCCCGGGCATGCCGGAAAGTCGTTATCTCACTCAGTACATTGTCGCCGGCTTCGGGCATCTGCGCGTGCTCGGCGTGGAAGTCACGCGGGACAGGGAACTGTCGCTGTTGAGACGGGCCGTGGAGTATTGCGACCGCGATATGACGGCGGACTACGAGCGCTTGAAGAGAAGTCCCGGCTTCAATCCGAAGAACGACTACCTCGGCTACCTGTCGGTCCAGTATCTTTACGCGCGCAGCTTCTTCCTGAAGCAGGATATCGCCAGGGAACACCGCGAGGCCGTCGAGTTCTGGCTCTCGCAGGCCCGCGCCCACTGGCTCTCAAAAGGCCTCATGGCCCAGGGCATGCTCGCCCTCGGACTCCGGCGTTTCGGGGACAAGCCGATTCCGGACAAGATTGTCGTCTCCCTTCGCGAGCGTTCCCTGCAAAGCGACGAGATGGGCATGTACTGGAAGCAGGAGCGCGGATGGTTCTGGTATCAGGCGCCCATCGAAACGCAGGCCGTACTGATAGAAACCTTCGACGAAATCGCGGGCGACAGGCGCTCCGTCGAGGAGATGAAGATATGGCTCTTGAAACAGAAGCAGGTTCAGGACTGGAAAACCACCGTCGCCACCGCGGAGGCCTGCTATGCTCTGCTGCTGCGCGGCAGCGATCTTCTCGCTTCTGACAAGCTGGTGGAAGTCACCATGGGCGGGACTTTCGTCGATCCGAGGAGCGGCGACAAGACGCCGCAGGCCGGCACCGGTTACTACACGGCCTCATGGTCGGGCGGCGAAATAAGACCCGAACAGGGGAATATCAGGGCTGTAAAGCGCGACGACGGCATCGCCTGGGGCGCAGTTTACTGGCAGTACTTCGAACAGCTGGACCGCATCACGCCCGCTGCAACGCCCCTCCAGGTTGTGAAGAAACTGTACCGTCAGACCGCGACTGATAAAGGACTCGTGTTGGAACCCATTACCGAAAAGGATCCCTTGCGGGTCGGCGACATACTGAAAGCGCGCATCGAGATACGAGTCGACCGCGACATGGAGTACATTCATCTCAAGGACATGCGAGGCGCGGGTTTTGAACCGTTGAACCAGCTTTCTGGTTATCGCTGGCAGGGCGGTCTCGGATATTACGAAGCGCCGAAGGACGCGTCGGTCAATTTCTTCATACACTGGCTGCCCAAAGGCGTGCATGTTTTCGAATACGCGCTGCGCGCCTCGCATCAGGGTGTGTTCTCGAACGGCATCACGACGATACAATCGATGTACGCGCCCGAGTTCGCGAGCCATACGCAAGGATTTGTGGTGACGGTGAGGTGAATCTGCAGGGCGCCGTTTGAACGGGCAAGGCGCCAGGGATGACTATTCACGCTGTCCGGTATCGGAGACGGGCAGTGTGAAGTGTGAAGAGTGAAGTGTGAAGAGTGAAGGGGCGTTGTGTGAAGTTTTTCGTCTCACACAACGTCCAACGCTCGAGGTCCAACGTCCTGCGCAACTTCCACGGTCGATTTTCTTAAATTTAGACGGGATTTCGATACATGAGGACGTTGGACAATTCAAACGGCCTATGAGGAATGCGATGGAAGAAAGCGGCAAATATGCCTATGCGACTTTTCTGGACCTGAAGTTCGGTCCTCTCGAACTTGTGGACGTTCCTTCTCTGATACGGTCCTGCAGGGACCGCTGGTACAATCAGACTCTGTGCAAGGTGAACGATTCTGTGGTGCGGCTGGGCATCATGCAGGGCGAGTATCACTGGCACAGGCACGTTTCGGACGACGAGTTCTTCTTCGTGCTGGAGGGCGCGTTCATCGTCGATCTCGAGGATGGCTCCATCGAGTTGAAGCCGTTGGAGGGTTTCGTGGTTCCCAAGGGCGTGCTGCACCGCACGCGCGCGCCTGAACGGGCGGTGATCCTGATGCTGGAGACGGCGGCGATAGTGCCGACGGGCGACGCGTGATCTTTCCGCCCCCATCCAGCATCCATGCGATGAGGAGCGCGCCATTCGCGCCTCGATGGCGGGAGGAAAGTGAAAAGCAACGTCGGAATCTTGGCGGTTGGAGTGATTTATCGGATGCGCGGAGTCCGTTTGCGTATATGACCGTGATGAACGATCTTGCGCCACGGATAAACGCGGATGAAACAGCATTGTAATGCGGCCATGAACGTCGCAATGACAATGCAACAGCCGGCGGAGGCACAAACATGACAGCGAGGCGAAATACTGCATGAACAAAATAGTTGAATCGCGCTTTCTGGCGCCGGACGTCAAGCTGTTCCGCATCGAAGCGCCCAAAATAGCCGCGAAGCGGAAGGCGGGGCAATTCGTGATTCTGAGAGTGCATGAAGACGGCGAGCGCATTCCGCTGACCATAGCGGATTCGAACGCCGCGGACGGCACGATAACAATAATCGTGCAGGGCATCGGAAAAACCACTAAACTGCTCAACACCTTCAAAGCCGGCGACAGCATACGGGACATCGTGGGTCCGCTCGGCAAGCCGTCGCACATCGAGATGTTCGGAACCGCCGTGAGTATCGGCGGTGGAGTCGGAACGGCGATCGCGTTTCCGACCGCGGCCGCGTTGAAGCAGGCCGGAAATCGCGTGATATCGATTATCGGCGGCAGGACTCGCGAGTTCGTGATACTGGAAGACGAACTGCGAGCCATCTGCGACGAAGTTTATCCCTCGACTGACGACGGATCCTACGGTTTTCACGGTTTCGTCACCGACAAGCTGCGGCAGCTTATCGACGAGGGGCGGAAAATCGATTTCGTGCTCGCCATAGGACCCATCCCGATGATGCGCGCCGTGGCGGAAGTCACGCGGCCGCACGGCATACGGACCGTCGTGAGTTTGAATCCGATAATGGTGGACGGCACGGGCATGTGCGGGGGCTGCCGCGCGATAGTGGACGGCAAGCCGGTGTTCGTCTGCGTCGACGGTCCGGAGTTCGACGCGCACAAGGTGGATTTCGACATACTCGCCAAGCGCAACCGCACCTATCTCGCTCAGGAGCGCGAGTCGCTGGAGGGCTTGCACGTCTGCCGTAACGAGGAGTCGTTCCAGCGGGGCCTCGCCGAGCAGAGGAGGAGCGAGGTGGATCATGGCTGAAGAACTCTCCAAGAAGGATCGCATGCAGATACCCCGGCAGAAGATGCCGGAGCAGGATCCGGAAATCCGCAGCCGCAATTTTCAGGAAGTGAATCTCGGCTTCACAGAGGCTCTGGCCATGATGGAGGCGCAGCGCTGCCTGCAGTGTCCGAAACCGGTATGCGTCAGCGGCTGTCCAGTGGGCGTGAAGATTGACGAGTTCATCGCGATGATAGCGAAGGGCGACTTCGCGAGCGCGGCGGCGAAGCTGAAGGAAGACAACGCGCTGCCCGCTGTCTGCGGCAGGGTTTGCCCTCAGGAAGAGCAGTGCGAGGCGGTTTGTGTGGTCGGCAAGCGCGGCGAGCCGGTTGCGATCGGACGCCTGGAGCGCTTCGCGGCGGACTGGGAGCGCGAACACTCCGGGATGCGCAAGGCGGAACTGAAGCCGAAGACGGGCAGGAAGGTCGCGGTGGTCGGCGGAGGACCTGCGGGTCTGAGTTGTGCGGGCGACCTGATTCAAGCGGGGCACGATGTGACGGTATTCGAGGCGCTCCATGAGATCGGCGGCGTGTTGATTTACGGTATACCGGAGTTCCGTCTCCCGAAATCCATTGTCAAGGCCGAGGTGGAGGCGCTGCGGAGTCTTGGCGTGGAATTCCGCATGAACGAGGTCGTCGGCATGACCGACACTATTGACGAGCTTTTATCGGCGTACGACGCGGTGTTCATCGGCGTGGGCGCAGGACTGCCGTACTTCATGAACGTGCCGGGCGAGCACCTGAACGGTGTGTATTCGGCCAACGAGTTTCTTACGCGCGTGAACCTGATGAAGGCCTGGGATTTTCCGCATAGCGACACGCCGATGTTCGATCTGCGCGGCAGGAACGTAGCGGTATTCGGGGGCGGCAACACGGCGATGGACGCGGTGCGCACCTCGCTGCGCCTCGGCGCCGCGAGAGCCATTATCATATACAGGCGCTCAGAGACGGAGATGCCGGCCCGCATCGAGGAGCTGCATCACGCTAAGGAGGAGGGCGTGGAGTTCATGCTGCTGTCCGCTCCTCTGGAGCTGATCGGCGACGAGCAGGGGCGGCTGCGCGCGGCCCTGATACAGAGGATGGAACTCGGCGAGCCGGACGCCTCGGGACGGCGCAGGCCAGTGGCGATAGATGGAGCGGTGGAGCGCATACCCCTGGACGCGGCCGTCGTGGCGATCGGCAACGGTTCGAATCCGATCATCAGCAAGACCACGCCCGATCTCGCCGTAAACAAATGGGGCAACATACTCGTGGACGAAGAGACCATGAAGACCAACAAGAAGGGCGTATTCGCCGGGGGTGATATAGTGACGGGCGGCGCCACAGTTATACTTGCCATGGGCGCCGGCCGAACGGCGGCAAAAGCGATAGACGAGTATTTGCGGGATACGTCCCGGTGGTAGTCAACGTTTAACGTCTAACGTCCAACGTCTCACTCCAGCCCGTATTGTTTGACCTTGGAGATGAGGTTGACTCGTGATATGCCGAGTATTTTCGCCGCGTGGGTCTTGTTGCCGCCGGTGAAGCGGAGAACGCGGGCGATGTGTTCTTTTTCGACTTCCTTCAGGGATTTCTGAGGCAGAGCGGAGGCGCCGTTTTCCTCGACGCCGGCGGTTTCGAGGAAGTATTGAGGGAGGGATTTTTTCCTCAGTTCGTTGCCGTTCTCGATTATCACACCGCTGTTGATAATGTTCATGAGCTCGCGGATGTTGCCGGGATAATCGTATCCCAGCAGCAGCTTCATCGCGGCTTCGCTGATCCGCTCGATTTTCTTGCCGTTCTGTTCTGAGTACTTCTGGAGAAAATGGGCCGCAAGCAGCGGTATATCGCATTTCCGTTCCTTGAGCGGCGGTATGTAGATGGAATTCATGTTCAGCCGGTAGAAGAGATCCTTGCGGAAATTGCCTCTCTTCATTTCCTCGAACAGGTCCTTGTTGGTCGCCGCAATCACGCGGATGTCCACGCGCATGTTTCTCGTGGATCCGATGCGGAAAAACTCGCCCTCCTGCAGGACTCTGAGCAGTTTCACCTGTATGGGCAGGGACAACTCGCCGATCTCATCCAGAAAAAGGGTGCCCCTGTCCGCTTCTTCCAGAAAGCCGCGTTTGTCGGCGTGCGCGCCGGTGAAGGAGCCCTTTTGGTGTCCGAAGAACTCCGAGGCGAAAAGTTCGTCGGCGAAGGCCCCCGCGTTGACGGCCACGAAACACCTGTCGCGGCGCCGGCTGAGCCGGTGCACGGCGCGGGCCACGAGTTCCTTGCCGGTGCCGCTTTCGCCCCAGATGAGCAGGCTGTTCTCGGTGGGCGCTATCTTTTCTATAGTCTGGAATATTTTGAGTATCTGCTCGCTGCAAGTCTGTATTTCGGTGAACGCCTCCGGAAAGGCCAGTCCGCCGCGTGCCGGGTGGGGCGGCGCGACCGCGCTTTTACCGGTCCGGGAGGCTTCCACAGCGGCGCCGATCACACGGAGTAGATTGTCGTTGTACACGGGCTTCGTGAGGTAATCGAAAGCGCCTTGCTTCATGGCGGCCACCGCGAGATCGATGTCCTCGACGCCAGTGAGCACGATGGTCTCGACCTCAATGCCTTTCTCGTTTATCGTTTTGAGTATGTCGAGGCCGGTCACTTCGGGCATATCCATGTCGAGCAGGACGACGTCGAAATTCGAGGACTCCAGCAGGGCAGCCGCGCGGGAGCTGTCACTGAGCAGCGATACCTCGTAATCGCCGGTCTGCAACAGAAAGACGTTGAGGTAGTTGAGCACCGCCTGATCGTCGTCGATGACGAGAATGCGCGTCATTTGGCTGAGTCCTCCGCGGCCGGGAGATGTATGAAGAAGGTGGTTCCATGTCCCGGCCGGCTCTCCACGTCGATGCCTCCCTTGTGTTCGCGAATGATGCGATGAGCAATCGACAGTCCCAGTCCGGTTCCGCCCTTGCTGCGTTTGGTCGTGAAGAAGGGATCGAAGATTTGCTTCAGCGTCTTCTCGTCCATGCCGGTCCCGTTGTCGCCGACGAGAATCTGCACTTCGCGGCTGCGGGTGTCGTGCCGCGTGGACACAGTGATGACACCCTTGTCCTTGTCCACGGCATGCGAGGCGTTGATCAGCATGTTCACGACCACCTGTTCGAGTTTCTGAAAGTTGCCTTTCACCCTCGGCAGGCCGGCCGCCGCTTCAAAGCTCACGCGGGCGGTTCGTTTGATCTGGTTTTGCACGAGGCGCAGGCAGCTCTCGATGACTGCGTTGACGTCGACGTCATCGTCGAGCACGCCGTCGTCTTTGCGCGCGAACTCGCGCAGACCGTCCACAATGCTCTTGATCCTGTCGGACCCCTGATGCATGTCCCTGACGAGAACCATGATGTTGTCCCTGAAGATATCGTAGCTGAGCCGCGCGACGCGGAAGTCCGGATCGCCCGCCGCGTGCGCGTCGAGCAGGGGGAGTATGTCGTTGAGCGCCTCCTCGATAATGGAGATGTTGCCGCGTATGAAGGTGTTGGGATTGTTTATCTCGTGCGCAACGCCGGAGACGAGCTGTCCCAGAGAGGCCAGCTTGTCGGTTTGCATTAGCTGCAGTTCCAGGTTTTTTTCGCTTGTGATTTCGCGCGCGAACTCGATGACGCCTGTTATTTCCCTGCTGTCGGAGAAAATGGGATAGGCGCGCATGTGGTAGTATTCCTCTCCCAGGCGCTGTTCGCAGGCGGCCGGGATTCCGTTGCCGAGCGCGATCGCGCCGGGGCAGTTCGCACAGGGCGCGTCAAGTCCGAACACTTCGCTGTGGCATTTTCCGCCGGGATTGACGGCCGGCTTGTTCGACATCAGGATCTTGTAATTCCCGTCGAGCATCACGACGGTGTCGGTTATGGCGTTGAAGAGCGTCTGCAGGCGCTCGCGGCTTTCCCTGCACTCGTGAGTGAGCCGCACGAGTTCCCTGTTCTTGTTGATCAGCTGGTCCTTGCGCTTCTCGAGGTCGGCGGTTCTCTGCCTGACCAACTCCTCGAGGTTTTCATTCCGCTCAATAAGCCGCCTCTCGATTTCCTTGCGGTAGCGTATGTCCTTGAAGATGGATTCGACGCAGCGCTCCCCGCCGATGTCGATGTAGATGAAGGATGCGATGACGGGAACGGGATCACCCGAGCGGTTGAGAAGGTTGAGTTCGTATCCTTCGAGAAAACCCTGCCTGTCGAGTTCGCTGTAGACGTAAGGCCTGACGCGGGGAATGTCCTGGTACAGCTTGTCCTTTACGAAGTTGAGGATGAGCGAGCCGTCCTCCGGATACTGCAGCATTCTGTAGAAGGACGGATTCGCCTTGACGATGTCGCCGTTGTCGCGTGAAATGACGACGGCGTCCGGCGCGTACATCACAAGATCCTCGAAATGCTTCCTGGTGAGCGCGACCTCGGTTGTCCGCTTCGCGAGCTGTTCCTCCAGGCTGTCTACATAACATTTGAGCTCTTGCTCGGCCTTGCTGCGTTCGAGAGCGCTCGACAGCATGCGCGCGATTTCGGCGGGGAGCTGCTTCTCTTCAGGGAGGAATTCGATGTCGTCCGCGTATCCGAGCGTGACGGCGCCGCGCACGGCGCCTCCGACCTTAATATCGGCGCTTATCTGCCGGTTGATCGCTCTTTTGGGACAGCGCTCCGTGTGATACTCGGCATCGTCGAAGCGGATACAACAGAACGCCTTGTCGGGGAAATGAAGCGCCTTGTGAGCATGACCCGCGGCCTCCTGGAGCACCGTGCTCGGATCGACTCCTGTTTCAATGATGGAGCTGATGTGATAGAGGTACTGTAGCTCCTTCAGGCGTTCATGCAGTTGTTTTTCAGCTCTTCTAAGGCCTTTGTTCACCCGCTTGTCCGGAGTGTTTCATGATTTGAGTCGCTTTCTCACGTGAAAGGTATAATAACTTTCCGAAGAAATATAATGCACTTTGTCTCTTCCGAACGGGGCGACCGACACTTCGTAGGCCGGGAATTCCGCCTTGCCGCCGGGTGTCGGAAAACCGTGTTCACGGAATCCGTTCCCGCGGAAAGGCTGCGTGTAATCGCGTGGATACGTGGGATCGACGGCGCGGAGATCATTCGAAATCTCCTCCGCGGTCCGGAGGCCCGGATCCATGCCGAGACGCCGCGCGAGTTCCAGCATCAGGTCGATGTTGCTCCTGCCTGTCGCGGGCGGGCGCGCCGCGCGCAGTTCCTGAACGCGTCCGTCGCAGGCGGTGTAACTGCCGTTGTTCTCGACGGGCAGGGCGGCCGGCAGAAACACGTCGGCGGTTTCCACGGTCGGCGTCAGGAAACTGTCCGACACCAGAAGGAATTCGAGCCCCGCCGTCAGCTTGAGATTGGCTGGGGATTGAAGAGGATCTTCTCCGAAGATCAGCGCGGCCCTGATTTTTTCCTCTGACATGAGAGAAAGCAGATCGACGGGCCGGAATATGCCGGAGAGATCGGCGTTCCAGGCGTCCCCGATCCGCCGAATGGAGTCGCCGTCGCCGTGCCGCACCCTTCCGGGCAGGTAACGGCTGTCGACGCCCATGTCGAGGAGTCCCTGCGAATTGGCGAAGTCGTTCAGGAAAAGCAGGCCGCTGCCGTTGCTTCCGAGGCGTCCGGAGAGGAGCAACAGACCGGCCATCGCCTTGATGTCGTTGAGGGATTTCTCCCACAGCGAATCCATGTTGTAAACGATGACAACGCGTTTCTCCGGATCTCCGATCATTCCGGCCAGGTTCGACAGCAGGGATTCATCGACACTGCAGACCGCCGCCGCGTTGTCGAGCGACCAGCGGGACAGAGCGGCTTCGTATTTGTCGAAACCGCGTGTCCATTCCTCGATGAACCTGGTGGTTTGCCCGCGTGCAATGGCCTCATGCGCCAGGGCGCTGAACAGCGCGGTGTTGCTTCCGCGCCGGGCATCGATCCATAGGTCGGAAGCGCGGGTCAGGTCGGTCTCGCTGGAACAAACGGTGACGAGCCGAGCGCCGCGTTTGCGGGCGGCCTTGATTTTAAGTTCGGCAATGAGGTTCTCCTCGGCCGGTATCGAGTTCACAACTATGATCAGATCCGCCCGCTCGAGGTCGTCCATCGTGGCGGTCGAAGCGGTGCTTCCCGTAACGTCGTCGAGCGCGTCGACGTCCAGGCCGTTCACCGCGATCGAGAAGCTGCCGATATTGTTGCAGCGCAGGCCGGTTCTGGTGATCTTCTGAAGGAGATAAAGTTCCTCGTTCGTCATCTTGGGCGAGCCGAACACGGCCACGGCCTGCGGTCCGTGCTTCGAGATGATGTCATTCAGGCGTTCCGCCGCCGTGTCGAACGCCTGTTCCCACGAGGACTCGACAAGACGGCCGTCCTCCTTCAGCAAAGGCTTCAGCAGACGGGCGCCGTCCTGCATCCAAGCGTAACCGAAGCGTCCTTTATGGCAAAGATAGCCCTTGTTGTGCGTGCTCTCGTCGGTGTTGGCGACCGTGAAGACGTCGTTGTAGAACAGCTTGTAGTCGATCTGGCAGCCGACGGAACAGAAACTGCAAGTCGAGCGTACGCGTTCGGATGCCCAGGGACCCGGTTTTGAGAAGGGAAGCCGTTCCGCGATGGCGCCGGTCGGGCAGGCCGCTATGCAGTTGCCGCAGCTTATGCAGTTGGTCTGCAGGAGTTTTCTCTCCATGGCCGGCTTCACGATGGTCTTGAATCCCCTGTACACGAAGCCAAGGGCCGAAACCTGCAGGATCTCGGTGCAGGTGCGCACGCAGCGTCCGCAGGCAATGCACTTATTGGGATCCAGCGTGATGAAGGGGTGATGCCGGTCCACCTTGTGCTTGCGTACTTCGCCGATGTATGGAGTGATGTCACAGTCGTATTCCGTGGCGTATTTCTTGAGGTCGCAGTCGAAATAGGCGGTGCATCCGCATTCCAGACAGCGGAAGGCCTCGTGGACGGCCTGCTCCTCGGACAGGCCGAGTTCCACTTCGTCGAAAGTCTTGATGCGCTCGTCGGCGGGCAGTTCGGGCATGCGTTCTCGTTCGATGCGCGTGAAATCCGTGAATTCCTCCTCGGGCACCTTGCCCCAGGCGTCTTTCCGGCTCAGAAATTCCTTTCTGCGGGGAGTCACGGACCCTGTGGCGAGATATTCTTGAATGGCCTCGGCCGCGCGCCTCCCCTGGGCGATGGCGTCGATGACCACCGAAGGGCCCGAAACCACATCGCCGCCCGCGAAGATCCAGGGAATCGAAGTCTGCAGAGTGTTCTTGTCCACTTCGATGGTGTTCCAGCGGTTGATCTTCACCTGTTCGGTGTTCAGGCCGGTCAGATCGGTGTCCTGTCCGATGGCGGAGATGATGAAGTTGCATTCGATGTCGAAATCGGAGTCCGGCACCGGCACCGGGCGGCGTCTGCCGCTTTTGTCGGGTTCGCCGAGTTCCATCCGGTTGCAGCGCAGTCCGCGTAGTCGGCCTTCCTCGGCGAGTATTTTTACGGGCGCGGCGAGTAACATCATCTCCACGCCCTCGTGAGCGGCCGCCTCGACTTCCGCGGGATGCGCGGGCATCTCGGCTTTCGTGCGCCGGTAGACGAGCGTCACCTTGTCGGCCCCGAGACGGCGCGCCGTGCGGGCCGCGTCGATGGCGGTGTTGCCGCCGCCGACCACGATGACATCGCCGTAGAGAAGTGATTTCTCGCCGTTCTCGACGTCTCGCAGGAAATCGATTCCGCCGAGCACGCCCGGAGTGCTTTCCTCGTCCGGAATGTCCATGCGTTTGGCCTTGTGCGCTCCGATGGCAAGGTAGATCGCGTCGAAATTCTCAGAGCGCAATTCCTCGAGCGTGAAATCTCGTCCGAGCATTGCGTTCGTGCGCACCTCGACGCCCAGATCGGTAATCCATGCGATTTCCTTGTCCAGCCGTTCCTTGGGCAGGCGGTATTCGGGGATTCCATACCGGAGCATGCCGCCGAGATGCGGCAGCTTCTCGTACATTCTTATTTCATATCCCTCGAGCAGAAGATAGTATGCGGCCGTGAGACCCGATGGTCCTCCGCCGACAATGGCCACGCGCCTGCCGTTTTTCGGGCGCAGCGTTGGGCGCCAGGGATCGTCCGCTTCCACATCGGTGGCGAAGCGCTTCAGGTAGTCGACACCGACCGCATCGTCAACGTTACTGCGTCGGCAGGCGACTTCGCACTCGCGCACGCAAACGCGGCCGCAGACGAGCGGGAGAGGATTTTTCTCGCGCACGAGGCGCAGGGCCTCGTCGTATTTGCCGAGAGCCACGAGCGCAACGTAGCCCTGAACGTCCACATCGGCCGGGCAGGTCTGCTTGCAGGGACCGAGGCAGTCGGCGTAATGGTTGGAAAGAAGCAGCTCGAGGGCGGTTTTCCTGGCCGAGCGGATGCGCTCGTTGTCGGTGTGGATCACCATGCCCTGGGCGACCGGGCTGGAGCAGGACGGGATGAGTTTGTTCATGCCTTCCACCTCCACCACGCACAGGTAACAGGAGCCCCACGGCGGGAGCTTCGGCTCGTAGCAAAGGGTCGGGATGCGGTCTATCCCGTGTTCATTGATGACTTCGAGGATGGTCTGATTCTCGGCGGCTTGAACTTCGCGGCCGTTGATGGTCAAGGTCAGTGTTTTCATATGCCGGTTTCGATTATTGCTTGATCACCGAGTTGAATTTGCACACGTCGTAGCACTTGCCGCAGACTATGCAGTCCTCCTGGCGGATCGAGTGCGGTTTTTTCTTCTCTCCGACTATGGCATGCGTGGGGCAGGCCCTTCCGCAGACCATGCAGCCGTTGCAGATTTCCTCATTGATCGTGTATGTAAGCAGTGCCGCGCAGCTGTGGGCAGGGCATTTCCTGTCTCGGATATGGGCTTCGTATTCCTCGCGGAAATACTTTATGGTGGTCAGCACGGGATTGGGAGCCGTCTGCCCGAGACCGCAGATTGTATTTTCCTTTATCTGCAAAGCGAGCGCTTCCAGGAGTTGGATATCGCCCTCCCTGCCTTGCCCGTCGGTAATCCTTTCGAGCACCTCGAGCATCCGTTTGGTGCCCGTGCGGCAAAAGACGCATTTGCCGCAGGATTCGTCCTGGGTGAACTTCAGGAAGAACTTCGCCATTTCCACCATGCAGGTGGTTTCGTCCATCACAACGAGGCCGCCGGAACCCATGATTGCGCCGGTGCGGTTGATCTGCTGGTAGTCGATCTGCAGATCGCCCATTTCGGCCGGAATGCAGCCGCCGGACGGGCCGCCCATTTGCACCGCCTTGAACTTTTTGTTTTCGGTGATGCCGCCTCCGATGCCGAAGACGATTTCCCTTATCGTTATGCCCATGGGGACTTCAACGAGGCCGCCTCGTGCAATTTTGCCCGCGAGGGCGAACACCTTGGTCCCCTTGCTGTTGTCGGTTCCCAGCGCGGCGAAAGCCCCGGCCCCGTTGAGTATTATCCACGGAATATTGGCATAGGTTTCGACGTTGTTGATGTTGGTCGGCTTTCCCCAGAGTCCCGCTTGCGCGGGGAAGGGGGGCCGGAAGCGGGGCGTGCCGCGCTTGCCTTCAATGGAGAGCATGAGCGCCGTTTCCTCGCCGCAGACGAAGGCGCCGGCGCCTTCCTTGATCTTGAGGTCGAAATTCATCTGCGAGTCGAATATGCCGCTGCCGAGCATGCCCCGTTCGTACATTGTCGCTATGGAATGACGGAGCTGCTGCACCGCTTTGGGATACTCGGCACGCACGTAAATGTATCCTTCGTCCGCGCCTATTGCGTAGGCGCAGATCAACATGCCCTCGAGAACGGAATGCGGATCGCTCTCGAGAACGCTCCTGTCCATGAAAGCGCCCGGATCCCCCTCGTCCGCGTTGCAGATGATGTACTTTTTATCACCCGCGGCCTGGCGGCAGAAGCGCCATTTCATTCCGGTGAGAAAACCGCCGCCGCCCCGGCCGCGCAGGCCCGAATCGATGACGGTCTGTATGACCTGTTCAGGAGTCTGCTCCCGCAGGACCTTGCGTATGGCCTGATAACCGCCGCACTGAATGTATTCGTCGACGGAAGAAGGATCGATGATTCCGCAATTGCGGAGCACGATGCGTTCCTGCTTGTCGAGGAAGTCGTCGTTCGGTGTGGGATGATGTCCCTTCACGATCCATTCGGCGACAGGTCGGCCGTTGACGAGTTGTTCATCGACGAGTTTGGGGATGCGGTCGGCGGTGATTTCGCCGTAGAAATAACGGTTCCCCTGTCCGTCCTCGATTTCGAGCAGAGGTTCGTTGTAGCACATGCCGATGCAGCCGGTTTCTCTCAAGTCGACTTCGAGGCCGTGTTTTTCGAGTTCATCCCGCAGTGCATTGTATGTTTTGGCGCTGCCGGCGGAGATGCCGCAGGTGCCCAGTCCGACTTTGATTGTTGTCATTGCCTGTTCCCCCGGGCGTCAGACCGACGCCGGCTCCTTTGCTTTGCGGTAATAGTCCTTGAGAATCTGCTGCACCTTTTTGCCCGTGAGACGGCCGTAAGTCTCTTCATTTATCATCACGGCGGGCGCGAGCGAGCAGCAACCCAGGCAGGCGACCTTCTGGAGAGTGAACAGCCCGTCGTCGGTGGTTTCGTTCTCGGTGATGTTGAGATTGTCCTGAATGGCCGTGACGAGCGACTTTGAGTTGTTTACATGGCAGGCGGTCCCGTCGCAGACCTTGATGACGTATCTACCCAGCGGTTTGAGCCTGAACTGCGAGTAGAAGGTGATCACCCCGTATATATCGGCCGCCGGGATGCGGACGATCTCGCTGATATGATCGATGGCATGCTCGGGTATGTAGCCGTAAGTATCCTGGGCTGATTGCAGAAGGGGAATCAGTGCTCCTGATTCCCCTTCATGTTGCCAGAGATCGACTTTGAAACCCGCGATGCGCTGTGATGAATGCTCCGAGTGAAGAGACCCGTTTTGCTTCATGCAGTGTTGTCCTGTTTAACTCTCGAAGAAGTTTATTATTGGGGATTCCTTGATTTTCAGAATTCCGTCCACGGGCCTGATCTCGGCGCGTATCGTGTCGCGGATATCCGCGAAACTCGTGCCTTTCATGAGCAGGACGATGTCGTACTTGCCCTTGACGTAGTCGCAGTACACCACATGGTCGTTGAAATAGAGCGTCGGATAAATCGTGTCGAGCTTTTCCTTCTCCACCTCCAGCAACACGTAAGAGTTCGCGCCGCCGCGGGAGCTGAGTTTGTTTTCGAATACATCCCCTCCGGGTTCCCTGCCGAGAGCGCGTTCCACCGTCGCCATCAGGTTGCTGATCTGCGCTTCGAGCATCGGAGTTTCTACCGGCATGACAGCCGCTTCGCGTAGACACGGAATTTTGAGGATCTTGTTTTGTACGGTTTGGTTAACTATTTGTGTCGACTCGGCCTGTAGCAGGACAATGAGGTCATAATCTCCCTTCGTGGCGTTGCAATATAAAACATTTTCATGAAAATAGATGTCGCGATAAATTTCCATCATATCGGCGTCGTCGTCGAATTTCAGGGCGGCGTAGGTGCTGGCGGTTTTCAGCTCCTCGCGGACGGGTGGCGCCGCCGGCATTGTGGTTTCGGCTTCCCCATTCTTTACGGATATGGCCGAGAACAGGTCGGTCAGATCATCCACGGAGAACGGTTTCTCGAGGAAACCGTCGGCATTTTCGAGACGAGCTTCTTCGACGAGCGTGTCGTTGCCAAAGCCTGAGATGAGCACGACAGGGACGGCTGGATACATCTGCTTGATGACTTTGAGAATCTTTACGCCGTCGATGTCGGGGAGTTTGACGTCGAGGACAACATAGTCGAATGACGCGTCGTTGGCCTTGTGTGTTTCAAGTGTTTTCAGCGCCTTGATGCCGTTTTCGCAGGGCTCAATGCTGTAGCCCTTTTGCATGAGACCGATGGAGAGACTGCGCCTGAGAGATGCTTCATCGTCAATAAGAAATACCTTGGGTTCCATGTCGCGCTCCGAAACTGTTGGAAGATTTTTTTCAGTCGAATCTTAAGCAACCTATTCAAAAAGCATGCCACACGGAAAAACAGCAATGCCGGAGAGGTGGCGCTTTGTTGTCGCAGCCCCTAGGTGTGATGCAAATGCTTGTTATTGAAAGAATATATCGGCAGGTAAGCGGAGTTCAGAAAAGGAAGAACAGAAAGTGGGAAGCACTTCCGGATCTTGAGTACGCTCGCGCCGGTAGCTTTCGCTCAAGAAGTCAACGTTTGATGCGCGATGCCGTGCTAAAAAACTTTACAACGCACACTTCGCGGATTAATTGAATAATATCAGTTGGTTAAAACCGATAAATATTTTTCCATAAAAATACTGAACACATTGGCGAAGTATCGGCGCAAGGGCGAACCAATGCGCAACAGGTGGCGCGGTTCGCTGGAGAGCGGATAAACGGACGTTGATAAAAGGGGTGTGAAATGTGTGTTGGACTTCAAACGGGAGTCGAAGATTCCCCGCTGTTGACGCCGTCATCCGCCGGTTGTATTTCCCCGTCGGTCACGGCGGTTTCGCCCGCGGCGGCTTCCTCCTCCAGTTCCGCGCTCTGGCGGTTCCACAGGCGTATCAACAGCGCCACAACGAGAAACAGGAGCGCCGCGCCGATGAGAATGCCCATGATTATTCCCTCGTCGCTGGCGCCGCCGGTTCCCGCGCGAAGCGGAAGCGGCAAAGCCGAAAAAACCAGAAAGGCGGCGCTTATCGCCTCGCCGCTGCAGCGATTGTAAGAGCGTGGCATCTGTATAGCCTCGAATTCATTTCAGTGCAACTTCAACAATCGCGGATTGAATGTCAAGGCGGGCGTTTTCTCATCTCAAGCGGATTCACGACATTGCGGTATGCACGACCGCTTTACGGTAGCAGACATCGACGAAGAAATTGCGCGCCGCGTATTCGCGCGCAACATTGCGAACAGCCAGAGAGTGATAACGGGCGATTTCGAGACGCCGCTCGCCGATCTGATCGAGCAGTTCGAACAGCCTCCGCTTGCCGACTCGCGCATGATCCCGCTTGCCGATCTATCGAAACGAATCGCGCGCGCTCTCAGGCAGGGTTTCGCGGGCTTGCCGCCCAACGGCTTCGAATTTTGCGCGTGGCTCTGGGACGTCGCCCCGCTGCATGTGGTCGGCATACCTCAACTCAACGACATGGCGGCGTCGCGCGCCTATCACACGGGCGTCATACATCTGCGCAAGATTGCGGCCATGGTCCTCGGTCTGTACGTGATCGAGCAGCCCCAGCGGGTTCCCTCGCTGATACCGATGCTGGACTCGAGCGTGGACTGGGTGGATGCGAGGAATCTGATAGTGTTTTCATTTCTGGACCACTATGTCCACAATTTCGAGGAGGAGTATGCCTCTTTGCTCCGGCTAGCGGGAGAAAGACGCCTCATGCGGAAGCTGCTTCCGCTCGGAGTGGCCGCGAGAGCCGTGCTTCAGGATTCCTCGTACACGCCGATGTCGCTCGCGCTGCTCACACCGACCTTCGAGGCGATAGGGGATTCCAGCATCTACTCCGGCATAACCTACGCGCTCAGATCGGCGGCTCTTTACGGAGATCATCACGCGCTCGGACTTTATGTGGCCGCACAGCGGCATCAGGGGCATCCGGCCGTACGGCGGGTGATCGCCGAAGCTTTCCGGCTGCCCCGCATGCGCTGGGCAGGCCTGGCCGAAGATGTTCTTCCCGTGTTGCGCGACTGGATGTCCGACGCGCGGGTTGAAGAGAAAGGACGGTTTCAGAGCGCCATCAACGCAATGGAGAGCTGCAACGATGATTGAAACGCCGGCCTCCGCAGCGCGGCATCACTGGCTTTTGCGAACCAGCGAGACGTCCCGGCCTGCAAACCGAAGCGAGCGGCGATAGACCGGGCAGCCGGCGGAACGCCGAACCGCGGCCCGCTTCAACGGATGCGTACGCTCCTGTAAACGGCATCGCCGCCGGACGACACTCCCAGCAAATATGCACCGGGACGCAGATCCGAAGCCGGTATGCGGATGTCCTGCGTGCCGGGAGCAGAGCAGTGAAAGACGCGTCCGTAAACCAGCCGTCCCAGCATGTCGTGCAAACGTATGTCGATCCGTCGCGCCGATGCCACCTCAATTTTCAGGAGGGCATTATCGCCACGGAGCGGATGCGGCGAGAGCGAGACGATGCGCAGGGAAACCGCTTCGGGCGTCGCGATGGCTGACGATGTCGAACCTTCGATTTCTTTCCACTTGTCGAGGGCGTGCGGAGTGGTCGAGAGTATGTCGTCTTTGTTCAAACCAGCGAACAGGGCGAACGCCACGACGCAACTGTCGCCGGGCTGGAGCGTATGCGGACCGTTCGAAATAACCTGGGAGATATCGGTGAACATCGAGCGCACATTCCATATACCGCTGCTTAGCGAACGCCATTTCTCTTCCTTCGTGTAACCGTTGTGTATGCCGAAGACCGGCGGAGCGGCGTCGGTTTCCGGGTTCGCGATGGTCACGAAATGCGTCGGTTTTCCGCGCGTGAGCACTGTGGCGCCCACGAAGGTTTTAACCTCCTTGTTGAAGTCGTGCGCCCAGCATGTCATGGAAGCAGAGTCGAAATCCGAGTAGTCGCTCATGGCCGAAGGGCCGATATCCCAATCGAAGAACAGCCCCGCGTGCAAATCTTCAAGCAGCGTCCCCGAGGTATTGCGGATGGTGTAGCGGAGAAACACGGTATTTGCGAGCCTCGTCTCAGTGAAGGCCCAAGAATGCAAGGTGACCTCGACTCCGAGCCGCGCCCCGATCGCTGCGTTGCTGTCGGTGAAAGTGGTGACTCCCTCCTGTGCGGCCAACCGTCCAGGAGCGCGCATTGTCACTGGAGCGCTGCCGGCGAAGTCCGCGCATTGCATGTTGCCGGTGTGATTGCGCGCCACATCCACCACAACCGGTTCGCCGTCTATCCTGGCGCCTATCATGAGCGCTCCCTCGAAGAGCACGTTGAAGCCGCTGTTCCGGAACATGAAGCCCTTGCCTCTCACGCCTGAGAAATCATCGAAGCCGATGTTTCCGTCGTTGGAAATGGTTGTTGTGACGTCGTTGACGTTGTGATCGCGGTAAGTCTGCTGCCAGATGAAGGAGAAGCCGCCGTAGTCGTCGTAACCGTCGTCGGTGATGGAGAAGAACATGTCGATCTGCTCGTTGTAGGATTCAACGTCGGCGAGCTGTATCACGAAGGGCGAGTTCTCGTTGTCGGATACCCCCCCGGACTCTAGGGCGCCGAGCGCGTGTTCGCCCGCGATTATCGTCACGTTCCGGCTTTTTGTGGCGAGCGTGACCGTCGCATTCCTGGTGGCTGCGAGGAAATTCTGCCAGCGCATGGTCACTTCGAGTTTCTCGCCGCGGTCGAAAACGCCGTCGCCGTTGCCGTAGGTTTTATCCGTGACCTCATACTGCGTCATGCGCACTGAAGGCAGTGACAGTGTCAGAGCCCGCGCCGCGTTGACGCGGCCGTAGCCGATTTTCCGTTCGTAGCGCCTGGTCTGCAGTGAATCTATGTTGTCGCCGCTCACGCGCACCTGCTCGGCGAGAGCGCGTCCGCGCAGATCGGGCCGGTGCGCCGCGACGAGCGCGAGCACTCCCGAGCAGTTGGGCGCGGCCATCGAGGTGCCCGACATGAAGGAATACGCGCTGTTGGAAGCGCTGACCGCGCTTACAATGCCGTCGCCGGGCGCCGAGACGTCGACCCAGGTGGCGTAGTTGGAAAAATAACTCACCCGGTCGCCGTCGCCGGTGCTGGCGACGGACAGCACGTTCGGGTAAGCGGCGGGAGTGAAGACCTCGTCGCGGCCGTTGTTGCCCGCGGCGGCGACAACGACGGCGCCCTTCGCCAGAGCATAGTCAATTCTGTCGATTTCGCTCTGAAGATAGCCGCCCGCGCCGCCCCAGCTGCAATTGATGACGACGGCGCCCATGTCGGCCGCGTATACGATTCCGTCGTAACCGCGGATGATGCTTTCGCCGCCCGCGTCGGAGCCGCATTTGACCGGGAGATAACTGCATTCGAAGGCCACGCCGGCTATGCCCTTGGAGTTGTTGCCAATGGCCGCGGTTATTCCGGCTACGTGCGTGCCGTGATTGTTGCCGGTTTGTGTCGGCAGGGGATTTGTGTCGTAATACGCACCGCCGCCGCTGCCGTCGGCACCGGCGAAATCGATGCCTATGATGTCGTCCACGTATCCGTTGCCGTCGTCGTCTATGCCGTTGAGGTCGGCTGTCGTGAAGCGCCCGTCTTTGTTGATGTCCTCGCCTGGATTTATGGCCGTGTTATCCCTCAGATCCTCGTGCGTCCACTGCACTCCGGAATCGACAATTCCTATGATAATATCCTTTTTGCCGCGTGTGATCTCCCATGCGTCCTTGACTCGCATCGCGTCGAGCGCGTACTGCTGCCCGAGCATGGCGTCGTTGGGCGCGTATGCCGTCCTGTGTATTCTTTCCGGTTCGGCGTACTCGACGCCCGGCACGGCGCAGAGAGCCCGTGCAACTTCGATGGGATCGGAATTCGAGGAATACGTTATCCTGTACATGCGGTCGAGGCCGAAATCGGCGCCCGAGCCGTTGGCTCTGTTCCGGAGCGGCGGATACATCTGCATGGTTTCGTGCACTCCGTATCGGATGTACACCGTGCCCGCGGCCGGCAAAGCAGCCGAATGTTTCGAGAGATGGCGCTTCACTTCGGGAGCGAATTTCACGATCACGGTTCTCGCTTGCCATTCTCCGCCTTTCAGGCGGTCGAGACGATATGTGTTGCCGCCGCCGCCCGAAGGTGACGCGGCTGAAGCCGTGGCGGAGACAAGAGAAAACAGTATGACTGCACGCAGGAGAAGGTATGCGGGGAATTTCGTCGCCAAATGCATGTGTTGTGCGGATAATGGTTGTTTGCGGAACGCGCCGGCTTCAGGCGTCGGCGCTCCGTGGAATTACTGCTCAAAAATCGGATAAAATCGTTCCACGATGCAAGGCGAAAATGAATTGCGGCGTACTTTCTGCGATGATCGGCCCTGGAAGCTGGGCGTCCCGGCGCCGGAACGGCCGGCCGTTATCAATTCAGCTTCACGACTCTGCCCAGCACGACCGGGGCTTCGGCCTGCAACTCGGACATCAACTCCCCTGTTCTCCGCTCATCCGCTATCAATATCATGCCGATGCCGAGGTTGAACGTGCGGCGCATGTCCTCCTCCGGCACCCGGCCGAGTTTCTGAATCACTCCGAAAATGGGCGGCCGTGTCCATGCGTTCCAGTCGACGTCGAGTGACAGGTTCTTCGGGATGACGCGCATGGTGTTGCCGACAATGCCGCCGCCGGTTATATGCGAAACGCCGTGTACCGCGCCTACGCGCAGCAACGGATGCACAGAGTTCAGATAGGAACGATGCACCGCGAGCAGCGCCTCGCCGAGAGTGCAGCCGAGCTCGTCAAAACTGGCGTTCAGCCCGAAATGCGGCAGCAGCGCGGCGCGCGCCAGCGAGTAGCCGTTGGTGTGCAGACCGGTGGAAGGCAGACCGATGAGAACATCGCCCTCGGCGACGTTGTCGCGGCTCAGTATGGCGCTTTTCTCCACGATGCCGACTATCGTTCCCGCGATGTCGTATTCGTCAGGTGAATACATGCCCGGCATCTCGGCTGTTTCTCCGCCGATCAACGCGCACCCGTTTTCGCGGCAGGCGGCGACGAAGCCGAGTATCACTTGTTCGGCCACTTCCGGCCTCAGTTTGCCGGTCGCGAAATAATCCAGGAAAAAAAGCGGGCGAGCTCCCGTGGTGAGTATGTCGTTCACGCAGTGATTTACAAGGTCGCGTCCGACCGTGTCGTGTTTCCCGAGCATGGCGGCGATTTTCAACTTCGTGCCTACGCCGTCCACGCTGGAAACGAGCACCGGCTCTTTATAATCCCTGAAAGAAGCGTCGAAAAGCGCGCCGAAAGATCCGATGTCGTTGAGCACCGCGGGGGTATGAGTGCTTCTCACGGCGCCGGTTATGCGCCGCACGGTTTCCTCGCCGGCGTCGATGTCGACTCCGGCGGCCTTATAGGTCATGCTCACGTCGTTTTCCTCATGCTTCTGCATACGCATACAAGGTACGAGCCGGACGCCGGGAAAAAAAGTTGCCGGCGCGGTCGCGTCGTCGGCTTTTCTTTCTCCGAGTATTTCACGTTTTTTCCGTGGACGGTCGGGTACCGGGCCCCGGAGCTTCATACCGGCGCGTTCCGAAACCGCGGCTCATTCACTTCCAAAATCGAGGAATCCAGATCATGAAATTCTTCAGCGCTTTGACCCTGCTCGCCGTGTTTCTCTTCGCATTTCAGGGCTGCAGTGACGATCCGCCCACGCTGCGCGTCCGCAACGATTTCACGAAGAAGGCGAACCTGCAGTTCAAGCCGTCTGTCGGCAGCACTTTCAACATAAACGACGTGGAAGCCGGCGCCGCCACCGAGTATCGCGACATCGCCGAAGCGACGTTCATAGTCACTGCGACCATTCAGGGCGAGACCGAAGCGCCGACCGCTGAATTCACTTCGAAGAACAACTATCGATACACGATAGTGGTCACGAACGACAATCCGCCCACGCTGCGGACCGAATCTGAGGAGCGCTGACGCGCACGCCGGAGCGAGTTGACGTCGGGCCCGAATTTCCGCATTGCGGGAGAAGTTTCCGACGGGTATTCTAAGAGCAGTCGGAACGGCGCGGTTCGTGGCGTGCGGCTCTGTTCTCGAGACGAGCGCGGCGGGATGTTTCCCGCCGCCGAGGGCATCATAAACAACAGGCGCTGAAAATCATGAAACGCCGATACATTTTTCTTGCCGCGTTGCTTTTTGCAGCCGAGCTATGCCGGGCTCAATCCGACCAGCAGAAGGTTCACGAGTTGTATCAGCGCGGTATAAACGCGGTGCAGAGCGAGGATTTCGGCGAGGCGATCTCGGCCTTCACTGAAATCACGAAATTGCGCCCCGCTGAAGCGAAGGCGTTTTTCAATCTCGGCAAGGCCTATTACAAGGCCGGCAGATTTTCGGAGGCATTGATACCTCTTAAAAAAACGCTGGAACTCGCGAGCGAAACCGCCGAGGCGCATTTCACGCTCGCTCTGGCTTTCAACAAACTCGGCAAAGCCGCGGATGAGATTGCCTCATACCGCTCGGCGCTGGCGGTCAAGCCGGAATATCCGGAAGCTCTCTACAATCTAGGTGTGACATTGGCCATGGCAAGGCGTTTCGAGGAGGCTCTGAGCCCCCTCGACGCCCTCTCAAAACTCCGTCCGGACGACGCGAAATTGTGGTTCACGCTCGGCGTGGTCTACAACAACTTGAAGCGCTCCGAAGACGCGGTGGCCGCGTACGGGAAAGCCTCGATTCTCAAGCCGGACTATTTCGATGCCTACGTCAACCTGGCCTCGCTGCACGACAGAGCGGGCAGGCCGGATGAGGCTCTGGATGCCGTCGAAGCGGGGCTGAAGGTGAAATCGGACGACCCGGAGTTATACTACATCAAGGGGAAGTCCCACGCCGCGCGGGGAGAAAAGGAACAAGCGCTCTCTGCGTTCGAGAAAGCGGCCGGGTTGAAGGCTGGAGGATATCCCGAGGCCTCTTATCAGCGCGGAGCGCTGTTGGCCGGCGCCGGCCGGCATGCCGATGCCGCCGCCGCATTCCGCGAGGCCGTCGTCGCGCGCCCCGCTTTCAAGGAAGCGGCGCTCAAACTCGCCGAATCGTTGTACGCAATGGAAAATTACTCCGATGCGGCCTCCGCCTTTCTCCGGGCCTCTGAGATGTACGGCGGAAACGCGATGGCTCTTTACAACGCCGGTTTGTGCTACGACCGGCTCGGAAGATTTTCCGAAGCCGTTGACGCATACAAACGCTGCCTGATGCTCAAACCCGAGTACGCGAACGCCTCACGGGCGCTCGGCGACCTTTACACCCGCAACAAGGAACCTCTGTCGGCCGCCGCGACTCTGCGCGAAGCCGTGAAGTACTCTCCAGGCGATGCGCAACTCTGGTTCGCGCTCGGAGTGGCTCTCGATATGGCGGACAGGGAAAGCGAAGCGGAGCAGGCCTTCGTGCGTGTGACCGCTCTGGATTCGTCGCATTACAGGGCATGGAAAAACCTCGGCTTCATATCCATGCGCCTCAACAAGCATGCTCAGGCTTCGGAAGCTCTGGCGCGGGCCGCGCGGGCGCTACCGGACGACGCGATTACACAGGCCAATCTGGGATTGTCTCTGTCGAGCACGGGAAGAAAGAAGGAAAGCATTGAGCCGCTCCGAGCTTCGCTGCGTCTCGACTCCACTTTGCACGAATCCGCGTTGCTGCTGGGCATGACGTTGCTGGAACTTCAGCGATCCGAAGAAGCCGTGGAACCGCTTCTCGCCGCGCAGCGGATGACGCCCCGGGATGCGCGCAGCGTCGCCGCGCTGGGCGAAGCCTACGCCGCGCTCGGGCGGCGGGAGGACGCTCTGCGCCAGTATGCGTTGCTGATGGAACTGGACGGTAAACGAGCCGCGGCGTTGAATGCGAGGATCGAGGCGATGGGTGATGCGGGGAAAGCGAATAGTGATAAGTGAAATGTGAAGTAGGGCGCTATTTCGCGGCTTGCGCCGGGTCGTATCCGATATCGTGGAAGCGCGCGGCGCCGTTGCCGTCAATTTCGAGCAGAAGGGACTGTCCGGGTTCAAAACTGAGCGTTAGATCGGTTGAACGTCCCGCATGGTTGACGCGTATCCGCATCGTTTCTCCACGCGCGGTTCTCGATATACCGTATGGAAGAGGATAGCGGACCAGACGCGTCAGCGGATTCGCAAAGAATATCCAAAGAGTGTCGCCCTCGGCCCGCGCGCGGAATTCGGGCAGGTCTGTTCCTTCAACGAGTGGAGGGTGGTCCGGGACCGCATCGCCGTCTACCCTCACACAGGGCATGGACAGGAATGCGGACAGCAGGAGCTCATAGTCCCGGCTCCGAATCCGCCCGGGCTCCACCGGCGTCGCGGTCAGATGGATCTTCAGCCCTTGCTCCGCCAAGTCGGACAACGTGGCCAGGACGTCCCGTTCGAGATAAACCGCGTCGATGAACAGCTCGGAGAAGCGCATGCTGCCGACGGTGAGCACGCCTTTTTGCACTGTCGCCCGGCGAAGGAATCCGTGGTTTATCCACAAGGGTTGATAGCCGCGCAGCCGCTCGGGAGTTCTTATAGTGCGTAATTCGTATTCGCCCCAAGCCCACGGGAGTTTCAGCGAATCTGGGTACTCGACGCCCATGCGGGCGTCCTCGAGAGGGAGGTACACCGCGACGTCGCTCCAGACGACGCCTTTGCGCATGACGCGCGAAACTTTCTCGATGTATCGGTTGAAAGACGGGAGCTCATCCACGAACGACGCTCCCGGACCCACGTGCACGGAAGCATAGAACATTTCGTTCCTGCCCGGAGGATTGTAAGGCATCCCGTGCCATATGATGCCGTTGATCCCGTTGGCGAAAAGCGCATCGGCCACGAGTTTCAAGTCGGAAACGAGTTCCTCGCCCTGATGAGGCGAGGGACCAGGCCAGCGATGCCAACCGTAAACGCAAGTGAAGCTCTCGGCCGTCACGATATTTTTGAAAGAAAGAGCGGCAGCGGATGCAGGGATGAGCGAAAAATGCGGCTCGAAGAGCAGAGCTTCGGATTCCGGGACGTCCACGCGCGAGAATGCCTCAATCAGGTCCGCCGGAGCGCCGCCGCACTGTGCCCGGGAGAATGCGCCCCGCGAATGCGCCTCTACGGTGAAGGGTGTATAAAACTCGTCTATCACGTAATCGGAAAGCAGCTTCATGTAATCGTGAAAGACAGCCTCGTATCCGGGTGTGAAAAGACTGTCCATGAAGGGAAGCAGGTCGTACCCGAAACGCAGCTGGAAGGCAGTGTCGAATCCTGCGGTGAAGAGGCCTCTGGTTTCGACCTCCCAGGAATCGCAGAAGAGTGCGGATCCAGGGCCGCTCAGGGCTTCTTCGAGAGCTCCGCCGATTCGGGCCGCGTAGCGATGCAGCGCCCGTTTGTCGAGATGGTTGATGACTCGACCTCGAGTGGAATGTTCCCAGGTCAGCCGCATCGAGGCGCGGGGTTCGCTTTCTCCGAACAGCCTGGTTGCGTCTTCGGGCGGCACCCGGCTGTCGCCGAAAGGCCATAGCGTGCCGAAAGTGAAATCGCAGGAAAGCCCGCGTTCGGATGCCCGTTTCTTTGCGAAAGCCGCCGTGCGGGACCATTCCGGCGACAGCCAGACGTCGCGCTCCGCCGCGCTGTCTCCCTTCAATGGATATACCCACGCGATTTCCACTCCGCCGAAACCGTTTTCGTCGAGCCACTCGAGCTGGCTCGCTATATCGGCCGTGTCGATGACGGACGCAAACCACCACCAGCGCGTGAGCGGTTTGGCCGCGTAATCAGGCGAGAGCTGCGCTGAGGAAGTCGCGAATACAAGAAGCGGAAGAAGTGGAAGGATTCGCATGAGACGGAATTTTTTCAGCCCGCATTGTGCTTGGGATTAGATGAGCCGGAGAGCCGATATTTTCAGAACGAGGTCCGACGTCCAACGGTCCCCTCAAACGTCCAACGCATTCCGTTCAACGTCTACCTAAATCCCGCAATTCCTCGATTTCGGCGAAAGTCAATCCTTGCGGAGAATAACCGGCGCTCTTGCAGATGAAATACACGCGCACGGCCTTTATGACCGCATCTATCATGTCGAAAGCCGCTTCGGAGGTTTCTCCGACGGCCAGAATGCCGTGCTTGGCCCAGACGACGACGCTGCGTTCGTTCAGTGACGCAACGGTTGCGTCGGCGATGCTTTGAGTGGCGGAGATTTCGTACGGCAGGAGGCCGATGCCGTCTGGGAGGAAGAAGGCGATTTCCGGATGCATGCTCCAGATCAGGCGGTTCAACGCCAGCTCGTCAGAATATTCGTGGTGTTGCGTTATGGCTATGATCTCGGCGGGGTGCGTATGAACCACAGAGGCCTCGCTGCGCCTGCTCGCCTCCAGATGGGCTTGGATGGCCAGATGTACCGGCAACTCGGTGCTTGGTTCCCGACCGAATTTTCCGTCGAGGCCGAGCACGGGAATGTAGGATTCCCCGTCGGCTGAGATGCGCAGAAGCGCCAGGTTAGACGCGGGATCCCTCGCGATGTCGCGCATTCGGGTTCCGGACCCGGTTATCAGCAAGGCTTGCCCGGCTAAAGACGGGCAAGGCCGAGGCAGAGGCACGGGTGAGCCTGCGGGATAATCATCGTATGGCAGAATCGAGTCGGTGATGACGCGGCAGGATATGTTGCCGGCGCGGCTTTCCGCCCAGCCGCGCTCGTTCAAAAGGCCTGCCGCGGAAGCGATGTCGGCGAGTATCTGCATCTGTCCGGAATATTGCTGTTTCTGACTTCTACAATTATTCGTTCGTAACAAAAGCGGGTTTGAAGATCCGAGCCTGCGGCCGCGAACCGGCATGGGAACGCGATTTCACTGCAATGCTTCTAAAAGTACTCCGGATTCACAGTATCTCCAAGACACGACCGGCTTTCCAGTTATGCCGATTTTAGATACATTCCGCAGTGGTCGCTGCAGGACTCCTCACAAACACAAGCTGCGGGTTTGCCATGTTTCATCGTTATCCCCTTCCGGCAATCTTATCAATCCTCGCAATCGTTATCATCTCCGCCGCCGCCCGATCCGCGCCTGTCAGCTTCGTGCCGGTCACCCTCCGGCAACCGGACGGAAAGGAACTCAAGTGTTTCGCCAGCGGTGACGAGTTCTACAACTGGCTGCATGACAAGGACGGGTATACTATCATGCAGGATCCGTCCACGGGATTCTACGTCTACGCAGCGAAAAGCGACGGGCGGCTGAAACCGACCGCTCATCTGGCGGGGGCCGCCGATCCCGCGGCGGCCGGGCTCGAGCCCTGGCTCAGAATGGACCTCGACCAACTCTCCGCGATGCCTTTCATGAAAGCGGGCGCGGGCAGAGGCGACCCCGTGATCGCCGCGCCGACAAAGGGGATTTTCGACAACATAGTGATCTTCATCCGCTTCAAGGACGAGAACGAGTTCAAGGATTCGCTCTCCTATTACGGCAAGATGTACAACGCTCCTTCCGGCAATTCGCTGCTGTCGTACTACAAGGAGGTTTCGTACAACACTTTGACGATACGCACATCCTTTTTCCCGAAAACACCGGACGACTTGGTGCTCTCGTATCAGGATTCGCTTCCCCGCTCCTACTACAAACCTTACAATGAGGCCACGAATCCAGACGGCTACATGAGCGACTCGCGCGCGCGCGAGGAGAATCTGCTTCTCCGGGCTCTGGATTACGTGTGCGGACAGGTGCCCGACACATTGATACTCGACGGCGACAAGGACGGTTTCATCGACAATGTCTCGTTCCTCATATCCGGCGAACCGACCGCCTGGGCGACCTTGCTGTGGCCGCACATGACGAGTCTCAGCCGCAGTTTCAGCATCAACGGCGCCAGGGTGAGAACCTACAACTTTCTTATCGAGTCGTTTTACAGGAACGGGAAGGGCGTCGAGGTCGTGTGTCACGAGATGTTCCATTCGCTCGGAGCGCCCGATCTGTACAGGTATTCGAACACGGGAATCACGCCCGTCGGTCCGTGGGATATAATGGCCAACACGCTCAATCCGGCGCAGCACATGGGCGCGTATATGAAGTGGAGATACGGGAAGTGGATCTCCTCCATTCCCGAAATCCGCACACCCGGCGCATACACTCTATCGCCCGTGACATCGCCGACAAACAACTGTTACAAAATCGCCTCGCCTTATTCCACCAACGAGTATTTCGTGGTCGAGTACAGGAAAAAGGGGACCGCCTTCTTCGACAACACAGTTCCCGCGGACGGACTTCTGGTCTACCGTATCAACACGCTGTACAGGGGCAACGCGGGCGGCCCGCCCGATGAAGTATATCTCTACCGGCCGGACGGGACGCGCACTACCAGCGGCAACATCAATGCGGCGAATTTCAGCAGCGCCGCGGGACGCACTCAGATAAACGACCGGACCAATCCGTCGAGCTTTCTCACCGACGGCAAGAAGGGAGGCCTGAACATACATTCCGTGGGCGCGCCGGGCGCGACGATTTCGTTCCAGGTGGGGCTCGACACATTGATGATACAGCTCACCTCGCCGCTCGCCGGAGCTCAATGGGAAGTCGGTTCAAGGAAGCGCATCAACTGGATCACGAACGGCGTAGCTCGCAGGATACTGGTCGAGTATTCCACGAACGACGGCGCGGACTGGGACGTGATAGCATCACCCGCGACCGGACCTTTTTACTGGACGGTCCCCGATTCGCCTTCCCGCCACTGCAGGTTCCGCATCAGCGATGTATCCAATCCAATTCTGCGCGACAGCGTCGCCTTCTCGATCTGTCCGAAATTCTACCGCGTGCTCTTCAATTACGACGTCACCGACTCGACGGAAATGACCGACAATTTCGGCGTGTCCTTCGTGGACGGCCGTTTCTGGACTTCGCGGGCCGGCAGCGATCATTGCGCCGAGTGGTCGCGCGAAGGCAAACTGCTGAACGAATTCCTGCTGCAGGGCGCGATGGGGATTAAGGCCTTCACGACGGACGGCAGGTATCTCTACGCAGCCACCGGTTCGGACCGCATCGCCCAGATCGACATCGACGAGAAGAAGCGCATCGCGCTGATTGTCGGGCCCATGCGCGCGCAATTCCTCACCTGGGATCCGACCGCCGATGGAGGCAGCGGCGGTTTCTGGATCGGCTCGCCGGGCAGCGACATAGTTCAGATTTCCATGCAGGGAGCGGAACTGGCGCGCATCGATTCCGCTTCGCTTAACGATCCGAACATCACGGGCATCGCTTTCGACGGCCACAGTCCGGGCGGGCCATATCTCTGGACTTTCTCGCGAAGCGCGCTGGGAAAATCACAGTTTCTGAACAGGCTGAGCCTGCCCGACGGCGTTCCGACCGGCCTTTTCCACGACGTCCTCATGGACATTGGTTACACCACGGCCGACGGACTAGCCGGAGGGTTGAGCATCAGCACCGATGTGATACCCGGCAAGGCGGTGTTGTGCGGCACGCTGCTGGGAATCCCGAACAGGATGTTCGGTTACGAGCTGCCGGACCTTTCTCCGTCGCTATTGTTCGAGGAGAACTTTCCGTATCCCGCTGAAGCGCGTCTCAGCGACCATGGTTGGGCGGTCGACAACGGCGTCTCCGTGCAACCGGTGACGACAGTCGGCAAGGGATTGTTCTACACGGGCTATATTTCGTCGAACATCGGATTTTCGGCTCTTCTGAGAGGGGGAGCGGGCAACAGGCAGGACGTCATACGCCCGTTCACGGAGACTCGCGACCTGCCGCTATATGCCGCACTGCTGGTGCACGCGATCCAACTGCCCTCCGTTCCAGCGCCGTTTCTGGAAATTCTTCCCGCGACGGGGGCCGATCCCGGCGTCTTGCTTTTCATCAAGCAGGCAGCCGGGGGAGGAGTGCAGTTCGGCGTCGGCAGAAGCGCCGATCCTGACGCGGCCGATTATTCCGACGTCGTCTGTCCGCTCGATTCCACGGCTCTGGTGGCATTAAAACACAAGGCGCCGTCGACGGGCAGGCAGGACGATACGCTGGCTTTGTGGGTGAATCCTCCGCTGAGCCTGATAGAGCCGCCGTGCGACAATGTCAGGAGCGGCATGCCCCGGGTCGCGGCTTCCGTCGCGCGCCTCCGCCTCCGGCAGAGCGGAACAACCGCGTTCGAATGCCTGGTGGACGGCATCAGGATAGGCAACACATGGGACGAGGCCGTGGGCCGGGGCAGCGGCGTCTTTTCGAGGTCCGTGCTTATAGTCGACGCCACCGATGAAAAGCAGGAGCCGTTCAGGACGCTCGGCGTCGCGGACAGCACTGTGGACGCGTTCTACAAAACCGCCTTCCAGTCCTCGGCGGACTGGGACGCGCTCGAACTCGGACCTCCGCGCATCGACTACATGCTCAGGCATCAGTTCGTCGTCTGGCATTCGGACCACAGGGGAGGAGAATCGCAGCCTATGATCGCATCACAGGATGTCATAGATCTGCTACAACAGTACATGGACGCGGGCGGCAAGCTGCTCATCGGCGGCTGGAGGCATCTCGCGTGGATCGACAACGGCAGACCTTTCCCGAGGGAATTCGCGCCCGGATCCTTCGCGCATGATTTCCTTCACATACGAGTCATGAATGAGACCGCGGCCGACACCGCGGATTTCCTCAGCGGAGAAGGCCGTTCAGGTTTCAGCAGGGTGACTCTGGATCCGGCCAAATTGCCGCAGCCTCCTTACGAGGGCAAACTCGATTGGATCACGCTCTTTCCGGAGACGGCGGATTCCGCCGAGGTGATGTTCGCATATGGGAACGAGATGCAGAGCGGACGACCCGACTACCGGGGCACGCCCGTCGCGATCCACTCCGTGACGCCGACATCAGACGCGTTCTGCTTCGGTTTCCCGCTGTATTTTCTGCCTCTCGACCAGGCGTCGCGCCTGGCCCGCGAGGTGCTGAGCAGAGTCGGGGTGACTGCAGTGCCTTTGGGCGTGGATCGAGCGCCGGACGCCGCCCGCCCGGACGGATTCACGCTCGGGCAGAACTTCCCGAATCCTTTCAATCCGTCGACAACGATTCCGTTCGCGCTTCCGGAGCGCTGCAATGTGCTGATCGAGATCAGCGACCCGCTGGGCCGCCGCGTGGCGCTGCTTCACGAGGGCGAACTCGACGCCGGAACCTACACCGCGCGATGGAGCCCGGCGTGCGCCTCGGGCATCTATTTCTGCAGCATGACCGCCCGGCGCGGCGCATTGCCGCCTTTCCGCGTAATGCGGAAAATGGTTTTGGCGAGATAGCGTGCCGTACGGTGCTACGCAAACCTTGTCACCGAATCATTCCGGTTCAGGAAGTGCTTATACGTGAGGAGCCTTCTTCCGGTGTCTGCCCCGATGCGGGGAATTCGAATCGGCTGCTGATGTGCACCGCATTCCATTGATTTTGGCGGACGGGTGAGCGGTTTTTCTCCCCATTCCGGCGATTCTTCCGTCAAAAAACGCATACTTCCATTCCGGAATCATGTAACTCCGGTGATGCTCGGGCGTTATGTAAATGGAAGGAAGAGAAAAACGAATGATACAGGAAGAAACGCAGTTGACGCACGCAGGCCCGTTGCTTTGTGTTGAAAGCGATGAAGAATTGTTCGGGCGCATCGCTTCGGAGGGCGGCGGCGACGCGTTCCGGCTGCTTTATGAAAGACACGCTGCGAAGGTATTCGCTTACTGCAACCGCATGCTCGGAAGCAGGGACGAGGCGAAGGACATATTCCAGGAGTCCTTCATCAGACTGCATCACAAGGCGGTTTCCGGACCCGAGGGAATAAGGGTCGCGCCGTATTTGTACACAATCGCGCATAATCTCTGCATTTCGGCTATCCGAGCGCGGAAGCGTAATGTGCCGGTGGAAGAGAATGCTTTGTTGAACGAGGAGCATGCGCTCGAAAGAACGGAACGAGCCGCGATGGTCCGCCTCGCCATTGAACTTCTGCCGGTCGAGTACCGGGAGCCTCTGCTGCTCCATCAATACGACGACGTCGCATACGCGGACATCGCGGAAATTCTGTCCATCCCGCTGTCCACTGTAAAAATCCGCATATACCGCGCCAAGGAAAAGCTGCGCGCGATACTTGCGCCGTATTTCCAGGAAAGGTGAGCAAGACATATGGAAGCCGACATGAACAACGATGAACTGGGATTGGATGACGCACAACTGCAAGCTCTGGTCGACGGTGAACTTGACCGGTCTGAGAGGGCGAGGATGTTCGAGCGGCTCGGATCGGAACCGGAATTGCAGAGGCGATACGGTGAAATGATGCAATTGCAGACCGCGATGCAGGAGGACGCCAGGTCGCTGGTGGTTCCGCCTGAAAGCACGCTTGCGATTTTTTCGGCGGTAGGAATCGTCGCTCCGCAAGCAACCGGGGACGCAGCGGTTGCGCGACACGCCGGCATGGAGGAGGGCGCGCGCGCAGCGTCGCGGCGGATTCTGGGAAAAGCGGGCGCGTTTATCGGAATTGCAGGCGCCGGGGCGGCGTTGTTCCTGCTATTGCGCTTTGCCGACGAATCCGCCACAAATCCGGAATCGCGCCGCCTTGCCGCCCGTTCCGAAGAGGTCATGATTCCGCACCGCGGCACCTTCGCCCGGGAAGCGGCGGAAGACGAAATAGCGAGAGCGCCCGGCATGCGCGGCGCCTTCAGCGGAAGAATCGACTCAAGCGGCAAACGCCCGGACGACGAAATCGGTCTGATCCCGGAAAAGCAGAAAGCGGTTTCTGACGATGAAATCCCATCCTCGCAACATGATCCCGAACGAGGCCTCTCTGAGAGACGTTCGGAATCCACCGACAAGCCGCCCGCGCCGCCGGAGCAAAGCGTATGGAACGCAACGCTGTCGGCGGGCAGTGAAGCGGGCGGATTGCCGGAAGGATTCGCCCTGACGCTGCGGCTCAACGCGGCGGCTTCGGCGCCTTCGACTTCAGTGCCGTCGAAGAGCGGCACAATATGGAGGAATTTCGCCGTCGGCGTTGCGTACGCGGTGTCGGAAAACGACAGATTGGGCCTTGAGGCGGGTCGCGAAACTTTCTCGCAGACTTTCGCGGCGCGGGAACATGACATCGAATTTCGCTACCGCCAAAATCCCCTCGAATACTGGTACTCCGTGTATTATGAACGTTCTTTCGGGTCAGTGATCACTGATCTTCTTCATTTGTATTCAAGGATAAACGCTGGAGGGATTGTGGAGATAGGTCCGATGCTGCGCGCCTCTATCGGATTGAAAACCGCGATCACGAGAAATCTGGAACTGCACACGGCTGCCGAGGCAGCTATCGCGGCATACAAATTGAACGATCTCTGGCTGACGACGAAGAAATACGGCGGCACGGCCGGATTCTCGATTACTTTTTAGGAGCACGCTATGAAGCAATTATCGGTATTCCTCATACTTCTATGCATCCTGTCATCTTGCGATTCACCGCTCGATATCGATACTCCGCGCGAAAAAGATCCGATAGTACAAAAAGACTCGGTTGATACCGGAGGTCCGCTTTCATTGGCGTTGGTTTTCGACGCCAGCGGAAGCATGATGGGCGCCGGGAATGCCGCGGCCATCTCGGGCGCGACGTTGCTGATCGATTCGCTCGACGGGCGCCAGGACCAGGCGGCGGTTCTCTGGTTCACCGGAACGGTCAAGCTCTTCCAGCCGATGACATGGGACCGTGATTCGCTCAGAACCGCCGTTTCAGTGTTGCCCGCTACAGGCGCAACCGCCTTATGGGACGGTATCCATGCGGGAATACGGGAGGTGGTGACGAACAGCTCCCACCCGTCGCGCGCGGTTATCGTTTTCTCGGACGGAATGGACAATGCCAGCACGCGAACGCCGCAGGATGTGCTGGACGAGGCGCGGAGCGGAAGCGTTCGGCTCTTCTTCATCTATTTCGGCGCCGCTCAAGCTCAACCGGAACTCGCGATCCTGGCGGACTCGACCAGAGGCAGCTACTCGCCGATAAACAGCACTGCGGAATCGGACTCGGCGTATATGAGAGTATTGAGATCCGTGCGCGGAAAATCCTGATTCGGGACTTCGATAGCGATCGGTCAGGTGTCGTTATTCCCCGGTACTGCACATCAATCAGCGTCGTTTCGTTTCAACGTCAATCATAATCAAATTCATCAAGGAGATGTCATGATAACACGATATTCGATTGTCGCAGCTTTTCTCCTCGTTTCATTGTCCTTATCCGTCGCGAGCGCGCAGACTGCGGCCAGAGTCACGACGATCACGGCCTTCCAAGGCAAAGCGGAGGCGGCGGCGACTCTGCATGTTTTGTGCAACGGAGCCCCATATTACGGTCTCAGCGAGTCGCGCATGCTCGTGACGGACAATGGAATTCCGGTTCGGGATTTCACGCTTTGCGCGCCGGCCTCGCCGCAGACAAGGAAGCCGTTCAAGGCGATGATGGTGCTGGACGTCAGCGGCAGCATGCTCGGCCAGGGGATGGACGGTTTGAAAGCGGCCGCAAAGTCGCTTGTGGGATTTATGGATATTTCCACTGATTCCTGCGGAATCATAGCGTTCAACGGTAACGCTCGGCTGCTCTCGTCATATACAGCCGACACGGCGGTTCTCCGTGCCGCGATAGATGGACTTGGCGCCACCGGCGCTACCGCGATCTGGGACGCCGCCTACGCGGGTTTGCAGGCCAGCGTGATGTCGGCGCTCGACACGTCATCATCTCAGGCCATCATAGTGATGTCCGACGGAAGCGACAATTGCAGCAACAGGACGCCGGCCCAGGTCATACAGTTCGCGCAGAGCATGAACCGGCGGATTTACACGATCGGCCTGGGAATGTCGTCGCTGTCCGCCAACCTGGAACCGCTTTCCTTGAGCACCGGCGGCACATATTTCTACGCGCCCACCGCCCAGGATCTTTCGGCCATATTTCTCCAGATCGCCGGTTTCGCACGCAGGGGCTTCGACGAGTACACCGTATGCTTCACCAGTCCGGATGCCGGCGCTTCGGTGCACGAAGTGACGGTGGACCTCAACGTGTGCGATACGGTGATAACGGGCAGCGCCGTGAGGCCGTGCATTCCGACGCCAAGCGCGGTGGCATTTTCGCAAAATCCACCGGAAGCCGGCTTCGAACTTCACGTTTCTCCGAATCCGTCGCGAGGCGACTTCGTGAACTGCATGATTCTGACAAAGGACGGCGCCTATGGGAAAGCGTCGCTGAAACTGTTCGACGCGGCAGGCCGTTGCCGGATCGCGATCGAGGGAACGGGCGCCGTTGCGGGCATGAACGGAATCCCTGTCGATGTGAGTGGTCTCCCGTCAGGAGTTTATCGGCTTGAAGTCTCGTTGAACGGTCGTGTGCGCGGTGTCAATGCACTGATTACCAGATAGATCACTTCTCAATTCCTGCCCTGGATCCGCCCCGGCGGACGAGTCTCAAAATCGTCCGCCGGCGTCCGCTTATGCTCTCGCGCGCCGGATATCGGTTCGGCGGGCAGCGTCATGTTTCCCGCTCGAGGGACGCGGGACGGCATAGGAGCATACGACCGGCGGATGTCCGCCGTTCAGCCGGGCTGAGCGCCTGCGCCAGGCTTATTTCAGCAGCAGCAGCGGCAGCGTCCGCCTGTGGGATGCCGTCTGCAGGATGACGAAAAAGGTTCCCGATGCGAAAGCGTCCGCCCGGAAAACCGCGCGATGTGTTCCCCGCAGGTGCGGGCCTTCCGCGAGAAGAGCCACGGTTATGCCCAACGCGTCGAATATACGGACGCTCGCCCATTCATCCTGCATGAGTTCCCAGGTCACCGTAACGGCCGGATTGAAGGGATTCGGCGCCGCGCTCAGCCGTGGAGGCCGCAGGCGCAGCAGGCCGTCCGGAACCCTGCAGGACGGATTGATGCATATTCTTCCATCCACGCTCGCGGCTGCGGGAATTCCGGGGGAAGTCTCAGGATTCCAGATAAGTTCATCCCAATATACCGAGGAGCAGCCGGTGTCTCCCCGCGCCGACTCGAAGCGGAGGGTGAACAGCAGGTCGGTCGCACTGGAAATGCGGTCCGCGCGCCTGATCGAGACCGCGATCCGCCCCGGAGAGACCTCCGATGCCGATGCGATGTCCGCATCGGACCAAATGCCGCCGTCCACGCTCATGCCGAGGAAACTCGCGACGGAAGGGTCGTAAACGAGCACCGCTTCCATGCCTCGCAGCAGCTCGGGCAGTTCTTCCGGCGGATCGAGCAGGACCGCCCGCAGCGTGCCGCTGCCGCCGGGATTGAGCATAAGCGGGGGTGTGAAGAATGCGGCTTCGAGTACTGAAACGAAAGCCGCGCCCTCCAGCGCCGTCTCGATACCGCCCGCACAGGTCGCGACGGACAGGATGGCCGAAAAAACTCCGGCGGAATCTGGGGTGAAACGAACGACAAATTCCACGCTGTCGCCGGGCGCGACCGATACCGGAAACACGGCCGGGGTGAGTAATGAAAACGCGTCATCAGAGATGTCGCAACGCTCTATTTCCGCCGTCACGCGCCCGGTGTTGCGGAGAAACAGCGATCGCTCGGACCACTGTCCGACATGTGTCGGCCCGAAAGTCGCAACGCCGTCCGGCCAGCGCAAGCGCGGGAAAGCGAGATCCACGGTGAGCGTGTCGAGTATGCTTTCCCCGTTGGAGGCTTCCACGGTCAGAACGGCGCGGCGCAGGCCTTCGCCGGTGCCGGAGAATCTCACCGGTATGTTGAGGCTCCCGCCGTAAGGAACCGGCGCCGGAACGGGATTGAGAGGCATCGTGAATTCGCCGCTGCCGCCCAATTCGCGCAGCGAGGCACTGATCAGCGATAAGGAGGCGCCGGAAGGATGGTTGTTGCCGATGCTGATCAATCGATCGAGACGCAGCGTGTCGCATGCGGAATGCAGCCCGAGGTCGTTGCCGCCCCGGTGCGGCGCATTGAGGCGGATGTTGTCGATGCGATGCTCGTTGTACGAGACGCCTGTCGCGGAAGTGAAGCCGGCGTAACCCAGAAAGGAGGCGAAACCCGGCAAGGAGTGAGAAAGGCGTTCCACGTTGTCGAGAAACACGTGGAAGACGCCGTTTTCACCGGTGATCCGCACATCGTGCCAGGCGCCGTCTTTCAGGGCGCCCTCGGCAAGTATAGTGTAATCGAGGTGGTCGGAAGCGCGCGTGTCGATGAGCGCCAGGTGCTCGCCGGACGGATCGTTGTTCTCGCTGTTGCTGTAAGTGTCCAGTTCGACTCCGTAACCGAGGCAGCCCTCGAAATCCAGCTTACCTCCCTCGGCATCGTCGTAGTCGAAACGCCTGCCTAGCGCGAAGACGATGCCGTCCGCGCCGCCGCGGTTTTCCGTGCTCCGGACTCCGAGGAAAGCGTTGAAACGGATTTCGAAATAGTCGATAAGCAGGGGGCGCAGGAGGAATATGCGGCCGGCCTGGCTCGGCGAGGGCCGTGTGAGCACGAGGTCGCCGGCGGCGGGGTCGTGCGCGGTGTTGCGGCCGATATGGTAGAGCGAACGTTTCTCGGTCCAACCGCTTTCCGCGAAATCCTCTTCCCAGACCGTCTGCCGCCACGGGATCGATATCTGTGACACCGCCGCCGAACCGGCGCAGAGCAGAATCGCGGCGATCGCGGCCGCCCTTGAGCGGCGCGCGCCTGTCTTCAAATTGGCGAGGGCGCCTTGCGAGGCCCCGTCAGCAGACGATTGCTTCCAGAACCGATTCGGTGTCGGTGAAATCATTGAAGATGAAATCCGGGTTGTGTCCCGCCAGAGTCTCGCGCGATTTGCCTCCGGTGGCGACGGCGACGGTTCTTACGTTCAGGTGGCGCCCGCACTCGATATCGTGAGGCGTGTCGCCGATCACGACGATTTCCTTCTCACGGAATAAGTAGCCGGTCCTGTGATAAGCCCGCTCGACGGCTATCGAAGGCAGGGCGTGGCGCTGCGGCGCGTCGCTGCCGAAAGCGCCGAAAGAAAAATACTGCATGAGACCCGGAGGCGTCAGCTTTATGCGAGCGCCGCGCAGCATGTTGCCGGTCAGCAATCCGAGCGTCACCGTGGATTCGAGAGACAGCGCGTCCAGCAACTCCCGCACTCCCGGGAGCACCGTCACCGCGTCGTTCGTGATCCGTTGCTCGAGCATGTCCAGGAAAGTGTTCAGCGCGCTTTCCTGGGCGCGTTCGATCGAAGCTTCGTCGAGACCTGCCGCCGACATGATATCTTGGAATATCTGCTGATCGGTTTTTCCCGCGAAATCGTATTCGCGGGCGGCATTGGGCACGCTGAACAGTTTCTCCAGCGCCTCGGCGAAGGTCTTCTTAGCGACACCGTTGGTCGTGATAAGCGTCCCGTCGATGTCGAACAGGACCAGCCGGAGATAGCTGCGGGTGTTAAACTTCGACATGGTCGGGCACCGCTGCATTCATGATGAGATCCGAAATGCGGGGGAAATGGTATCCGACCGCCGCGAAGGCCTTGCCACCGGCCGACACCACGACCTCGCGTCTTCCGCGCAGCACGCAACTCAACACGGCGCGCGCGACGGCTTCCGGCGGGCTGACGGGCACCTTCCGCTCCCTTTTCTGCGGCGCCGAGTACACCATGCTGTTGAAAAACTCGGTGTCGGTTCTCGCGGGGCAGACCACGCCGACATGAATGCCGTGCTTGCGCAGTTCCAGGCGCAATCCGTCGGCGAAGCCCTGCAAGGCGTGCTTCGAGGCGCAGTAAACAGTGTTCCAGGGAATCGCCCGTTTTCCGAGCACCGATGAAATGAGCACGAGCGATCCCGAACGCCTCGATACCATGCGGGGAGTCAAAGCGTGAACCGTGGCCAGGGCGCCGTCCACGTTCGTGCGGAGAACCGTCTCTATATCCCGCCACGGCGAACTGTGAAACGGACCGTATTGTCCTATACCCGCATTTACGATGGCGATGTCCACGGCGTGTCTCTCAGTGAACTTCGCCAGCGAGTCGCGCAGTTTCGAGACGTCCGTCACATCCAGAACGAGCACATCCGCGCGGACCCCGCACTCGCGCTTCAGCTCGGATGCAAGCTCCTCCAGGCGTCCCCTGCTGCGCGCCAGGAGGACCAGATCGCTGCCCGCTTTCGCGAAAAGGCGGGCGGTAGCCCTTCCTATGCCTGTTGACGCTCCCGTGATGAGGGTCGATTTGCCTGATAGTGCGGTGGATTTCATATATGTGCGTCGGGAGTGATTGCGCAATGTATTCCTCAATATACGCATGCGGGAAAAACAGTGGAAGCGCGCAAGGGCGGTCCTGCTTTCGCTTGTGGAAGACATCCGCCGATGCCTATGTCCGGCTGCGTCCTAGTATCGCACGAACACTTCGCCGTTTTCATCCCGTCTTGGAAATCTTTTCAAGCGTGGATATGTTGTTAATCTGAATGGACCCGTACGGGTCCGCTTTAAAGAATAAGGAGCCCTTGATGTCATCTTCAACACTTTTCAACGAAAACGATGTGCTGAACGCGCTGAGAGTATTGCCTGCGCCTTATCTGAGCACCGACGTGGTGAGCGCCGGCATGGTGAGCGACATTACGATTGACGGAGGCGACCTTGCTCTGACAATGGAATTTTTCGTCCCGTCCAAAGGATTCGAAGACCGGCTCGTCAACTCCGCCCGGGAAGCGTTGAGCAGCCACTTGCCGCAGGTGAACGCCTTAAAGATCGGCACGAGAATCAGCATTCCCGGACAGGACAGTCCGCAGAAATCCGCCATCATACCCGGAGTAAAGAACACCATCGCGGTGGCCAGCGGCAAGGGCGGCGTGGGCAAATCGACCGTGGCCGTGAACATTGCCGTGTCGCTGGCCAGGGCCGGCGCGAGGGTCGGACTCGTCGACGCGGACATATACGGGCCGAGCATCCCCTTGATGCTGGGCATCAACGAGCAGCCCGGCGCTTATGTCGACGATGGGAAGACCCGACTCCTTCCCATAAAAAAGCACGGTTTGTTCGTCATGTCCATCGGCTTCCTTATCGAGCCCGATTCCGCGTTGATCTGGCGCGGGCCGATGGCCAGCGGCGCTCTCAAGCAATTCCTCACCGATGTGGACTGGGCTGAGCTCGACTATCTGGTATTCGACATGCCCCCCGGCACCGGCGACATACAGCTCACGCTCTCTCAAACCCTGCCGCTCACCGGCGCTGTGATCGTCACAACCCCGCAGGACGTGTCCCTGGCCGACGCCAGGAAAGGCGTGAGGATGTTCGAGCGCGTGTCGGTCCCGATTCTCGGCATAATTGAAAACATGAGCCATCATATCTGTCCGAACTGCGGTCACCGGGAGGACATTTTCGGTTCCGGAGGCGGGCGGGCCACGGCGGATGATCTCGGCGTGCCGTTCCTCGGGGAGATACCTCTTGTCGCGCGCGTCCGGGAATCCGGCGACAGCGGAGAACCGATCGCGGAGGCCCAACCCGAGTCGCCTATAGCGGCGAGCTTCATGGAGACATCCATGACCCTTGCCGGTCGCATCGCATCCGCCATTCTTAATTCACCGCCCCCGCCGAGCATCGATATTTCTCTGAACGCCGAATGATATGTCCGACGACCCGGCTGAAAATATTGATCGCGACGGCCGTTCTCACGAGGACGAGCATGAGATTGAGAGGCGGGCGCGAGCATCCCTCGAAGCCATGAGGCCTTACCTTCAGCTCGACGGCGGAGACGTGAAGTTCGTCAAGTATGATCACATAGACGATTGGGTGTACATAAGCTTTCTGGGCGAGTGCGCCGATTGTTCGCTCAGGTATATGACTCTGCAGGCCGGAATCGCCGCGCTCATGCGCAGGGATATCCCCCGAATCAAGCGCGTCGAGCTGGTGCGCGAGAATACGCCTCCGTTGTAACTGTCGGCGCGCGTAGGTATGTTATCCGCTTGAACGTAGACACGCGATCCATATATGCCCAATCGCGCATTATCGGATAAACGCCGCCCTGTCGGCATCATCGCCAACACGGGAAAAGCCGAGGCTGTCGCGGCATTAATCCCTCTTCTGAGGTTCCTGAAAAACTTAGGACTCAACGCGGCGGTCGAGAAACATGTGGCCGAAATGGTCGTCGAGGCCGAGCCCGACTGCGCCTCGGTCATGACCGAGGCATCGATCTCGGAAATCGCGAAGCGGAGCCGCTTCATCGTGACATATGGAGGCGACGGGACCATGCTCGCCGCGGCGCGCCAGGCGCTGCCGTTCAGCACGCCGATACTGGGAGTGAATCTTGGAAAACTCGGTTTCCTGGCGGACATCGACGCCGACGAGGCCATAGCCGTCGTCGATGCGGTGCTGCAGGGCTTTTATCTGATCGAGAAGCGAATGACGCTCGCCGCCACTCTGGAGGGTAACGCGGGCAGGCACCATGCGCTCAACGACCTCGTGATCAATAAAAGCGGAGCGTCCAGGGTCATCCGCATCGAAGCGTACGTGGACGGGGATTTCATTGCGACTTTTCTGGCGGACGGCCTCATCGTTTCCACGCCTACCGGATCGACCGCCTATTCCCTTGCCACAGGAGGACCTGTGGTGGCGCCGTCCAGCGATGTCATCATCATCAGCCCGATTGCGGCGCATGCGCTGACGACAAGGCCCATCATAGTCCCTGGAAGAAGCCGGTTGCTTTTGCGCGCCGCCGCCGAAGCAGGCAGCGTGATGGTCTCCGCCGACGGTTTCGGGGTGACGGCCGACGCCAAGGAGGTCGCCCTTCACGTGAAAAGGGGCGGCAAACCGGTTTACCTGATCAAGGGAGTCGGACCGAATTATTTCGAAATGTTGCGCAGCAAACTTGGCTGGGCGCAGGACAAGCGTTTCGGCGGCGCTTCACCAGCCGCGCACCAGCCATGATTGGATCAATGAAACGGAAAGTATAACAAAGATGAATTGCATGCGATTAATCCCGATTGTCGCCGTGATGCTTATTCACTCATCGCATCACTGCGCCGTTGCTCAGGAAGACACCCCTCTTCTAACCGGTCCCATTTCGCTCGAGAGCATTCTGGATCTCCACGGCTGGTTCGGTGAGGACTTCCGGAGTTTCAAACCCAACGCGCAGGTGTTGGAGTTGCTTTCGGCCGAGGCGAAAGATCTGGATGTGTTGTGCATACTCGGCACCTGGTGCGACGACAGCCGCCGCGAAGTGCCGCGCATGCTTACCATTCTTCAGGCAATGGGTCTGAAGCCGGAGAGCATCTCCCTGATCGGTGTGGACCGCGCGAAGAGGAGTCCGGGAGGCGAAGCTGCGGAGCACAACGTATCCTTAGTGCCCACATTCATCATATACAGGTCCGGAGTGGAAATAGGAAGGATCATCGAGAAGCCGTCCGTCACGCTGGAGCACGATCTTCTTGCGATGCTGCGTGGCGAGCCGTTGGCTGCGCCTGCGAAACAGCAGACTGCCAGGCCTGCGCACGAACCGCATCTCAAGGATCCGAATCTCCCTCCCGATCCGGAACAGCAAAAACCAGCGGACGGCGTGGAAGGCGAAATAAGGACTCAGGATCCTCCTCCGGGCGCAGACGTTCCGCGTTTCAGAAATCGCTGATCGGAATTGATGGGTGGCTGCGGGCCGCCGATCCGGCATATGCGGCGCCGAGCCGCGAAGCGTTCGGAGCATTCCGTATGGCGCATACGGACTCTCTTTCTTTTGTGTTTACGCGCCGGCATTCCTATTTTGCCTTATTAGCTACCGGCGGGTCAGCGTGAGTGACGCCGGTGCGACGCTCCTCTCCATAATCCATCTTTTTTTTCAGCAACGATCTCATTCTTTCATAAGCACAAAAGGAGCAGTGTATGGCAGAAATGAAGCACGTTCCATACGTCCCTCCGACCATGGAAATGAAGGAGTTCACGATCAAGGCGATTCTTATCGGTCTCGTCTTGTGCGTGGTGCTCGGCGCCGCTAACGCCTATCTTGGTCTGAAGGCCGGCATGACCATCGCGGCCACTTATCCGGCCGCGGTCATTGGCATGGCGGCGTTGAGGCTTTTCCGCGGATCCATTCTCGAAGAAAACATCACCCGCACCATCGGATCCATCGGCGAATCGGTGGCGGCAGGCGCCATTTTCACGATCCCGGCTTTTTTCATCGCCACGGATTCGCAAGGGATTCCTCTCTGGGGCACGACTTTCCTGACATTCCAAAATTACCTACTGGCCAGCGCCATAATGCTGGTGGGCGGATTCATCGGAATTCTCTTCGTCACGATTCTCCGCCGCGTCATGGTGGAGGATCGGGAGCTTCCTTATCCGGAATCCGTCGCGGCGGCGGAGATTCACAAAGCGGGCCGCAGCGGCGGCGGCGGGGCCAAGTACCTGTTCTCAGCCATGGGCATCGGCGCCGCCATACAGTTCCTGAAAGAATTCCAGCTTTTCGCCTCCGCGGGCGAGGCCTTCGTCTCGTTCGGGAAAAAGGCCTTCGCTCTCGGGAACCTTAAAATCAACACCGGAGGAGGCGCGCTTATTTCCACACCCGGCGTATCCCCGGCCTACATGGGTGTAGGTTACATTATCGGACCGCAGCTCGCGGCGCTCAACTTCACCGGCGGCTTGCTCGCCTGGGGTTTGTTCGTGCCTTTGCTGCTGTTCTTCCTTGGACCCAGCATCGAGTCCGCGCTGCTGGCTTCTGGCGTTGCTGTGGTCGACGACCACGCGATGTCGGGCATGGCCATCAATATCTGGAAGTCCATTGTCCGTCCTATCGCGATAGGAGGCATGCTGGTTTCCGCCGGTTATACGCTTTACAAAATGCGCAAGAGCCTGGGCGCCGGATTGGGCCGCGCCATACGCGATGTGAGGCATGCCGCCGCGGGCGGCCCCGCAGCCGAGGATCGCACCGAAAGGGATCTCCCTTTCAAGGGCGTGTTTATCGGCATTCTGATCGCATCAGTCGCGACGTTCTTCATATACCTTTATTTCAGCCAGGGCGATATTTCCGCCGCAATCACAGCCACGGTTGTGATGGTCATCGCCGGCTTTTTCTTTGCCGCGGTGTCCGGCTACCTGGTCGGGCTCATTGGTTCGAGCAACAATCCGATCAGCGGTCTCACCATCTCCACGCTGATTATCGCGGCCATACTTATGGTGATACTCGGCGTCAAGGGCGTGGCCGGAGTCGCGGCCGTGCTCGGAGTCGCGGCGGTCATCTGCGTCGCTGCGGCGGTCGCCGGCGAGATGCTGCAGGATCTGAAGGTGGGCCACATACTCGGAGGCACGCCGTGGAAAATGCAGCTGGGCGATTTCTTCGGCGTATTCGTCGCGGCAGCGGTAATGTATTTCCCGCTCTACATTCTTCACCAGGGCGATATACTTGGAGGAGGCGCCGGACTCGGAGGCAAGACGTACCCTGCGCCGCAGGCCTCCCTGATGGCCATACTCGCGGGCGGAATCGTCGGCGGCGACATGGCCTGGCCTCTAATAATCGTGGGAGCGTTGATGGCCTTCGGTTTCATCCTTCTGCGCGTGAAAAGTCCGATGCTGGTCTGTGTCGGCATGTACCTTCCGCTGGAGACGTCTTTCGCCATCTTCATCGGCGGACTCATACGCGGTATTGCGGACAAGATCGTCGCCCGACGGAAATTCAACGAAGCGCAGACTGCGCGCGTAGAAAATGTGGGCGTGCTTCTGGCAGCCGGTCTCATTGCGGGCGAAGCCCTGATAGGACTTCTCTTCGCCGGTTTTGCCGTGGCCGAGATTCCCTACAAATCTTTCGGAATATTCACGCAGGGCGGCACCATGCTGGAATTCCTGCCTTCTCTCATAGTGTTCATCGCCGTCGGGGTCATATTGACCATGATTCCGACTTCCAAGAATGCGGCGGGCAACCCGGACGATCCCGCTCCGCCTCGGGCGATGACGTAACATCCATTATCCGGGAACAGTGAATGCAACGGGCCGCGGCAATCGCCGCGGCCTTTTTTTCATGAGCAAGCGGGGGCGCCTCGACTCCGGAATGCTTCAGCCGCCGGCGTCCCCGCGTCGACGCGGTGTCTCTCCGCCGCTGCCGCAATTGCGTCGGGCGGAAAGCGATGCGGTTGCTATGGTTGAGGAGGATGCCGTAGATTTGTCGCACGAGCCACACCGAAAGCCACATCAAATATTCGGAGCATTCCATGCAAGACATCCTCTCTCATTTCAAGGCAAACCGTGAAAACCACCTCAAGCAGTTGACGGACTTCCTTGCCATCCCCAGCATCAGCACCGGAACGGAACACAAGGACGGCATTGCGCGCGCGGCCGCTTTCGTCGAGAACCAGCTCAAGGAAATAGGCCTCTCCAACGTGCGGCAATATCCGACGAAAGGCCATCCGGTGGTGTACGGCGAGTGGCTCGGCGCCAAGGGCGCGCCGACGGCACTGATTTACGGGCACTACGACGTGCAGCCGCCGGAGCCTCTCGAACTCTGGGAAACGCCTCCCTTCGAAGCCACCATTCGCGACAACAAGATATTGGCCCGCGGCGCCGCCGACGACAAAGGACAGGTGTTCATCCATTTCAAAGCTCTCGAAGCTTTCCTGAAAACCAGAGGATCGCTGCCCCTGAACGTGAAGATGATAGTCGAGGGCGAGGAGGAAATCGGCAGCACGCACCTGGCCGACTTCGTGAAAAAGAACAGAAAGATGCTGGCCTGCGACGTTATTCTGGTTTCGGATACTCACATGATGGGTCCGAAACACCCGAGCATAACTTACGGCCTCCGCGGATTGACCTATCTCGAGGTGACGGTCACGTCTGCGAAGGGCGACATGCATTCAGGCACCTTCGGCGGCGGCGTCGCCAATCCGATACAGGTGCTGGCCGAGATCCTTGTGAAGTGCAAGGATCCCAAAACAGGCAAAGTGCTAATTCCGGATTTCTACAAGGACGTGGTTCCTCTCACTAAAAAGGAGAGGGCGGAACTGGCCAAATTGCCGCATGACGACAGGAAGTGGGCGAAGGAGATAGGCGCGACCAAACCGTTCGGTGAGAAGGGTTTCACCACGGTGGAACGAACCGGCTGCAGGCCCACCTTCGAGGTCAACGGAATCTGGGGCGGCCACACCGCTGCGGGAGTCAAGACAGTCCTTCCGGCCAAGGCCCATGCGAAGGTCTCAATGCGTCTGGTCGCAAATCAAGATCCGATGAAGACGGCCCGCCTTTTCATGGATCATGTGAAGAATGTCGCGCCGGACACGGTCAAGGTGGATGTGAAGCTATACGACAACAACGGCCACCCGGCTCTCACTCCGATAGAATCCCGCGGAATGCGCGCGGCCGCCGCCGCCATCAAAGCGGTGTACAGGAAGGACCCGTTCTTCACGAGAGAAGGCGGTTCCATTCCCGTCGTGGCCGATTTCCAGCAACTGCTCGGTGTCGAGGCCGTGCTGCTCGGATTCGGACTGCCGGACGATAATCTGCATGCTCCGAATGAAAAGCTCGATCTGGGGCAGTTCGACAAAGGACTGGCGACCGCGGCCAATTTCCTGCAGATATACGCCGGGCTGTGATCCGCGCGCGGGACGGAGCGGGAAGTCGAGCAGGAAAAACCAGATCCTATCCGAAGTGAAGCGAAGGCGGTGAAGCCGCTCCAGCGGGGCGACCGCCGGCGCAATTTCGGACAATCCGCCCGGAATTATACTCGTCGCGCCGCGCAGTCGGACGGCGCGGCGAGTATACTCTTCGCGCCGCCGTATCGCGCGCTGTTTCCGAGGAAATCGGGCGCGTTGGTAAAGCGCGGAAATAAGGTTAATTTTTCAACTTGCATCGGTCGATGCACGCCTGCGAGGGCGCCGTCCCGCCGTCGCAAAAGGCAGCGTCGGGGCCCGATATCGGCCGTACCCGGTTGGAATAAAAGCGCAGCGGCGGCACTCTGCATCACACTATCGCTCAGAGCATGAAGAAGACAATTCCGTTTATAGCAGCATCCATTATGCTGAATATCCTGACGCTCTGCGCTCAGGACAAACGAGGCGGCGTGAAGGGATTCGTTACGGATTCCACCACGGGCGAGCGGTTATCGCTGGTAAACATTACCGTCATGGGCAAGGGCATCGGCGCCGCAAGCGACCACAACGGTTTCTATTTTATCGGCTCAATACCAGAAGGGCTTGTTACGCTCAGGGCTACCATCATCGGTTATCGCACAGTCGAGCGAGAGGCGCGCATCGCTACGGGCCGCATTCAGAACCTGAACTTCGCACTGGCGCCCACGCCTGTGCAGATGGAAGGCGTGGAACAGGTCGCCGAGCGCCGTGTGCGCTACGATACCGAAATCAGCACACAGCCGATAGGCGCCAAGGAGATAGAAATCGTCCCGACCATCGTCGAGAAGGATCTCTTCCGCACGATCTCGATTCTGCCCGGCGTCGTCGCGACGAGCGACGTCAGCAGCCAGTTCTACGTGCGCGGCGGCGGCGGGGACCAGAACCTGATCATACTCGACGGCATGACTATTTACAATCCCTTCCACGCCTTGGGTATCTTCTCTATTTTCGACGCCGACGCGGTCAAGGAAGCCGAGGTTTTAAAAGGCGGCTTTCCGGCGCAATGGGGCAACCGCCTTTCCTCCGTGATCAATATCCGCACAAGGGAAGGGAACAAGAACAGGTTTTCCGGAAAGCTCAATACGAGTCTGGTTAGCGGGAAGCTTCTTCTCGAAGGACCCACGCCTTGGGACGGCTCCTGGATGATCGCAGGCAGAAAGAGCTTCCTCGACGACATGCTGCAGAAATTCGTCCGCACGCAGACACCATTCGATTTTCACGACCTCATCGCCCGCATCAATCATTCGACCGGAGAAAACGGCCGCGTTTCGTTTCACACGCTGATCAGCGGCGATATCATTCGTCCGGAGTCGCGTTTCGAGCCGGAGTATCTTTGGAACAACCGGGCGTACGGGCTCAGCTGGTTCCAGGTGCTGGAGAACCGCTATCTGCTCGAAACATCCTTCTCCTTCAGCAATTTCAAGGGTGAGCTGCGGCCGCGCGAAAATTCCGAGATCACGCCGCGCATGAGCGAGATAGACGACGCGTACTTCAACGGCGCCGTGACTTATTTCCAGGAGAGCGGCGACCAGTACGGCGCGGGTTTCATGTTCCGGTTCCCTTCCTACCATTACTCTTTCACGAACGCCGCCAATTTTGTCCGGGACGTCTTCGAAAAAAACAGTGAAACCGGAATCTGGTTCAAGTACAAATTCAAGCAGTTTCGTCCTTTCGCCTTCGAACTCGGCGTGCGCTCCGATCTTTTTTCCATACTGTCCGTCAATTCATCGGACGCATTCGAACCGCGCGCCTCGATGAGCTGGGATCTGAATCATGCCTATTCCCTCAAGCTGTCTTATTCGAGGGTGCATCAGCGGATGATAACCATAACGAACGAGGACGACGTCGTGTCGCTCTTCGAGACGTGGATTCCCATCCCGGACGATTCGCCGTCGCAGCAGGCGGACCATTTCATCCTGTCAGTCGACGGCAATCCGGGCTTCCTGCCCGGATTGAGCTTCAATCTGCAGGGTTATCTCAAAAGCATGAAGAACCTGCTCGAATACAACCGCGACAAGGTGGATGCTCGGGATCCGGACTTTGTGAGAGCTTCGGGACGCTCCTGGGGGCTGGAGATTTTCATAGAGCAGAAGCATCCCGTCTTCTACGGTTGGGCGGCCTATTCGCTCGGATATACCAGCCGCACGGTAGGCGCGTTCACATATTCTCCTCGATACGACAGGAGGCACAATCTGAATCTTCTGGCCGGCGTGAAGCTCGGCGCGGGCTGGGATGCGAGTCTGCGCTGGGAACTCGGCAGCGGACTGCCTTTCACCCGCATAATGGGTTTCTACGACCGACTTCTTTTCCGAGGGATTTTTGAAGGATCCGGCTACAGTACGGAACCGGGACAGCCGTATACAATACTCGGGGAAAAAAACCGCGGCCGGTTGCCGACCTATCACCGATTGGATTTCAACGTTTCCAAGACTTTCGAACTCGGCGCGTTCCGAATAATCGCCGAAGGCAGCGTTATCAACCTGTATGACAGACGGAACATGTTTTACTACAACCAGACGACGGGACAGAGAATAGACATGCTTCCGTTTTTGCCCACATTGAACCTTAAAATCGAATTCTGACGCCTCCGCGCGGGTCCGGCGATGCCAGCTCCCAGACGCAACGATTTGCTGATACCACTGCTGATGGTGCTGGTGGATTTCTGCGCCGTCACTGCGGCGTTCGCCGCCGCCTTCTATTTGCGCTTCTCAGGTCCTTTGGCTTCCGTCTTTCCGGTCACCCTCGGCTATCCTCCGTTCACAATGTATCTGCTCGTCGGCGTCGGCATCGCGCCTCTCTGGATCATGATGTTTCATTCCCTGCGCATATACCGCCCGCGCCGGGAAATCGACTTCAGCAGCGAGTTCTTCCAGATCGCGCGCACCGTCACCTTCGGCATGCTGATCGTCTTGAGCCTGGCTTTTTTCTACAGGGAATTTTCATATTCGCGTCTTGTTTTCCTGGTAATCTGGGTGCTGGCTATTCTTTTCATAAGCGTAGGCCGCGCCGTAGTTCTTCAGTCCGAGCGCATTTTATACCGCAGGGGCAGGGAATTGCGGAATGTTCTGCTCGTGGGCGTGAACGCGGCCGCCCAGAGCGTCGCCGTGCGCCTGCAGGCAAACTCCTCCGCGGGATACCGCCTCGTCGGTTACGCATCCGACGAGGCGGAGAGAATCGACAACGTAACCGTGCCGCGGCTTTGCGACTATGCCGGCATCGGCGAGGCCGTCGCGGAATACCGCATTGAAACTGTGATCGTCTGCCTCAAATATGAAGAAAAAGACATACTGATCGCCATAACGGATGCCCTTACCGGGACCAACGTCCAGCTTCTGCTGCAATCCGAGATGATCGGCATAGCGCCGGCGCGCTTGCGGGTGCATGAGCTGTTCGGGCTGCCGTTTCTCGGCGTGAAAGATATCCCGATGTCCTCTTGGGGCCGTTTCACCAAACGCGGCTTCGACCTCGCATTCAGTTTCCTGGCGCTTTCGATGTTTGCGCCCGCGGGACTGTTGATCGCCGCCGTCATCCTTCTCGAATCCGGCCGGCCAGTGCTGTACCGTCAGAGACGCGTGGGTTTGGACGGAAAGGAATTCGATCTATTGAAATTCCGCACCATGCGGAATGACGCGGAAGCGTCTACGGGACCCACGTGGACGCGGAAAAACGATCCGCGCGTTACACGCATAGGACGTCGCCTGCGCCGGTTCAGCATCGACGAGATACCGCAATTGCTGAACGTGCTCAGGGGCGAAATGAGCATTGTGGGCCCGAGACCCGAAAGGCCGGAATTCGTCAACCAGTTTGTAAACTACGTGCCCAAGTACCTCGAGCGCCACCGCGTGAAGACGGGCATGACCGGCTGGGCCCAGGTCAACGGACTCAGAGGCGAGGTCCCTATCGTGGAGCGCACCAAATACGATCTTTACTACATAGAGAACTGGTCATTCAATCTTGATCTGCGAATCATTCTTAAAACCTTTCGCGCCGTGCTGTTCGGCAAGGACGCTTACTGATCCATGATAGCCGTTTTCATCTTTTACCTGCACATTGTTGCCGCGGTCTATGCGTTCGCCCGCGGATATTGCCTGCATAAACTGAGCGACGCCTTCATGTCCGTGGCTTTCATCGCGATAATATTCTCCGTCGGCTGGACCATCGCCGGCTTTCTGGTCCATTTTCTGGTGCCTGTCGCGGGTTTGGGTCCATGGCTGGACCGCGACACCATATCGCTGGTGATCGTGACCCTGCTCGAGGCGACGCTTTACGGGACGTATTTCCGATCTTCTCGCAGGAAGAGACAAGCCGCGGCTAACGCAGCTTGAAAGAGAACACAGCGGTCGCGGTTTGCTCAGCGGCGGCGCCGGCATCCCTGAGCGGATTGAATTTCCAGGTCCGCAGAGCCGAGAGCACCGCCTGCTCGAATCCGGGGGTCGCTTTGCGTACGATCAGAATGTTCGACACGGTCCCTTCGGGCGAGACGGTGAAGCGCGCCGTAACCGTCGCTTCGCGCTGCTCGCTTTGCGGATAGGACGGTAAACGCCCGGTGATGCGCGCGCGTCCCGCGCCTCCGCTCCACGAGATTTTTACGGAGGCCCCCGGAGTGGAACTCAATTCGCCGGAGTTCGGAACGGAAGAGGACGGAGCACTTTCGGTGGCGCTTCTTTCCCGTCGATCGCCTGCGCCAGGAACGGTACTTTCCCTCGACACGGACGTGGAGGGCGTCGCCGAGGGCAAGTCGCTGTTCGACAGCCCGGCTTTAGCGGCTTCATGCCCGGGTAGCTCTATCGGATCGGAACTCCGCGGCCTGTCCGGCAGTGCCGCTGACCCCGTGGGTCCCATCGCAGCGCGCCTGTCGCCGGAAGCGTTAGTCCGCGCCGGTGACGTTGAGCGCCGCGCCCCGGTTGCGGAGGATGCGGGAGCGGAATTATTCCGCCTTGCGGCCGCACGTCGGGTCCCGCTTCGCTGCGCGCTCCGCTCCAGCCGAGGTTGCGGCGGGACGGGCTTCACGACCCGCTCAGCCGGACGGATTTCAGGCGGAGTCTCCGCGTCCCGCGCAGCTTCGATCAGAAGAATCTCGATCTCGGGCGGACTGGGAACCTTTGAATCCCAGTAAATGAACAGGGCGATGATCAGCAGCAGCGCGTGTGCGGCTACCGATGCTCCCCAGCTCCTGGCTTCATCATTGCCGAGTGTCATCGGCTTCATCCTTCGACGCCGTGGAAATGAAGAAACGCGATGCACCGAGCCCGCGTGAAACGTCGAGCACCCGGACAGCTCTTTCAAGCGGCACTTCCTTGTCGCTGGAGAGCACGATCACCTGTTCCGCCGGCGCCGTCAGCGCTTTGCCGAGATCCTCGTTCAGTGTTTCGACCGCGCTGGGGACGTCGTCGATGAGTATGCGGCCGTCCCGGAGCAGTGTAACGGTGATGTGATTGCGCTCGACGTTCCTGACATTTTCCGCTTCGGGCAGTTTTACCGTGATGCCGCGCGTCGCTATGAATGAGGATGTGAGCAGGAAGAAAACCAACAGGAGCAATACGATGTCCGTCAGCGAGGAGTAGCTGAACAGCGGGATGACGCGATGTGTCTGAACGAGTCGGATTTTCATGACATTCTCCGGCCGGTTCAACTATGCGCCTTCGGGCTTTCGCCGGCGTCACGCACCTGTTCCGTATGAGCGATGTCGAGAAAATCGTTGCAGCTGTTTTCGGTTTCGAACACGAAATGGCTGATTCTGTTGACGAAGTAATTGTAGATGAAGTAGACCGGTATGCCGACAATGAGCCCGTAGGCCGTCGTCAACAGGGCTTCCCAGATGCCGCCCGCCAGCAGTGTCGGATTGACCGTGCCCTGGTTGACTTCAATGGCCCGGAAAGCCGAAATCATGCCGGTGACCGTGCCGAGGAAGCCGAGCAGGGGAGCGATGCCGGCGATCGAGGCCAGGAGGCCGAGGCCGCGTTCCAGCTTGTACACCTCATTGCGAGCTGCGGCGTCGATTGCCTCGCGCACGTCCTGATGCGGACGTTTGAGCTTCAGGAGACCGCTGCGGAGAATCGATGAAAGCGGCGAATTGGCCTCCGAACAGACGGAAATGGCTGCGGGTATGTCGCCGCCCTGCAGAATGCTGCGGATTTGGAGTATGAATTTGCTCCCGTCCACCCGCGCGCGCGACAGAATTATGAATTTCTGGATGATGATGTACAGGGCGAGAACCGAACATGCCAGTATTGCCCACATGATGGTTCCGCCGCGCAGGAAAAGATCGAATAGCGTCATGCCTTACTCCGCTGTGATGCCATGGTTCGAATGGAAGATGAATCTTATAAATTCAGTTGTGAGCCCGTTGACCGATTAATCCGTCATACAAGGCGAGCTCGAGCGATGGTGAAGCGTGCCTGAACCGCTCGGGAAGCCAGCCGTCGAACAGATCGCTGGACCAGCCGATGTACAGCAGCAGGCCGAGAAGGAAAACCGTAACGAAAAGCACAGCCGCAGCCAGCAGTTTTCTAGAAACGGCATGCGGTGGATTGTAGAGCTGCTCGCGGTTACGCTCGAATGTCTCGGATTCCGACGACGGTCCGGCTTCGCCCGGTTCTTTTACGGCTTCCGGCAGCGCTTGCGTTTGGGTCCGGACCGGCTGCGCTTCTGTCGGGGCCGGTCTTTCGATCGCGGAAGCCGACGCGCGGCGTCGCCTGAGCCGAGGCGTTTCCGCACCGACCATATGCCTGCGCACTATCCGGCCGAGCGTCTCTTTGTCGATAGCAGGTTCAAGATGCTCGGTCTCCGGTTCCAGACTGGTTGGAGCTGGGCCGAAAGTTATGCCGAGCTCGCGGCGCACCTCCTCCGCTATCGCTCCGAGATCCACCGGCCGCAGCACGGGAACGCCGGCGGACGGGTCGCGCAGTCCGTCGCCCGCCGGCGGCGCGGGATGTTTCTCTCCAAGCGCCTCCGCTCCGGCGTCTGAGCTGTCGCGGCCGTCTTCCACGGCGACCGACCATACTCCGAGAGCTTCGAAATCGAGTCCGGCTCCGCGCCCAAGCTCGCTTTTAATCGAACTCAAAAAGGCATGGGCAATTATTTCCGTGGCGTCCGGACTGAGACCGGACCGGGTGGACACGGCGGCGAGCACGGATTTCCAGCCGGCCTGATCCCTTGCACCCTGAGCGTATCCCGCCGTGGGCGCAGTGAACAATACCTTCTCCCTGTTGCTCAGAAGCAGACCAATGCCTCCGATAGGCACGGTATGACCGGAATTCAATGCTTCGCAGACCGCTTCGGCCAGCGCGCTGTACCAGAGAGCCACAGTCTCGGGATGAATGTCCAGGGATGCCGCGGTCGACTGAATTATTCTGTATGCGTCGCTCATTTCATCACAATCTGAAAGCAATTCCGCCGAAGACGGCGAACGGTCTTTCTACATAACCCGGATAAATGGAATAGCGGGCGTCCAGAAGGTTCCGTACTTCGCAATAGATTCCGAAGTTCCGGGTGAATCTGTACTCGGCGGAAGCATGGAAAAGCAGCAGAGCGGGAAGGGTTGTTTCGTCCGCCGCCCTCGAACCCAGGAATACGGCTTCCGCCGAGACTTCAAGGGGGAATCCGAACGTGTGCGCGAAGCGCAGCGATCCCTCGGCATCCGGAAGGAAGGGCACGCGGGCGTCGAGGACGTCGTTGCGGCTCGATCTTGCCGCAAGGACGGCGTGCACACGTCCAGCCGGATAAGGCGCCCAGATCGATTCGCAGCGCAGGCTGGTGATTTCCGTGTATCCTTCGTAGAAAACATCCCATTGTCTCGAAGCGGGCGCCGGCTGACGCCGCAGGATGCCGTAATCGAGATACCCGGCGTGATCGAGCGTCACCGAAGCATGAATGGAAGAACGGTTGTCGCAGACAAGTCCGATTATGACGCCCGCCTGTGCGTCACGATGCCTGAGAGAAGGCCCGGCGGCGAGGTAGGGATTGGCGTCCAGCAGGTCCCCGACAGTCACCCTTTCGACTCGCGAATGCCAGGCTCCGAAGACGGAGATCTCGTCGTCGATTCTGTATTGAAGCTTCAACTTCGGATAGAGTCTTCCTGAAATCGGTGCGGCGCTGCCCCTGTAGAGGTAGAATGAAACCTCGCCTTCGAGCGTGAAGTCGTCGGAGAACGAATGCCTGCTGATCGCGCTCAACGAGACGAACACAGGCGAACGCGGATGCGCGCTTGTGGCGGTATTCGCGCCGAAAGCCGCGAACAGCCCGCCCTCGACCGGCAGTCCGGCCGCTTCGCCGCTGCAGCCGGCCGACAGACCGAAGGTATTCTCGGCGAAAGCCACCTGCGCGAGCGTCAGACTGTCCCGGAAAGAGACGTACTCCCGGAGCGTGGCATGATCGGCGAAAAGTCGCAGGCGGGAATCCAGGGCTCGGTTCTTGCGCGAGATGAGGTCGCCGGAGTATGATATCCTGATGTCCTTGCGCCGGAAGTCCGGAAGCGGTTCGTCGTAGGCCGGCGGATCACCGTAGCAGAAATACGAGGAGTAGTCGAACTTGAAAGCGCCCTGTATGCGCGAGCGCGCGATGAGCCGGTGCGCGTCCGGAGAGAAATACGAGCCGCCCGACAGGTCGAAAACTCCGCGTTCGAAGCCGGCGAGTTCGACGTGCCCGTTGCTGCGCCGCAGCTCCAACCCTGCCGTGAGATCGCCTCTCGGAAATGTGCGGCCGAAGCGCGCCTCGAACGACGGCGTCGTGAAACTGCCCATCGCCGCACGGGCGAGCAGATCGTATTCACTGCCCCGCGGGACCGGCATCGCGAGAGGCGAAGACGCGGTCAGCGCTTCCGGACGCCGGTTTTCTCTGGCCCTTCGGCCTGATAGGAGAGCGAATTCAGCCGGGTCGAAGCCTGCCAGCGTTTCCTTCAGGTTATCGTCGAAACGCACGACGTCGGCGCCCGTGATTACGAATTCCGGAAAGCTTAAAGACGGCAGGCGACCCTTGCGCGCGCTGCTGTCCGATTGAACGTCCCGGGGCGGAGGAAGCGGTTTGTGTTGCGCGTGAAGCGTGTGAAACCCCAGCGCAAACAGTGCTGCGACCAGAATCAGCGGGGCGGATAGCTTCATTTCAGACGTTCCATGCGGACAGCCGCCTCCTTTGCTGCGTCGCCGCCGGCGTAATTGTCGATTATTTTCCTGTATGTCTCGCGCGCTTTGGCCGAATTGCCCATCCGGTCATATACGGCGCCGAGAAGAAGCAGCGCTTTGGAACTCCAGTCGGCCGATTGCCTGTAAACGTAACCCACCCTCAACAGCGCGCGTTCGGCGTCCTCGAGCCTGCGGGCGTCCATCAGGGCTTCGCCGGCTCGGTATTGAGCTTCCGCTCCGAGGTCGTCCGTGCGCGAAGATGCCACCTTGGTGAGTTCGGCGACCGCCGCATCGACGTCGCCACCGCCTGCCAGCAGGCGGGCGCGTTCGATACGAGCCGAAACGCCGAATTGTCCGGTGGAATCGATTGAAGCTGCACGGGAGAAATCCTCCAGCGCGGCCCCCGCCTCGCCGGCTTGCCGATGAGCCGCGCCTCGCAGGCAGAGCAGCTCGACCGATCTGCCCGCCAACGAGGGGGAGGCGAGCAGTGCGTCGTAAATCTCAAGAGCTTCGCGCGGATTTTGTTCGTGGAGGGCGAGGCGGGCGAGTTCGATCGCCGCCTCCGGCGCCTTTGACGGATCAGTGCCGACCGGCAGTAGATGGCGCAGAACCGCGTGGGCGCTGTCGTTCAGACCCCGGGCCGAGTACACTCTAGCAAGCAGCAGGCGGGCTTCCGGCAGATCGGAGCTGCCCGGATACCGGTGTGGAAATTCGCCGAGCATTGCAGTCGCACGCTCGAGTCGGCCGTCGGCGAACGCTCTTCTCGCATCGGCGAGCGCAACCGAGCCTGCGATGGAACTCCGCCGGTTTTCCGCGAGCCAGGTTTCGGTCACGCGAGCGGCCTCGTCGCCGCGTCCCTGCATGCGCAGGCACTGGGCGATGCCGTCGAGGGCGTCCGCGACCAGCGGCGATGCCGGATATCGGGATATCATAATCCTGTATGCCTTTTCCGCCTCCTTGTAACGGCCGCGGTTGTACCAGGAATCCCCGATGCTGTACGCCGCTTTGGGACACAGGGGGCTCTCGGGGTAATTCGCTGAAAGCTTCTCGAACTCGCGTACCGCTTCGTCGTGATTCTGGGCCTGGAAATGGAGCCAGGCGAGATTGTACTGCGCATCATCCGCATATTCGGAGGAAGGATGAGAAGTCAACAGCTTCCGTATTGTTGAAATTCCGGCCTGCGTGTCGCCGCTTTTATGTTCGGCGTTGGCGAGTTGCAGCAGGGCGTAGGGCGCTAACGGATGGGTCGGGAAATTCCTCGCGGCCTCGCGGTAAGTGCGAGCGGCATCCTGGAAGCGTTTCAAGGCATAGCGCGCGTCACCGAGCCTTACCTGAGCGTCCATGGCCTGCCTGCCTCCCGGGAATTCGGCGGCGAGCCGTGTGAAACCTCTTTCGGCGTCCAGATAACGCCCGAGCTTGTACAGCGACCAGCTCTGCCCGTAAAGCGCATCCTCCTTCACGCCTGTGTCCGACGCTTCTGACGCCGCCTCGGCATATGCCTCATACGCCTCGCTGAAGCGACCCTGGTGAAAAAGTGCCTCTCCGCGCCAGAGATGCGCAACGGACCGTCGGCCGTCATCGGGATGTTGCCGCAGAAAATCCCTGAACGCAGCCGAGGCCTTGTCGAAACGTCCGGACTCGAAATAACTGTGTCCTAAACGGAAGGACGCGTTTGAGCGCGTGGACTCAACGGCGCCGCTGTCTGCTTTCGCGGCGGCGAAGAGCGGTCCGGCTTCCGCCGGTTTGCGCAGTTTCATCTGTGTCTCGCCGGCCATGTACCACGCGTCGGCGCGCACATCGCTGCCGGGATGCGCGTCTATGACTGTTTCGAAGCGCTTCAGAGCTTCCGCGTACCTTTCGGATTGCCAGGCGCTCATGCCGAGTTCGAACAGCGCGTTATCGGACCAGTCGCTGCCCGGTTTTTCCATCAGCAGTTTCTCGAGAGCTTCATCCGCCATCCCGATGCGGCCGGCGAGTCGCAACGCGGCGGCGCTACGGAATGCAGCCGCGTCGGCTACCGCGTCGGATCCCTCCGAGAGCTTCTGAAATTCGGCCGCGGCTTCGTTGTATTTTTTCTGCTCGAGAAGACACCAGGCGAGCGTGTAATTCACGGATCTCGCGCGTGAATGCGTTGGATAGGCCGAAAGAAACGCGGCGCACAGTTCGCCCGATTGCGCGTATTTGCCGAGCTGATATTGGGATTCTGACTTTATGTACAACCGTTCAGCCGCATTTTCAGGATCCGGACTGTCGGCGAGCGAATCGAGCCATGCGAGCGCGGCGTTGAATTCTCCGAGATGAAAACGGCAGGCAGCTATCCTGGTCTGAGCCGATGAATGCAATGCGGATCCGGGATATTGCTCCATAAAAAGCTCGTAACGCCTAAGGGCATCCCCGTATTTCTTTTCCATTTCGTCGACGTACGCGAGCGAGTAAGCCGCGTAATCCCGTATCCGCCCCTGCGGATAGTTTTCAACCGCCAGTGTGTAAAAAGTCCGGGACCGCCCGTGATCTTCCATCTTGAGAGCGCTCTCGCCGGCCCAGTACGCCGCTTCATGCGCGGTGTTGGCGTCGGGAAAGTCTCTTACGATTTTTTCGAAACGCTCGAAAGCGACTTCATGACGGTTTTGCCTGAACGCGACTTCTCCGAGACGGAACCATGCGTCATCTGCCAGTTTATTGAACTTGTGTACCTCAATGAAGCCGGAAAAGCGAATCTCCGCGTCCGTTAGCAGGCCTCGCTGGTACTGGCATTCGGCGGCGTAGAATTCGGCGTCGGGAGCGGTGGCGCTCCCTTCGTAGCGCCTGCTGTAGCTTAGGAATTCCTCGAAGGCGATCTCGTAGTTGCCGTCCAGCATCAGTCCCATTGCAAAAGCATAGTCCTGCTGTTGCTTTGCCGAGGTCTCCTGCGCCTTCCCTGAACTCGCGAATATCAGGGCCGCAAGCAGAAATATGATATGGTGGCGCCGCAACATGATGATATCACATAAGTAGTTGAGCGGATAAACTTAAAGAATCACTGTAATGATGCAATATAACTCACTCAAATGTACGCTTTCGAAATGCAAGTGTCAAGGCGAAATTCTTTGATTCCGGTTCCGCGGCTGTGCCCTGATACTTCGGAAGCAGGACGAAAGGCCTTCTGCCCGGGATCGACACCCCGGCTATGCGGGATACATGTCTTGCATGATCCGATCTTGCGGACTGATGCGGCGATACGTACATTTCGTCGTAATCCACTACTGCGGACGTTTAATCGGAAGACAGGCGTAGCAGGAATGATTCATTGCATGTTCGTATCGGATCTGCACGGCAGACAGGACCGGTTTCTCTCGCTCGCCCGCGAGGCGGCTGAGGAACCGCCCGAAATGCTCTTTATTGGCGGGGATATATTCCCCGGCGTGTTAATGCATTCGCGAGCCGCGCGCGGATCCGCGCCGGATTTCGTTTCGGGTTTTCTGTTCCCGCTATTCACTGACCTGCGCAGAGTCCTCGGCGTGCGTTACCCGCGCGTGTTCGTGATCTCCGGCAACGACGATCCGAGAAGCTTGGAGTGCGCCTTGCAGGAGGGAGAAGCGCAGGGACTGTGGGAGTATGCGCATATGAAGCGCATCGATGCGGGCGGGTGGACGGTCGCGGGTTATTCGTATGTGCCACCGACTCCGTTCCGCTTGAAGGACTGGGAAAGATACGACGTTTCGCGCTTCGTGGATCCGGGTTGCATTCATCCCGAAGAAGGGCATTTCACGGTTCCCCCTGATTCGTCCACAGTGCGGTACAGAACGATAGAAGAAGATCTCGCGGAGTTGACCGAAGGTGTCGATGTTCAAAAGCTCGTTCTGCTTTCACACGCGCCGCCATGGCGCACGCTCCTCGATCGCGCTGCGCTCGACGGCAGGACTGTCGATCATGTGCCGCTCGACGTCAATGTCGGAAGCGTCGCTTTGCGTCGCTTCATCGAACGGAAGCAGCCATGGGTGACACTCCATGGTCATGTGCACGAATCAGCCCGCCTTACAGGCGCGTGGCGCGACACGATCGGCGCGACAAGGATGTTCTCAGCCGCGCATGACGGACCGGAACTGGCTGTCGTGCGATTCGACCTGGAGCGGCCCGGAAATTCGCGGCGCTCACTCGTCCGACAGACATAGCATCGGTTCATCCCTGACGGCGGATCGCTGTCCCCATTTTCAGCGGCCTCGCCGCATCGCTGACTGCGTTTATCTTGACCGCGTAACTGCTCTTTTGTTCGATATCATCATCGGATATGAGGTGGACGTCAAGAAGGCCCCGCGTTCTATACCCGGTCTTCAGATAGTTGATTTCACCGAGGCACAAGCTCCAACCTTCCAGCCATGCCGTCAGCTCTTCGCGTTGTTCCCGGTTTCCTCTGAAATGTAGAAGCAGATCGATATCGCTGCTCGGTCCGGCCGTGCCGTTCTTCGTGCTGCCGAATATGTACATCGCCTCGACATTGTAACGCGCGCAGTCCAATTGGGCGGCAATGCGCTCGGCCATCTGATACCGCCAGCTCCAATGGTTCTCGATAACTTCATCCGAATGTGGTATGGGTCTAGTCTCCGGCCCGTGCTCTTTGCTCGCAGGCGACAGATAGGCCAGCGCCTCCTCGAGCTCCGCGTTCATCAGGACTCGGACCACCATGCCGTCCGTACAGGATGGAATGTCGATGACTCTGATAATATCCGAGAGTGCGCCGAATTCCGGAAGTATGTCGCGCAGAATATTCGGCATCCTCATGAAAAATCCTTCATTGAACAGAACTCCGGGATCATCCGGGTATAGCGGCAGGTATCTGATCGAGGATTCGACCAGATCCTGGAAAAAATGCGTTCCGAAGGACAAGTCGGGCAGATAGTTGCCCTTTTTCCTGGCGATTTCAACCAGAACGGCAGTGTTGTTGATTTCGGAATAGGTTATGCTGACACCGAGTTTGATGTCGCCCCTGCTGCCCCAGCGGCCGGGTCCCATCAGTATGAATTGACGCTTGGGCAGCAGCTTGTTCAAGCGGCCAACCGCCCGTCCGACGGCCAACATGTCTTCTCTGTCGGGAAGCTCGCCGTACTTATCCGGAGAAATATAGACGATATGGGTAATATCGGGCACGACACCGTTGGAAATGTATCGTTTCGCGGAGAATAGCTTCCGATGATTCGATATGTCGCGTGGAATCGACGCGGGACCGCTGGACTGGGAAAAACTCTGCGGCCTGCATTGCAGCAGATACAGCGATTTTCCATCGCTCGCGAATTCGATATCCACCGGCGTGTCGAAACTCTCTCTCAAGGTTTTAAGGATCGCGTGAATTTTGGGTATGAAATCCGTGGATGATATGAGCCCGTCGAAAGTCACCCCGGTCCTGACTTTGTCAAAATCGACGTTCAGAGCCGATGGTTGATACATTTGCCCGTTTTCGAAAACGGATACGATTTTGTGAATGATCGGGTATTCATTGCCGAATTCCTTGAGAAGCGATGCGAATTCAACCGTCTCGAAGGTACAGGAGTCCATGTTGATGACGTCGATTTTCACGGGAGCATATCTGAGGGCTTCTTCGGGAGAGACGTTTACCCGCAGACCGGGCTGTCCGGGAGCGATGAGGATCGGGTAGTCGTCGCTCAACCTGTCCACCGCTCTTGTGCCCAATCCCGGGACCATGCGAAGGAGGCCGTCCTCTCGGCGGATTCTCGGAGACCAGCAGAACTCGTTGTTGCTGAATGCGACGCCTGCGAAGGCCGGCAGATAGTATCTGCCGATCCTGGTTCCGACCACCTCCTGGATCATGATTCCCATTTCTTCATGGAAGTCGAGCAAGCCGCGATCGGTCCGGTATTCGATGGGATCGGGTCCGAAAACGGAAGCATAAACTTCCGCGATCGCATCGGTAAGCGCGGCGAGGCGTTCGGCCTTCGAGCCGGTGTTGGCGAGGAAGAGGCTCTTGTACTTGCCGCTGAATGCCGCGCTGAGGCTGTCTTCCAGCAGGCTTGAACTGCGGACTATGATCGGCGTGTCGACAAAATCGTCAAGCGCCATTGACAGGCCCTTGAGTATTTCGGGCGGAAAATATGAGTTCTTGAATATCTGCACGAGATGCGGGTACTCGATCCGGATCTGATTGATATCCTGATATTTCTGGTTGAAGACGTCTTCCAGATTGTTGTAATGGACAAAAGAGAAAATTTCGTCGGAAACTATATACCACGTCTTGGGGATGCGGATGTCACCCAGTATGGGATTCCGGCCTGCATTCTGTTTGAGTATTTTCGCGGCCAGAAAAAGACCGGCGCTTTTTCCGCCGAGTTTTCCATGACTTTTCTGGTGGAAGACAAGGCGTTGCGATAACTCGTAGAAGTCCCGGATATCGATGAACGATTTGGCTATTCTGATGAAGTCGAGGTTGTCGCTGAACAACCTCCGGATCAGTGAAACGCATAGCACTTTTTCAGTTGACTTGGAGAGGTCGAGTCCCTCCGGGAATAAATGGAAATACCGTCGTATAGCCTCGGCGACCTCGAACAGCGAGGTATCCAGGTTCTCTACCGAATTCACCAGAAAGCTTGCCTTGTCGTCTTTTATCCACTGTTGAATGTTCCGGAGTATCTCGGAGTCGTTCATGTAGTTCGATGCGATGATGAAAATTTCATCGTTCGTAATGATGAAATTATCGAGTTCCTCTCGCTGTTTCGGACGATTCTCGCCCAGGACCATGTCGTGTTCGGCGGGCAGATTGGACGCGCTGAAGCTTCCGAGAAGTTCTGACGCCTCACGGACTCCGATCCTGGCCAAATGGTTTAGCATTTTACGCGAGATCCGCATATATAGATTCTGATCGGTCCGGCGCAATACGCCGAGAACTACCATCCATGCTCTCTGCGGCAAGCCGGCGTCGCTGGATGAGCTCGACTCCAGTTCATTGAACATGTTACGCAAGCGGCGGTGCATCAGGTGAGCGCCGAGGCGGTGCGCGACCGTATTAAGCAGCTTGTACTCTTCCTTGAGAAAGGGACCTTCATCGGATTCCGGCACCGATTCCATGTAGGCGACCTCTATCGAACCCTCGACCTTATCGAGCAGGACGATATCGGCGCTCATGTATGAAACGCCGGCTTCAAACGGTTCGGACATGATCACCAGATCTCCGTAAGTTATCCTCGTTCTGCAAACATCCGGATATTGCATCCCCCTGGGGATCACCATTGCGATTTCCCTGATCAATTCATCGACCTGGGCCTCCTGCCTCATGAGAATCTCTTCCGTGATATAGAGGCAATTCAATTCCTTCGCGCGTTCGCCGAGCACGTGAAGAAGCTTGTCAATATTGAGGTGCTTTGGGTCCATTACCGTCCGCCGTTTGCTGCTGAATCAAAGCCGCGCAATTACGTGGCAAGATAGAACATGCCGCTGAAAAATACATGATAGTTCCGGACGCTTCTTGGTTCTGAACTCTTCAATGACGAGATTTTCACTCCCTGTCATGGGTCCGGCGGCGGAAGCCGCTCTATCAGCAGGCACAAAGCACACACAAACAGCGACCGTGGAGCATCCATGTCCAAAGCAGTTTACAATCCGTACATATCGGCTCAGCAGCAGTTCGACATCATCGCCGACAAGCTGGGCCTGGAATCCGCCATGCGGGACCTGTTGCGCATGCCGGAGCGGGAGATAGAATTCTCAATACCGATCAGGCTCGATGACGGCAGCTTCAAGGTTTTTCGGGGATTCAGGGTCCAGCATAGCCGGGCGCGGGGCCCGGTTTGCGGAGGGATTCGTTTCCACCCGCAGGAATCCATCGATATTGTTCGCGCGATGGCCATGTGGATGACGTGGAAAACCGCTGTTTTGGATCTACCTCTGGGCGGAGGCAAGGGCGGCGTGATCTGCGATCCGCATAACCTGTCCATGAGGGAGCAGGAGGCGCTATGCCGCGGATGGGTCCGCTCTCTCTTCGAGATCATCGGGCCTGAGCAGGATATTCCCGCTCCTGATGTCATGACTTCCGCGCAGCACGTGACATGGATGCTGGACGAGTATGAGCGGATAACCCGGAATTCAGCGCCGGGTATGATCACCGGAAAACCCGTGAATCTCGGCGGTTCGCTTGGCAGGGTCGAAGCGCCGGGGTACGGAATCATCTACGTTCTGCGCGAGGCGTTGCGTGAATCGGGCATGGATATCGGCAGTATTTCCGCTTCCGTTCAAGGTTTCGGAAACGTCGGCCGAAATGCGTGCGAGATGCTGCAGTCTTACGGAGGCAAAATCCTGTCGATCTCTACGTGGAATCACGCCGGACAAAAAGCGTTGACATTCCGAGCCAATGATGGCATAGATGTGAAGAAACTGCGTTCCGCGGCCAACGCTTTCGGTGAAATCGACGCCTCCTCCGCGTCGGACCTCGGACTGGAAATACTGGAAGGAGATGATTGGCTGAAACAGGATGCGGACGTCCTGATCCCGGCCGCCATCGAAAACCAGATCAGATCCGACAACGTCGAACAGATAAAACCGTGCGTGAAATTCGTCGTGGAAGGCGCGAACGGTCCCACGACGCCGGAGGCTGAGAACATGCTTATTGCGCGCGGCGTCAAGGTCATTCCCGATTTTCTTGCGAATGCCGGCGGGGTTACCTGCGGTTATTTCGAGCAGGTCCAAAGCAGGATGAACTACTACTGGACCCGGGATGAAGTGTTGAGCAAACTCGACGCGAAAATGACGGACGCATACCAGGCCGTTTCCGAGTTGTCACTGAAGCGCTCGCTTCCCCTGCGGGAGGCCGCCGGTCTGATAGCTGTCTCGAGAGTCGTCGACGCCTGTCGGCTCCGCGGATGGGCCTGATATTTTCGCCGATGCATAGGCACGAGAGCGCTGCTTTGACGGCACACGGAAACAGACAGGACGAGATAAGCGATGTGCTCGGGCGGCACAACGTTTCGGGTACGGAGGGAACGGGACAGAGCCTCGAGTTCAAGGAATTGATGCGCTATCGGATCAAGGAAATCCTTCTCGTTTCGAGCCTTTACGATTTTTATTCCTTGATGGAAGACGGTCAACTGACCGAAGCCATCTTCAGCGAGTTTCTCGAGCTCAATCTGCTCTATGCGCCGCATATCAGGCGGGTCAACTCCGGCGAAGCCGCCCTGGGGCTTTTACGCGAGGAGCCTTTCGATCTCGTTATCACCATGCTTCGCCTCGGCGACACGGACGTAGCGTCGTTTTGCGCCGCGGTGAAAGCCGAGATGCCGGATATGCCGATCGTGCTTCTGGCCTCACAATCGCGGGAACTGGAGCTGTTTCTCGAAGAAGCCGACAGGTCCTCGATCGACAAGGTGTACATATGGTCCGGCGACAGAAGAATTTTTCTTGCCATAATTAAATTAATCGAAGATCTGCGCAACGCTCCGGCAGATTGCCTGGGCTCGGGGATACGATCCATACTACTGTTGGAAGATTCGCCGGCTTTCTATTCTTCCTATCTTCCGCTGATCTACACTGAACTCATAAAGCAGGGACAGTTGCTGATCGAGGAGGGCAGGCATTTCTCCGACAGATACCTCAGGCAGCGGGCGCGGCCCAAGATACTCCATGCCGAAACCTACGAGGAGGCGCGCCGCTATTATTCCGACTACCGCGAATCGCTGCTGGGAGTCATCACCGACATCACGGTTTCCAAAGACGGCATCGAAACCGCGGAGGCAGGATTGCAGTTCATCCGGGAGGCGCGCGCCGACAACCCCTCTCTCCCGGTGCTGGTTCAATCCGCCGAGCCCGGTATGAAAGCGGTTGTGGAGGCGGAAGGGGCTCGTTTCGTGGAAAAAAACTCACGCTCGCTGCTGCAGGAGGTCGGCAATTTCATAGAGTGCCGTTTCGGCTTCGGCGACTTCGTTTTCAGAAGCCCGGAGGGCGTCGAGCTATCGAGAGCCCGGACCCTGCGCGAACTGCGCGACCGCCTCAGGCACGTTCCTGAAAATTCTCTTCTGTTCCATACTTCCCGGGATGACTTCTCGAACTGGCTGATGGCGAGAACGCATTTCAACATGGCGCGCCGGTTGAAACCGGTGAAGATAAGCCAGTTTCAGGACGCGGCGGAACTCCGGAAATATCTCCTTTCCGAGGTAGAGGGCCAGCTGCGGGATGACCGGAAAGGCGCCGTTCTGGAGTTCACGCGGGGGAGTCTCGAAGAGGACGCCAATTTCTTCCGCATCGGAGCCGGCTCCCTCGGGGGCAAGGCGCGCGGACTCGCCTTCATTGATACGGTGCTGAAAAAATATGTTCCGCAGGGCGCTTTTACGGGAATGAACATTTCCATTCCCCGCAGTGTCGTGCTCGGAACCGACCTCTTCGCGCAGTTCGTCTCGATGAACGACCTCAAGCGCCTGTCGGTAGAGAATACAAGCGACGAACAGGTGCTGCGCGCATTTCTGCGGGCCGATTTTCCGCCTACGGTTCTCGGCGATCTGAGGGCGCTGCTGGAACAGGCGCACTTTCCGCTGGCAATTCGTTCCTCCAGCCTCCTGGAGGACGCGATGTATCAGCCGTTTGCGGGCATATATGCCACGCTGATGCTGCCGAACAGCAATCCGGATTTCTCGGTGCGTTTCCACAACCTCTTGCAGGCCGTCAAGTACGTCTATGCCTCGACCTGGTTCACCGGGGCGAAGCACTATATCGAGGCCACTGGCAACCGGATCGAGGAAGAGCGGATGGCGGTCATCATTCAGGAAATGACCGGCGCTCGCCACGGGCGCTATTTTTATCCGCATATTTCCGGTGTGGCGAGGTCATTCAACTACTATCCCTTCGGAAAGGCAAAATCCCGCGACGGTGTCGTAAACCTTGCGCTCGGACTCGGGAAAACCATCGTCGACGGTGGCGTCAGCCTTCAATTCTGCCCGGCGTATCCCACCGTGCATCCGCAATTCACCTCCGCAAAGGATTTTTTCCGCAACGCACAGACGATGTTCTGGGCTTTGGATCTCAGATCTGATATAGTCAGGAAAGCTCCCGATGAAGAGGCCTACCTAACCCATCTGAATGTGCAGGACGCGGAAGCTCATGGTTCAATCGAGTTGCTGGCGTCGACCTACTCAGCGGCAGACGACCGCCTTTTCGAGGGAATTCACCGAACCGGTCCCCGCGTCCTGAATTTCGCTCCCATACTGAAAACACGGGTAATACCTCTGACGGCAACAATCAAGGCGCTTCTCGGAATTTGTGAAGCAGCGATGAACTGTCCCGTCGAACTGGAGTTCGCCGTCGGTCTCGGCGCCAAGGCGGCCGACCCCGCGGGATTCAGCTTCCTCCAGGTCCGCCCGATGGTGAAAATGGAGAGCGGCGCAAAAGTCAACCTGGGCGACCTGCCTCGCGAAGCGCTTCTGCTGCGCACGGGACAGGCGCTGGGGAACGGAGTCCAGACGCTCCAGGATGTGGTCTATATACGTCCGGAAGAGTTCGATCCGATGCGGACGCGTGAAATGGTCGGCCGCTTGTCCGAATTAAACTCGTCGTTGACGAGGCAACATCGGCCGTATCTGCTGATAGGACCGGGCAGGTGGGGCTCCTCGGATCCGTCTCTGGGGATACCCGTAAAATTCCCCGACATCTCGGGCGCCCGCGCCATTGTGGAAACATCGCTGCCCAACCTGATGTCGGACCCTTCCCAGGGTTCGCATTTCTTCCAAAACCTCACCTCGTTCCGCATAATGTATTTCACGCTGCGGCATTTCACAACCGGACACGAAATCGACTGGGATTGGCTGGGCGCCATCCCGGCCGAGCAGGAGACCCGGTACATCCGCCATGTGAGGACTGACACGCCTCTGCGTGTTGTCGTGGACGGCGTGACCGGAGAGGGGGCCGTCATCAAAGGTTCTTGAGCCCCTGCGACCTCCCGATCCATGATGCGGCGGGGAGAGGCGGCAGGGTGTACGATCCCGCGAGGTCGCGAGAAAGAAAAGGCGGGATATCCGGAGTCCGGACATCCCGCCGATCATTCATGTCGCGGCGATACCGCGTCGGGCGGCGTCGGTAGTTTATACGACTCCGAGAGCCATCATGGCGTCGGCTACTTTGAGGAAACCGGCGATGTTGGCGCCGTTCACGTAGTTGCCCGGCGTTCCGTAGGCGTCGGCCGCCTGAACGGCCGCGCCGTGGATGCTCTTCATGATATTGAACAGGTGTCTGTCCACTTCCTCGCGCGACCAGCTCATGCGGATCGAGTTCTGGCTCATCTCCAGTCCGGATGTCGCCACGCCGCCGGCGTTTGCGGCCTTGCCGGGCCCGTACAGGATATTGTTGTCGATGAACACTTTTATGCCGTCAGGCATGGTCGGCATATTGGCGCCCTCGGATACGCAGATGCAGCCGTTTTTCACGAGAGTCTCGGCGTCCTTGCCGCTCAGCTCGTTCTGTGTCGCGCAGGGGAGCGCGATATCGCACGGCACATCCCAAACGCTTCCGTCCTCATGATATTCCACTCCGACGTATTTCTCGGCGTATTCTCTGATCCGTCCGCGCCGGTTGTTCTTCAGATCCATGATGAAATCCCATTTATCTCCGGAAATTCCGTCGGGATCGTAGATCCAGCCGTTGGAATCCGACAGTGTCACGGCCTTGCCGCCGAGTTGGTTCACTTTTTCGACGGCGAATTGGGCGACGTTCCCCGATCCGGAAACGGTGACGGTTTTCCCTTCGAAACTCAGGCCGCGTGTTTCCAGCATGTTCGCGGCGAAATAAACGGCGCCGTAACCGGTCGCTTCCGGCCGTATCAGGCTTCCGCCCCAGGAAATGCCCTTGCCGGTCAACACGCATTCGAACCGGTTCACGATTTTCTTGTACATGCCGTAAAGGAAACCGATTTCCCGGCCTCCGACTCCGATGTCGCCGGCGGGCACGTCGGTGTTCGGGCCGATATGGCGGTACAATTCCGCCATGAAGCTCTGGCAGAAACTCATGACCTCATTGTCCGATTTGCCCTTCGGATCGAAGTCCGATCCGCCCTTGCCGCCGCCCATCGGGAGAGTCGTCAGCGCGTTCTTGAACACCTGCTCGAAACCGAGGAATTTCAGGATGCTGAGGTTGACGCTCGGGTGGAAGCGGAGACCGCCCTTGTACGGACCGATTGCGCTGTTGAACTCGATCCGGTATCCGCGGTTGATCTGGACGTCGCCGTTGTCGTCCACCCACGGAATCCTGAATATTATCACGCGTTCCGGTTCTACCACTCTTTCGAGGATTTTCGCCCTGCGAAATTCGGGATGACGTTCCATGACCGGAAAAATGGACCCGATGACTTCTTCCACAGCCTGAAGGAATTCAGGTTGGTTCGGATTTTTTGCTCTGATTTCAGACATGAATGACTCGAATTCGTCTGGCATAAAATCTCCGGAGTTGATGATGTGAATTTATTATTGCGAACAGATGGAATCTGTTCTGCTCTGAAGCGTCGTCAAGACTTCGTGCAAAAGTATATTCGCGGGCGCCAAATACAAAATCCCCCCGGTATCCGGGAATCGCCCTCCGTTCGAGCCGCTTCGCGCCCTTGTTTCACGGCATGAACAGCGCCGGGGTTGTTTGCTTGCCTTTGCGGACGCATTTTCGCGTATGGAAACTCGACACCGCGGTGGAAGATGAAACGCGACCTTGTCAAGCGCGACGAACTGAGGGAAGTGATACTGGAGGCCGGTATCCCGGTCGAGTATCTGGATGAGCACGACCTGGACTTCAAGGATCTGATGCGGGTTCGCATCAACAACATTCTCCTGGTTTCAAGCCGCTATGACTTTTTCACTCTCGTGGACGACGGGCAGCTGACGGAAGCCATCATCAGCGAGTACCTCGATCTGAATCTCCATTACGCGCCTCTGATCACAAGGGTGTATTCGGGAGAAGCCGCGCTTCAGGCGATGGCGAACCAGGAATACGACATGGTGATCGCGATGCAGCGTCTCGGAGAGATGAAACTCCGGACTTTCTGCGAAGAGGCCAGGAAAGTGGATCCGGAGATCATTCTCGTGCTGCTCGCTTACCAATCGAGAGAACTCCAGATTCTCATGGAACGGGACGACCTGACGCTTTTCAACCGCATCTTCATCTGGTCGGGGGACAGGAAACTCTTTCTGGCGGTGATAAAGGTTTTCGAGGATCTGGAAAACGCCACCATCGACTGCCTCGATTACGGCGTCCGCGCCATAATACTCGTGGAGGATTCTCCGCTCTTCTATTCATCCTATCTGCCGCTGATATACACCGAATTGATGCAACAGGGGCAGGCGCTTATCGGCGAAGGAAAGAACTTCGCCGACAAACTGCTGCGCCAGAGGGCCCGGCCGAAAATACTGCACGCGACAACCTTCGAGGAGGCATGGGGCTTTTTCGCGAAATACAAGGACGTGCTGCTGGGCATCATAACGGACCTGAAGTACTCGCTCGGAGGCAAGGTCCGGGAAAACGCCGGACTGGAACTCATCCGTCGCGTGCGGACACACAGGCCGGATCTTCCCATACTGGTCCAGTCGTCCCAGACGGAACTTCAGCCGACTGTTACCTCCCAGCCGGCCTGCTTCGCCGATAAGAACTCGCGGACGCTGTTGAAGGAAGTCAGGGATTTCATGAAGCAGAATTTCGGCTTCGGCGATTTCGTTTTCAGATTGCCGGATGGCGCGGAAGTCGATAGAGCGCACAATATCCGGGACATGCGCCAGAAGCTGAGGGACATACCCGCGGAATCCCTGCTTTTCCACGCCTCGAACAACCATTTCTCGAATTGGCTCATGGCCCGCACGAAGTTCCAGCTCGCGGAGATGCTGAAGCCGATCAAGATCACTTCGTTCGAGGATGCCGGTTCGCTGCGCACATACATGATCGAGCAGATCGATCAACTTGTGACAAACGACAACCGGGGAATCATTACCGACTTCTCGCGCACGGAATACGATCCGCACGCTCTTTTTCAGCGGATCGGCGGAGGTTCTCTGGGAGGGAAAGCGCGCGGCCTGGCGTTCATCGATACCATTTTCAAAAGCTATTTGAGGCGCGGGTATTTCCCTCAGGTCCGGATAACGATTCCCAAAACTTATATCGTCTGCACGGATGTCTTCTCCGAATTCGTGGAGTCGAACAAACTCCTGCAGATCGGAATCAGCAATCTGCCTGACGAAGAAGTTCTTCAGCACTTCCTGAAAGCCAGGCTGCCTCGTAAATTCGAGGAGGACCTGAGGCTGATCATAAGCGCGAACCACTGCCCGCTGGCCGTCCGTTCATCCAGTCTGCTGGAAGACATGCTCTATCAGCCTTTCGCGGGAATATACTCCACGTTGATGCTTCCGAACAGCAACCGGAATCCCGAGGTGCGTTTCCAGCGGCTGCTGCAGGCGGTTAAATTCGTATTCGCGTCTACTTACTTCCACGAGGCGAGAAATTACATCGAAGCCACGGGCCACAGGCTCGAGGAAGAGAAGATGGCCGTGTTGATTCAGCAGGTCACCGGGGTGCGGCATGATCATTTCTTCTATCCCCATGTCTCAGGCGTCGCGCGCTCGTACAACTACTACCCTTACGGCGACGCGAAACCGGGGGACGGGATCGTGGATCTGGCGCTCGGTCTCGGCAAGACTATTGTGGAGGGAGAACAGTGCCTCAGATTCTGTCCGCGCTATCCTTCAGTTCTGCCGCAGTTTCTTTCCCAAAGGGATTACTTCAACAACACTCAGAGAAGATATTATGCGCTCGATCTCGGCGGCGATATCGTAATGCGCCATCCGGTTGAGGACCAGAACCTTGTTTCCGTGGATGTGAAAGTGGCCGAGCGTCACAATTCGATCCGCTACCTGGTCTCGACCTATGATTTCCAGAGCGATACCTTGTATGAAGGCGTCAACAGATCGGGATTCAGGTTGTTGACCTTTTCACCCATCCTTCAATCCGAGGTTATTCCGCTTTCACGGATTATAAACCTTCTTCTGCGGCTTTGCGAGACCGCAATGAACAGCCCGGTGGAAATCGAGTTCGCCGTTACTTTAGATAACGAGCGCGCTGTGCCGGCCGAATTCAGTTTTCTGCAGGTCAGGCCGATGGTCAAGGAGGAGCATCTGCTGGAAATCGACGCCAGTCCCGTACATCCCGAAAATCTGCTGCTGCAGAGCGACAAGGCGCTCGGGAACGGGATAATCCGCGTGGCGGACGTCGTGTTCGTGAAACCCGAATCGTTCGATCACGCACGCACTCGCGAAATGGCTGTCGAGATCGATACCGTCAACCACGAACTCACGCTGCAGCAGCGTCCTTATCTTCTTATCGGACCCGGCCGCTGGGGATCCAGCGATCCATGGCTCGGCATACCGGTCAAGTTTTCGAGCATCTCGTCGGCCAGGACCATCGTGGAGACTTCGCTTCCCAACATGATACCCGATCCTTCGCAGGGTTCGCATTTCTTCCAGAATCTCACTTCTTTCCGCATCGCGTATTTCACTCTGCGACATTACCGCGAGGGCGATGAAATCGACTGGGACTGGTTGAACGACCGGAGCGTTGAATCGGATCTCAAGTGGATCAGGCACGTGCGCCTGGAGAGCGAACTCGAAATACGGGTTGACGGAAGAACCGGGCATGGCGTGATTCTGAAGAAGGCCCGGAACCCGAATCCCATGAAATGATCGAGCTCCTAACCCGGAGTTTTCCCGTAAGCAGGTCTGAAATCACGGGAAGGCCAATAAACACTGTTGCCCGCGCTTGCGGGCAACAGATGGAAGTGCTGGCGCGGACAAACCGATTCGATCCGGATTCAGGGCGCGAGCTTTATGGACTCCTCGTAAACCCTGCACTCTTTCAGAGTGAAGTGAAGGGTCTTGGACTGGTATCCGGCTTTTGCGAAAGTCAAAATGTACGTCGCGGGCGCCGTCAATCCCTGCCGCGTGTACCACCCCTCCTGATCGGTGAGGCCCAAGTCGATCTGCGACGAGCCGCGATGGACGGTTACCGTGACGCCCGAAAGCCAGGTCCCGCTCGTCGAGTCTTTCACGCGCACCTTTATTACGGCGGTGTGGCAGCTGTCCACGACCGCCTGTTTCATCGCCAGTGTATGCGCGAAACTTTCGTTGCATCCTACCGTGAATTCGAACTCCCTGGCGGCGTATCCGTCCGCGAACACCGCGATGTTGTAATGGCCTTCGCAGACATTGGTGAAGCGCGCCACGCCGGGCGCCCGGCCTTCGGATCCAGTGCTTTGCGCCGCGATAATGGAAGAACCTCTGCGGAACTTCACCGTTGCGCCGTTAATGGGCGCGCGTGTGGTGGTGTCGATAATCGTGAATTGCACAACGCCGTGACAGCAGCTGTCGTTGGAGACTTCGGATACGAGTAGCGCATGCATGGCCTTGATTTCGCTGCATCCCATGGTGACGGTGAATTCCCTGACCCGGTAAGGCTCCTTCGAGATGCGGACCGCGTAAACTCCGTCGCAGAGTTCGCCGAATTCAACGCCCGCGGCGGTCGAGTATTTCTGCCGGGTGTCCATTCCGGCGCGCGACAGCTTGACCAGGGCGCCTACGATCGGGGTGTTGGTGGCGGAATCGATCGGTATGATGGTGAGCACTCCGAGACAACAGGAATCGCGGCTGCTGGTCGCTTCCATGCGTATGTCCAGACTGGAACTGTCGCAATACTGAATCACCGCGCCGCGTTCCACAACCCCATAGCCGGTTTTCGCGATGCGCAGCGAGTACGTTCCGGCCATGAGATAGTTGAACTCCACAAGGCCGTTTGCGGGCGAAAGCACGGTTGTCAGAAGGACGCCGTTTCGTTTGAGGCGCACTTCCGCCCCCTCGATCGGCTGCCTTGTAGTGTAATCGGTGATGGTCAGTTTCAACCGCCCGCAGGCGCTGTCCTGATGCGTCATCGAGAGCACGGCCCCGTCGTTCCCCGCGCCGCCGGGTAACGATGAGGCGGCGGCCAGAAACGGTTTGAAATCGGAATGCGACACTCTCAAAAGCAGGCCGCCCCGGTTCGAGGGCAGTTTCTCGAGGGTGAATAATCCGAAATCGTCCGCCGTGTCGCGGGACAGCACTGTCTGTTCCGCTGACAGTGCTTCGACCACCGCTCCCGCGACGCCGTATGCCTGTTCATCCCTTATTATGCCGGATAAAGTGTCCGAAAGCGGCGGCGAAGCCGGATCGTCCTTGCAGGAGAGCAACAACAGCGCGCACGCAGCCGGCAGTACGGCCGTGTATCCGGAAACAAACAGTTTTCTCAACATTGAAATCTCCTCCTTGTAGTTTCGAAGCGGTTTGGAGGTGCTTCTCGGCCGGAGAACTCCTTTCGATGCCCGCGTGGCATCATCCGGCTGTTTTACAATTCTGTGCAAATATACTGCGTTTTATTCCGGTAATGACGGAAAACGGGAATACATCCGCCGGAATATGGACATAAGACGTTTTTCGAGCCCGAAACCTGACATGCCGAATCTTTTTTTTACGCGCTGAATCCTTTCTCCGAGCTATATTCGCATATCGAAAAACAGAAAAACTGAAATCATGCAAACTTTCGAGTTCTTCGCCCTTGTCTTCTTCCTGCACGCCTATCTGCTTCAGGCGTTGCGTTCCATCGCGTATCCGGTCAAATACCGTGAAGCGGAAATTCGTTTCTACAAGACCGGGAAGCCCGGCCTGTTCGAGTACACTGTCTGGGGATTCATCGCGGCCGCCTTGGCCGCTCTCCTGGCGCATTTCATCACGGAACAACCGCGCATCGGTCAGCTTCTGCTCTACATCCAGACGCTGATGTTCGCTTTATCGGCGCCTCTCAACTTTATACCATTCCTTCGAACGCGCACGAAGAACACGCTCAACGCAAAGTCCGCCTCGGATTACAGATCCAGCGGGTTGCGGCGCCTGCTCATTGCGGCAATAATGATAATCCTGCCTCTGATCGTCGTCAAGTGACGATCCGGAGGCGCGGCGCCCGGCCCATGTCCTTCAGCGCCGCCGGCGTTTGGGCGATACGGCCCATGCGATTACGAATATGGACGTCGCGAGCAGGACAATGGCGCCTCCGGACGGCAGATCGAACCAATACGCAAGAGCCAGCCCGGCCAGGGACGACATCACGCCGAAAAGCGCCGAGAGAGCCATCATTGCGCCGAGACGGCGCGTCAATTGCAGGGCCGCGGCGGCCGGTGTCACTATCAGAGCCGAGACCAGGACCACTCCCACGGATTTGACGGAGATCACTACTGTGATCGCTATCAGGCCCAGCAATACGTATCCCAGCGAGCGCACCGGAAGGCCCGTCACCTCGGCGTGTTCCTTGTCGAAGCTTATCGCCATGAATTCCTTGTAGTAGATCAGCACGGTGGACAGGACAACGACCGTCAGGCCTGCGCTCAGAATGAGATCCTCGTCCGTGACCGCGAGAATGTTTCCGAACAGATAGCCGAAAAGATCGGTGTAATATCCGCGCAGGAAGGATATCAGCAGTATCCCCAACGCCATCGTCGCGGCGAAGAAGATGCCCACCACGGTGTCGCGGGCAAGGCCGCCCCTGTCGCTCACAAAGCCGATGCCGACCGCCACGCCCGTGCTGAATATCAGAGCGGTGTACAGCGGGTTGACTCCGGCGACCAGACCGATCGCAACTCCGGCGAAAGCCGAATGCGAGATGCCGGCGCCGATGAAGGAGAGTCCGTTCAGGACAACATACACGCCGATCACCGCGCAGACGCCGCCTATCAACACCGCTTCGAGCGCCGCGCGCTGCATGAAAGCGTATTCGAGCATGCCTTTTACTCTTCTCTGCCTGCGGTATGCGCGCTTTCGCCGACGACCATGTGAGGCATCTCGCCGTGCCCGAACAGAACCGCTCCGCAGCCGTACATGGCTTCGAGCGTACTGCCCGTGAATACATGTTCCGGACGCCCGTGAGCGACGAGGCGCGTGTTGACGCAGGCAATTGAATCGACGAATTTCGCCACCACTCCCATGTCGTGCGACACCAGCAGCACAGTGATCTTATCGTCCCTGTTCAGCCCGTGCAACCATTCGTACAGACCTTCCGTCGATTGGTGATCGAGAGCGGAGGTCGGTTCGTCGAGAATGAGCAGAGAAGGCCGCTGCACGAGCGCCCTTGCGATGAGCACCCGCTGCTGCTGACCGCCTGAAAGCTCCGCAAGGCTCCGCTGCGCCGAATCCTGGAGCTGCACGCGCTCCAGGGCGTACCTCGCGGCGTCCTTGTGTTCGGAGCGGATCCGCCGGTACATGCCGATCGTTGCGAACAATCCCGTGGTCACGACGTCTATGACGCGGAGCGGGAAGCTGAAATCCAGTTGAGCATGTTGAGGCACATACCCCAGGCGCGCCCTTAATTCGCCCAGTTCCGACGGATCACGGCCGAATGTGCGCACCGTCCCCTTCAGCGGGCGAAGCTGGCCCAGAATCGTGCGGACAAGCGTGGTCTTTCCGGATCCGTTCGGACCGATGATTCCCCAGAAAGAGCCGGCCCTGACCGAGAAGGATACGTCATCCAGCGCGATGCGATTGCCGTACGCGACGGTAACAGAATCCAGCACGACGTGCTGGTCCGCGGCGCTTTCGCTCACCTGAACACCTCGTCCATTTTCCGGAGATTGTAGCGCATCAGCCCGAGGTAATCCATCGCGGTTGAAGGACTGCCGAGAGGATCCAAAATCGCCACGCGCGCGCCTGTTTCCGCCGCAAGCAATTCGGCGGCGCGGAACGACGACATGGTTTCCCCGAATACAGCCGGTATTGAATCGCGTCGCATCAGATCGACCAGATGGGAAAGCTCCCTCGCGGAAATTTCCTTTCCGGGGATCGATTCGATCACTCCGGCCTGTTTCAGTCCGTAACGAAGGGCGAAATGATCCCAGGAGGCGTGATGCGTGATGTAGGCGCGCTTCCGTTCAGGCCATTGCGCGATCGTGTTTTTGATTTCCGAGTCCAATACCCGAAGAGAATCGATATAGCGCCGCGTGTTCCGGGCGAATTCATCCGCGTACCGGGGTTCGAGATCCGAGAGCATATCGCGTATCAGTGAAACTATGTCTGCCGCATATGCCGGGTCCAGCCATACATGAGGATTGACGCCCCTGTGATCATGATCATGGGCGTCGAGGACGTCTGCATCCGGCTGCGTCAATGAGCCCGCGCCCCGAAGCCGATCGCCGGACAGCACCTCTTCGCCCGCGAGGAGCGTTTTCAAACCGTTGTTCGGAATATTGGCGCGCAGTTTGTCAGCCCAGTATTCCATACCGAGCCCTATTAACACCAGCGCCCGAGCCTTTTCCGCGCGGCGCAGCAATTCGGGGGTCAGGTCGAACACATGTGGATTGGCGCCCGGCGGGACGACTGTAAGCACTTCCACGCGCTCGCCGCCCGTGGCCCGGACAAAGTCTCCGAGCGGCTGTATGCCCGCGACGACCAGTATCCGTTCCCCTTCGTCCGGCGACTTTCCGCATCCGAAGGACGCGAGGAATGCGGCAAGCCACGGCAAAACAAGCGCGCCGATCATATTTCGCGGGAATTGCGGCCGTTGAATCATTCATTAAATTACAAAAAAGCAGGTTGTCCCGGAACAGCGACTGATGCGTCCGCAGCCGCTCGAGCGCGCCGGATACCGAGTGATAGGCGCTGTCAAAGCGCAATTCCCGGATGTCTTTGTTTTCCCGTTTTATGACAGTATTTTCAAGAGACTGTTCTGGATACTTTCATCCCATCATCATATCGAAGGAATAACCTATGCGTCGCTGCTCGAAAATGTTCCGTTTCGTTTCGACCGCATGGAAGCGCGCATTGCCGCTGCTCGCGTTCTTTTCGCTCACACTCTCCGCAGGCGCCCAGACCTGGACCTGGAAAAATCCGCTGCCGCACGGGAATACCAACAATTCGATTCAGCGGCCAGGACCCGACAAGATCGTCATCGTCGGGGATCAAGGCCGCATAATACGCTCGGTCGACGATGGGAAAACCTGGACCCTTGTTCAAAGCAATACGGACATCTCGTTTCACGATCAGAGCTTCATCGATGCGGAATACGGTTGGGCATGCGGCGAGGACGGCATAATATCGAAGACAACCGACGGCGGACTGACCTGGCGCAGGCAGAACACGGGCACCTCGAAGCGGGTGTATGCCATCAATTTTTTCAGCCGGCAGGTCGGATGGGCGGTGGGCGTCGGAGGCCTGGTGCTTTACACCAGCAACGGCGGCGACACCTGGATCGACAAATCCTACAACGAACCGCACTTCCTCAGATCGATTTATTTCGACGACGACGCGCGCGGCTGGATCATGGGCTGGGAAGGCCTCATTCTCGAGACGACCGACGGCGGAACCTCCTGGATGAAAAAGAATTTCAATCTTCCCGGCAATCCCGAGTATATCTATTACGTCAACAATACAGTGCGATTCATCTGCGGCGGCACAGGACTGATGCTGAAGACCACAAACAGAGGCCAGGACTGGCGCAACATTGAAACCCCGACCGGAGTCACCCTGATCTCCATGTACTTCGTCGGCGATGACAAGGGCTGGGCGATCGGAAAGGGCGGAGTCATTTTGAAAACCACGGACAGAGGCGAAACCTGGAGAAGGGTGGAAAGCGGCACCGACGCCGATCTGATGGACGTATCCTTCAGCGATTTCGGCACGGGCGTGGTGCTCGGAGTCCGCGGCACTCTGCTGCGCAGCACCGATTGGGGCGAGACTTGGACCAGCGTTTCCGTCGGAACGAGGAAGTCTTTCTATTCCGTCGATTTCGTGGATGACAATCAGGGTTGGGCGATGAGCCAGGAAGGCGATTTTCTCAAGACGGACGACGGCGGTGACCGTTGGACTTATTCGAAGTACGACAGGTCGCTCGGATTGAACGCCATGGATTTTGTCAGTCCACAACAGGGATGGGTTGTCGGCAAGGCCGGGCATATCGCCGCTTCGACCGACGGCGGTGCGTCCTGGTCTGTGCAGCAGGACAAGAAGGGATATTCGCTGAACGGCGTAGTCTTCCGGGACAACATGACGGGCATGGCCGTCGGTGAAGGTGGAACAGTTCTTGTAACCGTCGATGGAGGCGGCAACTGGACCAAGCAGCCGTATCCTGACAATGCCACGCTTTACGGTGTGGCGCTCGCCGGTCCGCAATGCTGGTGTGTCGTCGGGGCCAACGGCAGCGTCGCCATGTCCTGCGACAACGGAGCGACTTGGGCTAAACAGGACGCTCCGACAACGGAGGAACTGCTGGCTGTGAAGTTCATCTCCCGCGACAAAGGATGGGCCTGCGGAACGCGCGGCACTGTGCTTGTCACGGAGGACGGTGGAGCGGCATGGGAACTTATTCCGACGAAGGTTTTTCTCTCGCTCACCGGAATCGATTTCGCCGACGAAATGAACGGAACGGTCATCGGCGCTCAGGGAATGATACTTACCACGCAGAGCGGCGGCAAAACCTGGACAAGAGTGTCGAGACCGACAGAGGAGAGCCTGATCGGAATCCGGTATATCGGTCCCAAGATCATGTGGGCCGTCGGGCACAACGGCACCGTGCTGCGCTGCGACTGGTGACCGAACGTTACGGAAAAAAGGCCGATCTAGCCCTGGGCCTTTGGGTAAAGCTCGCCAGGGCATATTCGACTTTCAACAAGCTGACCATAAGGCAGATCCGCGAATTCGGACTGACGCAGCCGCAATTCGGGACGATAGAATGCCTGGGACACCTGGGGCCCATGACTATCGGCGAGCTCTCGAGGAAGATGCTGGTCAGCGGGGGCAATATGACCTGCGTGATCGGGAATCTCGCCAAGGAGGGTCTCGTGGAAAAGACGCAGAGGGGCGATGACAAACGGTCGGTTATCGTCCGCCTTACCAGGAAGGGCAAACGCCTCTTCGAGGATACTTTCATCCTCCATGCCGATTACATCGCCCGTCTGATGTCGGTGCTGTCGGAGGAGGAACAAATGTTGCTCGGAAATCTGCTGCGGAAACTGGGATCCGAGCTGAGCAGGAACAATTCCGACCTCCGGACTTGAGATCGTCATCGACGGAGGAATCCTACCTGAGCTGTTCGCGCATGGCATGGGGGCATTACGAGAATTTCCCCGTGGCATCCCTGTTGCTGCCGGCGGATCTCAGGCCCCATGTGGCGGCGGTATACGCATTCGCCCGCGCGGCGGACGACATGGCCGACGAGGGTTCCGATCCGCCCGAGATACGGCTCAGCAAGCTCGACTTCTGGGAAGCCTGCCTGGAAGGTTGCACGTCCACACGCACTTTTGCGGCTGACTGCGCCGGGGCGGACGTCTTGAAGTCGACTGCTGGAACAGCCGCCGATTTATTCCCTGCGCTCGCCGACACGATCAGGAGGTTCAATCTTTCCGTACAGCCATTCAAGGATTTGCTGACCGCCTTCCGCAGGGACGCGGCCGGCGCGGGATACCGGACCTTTGAAGAATTGCTCGACTACTGCGAGCATTCCGCGAATCCCGTCGGTAGAATTTTGCTCGCGCTGTTCGGAATCGAGAACGAGAAGGCGTTGGCGTCGGCGGATGATCTCTGCACGGGACTTCAGCTCGCGAATTTCTGGCAAGATCTCTCCATCGACATCAAACGCGGACGCTTCTACATTCCTGACGAAGACCTGCTCGCATTCGGCTGCTCGAAGGAAGAACTGCGCGATGCCCGCCCGACCGAAGCGTTCGCGCGGCTGATGAGTTTCGAAGTGGAACGGGCGAAGGAGCGCCTGCTCCTTTCCGCCGCTCTGCCGAAGCTGCTTCCGTTTCGCCTGCGCCTGGAGTTGAGGGCGGTGAGACAGGGAGGGCTGAGGATACTTGAAAAAATTGCGCGCCGCGGTTATTATAGCGTATTGCACAGCCGCACGAAACTCGACAGCTTCGATTTGCCGATAATATTGTTCAGAGCCGCCGCCGGAATTCGCTGAAAGAACTTTGCCATGGATGGATCGGACGTAGCGAGGATTATCACCCGCAACAGCAGGACCAGTTTCGGCATATCATTCTCTCTGCTGCCTGGGCAAAAGCGCGAGGCGATCAACACGGTGTACGCGTTCTGCCGCTGCACCGACGACATCGTGGATGAAGATCGGGATGAGCAGACGAAACGGGACATCCTGCTCCTCTGGACTGATGAACTGGAGCGTGGATTCAGAAACGAATCAGGATATCCTCTGCTGAACACGCTCAGCCGAATCGCTGAGAAGTTCAACATTCCGGCCGCGCACTTCTTCGAGCTGATACGCGGCATGCAGATGGATCTGGAGAAATACCGCTACGGCACTTTCAGCGAGCTCGAGCAGTACTGCTTCCGCGTGGCGTCGACCGTCGGACTGATGTGCAGCGAAATATTCGGGTACAGGAACAGACGCACTCTGGAATACGCCGCTGATTTGGGCATTGCGCTGCAGTTGACCAACATTGTCAGGGATGTGCGCGCGGACGCGCAGATGGGACGGATTTATCTGCCGCTCGAAGATCTCGAACGTTTCTCGTATTCCGAGCGCGAGCTGCTCGAATCGGTGCATAACGACAATTTCGTGCGGTTGATGCGTTTCGAGACGCAGCGCGCCCGCTCCTGGTACGAACGCGCCCGCTCGAAGCTCGCCGGAGAGGACCATCGCGCTTTTTTCGCGGCCCGTATTATGGACCGCATATATTTTCACACGCTGGATAAAATCGAGCGGAGGGACTTCAACGTATTCGAAGGCGACATATCCATAAGCAGCTTTGCCAAGGTTGTCATCGCTCTGAAGGAGTATTTCAGCCCTTCCGGAAGGAGGGCGGCGGCTCATGATTGATCCGGGCAGCTGTGACGCCGTGGTGATCGGCGGAGGAGTCGCAGGAATGAGCGCCGCCATGGAACTCGTCTCCGCGGGCAGGCGGGTTGTCCTCCTGGAAGCCCGGCCCCGGTTGGGCGGGCGGGCCTACTCCTTCGCCGATCCGGTTTCAGGCGACGAAATCGACAACGGGCAACACTTGCTCCTGGGTTGCAATACCTCGGCTCTCAGGTTCCTGCGCCTCGCGGGCGTCCTATGTAACGGCCTCCCCGAAACGCCGCAACCCCCCGGGCATGGCGCGTCCGGGGAAGCCGAACACCCCGTACGCGCCGTGTTCGGGGGTTATGACGCCGACGATGACGCCCCGCTCAATAGAGATCCGTCCGCAAGCCAGCGTATGCAGGATTTGCCGCTGCGCGCATCCGGCCGTTTGAATCTGCTTATGAGAAGAGACGGAGTGGAGGCGGTCTTGAGGAGCGGGCGCTTGTTTCACCCCGCCGGAACCGCTCAAGCGTTTCTGGGCTACCGCTTTCTCTCATCAGCCGGCAAACTCGCGGTGTTTCGTCTCGCCGCCGCTCTCGCCCTGTACAGCGAGGACCGGGTTCGGCGTCTCGATGTAATCACCGCGGCGGAATGGCTGTCCTCGATGAGACAACCATCGGATGCGGTTGAGGCTCTGTGGGGCCCTGTATGCCTTGCCACGATGAACACGGCCGTTCAGTCGGCATCCGCCTTTCTTTTCGCCTCGATTCTCCGCAAGGTCTTTCTCAGCGGCGGGAACGCCTCGGCTCTGCTTCTTCCCTCCAACGGACTTTCGGCGCTTTTCGCCCGGCCCGTCCGGGCGCGCTTGTGTTCAATGGGCGCCGGTGTTTTCGAACGCTCCCGAGTCGTTTTCATACGGCCGGATTCGAGAAAAGGCGAGGCGCGCTGTGCCGACGGGAGGGTATTCACCGCCCCGGTTTTCATCTGCGCGCTTCCGCCGAGGGCTCTGGGAAAGCTGTTGCGCGCTTCAGGTCTCGCGCGCGACGTCGCCGATGCATGCCCGCATTTCAAGCCGTCGCCGATACTCTCCGCGCAAGTCTGGACGAGGGAACGCATCACCGAAGCGCCGATGACGGGGCTTCTTGGCAGCGAGCTGCAATGGATTTTCGACAAAGGGCGCTCGGCGGACGGCGGATGGCGCTACGCATGCACCGTATCGGCCGCCGATTCGTTCGCGTCTCTGCCGGCCGCGTCAAGGGAAACACGCGTGCGCGAGGAACTGCGCCGCCAGTACCCTGAAATGGATCCTCATTCCGTGTATCGCGTGATGACGGTAAACGAACGCTACGCGACGCATCTCCAGAGTCCGGGGCTCGAGAGGCGCAGGGCGACGGCGGATTCGGGACTTCCCAATCTGATTCTCGCGGGCGACTGGACCGCCACCGGCCTGCCCGCGACCATTGAGAGCGCGGCTATGAGCGGCAGCGTCGCCGCCCGCCTCGCGCTTGCGAGATTGGGATGAGCGCCGATAAGCTCCGCGTTGTTGTCGGCATGTCGGGCGGAGTGGACTCGAGCCTGGCGGCCGCTCTGCTCGCGGAACAGGGGCACGACGTGATCGGGGTGACGATCAAGACATGGGAATACGACGACGTCGGAGGCAACAAAGCGGCGGACTCGAGTTGCTGCTCGCTCGACGGAATCGGCGACGCGCGCAGAGTGTGCTCGGAACTCGGCATCCCTCATTATGTCTTCGATTTCTCCGAGGAATTCCGTCTCGGCGTGATCGATCCTTTCGTCGAATCGTATCTGGAGGGCTTAACGCCCAATCCGTGCGTGCTGTGCAACAGGCGCATAAAATGGGAGCGACTTATCCGTAAAGCCCTCGGAATGGGGGCTGACCGCGTGGCCATGGGGCATTACGCCGCCGTGCTCAAGGACGCGGACTCCGGAAGGTGGCATATCGCCAGGGGCGGGGACTCGCGGAAGGATCAGTCGTACGCGCTTTGGGGCCTTTCCCAGGAGAGCCTGAGCCGCACCGTGTTTCCGCTGGCGGATATGTCAAAAAGCCGCGCCCGCGCCGAGGCTCTGCGTCTCGGACTGCATATCGCCTCGAAACGGGAGAGCTATGAGATATGCTTCATACCGGACGACGACTACCCGCGCTTCCTGAAACAGAGGGTGCAGGGTTTGGAGGAACGCGTAAAGGGGGGGGCTGTCGAATTCGAAGGAAGGCGGATCGGCGCTCACGACGGCTACCCGTTTTATACGATCGGCCAGCGCCGCGGCCTGAGAATTGCGGCCGGCGAACCTCTGTATGTGACGGGGATAGATCCCGGGAGCAATACAGTCCGTGTCGGCCGGGAAAGCGATCTGCTCAGCCGGGGGTTTATCGCGGGCGATGTCAACATGCAGAAGCATCCCTTTCCGTCCGCCCCGATGAGGGTCTCGGCGAAGATCCGCTACAAGGATCCGGGCGCGCCGGCGACGCTGATACCGCTGGAGGACGGCCGGATCGAGGTGCGTTTCGATGAAGCCCGCCGCGCCGTGACTCCGGGCCAGTCCACGGTCTGGTACGAAGGCGAGGACGTGGTGGGCGGCGGTGTCATACGACGCCGGTGAGCCGGCCGCGGCGCAAGGGAATCCTCGTTATCCCATTATTCGCCGAATTCTATGCGAGGCCCCTGTGCAACCCGCCGTCCACGAGTATCGTCGAACCCGTGATGTAAGACGCGCGCTCAGAAGCCAGGAAGCACGCAAGATGCGCGATCTCATCGGGCATCCCCAGGCGGCGCGCGGGAATGCCCGCAACCACGCTTTCCAATTCCTCCTCGACGGTTCTGCCGCTGTTCCTCGAGCGGTCCTCGAACAGGCGAGCCAGACGCGAGGTCTTGATGTAACCGGGCGCTATGCAGTTCACGGTGATTCCGTCGGCCGCCGTTTCATCCGACAAAGTCTTTGCAAGGGCGGTCACCGCCGCCCTGTAAGAATTCGACAGGAGCAGTCGCGGTATAGGCTGCCTGACGCTGATGGATGTGATGTTGATTATCCTTCCCCATTTCCGCGATCGCATGCCGGGCAGGAAGCCGCGGATCAGGCGGACCGCGCTCATCAGCGTCCTGTGCCAGCCTTCGCTCCAAGCTGATTCGTCGATTTCCTCGAAAGCCCCCGCCGGGGGTCCGCCGTTGTTCGTGACGAGAACGTCCGCCGCGCCGAACATTTCCAGCGTCGTGTTCACGGCCCGGTCTATCTCTTCGGGCCTGTTGAGATCCGCCGCGACGCATGCGGTCCTGATGCCGTGTTCGGTTTCCAGTCGCCCGCCGAGTTCGCGCAGGGCTTCAACGCGACGGGCGCAGAGAACGATGCCGCATCCTTCCGCGGCGAGTCCTTCAGCGACCGCACGTCCGATGCCGTCGCTGGACCCCGCTACGAAAGCAGTCTTTTTGTTGATATCCTGTTTCATTAAGTTGCCGTATGATTGAATTTTTCGAGTACGCACGGTGTTATGCTGATATGCGGCCGGCCATGCGAGAATGCGTCGTTAAGCCGACAAAATCAAGAGAAAAGAAAAAATACTGAAATATGGCGATTCTTCCGATCTACACTTACGATGCCCGAGTTCTCCGCGAGGAGACCAAGCCGATCGAAAAGCCCGGCCGGGAAACCGCGGTGCTGGCACTGGACATGCTCGAAACGATGAAGGCCGCCAACGGCATCGGCTTGGCGGCCAACCAGGTGGGGCAAGGCATCTCCATGTTCGTCGTCGATGTTTCAGGGTGCGAAGGCGAGGAGGGCAAGCCGCTCGTCTTTGTCAATCCTCTCATCACCGATTTTGACGGCGAAGATGTGATCTTCGAAGAGGGCTGCCTGAGCGTCCCCAAGGTGCGCGAGGACATTGAACGCCCGGAACGAATTCTGATCAAATACCGCGATTTGGAGTTCGTCGAACAGGAACTCGTAGCGGACGGCTTGCTCGCCCGCGTCATACAGCACGAATACGACCATCTTCAGGGCATCTTCTTTACCGATCACCTGCGCGGCCTCAGGAAACGCTTAGTGATGCCGGTTCTGAAGAAAATCAAGCGTGGAGATGCCGATGCCGATTATCCGTTGGCGCCTAGGGCGAAGCAATCGGTTTTGGCGTGAGGCCGAAAGATCTCCGAAATCCGCGATTCGCTGCGGCGGGATATGTTGAAACTGGTTTTCATGGGTACGCCCGAATTCGCGCTGCCTTCCCTGCATGCGTTGATCGCGGACGGACATGCGATCGCGGCAGCGGTCACAGCGACCGATGAACCGCGCGGCAGAGGAAGAAAAGTCTCCTGCACCCCTGTCAAAGAAGCCGCACTGTCCGCCGGAATCAGTGTGCTTCAGCCGGCATCCCTGAAACATCCGGAGTTCGGGCGGATGATCAGGGATCTCGCCCCGGATATGATAGTTGTGGTGGCGTTCAGGATACTGCCGCCGGAGATCTTTTCGATTCCGCGTCTCGGATCCATCAACCTTCACGCCTCGCTTCTTCCCGCGTACCGGGGCGCGGCCCCGATAAACAGGGCCATCATGAACGGAGAAACTGAAACCGGAGTCACGACGTTTTTTCTGCGGGAGCGCGTCGATACGGGGGACATGCTGCTTCAGGCGTCCGTCCCCGTCGGCGGGGATGAAACCGCGGGCGAATTGCACGACAAATTGGCGCTGCTGGGCGCGCGCGTATTGCGCGACACAGTCAGGGGCGTCGAGGACGGGGCTCTCCAGGCCCGCCCGCAGGACAACCGCTTGGCGAGCAGCGCTCCGAAGATAAGGCGCGAAGACTGCAGGATACGCTGGGAGTTATCCGGAAAGCGCGTCCATGATCACGTGCGCGGGCTCAGTCCGCAACCAGGCGCCTGGACGACGCTCGGCGGGGCGTCGGTCAAGATTATCAGCGCCCGGGAAATGAGTGTCGGAGCGCCGTCGGGACAGGCCGGCGCGGTTGTGGAGTCGCGGCGGCGGCTGGTGGTCGCCTGCGGAGGGGGCGCCGTTGAAATCCGGCGGCTGAAGCTCGAGGGAAGAAAAGAGATGTCGGCCGAGGAATTCCTGCGCGGCCGCCCCCTCGGATCAACGGATCGATTTGTCTGAGATAACGCGACCGGGCTGCGCGCGGCCCAGTCGTCCGGGTCCGGCGCCTCACAGGCAGCGGTCGCGGACGCTTTTGACGTGCTGAGGGAAATGCCTACATTTACGATTGTCCCGACAGGGGCGTCATTCCATCGATTATCAGCACTCATCGGAGAGAAAGCATGAGCATCCTTGTAAACAAGAAGAGCCGGATAGTTGTGCAGGGCATTACCGGCAGCGAGGGATCTTTTCATACCCGGCAGATGATTGAATATGGAACCAGGGTGGTGGCGGGGGTGACGCCCGGCAAGGGCGGAACGGAGCATCTCGGAGTTCCCGTGTTCGATACGGTCCGCCAAGCGGTGGCCGCGACGCGCGCCGATGTCTCCTGCATATTCGTGCCGCCGTCCTTCGCGGCCGACGCGATTCTGGAGGCGGCCGACGCCGGAGTCGGAGTGATAGTGTGCATCTCCGAGGGGATACCGACCAGGGACATGGTGCGCGTGCACGGAGTCGTGAAAGCCCGCGGGGTGCGTCTAATCGGACCTAATTGTCCTGGAATAATATCCCCCGGGCAGGCGAAAGTCGGCATTATGCCGGGTTTCATACACAGGAAAGGGAATGTCGGGGTGATTTCGCGTAGCGGAACCCTCACTTATGAGGCCGTCAAGCAGTTGAGCGACATCGGGATCGGTCAGTCCACGTGCATAGGCATCGGCGGGGATCCCGTAATCGGTACTCAGTTCACCGACGCCCTGCGGCTTTTCAACGAGGATCCGGACACCGACGCTGTCGTCATGATCGGCGAGATAGGCGGCAACGCCGAGGAGGATGCTGCCGCTTGGGTGAAGAAGAACATGAAGAAGCCGGTTGTCGGTTTCATCGCGGGACGCACCGCCCCTCCGGGACGCCGCATGGGGCATGCGGGCGCCATTATCGCGGGAGGGAAGGGCACGGCCGAGGAAAAGATAAAGGCGCTGAAGAAAGCCGGCATTTACGTCGCCGAGAGCCCGGCCGCGATAGGAATTACGATGGCAAGGGCCCTCGGTCTGGAAACCAGCGGACAGAAGAGGCCGGCGGCGGATAGGAAAGAGCAACCCTCCGCTACCGTCACCGGAAAGTCGCCCGTGAAGAAATCCGCGCCGGGCAGACGCCCCGAAAGCGGGAAAAAGGCGGTCGCAAAACCGGCTGCCGCGAAGCCGGCACGGAAGAAAACGTCCTCTACGAAGAAAGCCGCGCCCGCGAAGACGGTGTCCCGCCGCGCCCGCTGACCGCGAGGTCCGGCGCGCGTTCCTGCGCGAGCCGCGGATCAGGAGCGCCTTGACTCCTCGGGACGGATCCCGAGGTCCTCGATTTTCCGGTACAGAGACGAAAGTCCGACGTTGAGCAATCGCGCGGCCTGTTCCTTGTTCCCGTCGGTCCGCTGAAGTATCGATACTATGTGGCGCCTTTCGTGCAACCGCATCGCTTCGCGCAGCACGTCGGGCGCCTGCGCATCCTCCGGCGACGGATGGGCTTCCCATGGCAACTCATCGAGCGTGATTGTGGGACCGTCGCAGAATATCACCGCCCTCTCAATGACGTTTTCAAGTTCGCGGACTCCGCCGCGCCATTCATGCGACATCAGCGCGCGCATGGTGTCGTTGTCGACGCCCGTCACGCACTTGCCCATTTCGTCGGCGTATCGCCCGACGAAATGCTCGACGAGCAGGGGTATGTCGTCGCGCCTGTCCGACAACGGCGGAAGCCGTATCTCCACAACGTTAAGCCTGTAGTAAAGATCCTCCCTGAATCCGCCTGATACGACGCGGGCTTTCAGATCCTGGTTGGTGGCGCTCAAGATTCTCACGTCCACGCTCACAGGGCCCGATCCGCCGACCGGAGTGACCTCGCGCTCGTCGAGGGCGCGCAGAAGCTTCACTTGCAGGTGAAGGGGAATCTCACCCACTTCGTCGAGAAACAGAGTGCCTCCGTCCGCGAGTTGGAATACGCCTGGTTTGTCCTGATACGCGTCGGTGAAGGCGCCCCTTTTATGCCCGAACAATTCGCTCTCGATCAGCGTCTCGCTTATGGCGCCGCAGTTTATAGGAAGAAATATCCTGTCCCTTCGTTCGCTGTTGTAGTGAATGGCCTTGGCCGCCAGTTCCTTTCCTGCGCCGCTTTGGCCGGTGATGAGCACGTTGGTCCGCGAGGCGGCGACTTTCCGGATCAGTTCGAACACCCGCTGCATCGCCGGACTTCGGCCGATGATCGCGTCGAAACCGGCTTCGTCCCCGAGCCGCTTGCGCAGGACCGCGTTTTCCCGCATCGTGCTGCGGAATCGCAGAATGTTGCGGATCCTTGTCTTGAGTTCATCGAAATCGACCGGCTTGATGACGTAATCCGCGGCGCCTCTTCGCAGCGCTTCGATGGCGGTTTCGATCGAAGCATAGGCGGTCATGATCATGACCGGCGTCTGCGGATAATTGCCGCGTACGCGCCGCATAAGTTCCATACCGTCCATGCCGGACATGCGTATATCGCAGAGCATGAGATCCACATCCCGCTTCGCGAGATATTCGAGGGCCGCTTCGCCGGATTCCGCCGTGTGGACCGCGTAGCCTGAATCCTGCAACAGCAACGCGAGGGATTCGCGTATGTGCTGCTCGTCATCAACAATCAGAATTGAGTTCGCCATTTATTGTCAGCTTCCGGGAAATACGACCGGTATTACCGATACGGTTGTATGATATTCAGGCGGCCGGCAGTGTCACGATGAAAGTGGCGCCTTTGCCCGGCTCGCTGTCGGTTTCGATGCGCCCGCCGTAACGGGCCAGGATCCCGAAACTGACGGATAAGCCGAGGCCGGTTCCCTTTCCGAACGGTTTTGTGGTGAAAAACGGATCGAAAATCCGTCCCATTATCTCTTCGGGAATTCCGTGGCCGGTGTCGGTGATCGATATACTGATCTCTCCGCCCGCGGACCAAGTGCGCGCCGTCACCGTTCCGGATCCTCCGGTTGCGTCGAGAGCGTTGATCAGGAGATTAAGAAACACCTGAAGCAACTGGTCGGGAACGGCGTCGACCAGGGGCAGATCAGGCGCAAGTTCGCTCACGAAGCTCACGTCGCCGACCCTGCGGTCGTAGCGGGCCAAGCGAAGCGCCGTTGCGAGAATATCGTTGACCGCCACTTTCGAAGTCTGCGTCGGCAAAGGTCTGGAAAAATCCGTCAGTTCGCGCACTATCCTGGCAATGCGGTCCACGCTTTTTTTGACATGACCGAGTTGTTCGGCGAAGAACCGGTCCTCGGTCCGGCGTTCCAGCACCTGCGCTATCGACGATATGGCCGCCAGCGGATTGCCGATCTCATGGGCGACTCCCGCTGCCAGCTGGCCAATCACGGCCATCCTCTCGGAATGAGCGGCCGGATTGTCGACGGGATTCTTGAGAACCGTGCTTATCCATTTTCTTGTGCCCGCCTGCATTATCATGTCTTCGAGAGAGCGCTCGAGGATCGACAGCATCGCATGCCGGGTGGGCCGGCGCGTCTTGTAAAGTATGTGAGCCGAAACCGCCTGCAACTGGCAGAAGGCGGCGCCCGTGCAAAAAATCGGGGAGACCGAGAACCAGGAAAGAAGCCGCTCATCCGTCGTCGGGGACGCGAGGGGATCGTACGGCAGGGCGTTGAGAATGGCCTCGTAGGGCGGATCCGGGAAACCGGATTCCGGTCTCCTTTTCTGTATGGACATCCACAGTTCGGACCATTTCGCCAGGATTTCCGGGCGATGTCCGGCGAGGAAGTCCTTGAGTTCTTCGCTTGCGTTCATCTCTTCGCCGGACTGACAGTCCCCGTGCGGCCGGAGATCATTCGAATTCCACGAGCCGCTGATTTTTGCCGACCATCTGTCCTTTTTGGACGAATACGCGCTTTATCCTACCGTCCCGGGGAGATGTCACGTCGTTTTTCATCTTCATCGCCTCGAGAATCAGCAGGCTGTCGCCCCATTTAACGGTCTGCCCGGTTTGCGCGTTTATGCTGAGGATCACGCCCGGAATATAAGCCAGAACGAGCTTGGGATCGGGCGGTATGTAGGCCTTGCGCCGCTCGAATTTCGGGGTGAATCGCGTGTGGTATTCGGTGTCGTCGATGACGAACCGTTCGAGTGCCTTCGGATCTTCCATGGTCAAAACGGGGGAATGCCGTGTTTTTTCTGTGGACGTGGATCTGTTTTGCTGGCGGAAATTTCGAGGGAATGAATCAGGAAATCCCGGGTTTCGCCCGGTTCTATCACGGCGTCGATGTGCCCGTTGGCGGCCGCTATGAACGGATTGGCGAATTTCTCCGTGTATTCCTGAACTTTCTGCTTGCGCATGGCGTCGGGATCCGGCGCCTGCGCTATCTCGTTCCGGAAAATTATGTTGGCCGCGCCCTCGGGGCCCATCACGGCGATTTCGGCGGTAGGCCAGGCGAAGACGAAATCGGCGCCGAGATGTCGAGAACACATCGCGATGTAACCTCCGCCGTACGCCTTCCGCAATATGACTGTGATTTTCGGCACCGAGGCTTCGCTGTACGCGTAAAGGATTTTGGCCCCGTGCCTGATGACGCCCGCGTGTTCCTGATCGACGCCGGGAAGGTATCCGGGAAGGTCCACGAGTGTGACGAGCGGTATGTTGAAGGAGTCGCAGAAACGTATGAAACGCGCCGCCTTGTCGGAGGAATCCACGTCGAGCACGCCAGCGAGCACCAGCGGCTGATTGCCCACGATGCCGACGGTCTGCCCGTTGAGTCGGGCGAATCCGATGACGATGTTGGCCGCCCAGTGTTCCTGTACTTCGAAGAAGTCGGAATCATCGCAGAGAGCGCGCACCACCGAACGGACGTCGTACGGCTGTGTCGGCTCCGCCGGGATCACCCTGTTGATGTCCGATTCGCCGCGAGGTGGCTTGGGAGGGAATGGATCCGCCGTTTTGCGATTGTTCCACGGTATGAACGTCACCAGCTTTTTGATCTGCTCGAAGCACTCCAATTCGTTGGCCGCGAAAAAGTGCGCATTGCCTGAAATTGATGTGTGCACTCTTGCACCGCCGAGATCCTCCATGGAGATCTCCTCGCCCAGCACGGTCTTTATCACCTCCGGGCCTGTGATGAACATCTTGGAGATGTTGTCGACCACGAAGACAAAATCGGTCAGCGCGGGAGAGTAGACGGCGCCTCCCGCGCAAGGGCCCAGGATCACGGAGATCTGGGGTATGACTCCGGAGGCGAGCGTGTTGCGGTAGAATATCTCGCCGTAGCCCGCGAGGGAATTGACGCCTTCCTGTATGCGCGCTCCTCCGGAATCGTTGATGCCGATAAGGGGAACGCCGAGCTTGATCGCGTGATCCATGATCTTCGTTATCTTCTTCGCGTGCATCATGCCCAGGGATCCGCCCGCCACTGTGAAGTCCTGCGCGTAAATGCATACGGGGAAACCGAAAATTTTTCCCGTGCCCGTAATCACGCCGTCCGCGGCCAGGGTCTTCTTGTCCATGTCGAAATCCTGGCACTTGTGCTCCACGAAGAGGTCGTACTCGTGGAAAGAACCTTCGTCCAGTATGGACGTTATCCGGTCGCGGGCGGTCAGCTTGCCCATCGACATCTGTTTCTGTATCGCCTTTTCTCCGCCTCCGAGCTGTGTCTTGCTCTTCCGGGTGAAGAAATCCATCATCCTCTGTGCGAACGACATGATTGGTCGGTCTCCGCTGTTGTCAAGGCACTGTGTTTCCGATACCGCCTCCTGCGGTGCAACGTCAAATATACTAAAATCGGGGCCGACTCTATCCGGCGCGTAGTCGTCCGCCACGCCGAAAGCGGCGCGGGCTTCACCACGCAGGAGGATACCGCAGTTGTACTCACCGGGGCCGCCGGCGTCGCCCTATGGAGCCGCCTCAATCGAGGCGCAGCACTTTGAGAATGTTCGTCGGCGCTCTGCGGTTGAGCGGCATACCGGCTGTGAATACCACCACGTCGCCGCGCCGGGCAAAACCGGCCTCGATCACGGCGGGGGTCATGCGGTCGAATACATCCGCGTCGGTCGTCAGCGGAGGTATGTTCCGGGCGGTAACGCCCCAGGTAAGCGATAGCTGCCGGAGGGTGTCGGGGTTGTCCGTCAGGGCAAGTATGGGCGTTGCCGGGCGGTGCTTGGCGATCAGACGGGCCGTGCCTCCCGACGATGTGAGCGTGACTATGGCGGCCGCGCCGGTCTGCGCCGCGATACGGCAGCACGAGTGTCCGATCGCATCGGCGATGTTGGTCCACGGATCCGACGGAATGTCCCGCGAGGGAGGCGAAGCCGGAAAATTCGCCTCTGTTGTTCGTATGATGGCGTCCATTGTCCGGACGGCTTCGACCGGGTGTTTTCCTACGCTTGTCTCGCCGCTGAGCATGACGCAGTCGCTGCCGTCTATCACCGCATTGGCCACGTCGCTTGCTTCCGCCCTGGTGGGCCTGGGCTGCTCTATCATGGATTCGAGCATCTGCGTGGCTGTGATCACCGGTTTGCCGAAAAAATTGCAGCGCCCGATGATGCGCTTCTGCAGGACCGGCACCTGTTCGGCCGGCATCTCCAGGCCGAGGTCGCCTCTCGCCACCATCACCGCGTCGGCTTCCCTTGCAATGTCCTCGATGTCGCAGACGCCTTCCCACCTCTCGATTTTGGCGACAATGGGAACGATGCGACCCTCGCGGCTCATGATGTTCCGGAGCGCGACAATGTCCTGTTCGGACGAAACGAAGGACAGGGCGACGGCATCGACCCCGCGCCGCAATCCGAAAACCGCATCCTCGATGTCCTTGTCCGAAAGCGCCGGCGCACTGATGGCCGCCCCGGGTACCACGATGCCTTTGTTGTTCTTCAGCGTTCCTCCTTTGAGAACCGTGCAGATCACATCATTGCCTTCGACCCTGTCGATGCGCAGGGACAGGTAACCGTCGTCCAGAAGAGCGGTCAAGCCCGGCTGCACATCCCGAGGCAGGCCGGGCCATGTGGTCCCCACTCGCTCCGCGTCACCGACTTCGCAGGAGTCCGCCGTAATCGTGAACACGCGGCCCTCCTCCAGCTGCACGGCGCCTCCAATCACTTTCCCGGTGCGGATTTTCGGGCCCTGAAGATCGAGCAGTATGCCGATCTCCTTGCGCGACCTTGCCGAAGCCGCGCGAATTCTCGCAATAGCCGCGGCATGCTCTTCATGCGTGCCGTGCGAGAAATTCAGACGCGCGACGTCCATTCCCTCGGCTATGAGGCTTTCCAGCGCGCCGCTCTCGGAACAGGCCGGACCTATTGTGCATATGATGCGGGTTTTTCTTGCAGGCATGTCGTTCTTTCCCCGTTTCCGTGTGATGATTTCTTTTCCTCCGGCACGCGAAGGCCGTGTCTTTGTTCCGGCATGTTCCGGTATCGCGGATCTCAGGCGGAAAGCCGGAGTTTCCGCAATTGCTCCACGAGGACGGGGAGCGCGACGCCGGAAGATGCCTCGATGCATTCGTGCACCCGGTGGGCGATGGATGACCGCCGGGGGTTGATCTCCGCCACGTATGCGCCGCCTTCGCGCGCGACGGAAGGCAATTGCGCGGCCGGATACACTTCACCCGATGTTCCGATAGTGAGAAACGCTCCGCATCGTCCGGCGGCCGCCCAGGCGTCCCGGACAGCGGCAGCCGGCAAGGATTCTCCGAACCAGACGACTTCGGGACGGATTCTACCGCCGCAGGAGCAGAGCGGTGCGCCGGAAAGGCTTTCATCCGCCCGCGGCGACCATGGCGATTTGCACGCGATGCAGAAACTGCGCTCGATGTTGCCGTGCAATTCCACGACCGCTTTGCTGCCGGCGCGGCGGTGAAGCCCGTCCACGTTCTGTGTGATCAGGGTGAAATCGGGGTACATGGTTTCCATCTCGGCCAAGGCGAAATGTCCCGGGTTGGGCGCAACGGAGCGGATCACTTTCCGCCTGTGTTCGTACCATTCCCAGACCAGTTCCGGATTGTTGAGGAAAGCGTCGAAGCTGGCCAGTTCTTCCGGTCTGAATCGTGACCAGAGGCCGCCCGGATCCCTGAAAGTCGGCACGCCGCTTTCCGCAGATACTCCAGCTCCCGTCAACACGGCCACCGAGGATGCGCCGGCAAGCGCTCTGAGAAGCTCGTCCGAAAACACCGAATCCCGTGCGCTCAATGAATCTTCTCCTTCGCTGTTCGTGTAATGTTCATTTTGCCGGGCGGTCATGGAATTCTTTTCAGCAGCAACCTTTCCCATCCCGATTTTCTGATCGCTTCCGCGTCCGACACGAGCTGATGATAGGCGCCGTTTTGCCAGAGCACTGTCTGGTCCGAATAATGCGGGCTGAGCGGCTGTCCGGATTGTCCGGTCGGCAGGACGATTTCGCAGGTATCCATCGAGGAGACGTCCACGATCAGCCGCATGGCCGCTCCGACAACGCACTCGTAAGGCTCGGCGTACAGGTAATCGCCATTGTTGAGTGTGCTGTTATTGCCGGCAGCGGGCAGGGGACCGACATTCAGAAGCGCCTCCAGAGGCGCTGTTTCGCCGAGCGGGTGACGGAAGGTGAGAGTATGCACCGCACCCCATTTCCAATCCTGCATGGAAGTTCCCCGCCTGCGCGTGAGATCCAGCATGCCCAGCAGCACCGCTTTCCGGAGTATGTCCTCTTTGGTCTCGATCTGCGGTGTGCGGACGTCGTCGAACCACGTCGTTGCGGTGTCCGCGAGCAGCCGCTCCATTGCGCGCACAGGAACATTGGATATCTGCACATAGCGTTTGTAGCGATCTGCCCCCATTTCGTCCTCGAGCGCGGCGCGCAGGAGATGTGTGAATGCCGCGTTGAATATGGACGCCGCGACCGAGTTTTCCGTCATGCGCGAGTCCCACTGCGCGAGAAGGTTCATCACCCTTGTCAGTTCCAGCGACCTGTCGGGCATGCGTTGCAGAGCGCGGACGAAGGCGTCCCTGACCATGGGAGCGCTGTGTGAAACCTCGTCGAGCTGCATGAGTCTGAAATCCCTGGTGTCGAAAGCCCGGGGTTCATCCAGAAGCTCGAGGATCCTTTTAATTCGAGCATCGCTCTCCCAGATTCCTGAGAGGTAGAAGCGCAACTCGTGAGAGACTGGATTGTTCGCGTGCGCGAGCCGGCTGCCCGGCTCGCTGAACGAATACGGCATTTGCTCGAAGGGAACGTATCCGCGCCATTCAGCGGCGGGGGTCCACCCTTCCGAAGGAAACACGGCGGCGGCTGCAGGGCGCAGTGGAATCCTGCCGGCCAGAATGTAGCCGATGAAACCGCTTTTGCCGACGCAGGTGATGTTTTGTGCCGGGAGACCGTATGTCCTCAATGCTTCCTTGAACTCCGGCCAGCTTTGCGCCCTGTTCATCCGGGCGACGGCGAGGATTTCGTCGCTCTCATCGAAACCGGTCCAGCGAATGGCGATCGGAATTTCGTGCGCTGTGGTCGCCGCTGCCGGGCGCGCGGGATGCGCTCCGTTGACTAGAGGTCCGTGCGCGGTGGAGTAAACTATGTGTTCGACGGCTGCACTGTCTCTGACGAGAATGGAATCGACCCGCACACCAAGCCTGCGGACCGAGCCCTGATATTCCCATGTGCTGTCCCTGAAGGAAACGCGCTCCATGACGAAGTCCGCGTTGTCCGCCATGGCGTTGGTCATTCCCCAGGCAAGATGGTCGTTATGCCCGATGACTATGCCGGGAGCGCCCGGGATGCTGACCCCGGCGGCGTTCATCGTGGGACATTGCATATGCATTATATACCATTGCCCGGGTTGCATGTGAGGTAGATGCGTGTCGTTTGCGAGCAGGGGCAGTCCGGTTGCCGATTTCTCTCCGCTTACGGCCCAACAATTGCTGCCGATTGCCGAACCCCGCCGATCCGTCAGCGTTCGCAACTCCGCGACTGCATCCCTGAAAGAGTCGGCGGCGCCGATACGGCCTTCGATCACCGGTAGAATCGCGGGGCAGTGCGGGTCTGTCAAGGGGATGACCTCGCGGGCCTTTTCTTCGCCGAGCGCCTGTGCAAGGTCGCCGAGGGTGAGATCGATCCACCACGAAAGCGTAAGCTCCCAGCCGAGCAGCCGCTCGATGATCAGGCAGTCCTGCATCGACCACGGTTCCGGGTCGTACTGCAGAAGATCGAACTCGAGTGGATATTTCCCTCTGCCGTTGGAGATGCAGTGGTTGACGCCCCGGGTGTACGCGGCGAGGATCCGTCTCGTCTCTGCGGAGACTTTTACGAGGAGGGTATCGGCCGTTCGTCCGATGCTCAGAGTCCGCATCAGGCGGTCGGCGGTCAGGGCTTTGGAACCGAGAATTTCCGAAAGGCGTCCGCGGCCCAGACGGCGGAAAAGATCCATTTGCCAGAGCCGGTCCTGCGCATGGACGAACCCTGCGGCGAAATACATGTCGTCTTCGCTCCCGGCCATTATATGGGGCACGCCAGCGCCGTCGCGGAATATTTCCACGTCCCCAGCGATACCGTTCGCATTCAGCTCCGTTGTCGTTGCCGGTAGGGAGCGCACGAGAAGATGATACATGGCGCCCGCGCCGACCGCGAGAATAACAAGAGCCAGAAAGGCGAGACCGGCGAATTTGGATTTTCCGCGTTTCATCAATGCATGAAAACTACCAGTGGTGAGCACAAAATCCAACGAGAAGGGGCCGCAGCGCCCCGAACATCCGGGGCCGGTTGCGCTTTGCCCGGAATTGCGTGATATTTCGCTTTGAATTTTGATGCCGGATGAACGCCATTCATGGAGGATGAAATCATGCGATTCTCGATCGGGCTGAACCTGGTCCGGGCGCTCGCGCTTGCGCTGCCCGCGGTCATGGCTGCCGGTTGCGCTTCGGGAAGCGCAGCGGATGAACTGCGCGAGTATGCGACCGAGACGCTTCCACCGTTGAAGTCGATCGAGCGGGGCCTGCTCGACAAATACGAGGAAGTCTCGGGCGCCAATTATTCGGATGAAGCCGCGTTATACGAAGGAGTGCGCGACGCAGTGCTTCCCCTGTGCCGTGAGTTGATTGTTCAGTCGGAAGCCGTCCTGCCCGCCGCCGACGAAGTAAAACGCCTGCATGACGGCCTGCTCGCGGCCGCCAGGCGCTATTTTTCTGCGTTCAATCTTCTGATGATCGCTATCGACCGGCAGAATCCGGAGAGTACGGCCGTGGCGTTGAGGGAATTGGAAGAAGCGAGACGTCTGTCGAGGGAATTCGACCTTCGCCTGGGCCGGGCATGCAGGGAAAACGGAATCGAATTGCCTGGGATTTCCGCCGATTGAGGCCTTAGAACCTCCCTTGCCCGCCGCGGCGCATGCGGCTTTGCTCCTCGAATTCCTTCCGCAGCCTTGAGAGCTCTTCTTTCTGGGAATCGGTCAGCAACTCGGCGATGCGTTCATACATCGCCTCCAGCCGTCCCCTGAGCGCTTCCATGATCATGCGTCGATCGCCTTGCAGTTCCTGCCTGTCGCGTGAGATGTCTTCCTGCGCCTTGTTTATTATGTCCTCGATCCGCTCGCTCTGATCTTCCGTCAACTGCAGCTTCTCCTTAAGAAGCTCGGCGAGTTGCGCCATGCGTTCGCCGCGTCTTTCCTGCTGGGCATAAGCGCTCCGCGGCGCCGCGAAAGAAATTGCGATCAACATCGCCGCGGTGATAGTCATCCTTAGCATACGACCTCCTTGATTGCGTTGAGCTTCGCTTCCATCATGATGGTTCGACAAGCGCTGCGGGTCCCTGGTTTAACCATCAGCCGGAGATGTCGCTTCACGGTGCGGCGTTCTTCGGCTGCAGTCTGTGTTTGATGCTTGCATTTCCTGCCGAGGCGAAGTCGTCCCACCGGTGAGTATCGACGACGGCGCACAACACCGAGCATGTGGGCATCCATTCGACCTGCGTCCCGGTCAGTCGACCGGCGGCCTCCGTGATCGCGGGATTATGCCCCACCAGCATGATCGTGGACGCTTCGTTTTCCTGCGCCGAGATGATCTCGACGATCTGTGATCCGGTTGCATGGTACAGCTCCGGTAGAGCGCGGATATACGGGATCGGATATCCTATTTCCCTGGCGACGGCTTCCGCGGTGTCGCGGGCCCGCACCGCGGTGCTGGTGAGGAGGAGGTCCGGAATGACGTCGAGACGTAGCAGACGCCTGCCCATCGCGGGGGCGTCCCGCAGTCCCCTGACGTTCAATGGACGTTCGTGATCCTCGAGCTCCGGGTGATTCCAGCTTGATTTTGCGTGACGCATCAGATATATGGTTTTCATCTACATTTCCTTTTCAGATAATGCGAGTATACAATCCGCCGATGAATCCGCAAAGCAGGCCATCGGAGCTGCCGCTTCCAGGGCGCTTTCCGAAGAATTCGGATCCGGTGCTCCCGTTCTTCGGGGTAAATTTGCATTCATGAGCCGTTTTCGTATAATCAACGAACAATCGAACTCCGATTATCCGCCCTTTATCATCCTCGAGGAGGAGATATGACATATCGTATACGGAAGGTATTCCTGATAGTGTGCGCGGGATTCATCGCATCCTTGCCTGCGCACATGCTCGATGCGCAGACCAGTGTTTCAGGGCCGATTCTCGAGATGCAGAATACGCCGTTGCGCTTCGATACAGTTCATTGCGGACAGAGGAAAAGCCGGACAATAACATTAAGAAACGGCGGCGACTCCGTATTGTACATACGCAGCATAGGCGTCCCGTCGGCGCCGTTTTCGGGCGCGGTGACTTACGCCGCGCTGACCCCCGGACAAACCCGAAACTACACCTTTTCTTACGATGCCGGACAATCGGTGCGGGTGGACAGCCAGCGCGTGTTTTTCCGGGCGGATTCGCGTGTGTCGATGTCCATAGCGATCATGATAGACGTCGGCGGCAGCATGTCCTCGGCTTTCGGATCATCCACGCGCATAGCCGCGGCGCATGACGCAGCCGACAGCTTGATAAACGATCTTCTGCTTGCTGCAACTGTGCAGGACGAAGCGGCTGTATATTCGTTCAGCGAATCCGCCACGCTTCTGCAGGGTTACACCACGAATCACTCCGCGCTGCTCTCGAGTCTGCCGACGATCGCTGCCGGCAGCCGGACCTGCCTTTTCGACGCGGTCATACGAGGAATCAACGACGTCCGCCAGCGCCCGAATCCGCCAGTGGTGATTCTGCTGACGAACGGCCGGAACTCCTGTCCCGGCAGCTCCTCCGACCTTCAACAGGTCATACTTTCGGCCCGACAGTTTCCGAGACCCGTCCGGATTTTCACCGTGGACATCGGTTCGCCCGATCCTCAGGCGCTCAGGGATATGGCCGACAGCACTGGTGGATGGTATCAGTCGGCGGCTGATCCGGAGTCACTTACAAAAGCATTCAGGCGGATCGCGACGCTGTTGAGCCGGAATATACTTTTCTCGTTCCGAATGGACGCGGAAACCGTAGCGCCTCTGATCGCTCCGACACCGACCGATCTCGATTTCGGAGGAGTAAATTTGGGGCAGACAGCATGTCTTCCGGTGAACATACTCAATCCGGGGAATGCGCCCCTGCATGTCACCGCCTTGTCCCTGCCGGCGCCGTTTTCCGTACAGACCGCCCTGCCCGTCACGATCGCGCCGGGTTCGGGTGAAAGTGTCTCGATATGCTTCACACCCCGCGCGCCCGGATACGTCTCATCGACAGCCGATCTCGACAACTCGTCCTGTGCCTTGCCGCTTCTGCACATACCGCTCAAAGGCGTCGGCTTCAGCAACTCAAATGCCGTGCTGGGACCCATTCTTCGCATCGATCCCGACCCGCTCGATTTCGATACCACATTCTGCGGAACCGCCAAGTGCCTGGATCTCACTTTCATCAACGTCGGTGACACGGCCTTGTCCGTGCGTTCGATGCCGGACATACCGGCGCCTTTCGGCGCGTCTCTACCCGTGCCTTTTTCTCTGGATCCCGGGCAATCGCGCGTTTTCCGAGTCTGTTACTCTCCGCCTGATGCTCCCAGACTGGACACGTTCTTGGTCGATCTCCGTGCCGATACGCGTGTCTCCCTCAGCATCGGATTGCTGTTCGACGTCAGTGGAAGCATGTCCACAGCGATGGCCGACGGGGTTCAACGCATCGTCGCGGCGAAACAGGCCGGACTGGATTTCGTCGCTAGTCTCATCGACACGCTGGGAGTTCGCGACGAAGCGGCGGTCTTTGCGTTCTCTAGCGCATTCACAGTTCGAAGGGATTTCACGAGCGATAAATTGCAGCTCGCCGCCGGCATACAAGCCCTTGCGGCGGGCGGATCGACTCGCCTGTTCGACTCGATGATCGAGGCGGCAGGCCTGGCGCAGGCAAGAGTCGAGAGGCGTGTGCTCATAGTTTTGGCGGACGGCGACAACAACGTGGGTTCGGCCGTTCCGGCGGATGTGATCAGCGCCGCGAGCGCGGCCGGGGTCGTGATATTCACGGTCGGCATCGGCGAGGCCGATCCGGGCACACTGACCGACATAGCGACTCAAACCGGCGGCCGCTTCTTCAGCGCAACATCGACGACCGATCTCGTGTCGGTTTACAGGCAGATCGCTTCTTTGCTGAGCACGGACACACCGGTCGCTTTCAGGTTGCGCGGAAGGGGAGTCACCCCGTATCTCATGGTGGATCCTGCGGAAGCCGCGCTCGATTCGACCATGGTCGGACAAACGAGATGCATGGATTTCCTCCTCAGGAACACCGGTGATGCTCCGCTGGCAACGGCTGCATTCAGCAACGGCAATCCCATGTTCGCCGTACAGGGCGCTCCGCCCGTGGTGGCTCCGGGATCCTCGGCGGCGCTGCGTTTGTGCTTCACTCCGACGAGGTTGAGAACAATCCGCGACACCGTCGTCATCGCGCACAACGGCTGCTCTCAGCCCGATGTCATTCTGCCTGTCATGGGAATAGGCTATGACAGCGTGACCGTATCGCTGACCGGAACTTATGCATCCAAACCCGGAAGTCTGGCGGTTTTCCCGGTCAGGCTCCTCGACGATCTGCCGGTTGAATATGAAGTCGCGTCGTATCGGGTCGTGTTGCGCTACAATAGTACGCTCCTCGGAGACGACCGGCTCGCATCGCCTCCCGGGGAATCGCCCCTGCTATCCGCTTCTTCGCTCAGCGCGCCCCTGAGCATGACCGGAGCGGTTGAAACTCACGACGGCGGATACGCTGTTCTCACCTGCGACGCTTCGGGAGGAACATTGCACAATCCGGCGCCCGACAGCCTGCTGTTCCGCTTGAATCTTCGCGCGTTGCTTGGAAACGCGCCGGCCACCGACGTCACGCTGGAGCATGTCCGTTTCGCCGACGGCAATCCCCGCGTCGGCTTGATAAAGCCGGCCCGCTTCGAGCTCGACAGTCTCTGTTATCTCGACAGGAGACTGCTGGACGGTTCGAGACGGATCACGGGCATGTTGAAGCAAAACGTACCCAATCCTTTCAGCTTCGGCACGAGGATAGGATTCGCGATCCGCGAGGAAGGACCGGCGCGGCTGACCGTGCACGACTCCTTCGGCAGAATCGTCGGCGTTCTGCATGATGCCTGGACTCAAAAGGGCGATTACGAGGCAGTGCTCGACGGAAGCGAACTACCCCCCGGCGCCTATCACTGCCGGCTCCAATGCGGCGGCGGATCCGTGAACATGAAAATTCTTTTAGTCAGGTAGTGAGGCGACTGAAATGAAAGCGCGCATTTTGTTCCTGCTTGCCGTGCTGTCACCGGCTATTCAGCCGTCGCTCCGAGCCGAAGATCCGGGAGGACCCGCCGACAGGATCTTGTTCCCGGGCGCCGTGAGAATGAGTTTCATCGGTCCCTTCGGAGGAATCGATTTCGCGATGCACAGAGGGAATTTCAGCACCATGGATAACGGCATACTCTGTTGTTCCTTCGAGAACGGAGACGGTTTGGGACCCGCGGCGGGTTTCAAGGCTTTTCTTCCTCTCGTTTCCTCACTGGAGTTTTCGCCCCGAATTCTTTACGAAAATCCACGCGGTGAATTCACCGCCCTGCTGCAGAGATATCCGATCCGCGGATTCAATAACAAGATCGAGTACGCGGATCTGGAGAGCAAGCTCGAAACCGATCTCCACATGGTTACTCTCGACCTGCTGGCCGGCTGGATGTTCGATCCGCTTCGCGTGTACGTTGCCGCGGGTCCTTCCTTATGCATGCTCGTCGCCAATCACTTTCTGAAACGTGAAACCATTCTGTCGCCGCCCGGAGTCTCGTATATCGACGGCGGCAACTCCAGAGTGCTTTATGACGACGCCTTTCCGATGACGAATGAATTTCACTTTTCGCTGAGGGGAGGTGTTGGAGCGCGGATCGCGCTCGGTGGCTCGCTACATCTCAATCCCGAGGTCCTGTATGCTTACCCCTTGACGAAAGTGTCGAAGGAAGGGGATTGGAAGGTCTCCACGGTACAGGCGACGCTTGGCGTCCTGTTCTCGTTCTGAAAGGAGGATATGACAATGAAACGCACAGCCGCGCTTATCATTCTCACCGTTCTGTCGGCTTGCTCCGCATACCCGCAGAATTTCAGCGGCTACCCGATCGTAGTCCGTCCTCTCGATTCGGAAATTAATTCCGCGGCCGACGAATACGCGCCGTTTCTCACCTCCGACAGGAGCGCGCTGTTCTTCACCAGCTATCGCAAGGATGGCAGCCGCGGCGAAGCGGACATTTTCCATGCCTCGCGCTCGGGCGAAAGGTGGCTGAAGGCGACCGGCGCCGGAAGCGGATTCAATACGCCGGAGAATGACGGCGCTTTGATAATACTTGCCGACGGGAAGTCGGTGCTCTTCGCGGCCGATAAACGGGGTGACGGCTACGGCGATACGGACCTGTGGTTCGCCCGCCTCGAAGGCGACATGCCGTCGGGTCTGCGCAATCTCGGAGCACGCATCAACACTCAGCACTGGGAATCGCAACCGGCAGTTTCGGGGGATGGAAAAACAATCGTCTTCGTCTCGAACCGTCCGGGGGGCTACGGCGGGACCGATCTGTGGATTGCCACCGGCGACGGCTGGGGAAATTTTGTCGGCGCCATACCGCTTCCCGCGGGCATCAACACTGCCGGCAATGAATGCTCGCCGTATCTGACCGCGGACGGCGGCACCCTTTATTTCTCGAGCAACGGACTCTCCGGTTACGGCGGTTACGATATATGGATGACGAACATGGAACACGGGAGCTGGTCGCAGCCGGCCAATTTGGGGCCGGTGATCAACTCCGACGAGGATGACATGTTCTTTCACGCGCCGGAGAAAGACGAGGAGTTTTATCTGGCTTCGTCGCGCAAGGGCGGGTACGGCGGGCTGGACCTGTATGCAGGCACGCCCAATGTTTTCGGCGCCGGAATGTTCCGTCTCACGGTCAGCGTGCTAGATTCCGTCAACAGGAAACCGCTGCCTTCCATCGTGACTGTTTTCGACATGGAGAGCGGCGACGCACTCACAGCCTTTGCCACCAATTCGAAGGTGGCCGAGTACTCGCAACTGCTGCCCGCGGCCCGGCGGTACAGGGTGGAAGCGCGCATCAGGGATTATGCGCCCCGCGTCGTTGAAACGTTGCAGGCCGCTACCAATACCGAGGGAAAGCTCCTGCTTCTCTTCGGTCCCATCACAATAGCCGAATTCGATCTCGGTCGCTACAATGTGCCATTCTTCGTCACGGGTTATTACCGTCCGAACACGCGTGAGAATCTGCGCGGTCTCTTCATGCTTCTCGAAGGTCCGCTGTACGGGGCCACTTACATCGAGCGTTTCAGACCGCAGTCGAAAAGGCATCTTCAGTATCAGGCCTACGCGGAAACAGTCGAGGGAATTTTTCAAACAGTGTTCACGGCGGGAGTGGAGGAGATATTCCCGCGTTTCGCCTTGCAGGCGCTGCCCTCGGAGATCCTGGAAATCCGCGTGACCGGCTATGCCGATCCTCAACCGCTGATTGGAAAATATCTTGAATCCGAGGACGCTACTTTTGTCGACCTCGGGGGCGTTTCGCACACCGTATCGCGAGGAGATGTCTTGGACAATCTGAAACTGTCCGGATTGCGGGCATGGCATGCAGGCAATCATCTCGATCGTCTATTCACTGCCGCCGCCGAAGACGGTAAAAAGGATTACCTGGAATTGAAGAAAGCCGGCCGCATTCGGTACGTGTTTGTAGGCGGGGACGTCAGCGACGATCAAACCGATTATGCGGCGCAGCGAAGGATTAGAATAACCATGTCCAGAACGGGCGAAGTTCAAGCGCGAGAGCACGATACGGATTTTGACCTCAACAAGAATTTCAAGTGACAGCGAACACCGGCGAAAGCCTACCGGTGCGCCGAGACGCCGGATTTGCCCCGGCGGGTCCGGGCTTCGTAGTTTGCGGAGTGAACGATCCGCAAACGCTCAGGAACACGATCATGCACAACTGGACTTTGGAAGGAAAAACGGCTCTCGTGACCGGCGCCACCCGCGGCATCGGCCGCGCGACCGCGGAGGAACTGCTGAAATTGGGCGCCTCTGTCTGTATAGTCGGCAGAAAGGAAGCGGCTCTCGAAGAGGCGCTCGCCGAGTGGCGCGCGCGAGGTTTCGATTGCTCGGGTGTCGCTGCGGATGTGGCGACGCGCGAAGGACGCGACAAAGTTGCGCGCTCTCTCGAAGAGTCCGGCCGGCGGACGCTCGACGTGCTCGTGAACAACGTCGGCACCAACATCCGCAAACGCACGATGGATTATTCGGAGGAGGAGATCGCTTTTCTGCTGGAGACGAACCTGGTTTCGGCGCTCGCCATGTGCCGCGCCTGCTACCCGATGCTCGCGAGCTCGCCGGCCGCCGCGGTCGTCAACGTCGGTTCCACCTCGGGACTGTCGGCTTTGCGCACCGGCGTCCCTTACGCGGCCGCTAAAGCGGCCCTGCATCAGGTGACGCGTTATCTGGCCGTGGAATGGGCGCCGGCGGGAATTCGTGTCAACGCCGTTGCGCCCTGGTACATCAGGACGCCCCTGGTCGAGAGCGTGCTGAGCAACGAGGAATACATGAGAGACGTGCTGGCGCGCACGCCGGCAGGCCGCATCGGGGAGCCCGTCGAAGCGGCTACGGTCATCGCCTTCCTGTGCATGCCGGCGTCGTCTTACGTAACCGGCCAGGTGATTGCCATTGACGGCGGTTTCAGCGTGTATGGGTTTTGATGTTACCGGCGGGTTGTGGGGAAGGGTGAAGGGTTAAGGGTGAAGGGTTAAGGGTGAAGAGTGAAGGGTGAAGAGTGAAGGGTGAAGAGTGAAGAGTGAAGAGTGAAGGGGTTGCCGTTTGCCGTTCGATGCAGTTGCATCGAAGAGCCTTTCATCGTATCAAATGTTGTCCTATTTTGCAAAACATCGGGGATGCTCAGGTTTCGACGGGGAGCCGGGCGCCTGCGACTGCGCGCCGTGCCTGCCGCAAGCACGTAAATCTTACGGCAAGGCATCAACTGCCAACTACGATTACGCACTGGCCGCTTAATTGACGGTCACGTCCTCCCGAGGCCTGCCTGCCGGCCGAAGGAAAGGGCGTCGCTAAAGACAGGATAGGTTCACAAGTGTCCGGGGAGTGAACCGAAACTCTTCTCCGGAATAGCCGCCCGGCGCGTCCTGTCCGCCGGATTCCCGGGCAGCGAAACAAAAAAGACGGACTACGCGCGTAGAAGTTTCAGGGTTCACTCTTCGGACGGGGGTTCGATTCCCCCCATCTCCACTAGATGGATCGGCCGGATCTGTTTCTTTGCAGAATTGGGGATTGCGGATTTCGGATTTCGGATTGCAGATTATGGATTGGGGATTATTTGTGGGAGCGGGCGGTTTTGATGGAGGCGACGACCATTGAGAGGATTTCGTTTGCTTCGATTTTCAGATCGAGCAAGCGTTTCTCGTCCATCAAACCGGTTTCGGCGAGAAGTTCCATCCAGTACACGGATTCATCGCACTCTTCTTCGACGATGGCCATCTTGGCGATGAAGTCGGCGGGGGATTTGCCTCGACAGGCGGCGCGATAGTTTGCGCCAACCGATGTGCCGCAGCGGAGCAGCTGATTACCAATCGCTTTCGCGGTCTGGTTTTTCGGCAACGCTTCCACCAACCGGATCACCCTGATCGCGAAAGTCTTGGTTCTGTTTTTGAATTCATCAGCATTCATGGAGGCAACATATGACATTTGCGATCAAGCCTGAATCTTCCGATTGCGGATTACGGATTTCGGATTTCGGATTAAAAAACACCCGTACACGGAGGATCAATCCGCAATCCCGAATCCCCAATCCGCAATCCTAAATCCCCAATCCGCAATCCTAAATCCCCAATCCGCAATCCTAAATCCCCAATCCG
>CAYLZD010000006.1:149863-157078 GCA_964388275.1 uncultured Chromatiales bacterium
CAATCCGCAATCCTAAATCCCCAATCCGCAATCCTAAATCCCCAATCCGCAATCCCGAATCCCCAATCCGCAATCCCGAATCCCCAATCCGCAATCCTAAATCCCCAATCCGCAATCCCGAATCCCCAATCCGCAATCCCGAATCCCCAATCCGCAATCATCAACCCTCCGCTTGCCGAGCGGAAAAAATCTGACTATCATTGGCCTATGTGGGTGAGCAAAACGAGGCAGGAATGACGGGTTCGAAGCGCGGGCGGCACAGAATCCTCCATACATCCGACTGGCACATCGGCCGCATGCTTTACGGCCGCAAGCGTTACGAGGAATTCGACGCTTTGCTGAACTGGATGTCGGATACGATCCGGCTGATGGAAATCGACACGCTGCTGGTGTCGGGCGACATTTTCGACATCGGCGCGCCGAGCAATCGCGCGCAAGAACTCTATTATCGTTTTCTGTGCCGCACGGCCGCGTCGTCTTGCCGGCATGTCGTGGCGATCGCGGGCAACCACGATTCTCCGTCCTTTCTCAATGCTCCCAAGGAACTCCTCAGAGCCCTTGATGTACACGTGGTCGGTAGTAGCGCCGCATCCCCGGAAGACGAAGTGTTGGTGCTCCGTAATGAGCAGGACGCGCCGGAATTGATTGTCTGCGCTGTGCCCTACCTCCGCGACAGGGATATCCGAACGGCGGAAGCCGGGGAGAGTATTGAGGACAAGGAAGGCAAGCTCATCGACGGCATCCGCAATCATTATGCCGCGGTCGCCGAAGCGGCGGAGCGCAGAAGAAATGAAATGGGCCCCGATTTGCCTGTTGTCGCCATGGGCCATTTGTTTACCACCGGCGGCAAAACCGTGGAAGGCGACGGAGTACGCGAGTTATACGTCGGCTCGCTTGCGCATGTGACGCCGGGCATCTTTTCGTCATGCTTCGACTATGTTGCTCTCGGACACCTACATTCTCCCCAGACCATCGGCGCCGGCGAGAATATTCGCTACAGCGGATCTCCTCTGCCGATGGGATTCGGGGAGGCGAAACAGCGGAAAAGCGTCTGCATCGTAGATTTCGACGGCAGGACTGCGTCCGTGCGTCAGACGTATGTGCCGGTGTTTCAGGAGCTCGAACGTGTCAAAGGGGATATGGACGACATCGCGCGCCGGATTCGTGAACTCTCCGCCGCCGGCTCTCAGGCGTGGCTCGAGATAGTTTACGAGGGCGGCAAGGCGCCTAGCGACCTGCGGCAGCGGATCGAGTCAGAGGCGGGCGGATCACTCATGGAGATTCTTCGTATGAAGAATAACCACATGATCGACACCGTGTTCGGGCGCCTGCGTGAAGACGAATCTCTGGACGATCTCGATGTGAACGACGTTTTCACGCGCTGCCTCGATCTGCATCGAATTCCAGAAGATCGGCGCGCGGAACTGCTGGACGCTTACCGCGAGACGTTGCTCTCGCTGGAGGATGAAGACGCCCTCGCGGAGCAGGGAGGCCGACGATGAGAATTCTGCGCGTGCGGTTCAAAAACCTGAACTCGCTGGCGGGCGAATGGGAGATAGACCTGACACACCCGGCTTTCGCGTCTGACGGCATCTTCGCCATTACCGGACCCACCGGCGCGGGGAAGAGCACCATACTCGATGCCGTCTGCCTCGGGCTCTACGGGCGTACACCCCGCTTGAACAAGGTCACCAAAAGCGATAACGAGGTCATGTCACGAGGCACCGGTGAATGTTTCGCCGAAGTCGCCTTCGAAACGCAGGCGGGGCGTTTCCGCTGTCATTGGTTTCAGCATAGGTCTCGCAAAAAACCGGACGGCGAACTTCAAGCGCCGAAACATGAGATCGCGGACGCGGATTCCGGCGAAATACTGGAGTCGAAAATCCTTGAGGTAGCCAGACGGGTTGAAACTGTCACGGGCATGGACTTCGACAGATTCACTCGTTCCATGCTCCTGGCCCAGGGCGGCTTCGCCGCGTTCCTTCAGGCGGCGCCGGATGAGCGCGCTCCCATCCTGGAGCAAATAACGGGCACGGAGATCTACAGCCGGATATCCATACGAGTCCATGAGCGGCTGCGTGAAGAACGGGAAAAGCTTAACCTGCTCCAGGCTGAAACGGCCGGCATCGTGATTCTTGAGCCGGAACAGGAACAGGAAATCGGACAAGCACTCGAGATAAAGCAGAAGGAAGAGACGGACCTTGCCGCTAAATCCGCTGATACCGCGAAGGCCATCGTCTGGCTCACCACAATCGATGGGCTGCGGAAGGAAATCGGCAACCTGGCTTACGAAGCGGGCAAGCTGCAAAGCGATACAGAGGCGTTCGAACCGGATCGTGAAAAGCTGGGCCGGGCTTTGAATGCCGCTTCACTGGACGGAGCGTACGCCACGCTCGCAGCCACCCGCAAACAGCAAGCGGATGACAGAACAGCATTGAAAACTGAGGAAGAAACTCTTCCTGGACTGGAATCCTCCGTCAACAAACAGGCCGAGGCACTGAAAACGGCTGAGCAACAAACCGCTCGAACAAAAGAAGAGCTGAAAGCGGCCGCGCCGGTATTGCAGAAGGTTCGGTCCCTTGACCAGAAACTTGCCGATCGGAAAAAAGCTGTCACGGAAGGCGATGAGGGCTGTAAGAAGGATGCGGCAAAGATCGATACATACAAAAATGCCCGGCTCGCAGAGCAGAAAAAACGATGCAAGGCTCAGCAGACGCTGGAGCTTGTGGACGGCTACCTCGAGGCGCATGCACAGGATGAATGGCTGATCGGCGGTCTGGCCGGTGTCGAAGAGCAGGCCGGCGGACTGCTCTACATGCAACAAGAAATCCTTCAAAAAGATGCTGAACAGGAGGCGGCCACTACGGCTCTGGAATTGGCGGTAAAGTCACTCGAAGACTGTCGGAAACAATCAGGCATCCGGAAGCAGGAGCTGGAGGACGCCTCGAAACGGCTTCAACAAGGGAAAGATGCTTTGAGCCGGTTGCTGGGGGACCGCTTGTTGCGGGAATACCGCACCGAGAAGGAAACCCTGCTGCGTGAAATGGCCTTCCTCTCGAGGATTGCGGAGCTTGAAGAGCACCGAGCGAAACTGGAAGACGGCAAGCCCTGTCCCCTCTGCGGCGCAACCGGGCATCCCTTTGCCGAAGGGAATGTCCCCGTCCCAGATGAAACCGAAAAAAAAATCGACGAGCTGACCAGACTGATCAGAAAAGCCGAGGATCAGGAAGCCGCCATCAAGAAACTCGAAGAAGCTGAAAACCTGGCTCGTAAATACCTGACTGAGGCGGATAAGCTGGAATCAGCGGCGGCGAACGACAAGAAGACCGCCGAGAAAACGCTTGCCGAAGTCAAGGACGGCCTGCTGAAACTCCGTGCCGATTTTGCCGAACGCCGTCAGGCCGTTACCGCCAAGCTCCTGCCGCTTGGTATTGCGGACATCCCTGAAACGGACATTTCATCATTGATCTTATCCCTCAGAGGACGGTTGAAGGCGTGGCAGACACAGGTCGAGAAAAAGGCGGCCATCGAGAAACAGATTGCCGGAATCGACAGCGAGGTGAAGCGGCTGGATGCGGTTCTTGAAACCCAAAGCGCCGCCCTGGCCGAAATGCTGGAACGCCTGGAAACCTTGAAAAAGGAACTCGCCACCGGAAGTGATGAGCGTAATGCGCTGTACGGCGACAAGAACCCTGACGATGAGGAGCGCCGTTTGAACAAGGAGATATCCGATGCCGAAGGCGCCGAAAAACAGACCAGAGAACGGCACAATGAGCTCCAACAGAACTGGAATACCGCGAAGGCCCGCGTCGATTCTCTGAAGAAACGCATCGACCAGCGGGAGCCGGAGCTGAGAAGGCTGGAAACCGAATTCACAGCAGCGCTCGCGCCCGTTGATTTTTCAAATGAAGAACAGTTTATGGCGGCCAGGCTTCCCTCCGAACAAAAGGCTGAACTGGCGGCCATGGCCAGACAGCTGGATGAACGACAAACAGACCTGAAGGCCAGGCAAAAGGATCGGGACACGCGCCTGGCCGCGGAAATGGCACGCAAGATCACCGACAAGTCGCTGGAAGAACTCGAGCCCCGGTTCGAGGAACATGAGGCGGCTCTGAAAGAACTGCGGTCCATCATCGCCGGTCTCAAGCACAAGCTATGTGAGAATGCTGCTGCAAAAGAGCGGATCAAGGAAAAGCGGACAGCTATCGAGGCCCGGAAAAAAGAGTTCCGCAGGTGGGAAAACCTGCACGAATTGATCGGCTCCGCAGACGGTAAGAAGTACCGCAATTTGGCACAGGGTCTGACCTTCGAGATGATGATTGGTCACGCGAACAGGCAACTGCGGAAACTGACGGACCGCTATCTGCTGATAAACGATGACTCGCAGCCGTTGGAGCTCAACGTGATCGACAATTTCCAAGCGGGCGAGATCCGTTCCACGAAAAACCTCTCGGGCGGGGAGAGTTTCATTGTCAGCCTGGCGCTGGCTCTGGGTCTGTCTCAAATGGCCGGCAGGAACGTGCGCGTGGATTCGCTGTTCCTGGACGAGGGTTTCGGCACTTTGGACGACGAAGCCCTGGATACGGCTCTCGACACACTCGCGGATTTGCGACAGGACGGCAAGCTCATCGGTGTCATTTCACACGTGCCTGCCTTGAAGGAGCGGATCGGTTCCCAGATCCAGGTAACACCTCAAACCGGAGGCAGGAGCCGGATATCGGGTCCAGGATGCCGGGCAGTGACTGCATCCGGCTGAGCCTTGTGCTTCCCTTCGGGTCCCGGCAGCAGACCGGCGTCAGATTTGTGAAACACTACAGTTTCGGGATAATTTCCGCTCATCGGGAATGCAAGCATTCATGTTGACATGAGAACAGCACGCAAGACAAAGGCCAAGCCGAAGACACGATTCAAGATCGAGCGCTCCCCGCGGGCGCCTGCCGCGCTGTATGCGGCAATCGGAGCGTATTTGTTCCTCCGCATCGTCGTATCGTTGTTCGATGGCGGCGTGCTGTTCTGGGGCCTGGATCACGCGCGCTATCTGCCGGGTTCGGCGGACATACTTCTCGCGCTTCTGCTGCCGGCGGCTCTGTTGATACCGAAGGCCGGCGATGCGGCGGCGTCGCTCGCGGAAGCCGCGGCGAAACCGTTGAGCGGACGCGCGCATTACCCGGCAGCGGCGCTGGGAATTGCTGCGGCGGTGATTCTGCCCCTGCTTGCGCCCGTGGAGTCGCCTCTTCTGGGAGACGGTTCGCACTTCCTCAGTGAGATCTTCCGCATCACAGCGGATCCCGATTATCCGACTTCACTCGTGAAGCCCACATCGTTCCTCGCCGGGCATACCCTCAGATGGCTGGCCCTGGCTTTCGACTTCCATGAATTGAGGATTCCTTTCGTTATAGCTGGCGCGGCGTCGTCCGTACTGCTCGTTCTCGGTTTCTTCATGTTTATGAAGGGGGAAAAGCCGAACGTGATTCTACTCCTGACATCACTCGTGACAGGGGGCGGGGGAACTCTGTTCTTCTTCGGCTACATCGAAGTTTATGCCTTGTCGTATGTGTTCGCCGCTCTCTACCTGCTGGCGTCCTGGCGGGTTTTCAGAACGGGCGGCGGTGCCGTCACGCCCGGCGTCCTGCTCCTGCTCGCCGTCCTGTTCGGCGGCGCGGCGTTGTATCTTCTGCCGTCGTATTTGTTTCTCCTCGCGGTCCGAAAACCGCACATCCTCATGCGTATGACGCCGCGCAGGTTCGCGATTGCCCTGGCCGGCATACAGGCGGTTCTGCTCGCAGGTTTGTACGCGATACCGGTCGCCGGTGGGGACGCGCTTGCGGACGCGGCCGCGGAGGCCTACGTTCTGCCGTTGTCGGCGCACGACACGGTGCTCAAGGACGGGCGGTCGGGGGGGCGCTTCGGCTACACCGTGTTTTCAGGCGCGCATATCAGGGACATACCGAACGTATACGCCCTCAATGCCGGCGCGGCATTGGCCGTCTTGATCGGCATGCTGTTTCTGAAGCGAAAAGCAGGCGATGCCGTCTCGAACTTCATATTGTTTTTCGCATCCGCCGCTTTTTCCGGATTTCTGACAACGTTCTTCGGAAACGCGGTATTCGGTCTCGCCCGCGACTGGGATTTGACGGCCGTGGCGGTGCTCCCCGCGATATTTCTGGCCGCCGCGCTGTTGTTGAGAGCCGGCGAAAAGGGAGGATTTCTGCGGACCCTGACGCCGGCGCTGGCAGCGGCCTCTCTCTCGACCGTATGGATATGGGTGCGGGTCAACGCGGACGGCGATGCTGCCGCGAATCGCTTCGAGGTTCTGCTCGACGGCTATCGGCGGCAGTTGGTGGTTTCTTCGACGCACGCGGGGTTGGAGCACTTATCGAAGTATTATATCAAGACGCAGAACATTGAAAAGAACGTCGGCATACTCAAACAGATGTTCGAAACCGGTTTCGACCGCATGTCCTTGTACCGGAAAATCGTGAAGCAGGTGTCGACCAGGCCCTGGCTTCGAGACAGGGAGATGCCTGTGTTGCTCGATGCAATGAGGAAGGATCTGAAGGCGCGTCATCACTCGAGCCATCCGCTGTACGTGCCGCGCTCCCAACTCGAGGAATACGCAGCGACATTGCTGCTTACCGCAATGTACCGCGGGCGGCCGGACCTGACCCGTGAATGGCTTCCTGTTTACCGGGCTGAAATCCATAACTGGAACGAAGGCGATCTCGTGGATCTGGTTCTGGACTCGGCGCTTTCAGCGCCCGAGAAATTCTCGAAGGCAGCCGGCCTGCTCTCATCCGGCTGCAACGAAGCGGCGCTGCTCTTCACTGTGGGGGATCTCGCACAGGATGCGGGAGAGTGGAATGCCGCCATAGAATATTACGAGCGCGCGCTGACCGAGGAACCGCACGAGTTTCCGGTACTCTACCTCGCGGTCGCATTGCTGCACGAAAAACAGGGACGCATGGCTGAAGCGAAAGACGCGCTGGAGCGCTGTGTGGACAAGTGCCGGCTTGCGCCTGAGAGAAATAACGCGCTGGACTGGATAAAGAGAATCGAAAGGAAAGAGGCCGAAATTGGTGAATGACTTACAGCGTTTCCACGTTACAACGTTCCCACGTTACAACGTTCATACGTTCCAACGTTCCCACGTTCCAACGTTCCCACGTTCCAACGTTCCCACGTTCCAACGTTCCCACGTTACAACGTTCCCACGTT
>CAYLZD010000006.1:157178-177335 GCA_964388275.1 uncultured Chromatiales bacterium
TCCAACGTTCCCACGTTCCAACGTTCCCACGTTACAACGTTCCCACGTTCCCACGTTCCAACGTTCCCACGTTCCCACGTCCCCACGTTCCCACGTTCCAACGTTCCCACGTTCCAACGTTCCCACGTTCCAACGTTCCCACGTTACAACGTTCCCACGTTCCCACGGAAGAATGTTCATATAGTACCGATCATGTCGTATTTTGCGAAACGAGTTCCGCGCGACGGAGCGCGGTCGACTGCCGGTTACTCACAAGCCATTCCATATTCGCACAGCAAAGGAGAAGCGCATCATGGGAACGACACTTGAAGATCTGAAGGAAGCCTTCGCGGGCGAAAGCCAGGCGAACCAGAAATACCGCGCTTTCGCCGACAAGGCGGAGCGCGAAGGATTCCCTAACATCGCCCGGCTGTTCCGCACCACGGCGGAAGCCGAGCGCATACACGCGGCGGGGCATCTGGCGTCTATGGACGGGATAACCTCGACGGTCGAAAATCTGAAAACGGCCATCGGGGGCGAGACATACGAGTACAAGGAGATGTATCCTCCGATGCACGCGCAGGCTGAGAAAGAAGGTCACAGGAGTGCGGCCCGCATGTTCAACTACGCGCTCACCGCCGAGGCGGTGCACGCGAAGCTGTACAACCTGGCTCTTGAAGCTGCGCAGGCGGGGAAGGACCTCGAAGAAACGAAATTCTACCTCTGCCCTGTTTGCGGCCACATCGAATTCGGCGCTCCGCCCGACATCTGTCCCACCTGCAAGCTGAAAGGCGATAAATTTGTGCTGGTTTAGCGGTTGTGCGCATAAGAAATGAAACGGGCCGGAAGGCCCGTTTCATTTTGTCCTCCGGCACGGCGGATTCCGCGGGCCCATCGGCCGGGCAAATTGCATTTCCGCGAGCAGTGCGTATCTTCTCTGCGCATCGAACAGGCGCGGTTTGCATGCATCTGGTGGACGAATGCATCCGTCGGCGAATCTCCAAAGAGGAGCGGATATGACTTCGGATATGATGATAGTGTTTGCCGTGATTGCAGCGGCTGTGGCGCTCTTCGCCACAGAGAAAATCCGCGTCGATCTGACCGCAATATCAGTCATGTCCGCACTTCTACTTACGGGCATAATAACCCCGTCGGAAGGAGTGTCGGGCTTCAGCAACACCGCGACGGTGACTGTGGCGGCCATGTTCATAATCAGCGCGGGATTGCAATCGACCGGCGCCGTGAATCACCTTGGAAACCTAGCTTCCCTGATATTCAGGAATAATTTCCACATCGGTATTGCGGGCTCGATGTTCATCGTCGGAGTGAGCTCGGCTTTCATCAACAATACGCCGGTTGTTGCGGTGTTCATTCCGATACTGCTGAAGGTATCCGCGGACAATTCGATCAGTCCGTCCCGCTTGTTGATGCCGATTTCCTTCGCTTCGATGTTCGGAGGGCTGTGCACTCTGATCGGCACATCGACGAACATCCTCGTCAGTTCGATCGCCGCCGAACACGGACTGGCGCCTTTCGGAATGTTCGAATTCAGCGCCGCTGGAGGCTTGCTCTTTGCTGCCGGAATGATATATATGGTGACGATCGGCGTCAAGCTCATCCCTGCAAGGAAAGTCGAGAGGAACCTGACGGAACGCTATCATATGGCTGATTATCTGATCGATGTAGTGCTGCTTCCGACCGCGTCATCAGTCGGTAGTTGCGCCGGCGAATCCCCGCTCGTCCGAGAATTGGAAATAGACATTCTGGATGTAATCCGTGATGGCAAAAGACTAATGCATCCATTGTCGGAAATATTGCTGGAGGCGGGCGACGTCCTGAGAGTGAGATGCGACGTCGCCGCAATCAAACGCCTGAAGGCAAGGATCGGGATCGAGCTGAAAGCGGAGCAGCGCCTTCGCGACAGCGACTTCGATGAGGAACAACTATGCCTCGTGGATGCGATAATAGCTCCGAACTCGATGCTGGAAGGGCGGACGCTCCGCGCGGCGGATTTTCGAAATGTTTTCAATTCAAACGCGCTGGCTCTTCGCCATCGCGGCGAGTTGCTTCAGACGGGCTTCGCCGACACGAAGCTAAAGCCCGGCGATGCGCTTCTCATTGAGGTCAGAAAGGAAAACTATGAATCGCTCAAGCGAAATCCGAATTTCGTAATCGTCTCCGACGTCAAAGCGCCTTCGTACAGGAACGACAAAACGGCGTACGCGCTCCTGATCACCGCCGCAGTGATACTCACGGCAGCTTTCGAGGTGTTGCCTGTAATGGTTTCCGCGATCGCCGGCGTTGTTCTTCTTATAACCACGGGATGTCTGTCCCTTGAAGCGGCATATCAGGCGATAGACTGGAAGGTGATATTTCTGCTGGGCGGAATCATATCGCTCGGTACGGCCCTGGAGAAGACAGGCGCCGCATCACTGATGTCCGACACCATACTTCATCTCGTGGGCGCTTACGGCCCTCACGCCGTACTCGCCGTGCTGTTCCTGGCAACAGCCCTACTCACGGGTGTAATGTCGAACAATGCGACAGCGGTGCTGCTGGCGCCGATTGCAATCGCTGCTGCGGCGGCTATGAAGGTGAATCCAAGACCGTTGCTGGTAGCCGTGACCTTCGCAGCGTCATCCAGTTTCATCACGCCGGTCGGTTACCAGACGAATACGATGATATACGGCGTCGGACAGTATCGCTTCACCGATTTTCTGAAAGTCGGCGGCCCGCTGAATCTGTTGTTCTGGATTCTTTCCACACTTCTGATACCGATCATGTTTCCATTCTGAAGAGGCGTTATGGACACTGCAAGGCAAATATATACAATCGTGCGATCCTGGCTGAACATACCTCTTTTCAAAGTGGCGAATCTCGAAATCACCCTGTGGACGCTCGTATACCTGTTGGTTCTTCTTGCGCTCCTGTATTTCCTGACCAAGCATCTGTCGAAATTCGTGGTGCACAGGATCCTGGCGAAGAGCAAAATCGAGATGGGAACGCGGCTGGCAATCGGGACTCTGCTGCGATACGCGCTGCTTACATTCGGCTTTATCGTCATTCTTCAGACGGCGGGCATAAACCTGAGCAGCCTGACGATTGTATTGGGGGCGCTCGGGGTAGGCATCGGTTTCGGTTTGCAAAACATCATAAATAACTTCGTCAGCGGTTTGATCATACTGTTCGAAAGGCCTATTAAAGTCGGAGACAGGATAGAGGTCGCCGATATCACCGGGAATGTTCTCTCCATCTCCATGCGGGCAACGACTATCCTGACCAATGACAACATTTCCGTGATAGTCCCGAATTCGGAGTTCATATCAGGAACAGTGATCAATTGGAGCCATACAAGCCGGATGGTCCGCTTCGGATTTCCGGTCGGTGTCTCTTACAAGGAGGATCCGGAGAAAATTCGTTCCATACTCATGGATGTGGCTCTCGCTACGGACGGAGTACTGAAGGACCCGAAACCGGACGTGCTGTTCGCAGAGTACGGCGACAGCGCGCTGGTTTTCACTCTGAGAGTGTTTACAGACCAGTACACGGACCGGCCGGGCGTCCTGAAAAGCATGCTCTACTACAGGATATGGAAGCTTTTCAAGGAAAACGGAGTTGAGATTCCATTTCCGCAACGCGACGTGCACATCAAAGAGACCCCCGCCGCGCTTGAGCGGACTGTTTGAAGCGATCGTACCAAGCTTTGCATGTCTCGCAGCCGTTTCGCACATTCTATTGACGGATATTATCGGCAAACAGAGCCCGAGGCAAGCATGGCCCGTTTTATGTTGCTTTTCTTAGCCGTCTGCGCGTCCGCTCAGGCGCAGTCGATCGTTGTGGACAGCCGATCCATCGCTCAATTCGACAGCATTCCGCCTCAGTACGCCGAAGCGGCGCGGAAGCTGCGCATGCTTTTCATGGACCGGTCAGTTGGAGGCAACATCAACGACGCGCTGAACTGCCTCTCCGTGCCCTTCGAGAACGCGCCCAATTTCTGCAAGCGTCATCAGCACAGGGACTCGGCGTATGCCGTGTCGCCCTCGGAAGTGCGCTGGATCGGAGCATGGGACAGGAGCAACTGGCGTTACGAATTCTGGCCGGCCGGCTGTTCCGAGGACGCTATATGCTTCATCAATTTCATAGAGCCGCGCATAGATTCCTTCGACGTAGTCGGCTATCAGTTCAGCTACCTGGCGGTCAACGCCGGCACCCAGCTCACCGATCCGAACACCGGCTTTTTCACTCAGCGCAGCGATCGAAATACCGCCGCGGCCTACGCCGCTTTCGCCGCGAGGCATCCGGGTAAAACCGTGATCTGGTGGACGACTTCCCTCGCGCGCGGAATCGGCACTCCCGAATCGCAGGCCTTCAACGATGCGATGCGTTCATACGCCGCTCAGAACCGCATTGTTCTGTTCGATGTGGCGGACATACTTTCACACGATCCGTCGGGCAGGCCGTGCTATGACAACCGCGACGGCGTTCCCTATCTGACGGAGAATCATCCCGACGACGGCATCGACATACCGGCCATTTGTCCACAGTACACGACCGAGACGGACGGAGGCCATCTGGGCTCAATATCGGCCGGAGGCATACGCGTCGCCAAGGCCTTCTGGGTGCTCATGGCCCGCATAGCCGGCTGGCAGGGCGCCGGCCCGGTGGATACGCTGCATGTGCCTTCACGAGTCGAGCTTGTCTCGCCCGCCGAAGACGAGCAACTCGCTTCGGATACCGTCAACTTCGTATGGAGACGCGGCTCCCCGCAGGTCTCGAGATACCGGCTGGATCTCTCGCTCGATCAGGATTTTCGGACCCTCGCGGCGACGGATTCCATGCTGACGGATACGGCGACGGCACTGCACGCGCTCGCGAGAAGTCAGAGATATTACTGGCGCGTGCAGGCGAGAAACGCCGACGGCTGGGGCCCGTGGAGCGTCGCGCGCTCCTTTACGCTCACACTCGACAGCCTGTTTTCAACGCTTCCTCTGACCGAGATGGGGAGCGCTCTTTACAAAGGATATCCGGGAGGACTTTATCCGCCGGATCTGAATGAGCGGCCCGCAGCGCACAACTCGGCCGGCTTGGCGATTGCGAACGGCATCGTGCCGCTGGACTCCGCGGGAAGACCTGACCCAGTGAACGGCAGAATCGTGATGCTTTCGATAGGAATGTCGAACACCGGACAGGAATACTCGTTTTTCGAGAACATGCTCGATACTTTCAAACTGAAAAATCCCAGACTCGTTTCGGTCAGCGGCGCGCAGGCCGGACAGAACGCTTCCATAATAAAGGATCCGGATGCCCAGTATTGGACGGTGATCGAACAGCAGAGGCTTTTCAGCAGGAGGGTGACGAAGGAACAGGTGCAGGTCGTCTGGCTCAAGCAGGCCAATATTGCCCCCTCCCAGGATTTCCCCGCGCACGCGGAACTGCTGCGCGACGACATCAGGGAGATACTGCGGCTGCTCCCCGTGAAATTTCCGAATGTGAAACTCGCCTTTCTTTCAAGCCGGACTTTCGGCGGCTATGCCACGACACCGCTGAATCCCGAACCATACGCCTTCGAGTCGGGATACAGCGTGAAGTGGCTTATCGAGGAGCAATTGGCCGGCGATCCGGCTCTGTCGTACACCGGGAACCCTCCCGCCGCGCCGTGGTTGTCCTGGGGGCCGTACCTCTGGGCCGACGGACCCAATCCCCGGCTCGAAGACGGCCTGTATTGGGTACGGGACGACTTCATTCAGGACGGCACTCATCCGTCGGATGCGGGCAGGGAAAAGGTCGCACGCCTGTTGCTCCGTTTCTTCTCGACGGACGAAACCGCGACGCCGTGGTTCCTTGCCAAAACCGCGTCCCGCGCCGAAAACGCGCCATCGCCGGGCGCGTTCAAACTCAGCGTGGCGCCGAATCCCGCATCGGATCGGCTGTATGTGAAATTCCGTCTTCCGAAGGTGGAAAGCGTGCGGCTGGAAATATTCAACGGCGCGGGCGCTGTGGTTTCGCGGACGGCCGAACTGACCCTGAGCGAGGGCGAGCATGAACGCGTCGTGGAAATGCCGCGATCCGTCTTTCCGCCCGGCGTGTACTTCGCGCGTGTCGCGTCGGGAAACGCTTCGGAAGTCAGAGGAGTCGTCCTGCTGAGGTGATTCGGCTCGGCGGCGCGCGACGGCCGTTCGCCGTTCACACAAGATGACGCCTCAGGGCGCAAGTAGAAGCCGGAGCGACGCGATGCCGCGCGCTGAGGCGATTCGGCACACGTAAATGCCTCCGGGAAGCCCCTTCGCATCGAAGTCCAGCAACGCGGGCGCATCGCGGCCGGGACCCTCGTACAGCGCGGCGATTTTGCGCCCGAGCGCGTCGAAAACCGCGGCGCACACATCGCCTGCCTGCGCGCCGAAAGACACGGGTATGCCGGTTCGTTCGCGGAATGGATTCGGATAATTTGGTCCTATATGAACTTCCGACGGGACTTGCGCCCTGTCGGCGGAGGACGTCCCCGGACCGCGCAGAGCGATCCTCGAGGGGCGCTGGGCGTCAAAATAAAACACATTCCTCGCGAGCAGCGTATCCCCCGGCTGATTGACAGGGCCTCCGCTGTTGGGATTGACGTCGAAGCGCGGATAATTGGAGCATGCGACAACGATGCGCAATCTGTGAGACTTTTGTATCGTAAGCGCCAGATTCTGCAGGTATACCTCGATCAGGGCGGTCCGGCCCGGGACCAGCGGGCTTTGCGAATCCAATCCGTTGCGGTGACGCGCTCTGGCAATGCCGTCGGCCATTATCATGGAACGGCCATCGGGATAAACATCGCACAAACGCACGCTGACGTCGGTGTCCGTTCTGTCCGACGACATGAAGAGTTCCGCCCTCACGGGACCCGCTATCGCCAGTCCGTTTTCGAGCGGAGGCGTGCTGAATGTCAACGCGTCGGAGCGGTTTTCTACCACTCCAGATATGTCGAGCGGACCTGGTATCACGGACGGATCGAAGGGATTGAAACGAGCTCCGCCGTGAGACGGCGATGGATTCCTCGGATCGAAAAGCAGGGCGGTCGAATCCCGCTCCGCGGATGGGGCGGTCGGCGACAGGAGATCCGGTCCGTTCAGATACAACACGGTGGAATCCTTTCCCTCGGCGGCCCAATCCACGGTCGATTTCCATACGTCCTCACCCATCTGGAAATACCGCATGACTGGCCGCAGGGGATAGCCGTTTTTCTCGTTCCATAGATAATATCCGAAGAACTGCAGCGCGGCTTCGCGCGCTTCCGACACGGCGCCGGGGAAGGACAACTCACCCTGCTTCTCGGCGCCGACTCCCCCGTGCGTCCACGGACCCATGATGAGCTTGTGCCTGTCGCGCACGGAGGCATCGCTGCGCGTCCTGAGATCCGTGAAGGCGCGCAGCACGTCGTCCGGATAATGATCGAACCAGCCGCTTATGAGCAGCATCGGCACAGCGATGCTGTCGGCATAGTCGCCGGACCGCTCCACGGCTCTCCAGAATGCGTTGTACATGGGCTGAGAGAGGACGGCATCCACCGTGAGGAAGCCCAGCCGCTCCATGCTCTCGACATGCTCTCTTCTGAAAACCCCTCCGTAGAAATAGTCGCCGTATTTCGTCTTGAAGTCCTTCACAAGGGGAGCGCAGCATACCAGATGCGGCGGATGCCGCCTTGCGGTGAGGAACTGGATGGCGCCGAGCGCGGAAGGGCCCCAAGTACCGACACGCCCGTTGCACCAATTCTGCCCGGCGATCCACTCGACGGCGTCGTAACCGTCAAGCCCCCTGTCATAACCCGGAACGTCCGCATCCTTCGACCCGTAGAAACCCCGCCAGTCCACGATCACATAATTGTACTTTGACGTATCGTAGGGGAAGGAAGGGCCTCCTCTGCCTGCCAGTCCGACGCGATAGAGCAGTCGGTTGTAAGGGGTTTGTATGAGTATGACAGGCTTGGCGGCGCCGCTGTCTACCGCGTAAAGATCGGCGGCCAGGGTTTGCCCGTCTCGCATGGGAATATCCAGCGTGTTTACCCGCGGGGTAGTTTGCGAGACAAGCATCTGCGGAAGAAGCAACAGAAATGCGATTCGTTTCATGTTAATCCCGTCCTTTTCTTTTCAAATGTTCGATTCAAATATAAGAAGGCTCGCGTACGGAAATCAGAGTTCGAACTCTGCCGCAAATATTTATGCCGCGTGTCAGGATTGTGGTGTTAAAGGCGTCTTATGTGGTGTTGAAAGCGTCTTAATATATGGCGCTATGCGCTCATTTTACCGATTGTCTGCGTAATTTTCCTTCAGGAATGGATATTTAACATGACCAGCAGCGTTATAACCCGAGGCGCCGGCAGGCGGATTCGGCGCATGTGCTCGGCACTGTTCAGCATATCCTGTACGCTGGCCTCCGCCATTGCATTGCAGGCCCAGCCGAATTACGGTATGGCGAAGGATTACGGCCAGTGGATGCAATGCGCCGATAATACGTCATTGAGACAAAGCGTTTTCACGGTGGAATGCTGGTTGAAAGCGGAATCCCGCATCGTGATAGTGTCGAGGGATCAACCCGGGAACGCGCTGCCGGACTGGAGTCTGGTATATGATGCCGCCGGCAAACGGCTGGAGTTCATGACGGGCATGAATTCACAGCCGGACGAGTATTTCCATACTCCGTACAACAGCTTCCCGCATGCGGCATGGGCGCACGCGGCGGTGGTGGTCAACGGAACGGCCGGTACGGTCCGGATGTACATAAACGGCGCATTGGCGTCCGCTCACAACTTTGCCCCGAGGTCCTTCGTGGTGCAGACCGGCCTGGCCTGGGGAGGATATTACAATAATGCGGGAGGGGCCGCCGGCGCCGCGCGAATGGATGAGTGCCGCTATTGGAATCACGAAAGGCTTCTGCCTCAGATACAGTCTTTCATGAACATGCCTCTGCCCTGGTCGTCCAGGTCGGGTCTTATGGGTTATTGGCTGTTCTGCGGCAATTTCGCGGATTCCTCCGGTAACGGGAATCACATGCAGCCGATCGGCAATCTCCCGATCGTGCTGTTGCCGGATCTGCCGGTCGGCGTCTGGTGCAGGGAAGATCCTCCAGCTATTGCGGCAAGGTCGATGGAATTCACAGCGCTGTGTCCAAGGGATGTCCCGCGCGATTCCATCGTCTGGATCGGAAATCCGGGCGGCTCGCCTCTGACCGTGAAATCGGCGAACATTCAAGGCCCGGATGCTGCCGTGTTCTCCTTGTTGGCGCCGATTATTACACCGTCAGGACTGCTGATACAGCCTCATGATTCGGCGGCTTTCACGCTCCGTTTTCAGCCGTCCTCTTACGGTGTTTACGAAGCAGGACTGTATCTGCTCTCGAACGCCAAGCCTGATTCCATATACCGGACGGCTTTGCGCGGATCCTGGCAGCTTGCCGCGATCAGCGCGTCGGGAGTGGATTTCGGCGGGAACACTGCCGGCGCGTTTCCGCGCGATACTATGGTCGCTATACATAACACCGGAACTGCAGCCGTGACAATTTCGGCGATATATGGCTCATCGCCATGGTTTGCGGTCATTTCCGGCTTGCCGGTAACGATACAGCCGGGCGGCCGCGCCGAGATCGGGGTGCGTTTCATGAAACCTCCCGGCAGAGGCGTCTTCAGCGACAGCCTGCGAATCATTCACAGTCCTTCGTGTGAAGACAGCAAGTTCGAGGTGCGTGGGACGCGTAACGACAGCGGCAGGCTGGCCGCTCCGGATTCGATCGTGCTGCTGCGGGTGTCATGTGAACCGTCTAGTTTCGACACCACTTTGCATTTATTCAACAGATCTACATCACCGGTCACAATCTTCCGGTACAGCGCCTATCCGAATGCTGTCTTGTCGGTGATTTCGCCATCCGTGATGCCGGTGACGATTCCTGCAGGTGATTCGCTGGAAATTCTGCTGCGTGTCATTCCGGGCGGCTTCGGGGAACTCGGCGGCAAGTTGATGTTTTTCAGCGACGCACCCGATTATCCCGACGTCACAATCAGGATTCAGGCGCTTATCGCAAGAATTTTGCTGCAGGCGACTTCGGTTGAGTTCGGCGACATAGAGTCGGGTCCCTTTCCTCACATAGGTTTTCTGCGAATCACCAACAACTCTCCCGGGCCGGTGACAGTGACTGGAGCTTCGCTCAATCCCTCATCACCGTTCAGAGTGCTTTGGGGAATTCCCGTCACAATACAACCGAACGCAACGGCGTTGGTCCAGGTCGCTTTCGACGACCCAGGCCTGCCGGGCGATTTCAGAGATTCTCTTTTTCTGCATTATCACCCGCCTTGTGATTCGCTCATCGCGATGATTCATGCCAGGAGGGTGTTTCAGGCTGAGGCAGACTACCCTTCCGAGCTCCAAGTGTTTCCGCCGCCTTGTGAAAGGGGGCCGGTGGATACGGTAGTCACCATACGGAATACGGGGAAAGGCGAGCTCGCAATACTATCCGCACGGATATATCCCGATTCGGCGTTCAAGCTGTATCCCGCTCCCGCCTTCCCGGTTGTGATTCCGCCCGGACAGACTGCTGGAATAGGGATACGTTTCCTCGCGAGTTCATGGGGCGGCGCGGAAGCGGAACTGTCGCTGATCACGAACCTCTCAAAGAATCCTGCGCTTCGCATAATGTTGCATGGATTCGCCGCATACGCCGCGCTTCTAGTGCCGGATGCGAGTTTCGGTTCCGTGGACGACGCCGATTTTCCGGTCGCGAAAAAGATACTGCTTCGCAACAGCGGCAACGTCCCGCTGACAGTCGACACTGCGTTTTTCCGGAACACCGCGCCTTTCAAAATCCTCTCGCCGTTTCCGGTAATAATAGATGCCGGAGAGGCGGCCGAGCTGATACTGCTCTTCGAGAGAGCGCCTTCACCGGGCGTGTCCGCTGACTCTCTGGTTTTTCGATACAGCCCGCCCTGCGAACCGGCTGTCGCGATGGTAGAAGGGACGCGCGTGTTGCGGACGGCGGCCGTATCGGCGGATTCGCTTGCATTGACGACGCTGTCATGCGGTCCGGAAGCGCGCGATACGGCGATCGTGATCGTGAACGCCGGATCCGCTGAGCTGATAATCGCCGGCGCGCGCCTCGAAGGGGATCCGGCTTTCTCGATATTGCCTCCGCTTCCGGCTTCAATCGGACCGGGCGGAAGTGATTCGTTGCGCATCCGCTTTGCGCCTCTCGCGCCGGGACGCAGAGAGACGACCGCGGTTCTGCTGACGAATGCGGCGGGAAATCCGGAGTATCGTGTTCCGGTTGCGGCAACGTGGCTGCGCCCGTTGCTCGCCGTTTCCGATATGGAGTTCGGCCGAGCTGCCCCGGCCGATTTTCCGATACGCCGGAATTTCATCGTCAGGAACAGCGGGAACACGCCGTTGCAACTGATCGCTTTGCGTTTCAATTCCGGACTTCGCTTCCGCGTGATCGACGGTTTGCCCGCAACCATACAACCGGGCGGCATTGTTGATATCGTCATAGAATTCAGCGACCCCGGCGTGAACGGGATCGTGCTCGATTCCGCGGAGCTCGACTACCATCCTCGCTGCGAACTTTCGAGTGCCGTTTTCAGCGGCGAGAGACAAGCCGGCCGAGGCATTGCATCGACGCGCTTCGTCGAATACCCCGGCCTGAGATGCGCGGAAACGGCGCGCGATACAAGTGTCATAATCCGGAACATCGGGGAAGACCCTGTCGTGCTGCACGGCGTCGAACTTCAGGGAGACGCCGCTTTCAAGCAGACGCCGGCGCTTGTTCTGCCTCGACGCATCGAAGCGGGGGATTCCATGCGCATCGGCTTGCGTCTGGAAACACCGGCGGCCGGGAGGAAAAACGCGTTTCTGAATCTGTCCATGCGCTTCGAAAGCGGCGGCGACACGGCAGTGTCCATCGGGCTGAGCGGGAGCAGGGATTCCATCGCCTACGTCGCGCAGCCGGTAGATTTCGGTCTCGTCTCAGGATCGGAATTCCCGGTGTTCACCGGTCTGAATGTGAGGAACACGGGCGACGTCGACGCGGCTGTGCTCTCCGCGGCCTTTCAACGCGGCGCGCCATTTTCCATTCTTACCGCAACGCCAGTGCCGATTCAGGCGGGAAGCGGCGCGACACTTGATATTCGCTTCGATTGTCCCGCGTCTACGGAAGAGTATGCGGATACGCTCGTTATCACCGTGGAACCGTCATGCGAAATACTGAGAATACCTGTGACCGGCGCCAGGCAGGGGAGAGGCCGTCCGGAAGCGCCGGCCTCCGTGCTCATGCCGGATTTGCGCTGCATCGACAGGGCGGACACGGCGGTGACCGTGAGGAATGCGGGTGAAGAAACTCTTGTCGTGACGAACGCGGCATTGACCGGAGATCCGGTCTTCCGCGTGCTGTCGCCGTCATTTCCCATCACGGTGGAAGCCGGCGATTCTGTCTCGCTGAGGATCGCTTTCGAAGCGCCCGACGACGGCGCCTATTCCGCGACCATGGAACTGAGCTTCAGCGCCGAACCGGCAGTTTCGGTTCGATTGACGGGACGCAAGGAAACCGTGTCGCTTTCCTGCCCGGATGCGGAGTTCGGTTTTCTCGAAGGGGATGCGTTCCCGGCGTATCTCACGGTTCCGGTGCATAACACGGGCTCCGTGGACGTCGACTTGCTCGCGGCGGACCTCACGGGGGATTCGCCTTTTCAAGTGACGGGCGGATTCCCGGTGACGATAGCCGCGGGCGGCAACGAATTAATTTCCATCGCTTTCAACCGGCCTGCGCCTGATACCGCATTCACGGCTTCGTTTTTGTTGCGAACCGCTCCGCCGACTTGTGCCCAGGTATTTCTCCGTGCCGGAGGAGGCCGCGTGTCGGATCTCGTCTATATCGAAGCGCCCGTGTTGAGCGCTCGGCCGGGCGAAGAAGTGGCGGTCCCGATATACCTGAAAGGCGCCCAACATTCAACTCTGGCTTCGCTTCAGGGAATCACAACTTCTCTGCGCTACCGCGCATCGCTCTTGGCGCCGAAGGGGTTGCATCCAGGCGAAATGACGGGCGGAGAGCGTAGCATCGATCTCGCGCTTGCCGCACCGCCAGTCTCCGACGGAGTTCTGACCACTCTGCGTTTCATCGCCACTCTCGGCGACGACAGCAGCACGGTTTTGCGGTTGGAAAACACCAAGCTTCACGGGACCGATGCAAGAGTGGTAGAGTTGCCGGGCCGCTTCTCGCTCGAAGGCATCTGCCGGGAGGGCGGAACCCGACTCTTCGGCGACGGACACCGTTTTACACTCGAGCAAAACAGGCCGAATCCCTTCAATCCGCTGACATATATCGATTTCTCACTCGCTGAAGCCGGACATGCACGCATCACAGTCCATGACATGATCGGCAGGGAAGTCGCGAGGCCGTTGGATGCGGATTTGACACCGGGCCGGTATTCCATTCGTTTCGATGCATCCGAACTTTCCTCGGGCTTATACCGCTACATGCTCCTGAGCGGGATCGGTTCGATCTCGAGGAATATGCTGGTGCTGAAATAATCTCTGAAGCTGCTTCGCAGGCGCTACCCGGCGTACAGCGGATGTCGACGTGAGGCGGTTTCGATCGGGAAGGGCAAAAAAAAACGCCCCCGAAGGGACGCTGGAGGTAGAAGGAGGTGCAACAAAATAACGTCCATTCGGGGGTCAACTCATTCTCAGTTTAGAGAGGACGTAATTTATAAAAGTGCGGAAAAAACCTGAGTGGAGAGCCGTGACAGCAGACGTCCTACGAAAGGTACGATGCGTCGAACTGCTGACATGTCTGCGACCGTATCCTTCCGTGAAAATAAACTGTCCTGTCATTCCTTGCTCCTTTTTTTACCGCTAATAATATACAAACAAAGATCGAGCCACATATTTGAAATACCAATCCAACAAAACAGTCGAAATGATACTATGGCGCTGTAGATGAGTGAAGATTTGTCCCGATAGTGTGAAATTCAGTCACAGGTACCTGAGCTGTTTGATATCGAATTTCTGACCGTTGGTCAGTTTGAGCGCGGGTGTACTTTGACGAGGATACTCCCCGTGTTTCAATAAATAATTAATATACAAGCACATGGCGAACGTGAGGCGATGGGTGTCGCTTTGGTGTCGGGATATTTTCCGATTCACTGTGAACAAGATTCACACATGCGCGGCATTCCGGTTGCTTCGTTTTGTGTTCAGGATTCCTGAAATTTGTACATGATCAGATACGAAGCTATACTCGGCCGCTTCGCGCGCGTTTGCTTTTTCTGCGCAGCGGCACTGTTGACTTGGGCCGATGCTTCGGCAGGGATGCAGGCGCCCGGTGACAGTCTCAAATTGAAGGTCGGACAGATGATAATGGTCGGTTTCAGGGGAATCGACCTCGAACAGGCCCGCCCGGTTGTCGAACAAATCCGGAATATCGGCATCGGAGGGGTGGTTTTATTCGATTACGACGTGCAGTCGAAAACTCCCGTCAGAAATATCGCTTCTCCCGGGCAGCTGCAGCGTCTGACCGCCGGCTTGCAGAAGTCGAGCCGCATCCCGCTCCTGATCGCCGTGGACCAGGAAGGCGGCAGAGTGGCCCGTCTTAAACCGCGGCACGGATTTGCGGCCATGCCTTCGCAGGCGGAGCTGGGCCGCTTGGATGATTCCGGCCGGACCGCCGCCGCAGCGGCGACCGCGGCCGGCGAGCTGAGGCGGTGCGGAATCAACTTGAATTTTGCTCCGGTTCTGGACGTAAATGTGAATCCAGCCAATCCGGTGATAGGCAAGCTCGAAAGAAGCTTCTCTAAGTCCGTAGATGCGGTGATACGCCACGGCAGGTCGGCAGTCGGCGCGTACAGGCGTTCCGGCGTGCTGTGCGCTGTGAAGCACTTTCCCGGACACGGCAGTTCGCAGCAGGATTCTCACGAGGGCTTCACGGATGTCAGCGCTACCTGGCGGACTTTCGAGTTGACGCCTTTCGCGCGTCTCATCGAGTATGGACTCTGCGACATGGTGATGACGGCGCATATTTTCAACGAGCGACTTGACCCCGCGCATCCAGCGACTCTCTCGGTGAGAGTGGTGGACGGCATACTGCGTGACAGTCTCGGATTCGATGGAGTCGTGATCACGGACGACTTGCAGATGAAAGCGATCTCGGACAATTACGGTCTCGATGCCGCGGTCCGTTTGGCGATCGAAGCCGGCAACGACATACTGCTCTTCGGCAACAACACCGGATCTTACGATGAGAATATCGCCGCCAAAGCCGCCGAATCGGTGGAACGCCTTGTGAGGACGGGGGTAATCCCGGCGGAAAGAATCGATGCCTCGTTCAGACGCATCATGAAGCTGAAAAAAGGGTTGCCGCGGAGCCGCGGCGGACACTGATCCATAGCAAAATAATCCTGGAAAACATCGAGATGAGAGATATTTCCCGTCTTCTTGCTGTCGCCCGTGGCGACGAAATCGCCGATCTGGTGCTGCGCAAGGCACGCATCGTCAACGTTCTGAGCGGCGAGATACACGACGGAGACGTCGCCGTGGTTGACGGCCGCATTGCAGGCATCGGCAAGTACAAAGCAGTTGTCGAAACCGATCTGAACGGCGCATTTTTGGCGCCGGCCTTTATCGACGGTCACATTCACATTGAAAGCGCCATGCTGACTCCGCCGGAATTCGCGAAGGCGGTGGTCCCGAGGGGAACCGGCGCCGTGTTGGCGGATCCGCACGAATTTGCGAACGTGGCCGGTACTGCAGGCATCGAATATGTGCTCAAAGCGTGCAGGGACATGCCATTGGACGTTTTCGTCATGATGCCGTCCTGTGTGCCGGCGACTCCGTTGGAAACTTCCGGCGCGAGCATCGGTCCTGCGGAAATCGCCGCTTTCCTCGGTCGCGAGGGGGTGGCGGGCATTGCCGAGATGATGAATTTTCCTGGAGTTTTCCTTGGCCTGGATACGGAACTGGCAAAACTTGAGCTTGCGGGCGAGAAACCGGTCGACGGTCACTCGCCCGGTTTGAGCGGCAATCCGCTCAACGCCTACATCGCCGCGGGAATTTCGAGCGACCATGAATGCACAACCCTTGCGGAGGCCCGCGAGAAACTGCGTCGCGGAATGCATATCCTGCTTCGCGAAGGGACCGCCGAGAAGAATCTTCTGGAACTCCTGCCCCTGGTCACGGCTTCTAATGCCGGGAATTTCTCTTTCGCGACGGATGATCGTCATCCGGCGGATCTCATGGATTATGGACATATCGATCATCACGTCCGTCTGTCGATCAATGCGGGGCTCGATCCTATAACGGCTTTCAGGATAGCAAGCATCAACACGGCCAGGCATTACCGGCTGCGGGACCGCGGGGCTATTGCGCCTGGATTTCTCGCGGATATGATATCTTTCGGTGATCTGCGCGATGTGCGCGTGGACATGGTGTGGCACCGCGGACTTGTGGCGGCCCGCGGCGGCGAATATCTGAGCGGGGGAATATCACCTTCTCCGCCCGCGGAATTGACGGCCGCCGTGAATGTTCGTCCTTTCACGATCGACGCGCTGCGTATCGAGGCCTTGCCAGGCCGGAAAATCAGAGTGATAGAGACGGCGCCGGGCCAGATAGTGACGGTCGCCGCGGCGAGCGAGCCGCTTGTCGCCGGCGGCAGTGTTATTTCGGATACGCAGCGCGATATAATCAAGCTCGTCGTCATGGAGCGTCACAAGGCCACGGGGAACATCGGGATGGGCTTCGTGCGAGGCTTCGGACTCAAGAAGGGCGCGCTGGCATCCACTATCGCTCATGACGCGCACAACATCATCGCTGTGGGCGTCGATGATGAGGATATCATGTATGCGGTCGGTGAAATCATCTCCATGGGCGGCGGTCTGTGCGTAGCCGCCGCCGGCATGGCGCATGCCAGGTTGCCGCTCCCTGTCTGCGGCCTCGTATCAGACAGGCCACTGGTTGAAGTGCGCGCGGCCGCCGACTCGCTCTCCAAAGCGGCTCGAGAAATGGGCTGTACGCTTCCCGATCCGTTCATGACACTTTCGTTTCTGGCCCTCTCGCCGGTTCCCGCCTTGAAAGTCACGGACATGGGCCTGGTGGATTCGGAACGATTCCGGCTCACGGAGTTGTTTATCTGATTATGTCCGTGTGAAACAGTGTTGGGACATGATGCGCGGGAGGAGTAGATTGAAACGATGAAAATGACGGATGAGAGCCGTGAAAAGCGGCCGGAAACGCCTCGGGGCATGACACCGCTGATGCGCCAGTACAACCGGATCAAGAGTGAATATCCCGATGCGATATTGCTTTTTCGCATGGGCGATTTCTTCGAGACCTTCGAGCAGGACGCGGTAACAGCCGCCAAGGTCCTGGGCATAACCCTGACCAGAAGATCAAACGGCGCCGCGAGCGAAGTGCCTCTCGCAGGTTTTCCGCATCATGCGCTCGACGCCTATCTGCCGAAACTCGTGAGAGCCGGACACAGGGTGGCCGTCTGCGAACAACTCGAGGATCCCCGGCTGGCGAAAGGCATCGTCAAGCGCGACGTGGTGGAGGTCGTGACGCCGGGAGTCGCCTTCACGGACAAATTGCTCGATCACAAGCATTATAATTTCCTCGCCTCGGTCGTACTTCAAGGCGAGAAGGCGGGCGTCGCCTACGTGGATGCTTCCACGGGCGACTTTTTCGCGGGAGAACATGAGCTCGCGGCCCTCCGCGACCGGCTCGAGTCGATCGCCCCAGGCGAAGTGCTGCTGGCCCGGCGCGACCTCGACGGCTTCAATGCCCTGTTCGGACGCCATCGCATCGAAGTTCCGATCACGCGTCTCGACGACTGGCTCTATTCGCGGGATGTGGCCTATGAACTGCTCGTAACACATTTCCGCACTCAGACCCTGAAGGGTTTCGGCGTGGAGGATCTGGATACGGGACTCATCGCGGCCGGCGCCGCACTGCACTATCTGAAGGAGACGCAGAAAGCCAACCTCCCGCATCTGCGCAGTCTGCGCCGCTATGACGACGAGGAATACATCACGCTTGACGCGGCGACAAGAAGGAACCTGGAAATCACCGTTTCCATGGGAGGGAGCGGGCGGGACGGCACCCTGATCGCCATGCTCGACCGCACACGAACGTCGATGGGCGGACGCCTCTTCACGAGCTGGATCACGCATCCCCTGCGCCGTCCGGAACCGATCAAACAGCGGCTCGCGGCGGTGAAGGAACTCACGCTTGCGCATGAACGCCGTGACAAGCTGAGCGTGCTCCTCAAGGAGACGGCGGATTTCGACCGCCTTATCGGGCGGATCTGCACCGCGCGCGCCGTGCCGCGAGAGCTTGTGATTTTGAAAAACAGCCTGCGCAGGGCGCCTTTGCTGCGCGCGGCGCTCGAGGGAACGGAAGCTCCTCTGCTGGCATCGCTGGCGGCGCAGTTCGAACCACTCGAGGACGTGGCGGTCCGCATCGAACGCGCGCTGGAGGAGGACGCCCCGGCGGGTATCGGCGAGGGCAACGTGATAAAAGCCGGATTTCATGCGGAACTCGACGAACTCCGTGAAATTGCGGCGCGCGGCCGGGAGTGGATCGCGTCCTATCAGGAGCAGCTGCGGCGCGAAACCGGCATCGGCTCGCTCAAGGTGGAGTACAACAGGGCCTTCGGCTACTATATCAACATCTCCAAGGCCAATCTCGACAAGGCCCCGGAACGCTTCGTGCGCCGCCAGACGCTGGTGAACGCGGAGCGGTTTATCACGCCCGAACTGAAGGAATATGAGGACAAGGTCCTGAATGCCAAGGAACAGATAATCCGCATCGAGACGGAACTGTTCAACGAGCTGCGCCTCGAAACCGCGGAAGCCGCGGAGAGGATTCAACGGCTTTCGCGGGCCGTCGCCGTGCTCGACTGCATCTGCGCCCTGGCGGACGCGGCGGTGGAAAACAATTACACCTGTCCGCGCGTGCATGAGGACGATTCCATTGAAATCATCGGGGGCCGGCATCCCGTGGTCGAGCGCCTGCTGCCGCCCGGAGATCGCTTCGTCGCAAACGATGCGCGGCTGAGCGCCGAAGAGCAGATAATGATCATCACCGGCCCCAACATGAGCGGCAAGAGCACTTACCTGCGGCAGACAGGACTGATCGTGCTGCTTGCGCAGGTCGGAAGCTTCGTCCCCGCGACCTCGGCCTCGATAGGCATCGTCGACCGCATATTCACGCGGGTGGGCGCCTCGGACAATATCGCGGCGGGGGAGAGCACGTTTCTGGTCGAGATGCAAGAGGCGGCCAACATTCTGCACAATGCGACTCCTCGGAGTCTGGTGCTGCTCGACGAGGTCGGACGCGGCACGTCCACTTTCGACGGCATTTCCATTGCCTGGGCTCTTACGGAATACCTACACGAACACCCGGACTGCCGCGCGAAAACCATGTTCGCCACCCATTACCACGAACTCAACGAAATGGCCGACATCTTTCCGCGAATCGTGAACTGCAAGGTGGAGGTCCGGGAGTATCAGGATAAAGTCATCTTTTTACGCAACGTCTCGCCCGGCACGGCCGACCACAGCTACGGCATTCAGGTGGCGCAGATGGCCGGCCTGCCTGAAACGGTGATACGCAGGGCCAAGGACGTGCTGCATTCGCTGGAAGGGCAGGATCTGAGCGTGCTTGCGAGAGGCGTGGAAGATCACGGCCGCGCGGCGCGCCGTCCGCAACCCGTGCAAATTTCTCTTTTCGAAGCCGCCGACGCCGAAATCAAGCAGCGCCTTCGCGAAATCGATGTGAACTCCATGACTCCCGTCCAGGCCTGGCAGGCGCTGGAGGAACTCAAACGGCTGGCCTGCGGCGACTTGTAATAACCGCCAGGACGCCCTTTATAAACGGCCGGGCGCCATGACGACGGGGCATTTTTCCTGTGATGACGCCGCTCGCCGATATCAACATGTCGCTCGGGGGCGGGTTCACGAACAGCTCGAAGCTGCAGTTTTCGAAAACACGCGGCGTGCTTCCATCGGCGTCCATTGTTTCGAATCGCCGATGGCCGTTATGCTTCCGGCGCTCGTCAGCGCGCAAAATGTGCCGGGAAGCGCGCGCGAGTGGCTGTGCATGTCGTCACGAGGACGCTTGCAAGTTGTCACGAGTGCCTGAGCAAGTTGCCGCGAGGACGCCTGCGAGTGAG
>CAYLZD010000007.1:0-153706 GCA_964388275.1 uncultured Chromatiales bacterium
CCTACGGCCGGTTCCTGCGGCGTCGCGAAGGAACGCATGGAGAGCAAGGACAAGATGAAATGCTACGACTGGTTCTTCTGCACGAAACCGCTCGATAAAGAGACCGTGCTTAAAACCGTCCTGAAGAAATGACAAACCGTATCGCGACTGCGCATGCCTCGATCATGCGCGCCGAAGAGAGTACCTGATTTTCCGTTCAAGTTGTATTGAAGCCGAACCGGGCGTGATGCCCGGTTTTTTTTCACTCAGGTCAATAGATACATCGTTGGGGATGGTCCACCAATGCTGGCATTAGTGCTAATATTTACGGAAATTGCCTCATAATGAACTGGAGGATGCATGCCGGCACAACGTGAACAGTTTCTTAAGGACATCGGTTATCCCGAGAAAGCCATAAGCTTCATTATGAACGAAACCAATATCGGGGAGCTTCACAATCCGTCGGCAGTCGCCCGTGTCCAAGGGCACTGCGGAGATGTAATGATACTCCACCTCGGTATAGATGCCGAAAGTAATGCCATCGTGGATGCAAGATACCTGATGACGGGCTGCGCCGGACTGCATGCGGCCGGATCCGCAGTCACTGAGATGGCTAAAGGCCTGGCTCTCTCACGAGCGCGCGAAATTGAGTTTGAGGACATTCTTCAATTTTTAGGCGGCACCTTCCCCGAAGCCAAACTCGATTGCGTCGAACTCGCGCGCGACACCCTCCACAAAGCGCTCGATGATTACACCGCTCTCCGTCGTCAAAACGCGCGAACTCCTTAAGATCGCGTCTTGTCAATGAGATCGATCGGACCGAGTCTCGGCCTGCTCCTATATCTCTCCGCGGCCGGCTGCACGGCCCAGCAAACCGTGGCCGCGCCCGGTCCGCCGACCGGCGGCGTCGACGCGTACGGGTATCGACATGTATTTCATCCCAAACCATTATCCGGATGGGAATTGCGGTCATCGGCGGGAATTTCGGTAACCATTCTCCCGCGGCCGGTTGCGGAAGAAGAAATTCGACAGGCGCCGATGCTGGATTTCCACGCGCGCCTGGGATGCCCCGCCGACTTTTCAGTGCTCTTCAACGCTTCCACCAACATAATCACAAACAGGGCGTCATTCGGCGCCGCCTGGGGATTCAACATAGGAGCCTTCTCCTTCTCCGCGGGTGATATGCACAGTTACTGGTACGGTTCCGCCTCACTGGAAGGTTTCGACACTGATGCACAAGGATGGATCAATCTTCCGTTTGTCGCCGCGGGATACTCAGACGATGAATTCCTAGTTCATGTGCGCGGGGAAGGCCAGATAATACTGTCCAGGAGCACCCGGGTGGGCGAACAGGAACTGTCTTCGAGCAGAAATCTCGCCTCGGGGATGTCTATGGCAATCGTTATCGAGCAGCCGTTTTCCCGACGAACCAGTGTTGCGCTTGGAATACGTCTCACATGGTCGAATGCCGCGCCGCATTCCTGGCTGGCATTCTCAACTATCCGGGATCGACAGTTGTATCCGGAGTTTTTCTTCGGAGTGATACTATGAGACCGGTGCCGTCTTCCATTATGCCGCTGCTGCTGCTGTTCCTCTGCTCGTCATGCGTCGAGGAATTGGATGTAGTGACGCCGGTCGCCGATCCCGGGTTCCTTGAAGGCAGCACGGAAATACCGGATCAGCTTTTGCGACGAATCGAGGGCGTGTACGAGGTGCTGGAAGGCGGCGAACGTTTCGGCGGGCAGGTGGTTCTGAAATTCGACGGGCGGACCCTTTCGATATTCTGTCAGAAGAATGTCGCTTTTATGATACTCGAGAGCGGTTTCCGTGATTCCACTTTTCTATTCACCGGAATGTGGCGATTCGCGCAGGCTGTGAACACCGGCCTGGTTTCTCTCTCCATACTCCCGGATAACGGCGGCAGAGAATTGCTGCGCTCACCCGGCAATGCGAAGCCGACACTGACGGGCAGAGCGGGAGGAGTATCGCGCGGTGACGTAGGAAGCCCGCTCGCGTTGCGGTACCTGAGACCGGTAAAAAAACGCATCGGAGGATTCTGGAACATCGCCCATCGCGGAGGAGGAAGAAATTCCGACAGGCATCCGTACTCCGAGAACAGCCTTTCCATGCTGAAATATGCCGGAATGCTCGGCGCCAACGGCGTTGAAGTGGATGTGCGGCTCACCAAAGACGGCATACCCATCCTGTTTCATGACGAAGAATTCAGCACGCGGCTCGTCCACGGCGCCTTCATGGCAGGGCCTGTTTCCAACTACACGTACGCGCAGATTACCGCCCTGTCGAGGCTCGTCAACGGTGAACGAATCCCGACCCTCGAGGAAGCGCTCGAAACGATACTCGCCGAAACCAATCTGGGACTCGTGTGGCTCGACGTAAAGGATGCCGCATCCATCCCCGTGCTGATCCCGATGTTGATCCGTTTCAAGACCAGGGCATCCGAACTCGGTCGCAAAGTTGAAGCGGTGCACGGCTTGCCTGATGGCGACATCGCATCCGCTTTTCTGGCGCATCCCGACCACCAGAACGTTCGCGCGCTGAGTGAAGGCGATGTGGATGAAGCAAGAGCGGTGAATGCGGGAGTCTGGGCGCCCAGATGGACGCTCGGCACACAGAACGATGCCGTCGCCGCCATGCATGCCGAAGGCCGCAGCGTGTTCGTCTGGACTCTCGACTCGCCCGAATTCATGATACATTTCCTGCATGACGGCGACTTCGACGGGATTCTCACCAACTACCCTACTCTCACCGCATATTATTTCTATACGCAAATCTGACGTCCACCGTAGCATGCAACCGCTTCTCATCAGGCATACGCTCCGGAAAACTGCACTCGCAGCTCTTGCGATCGCAGGTTTTCTTTCCTGCGGCGCCTTTTCAACCGCTCAGGAACTCTCAGTATCCGACAAGCCGTACCGCATCATCGTTCAGGCCTCAGGCGGATTGGCTCTCAGCGCGGCCCGCGAATCCATACTCCCCGTGCCCGCCGAAGTCCACAGGATGGGATTGTCGGGATCGTTGCGGCTGATCTGGCGGCCGGATCACATGCTCGGGATCGGATTGGAAACAGGCCTCGGTCACATCGTTTCCGCTACATCTTCGGTGACCGATATCGAAATGGAGACTCTCTCGGCGCCTGCCCTTCTTGTCTTCGTGATGGAGAAGTATTCTGCGGACTTGTCGATTTCTTTCGGCTGGCATCGATACATTGTTTACAGATCAGGCGTGCATCTCAGTTCCAGCTGGGAAATGGCTTACGGGGTGGGTGTCGGATACACCTTCGAATTTGGAGAATCCATCGGCATCGGCGCCGAACTCAAAGCGCAGGTGCTTCAGGAGAGGAATCTTCTATTACTGCAACCTCAACTCAGATTCCAGTGGACAATCTCGTACTGACGACGAGATATCCAGGGAATACTCATGCTTTCAGCACGTAGAAGTACACGATTACTGAGTTGAATGCGCTGAAAATTCCCAGTCCGTTCACGATGTTGGTCAACGGCTCGTTGAGATCGCGTGAATTCTGGCTGCGTGAACGGTAAAGATCAGCATATTCCCGGTTGACCCGGTAGACGCGCGCCCTGTGCCTGCCGTAATGGGTCAGAGAGAGGATGTTCAGCCTGTAACTCGAGACATCGGTGGGAGGCGATATGAAACGGCCCCTGGCTCTCGCCAGAGTGCCGTTTCCGAGCACGATTTCCTCCGGCTCGCTTTCAACATTCTCCACTGCCACGAAAAACAGTCCGGCGTAAGGATTGGACCAACCAAAAACAATCTGCATCGAATCTTCCCGAAAGACGGAAGGATCGGCGTTTTCAGGAATCCGTATCGTGTCCCGTGTGATCGTGACGTCTTCCGGCTTGTCGGGCACAACCGCGCTTGCGCCGATCGTCCGCTCCCTCCATCTGATCGCAAGATCGAAACGGTCTCCCTGCCGCACTTCCAGATCGCTGCCCGGATAATGATACATGCCGCTGTCGCCCGGACTCGGGATCAGCGGGTAGACATCTCCATTCCTCATTAGGGTCACCTCGGCATCATTCACATGGAGTGCCGCCGTGTCGTCCGCTCCCAACGGCGCCGCCTGGCTCAATTGTATGTCGAAAACGGGTTCTCCAGCGTACAGGTAAGCTCGCACCACCAGCAGATCGCTTTCAGGGGACACGGATGATCCCTCGCTGCACGAGGTCACGGCAAGCGCCGATGTCGCGGCGAACAGCAAGGCGATGATGCGGAAGGTCGTAGACCTGTTCTTCTGAGAGCAACTCCAGGTTGCTGATTTGAATATCATGAAATGCCTCGTCAGAATTGCATGCGAACGTAAACTGATGGTGCGAATCCGAGTCTTGTCACGTCGGTTACGGTGACAGGCGCCGTTGTCAGGTTGTACTCGCGATATGCCACATTTGCCCGGTTGTAAACATTGAACACGCTCAAGCCGAATTCGGCTGTTAAGGCCTCCCAGTCGAAAAGGCGCGAGATGCCGACATCGAGCTGGTGGAAATCGGGCAGGCGGGCCGCGTTCTTTCCGCCCACATGGATGTAGCTCAAAGTCTGTCCGTTCAGGAGGCGTATTTGGTACTGGCTTTCCGGCGCTGTATAAGCCGTCCCGGATGAGAACAACCAGCTTGCGGAAAGATTCCATCCTGCGAAGGAGTAGCGTACAGCGGTCTTGATATCGTGTAGACGATCGTGCGCCGCGGGGAAGGGCAGCCCCGCATTCAGCTTCGGGTACGTATGTTCCACTCGTGAGAGCGAATAGCCCAGCCAACCTGACAGGTTGCCGGACCTTTTCTCCAACAGCAGTTCGATGCCCCTGGCATGTCCGCTGCCAAAGAAAAAATAGCTCGCGTAATCCGCTCCGGCGGCAAAACGGCGAGAATACTCCGTCAGATTATCAAGTTTTTTTTCATACGCTTCGATGCTCACCGCGTACCCGCCGCTCTCCCAACCCGCGCCGATGATCCTGTGTTCGGCGAAACCCGGCTGCATGTCACCGTCGGCAGTCAACCAGAATTCCCTGCTGCCTTCGAGAACATTTTCATTGATTATCCGGTTTACGAATTGACGGTATATTCCCCAGGCGCCTTTGAGGGAACAACCGTCGGCGATGGACCAAACCGCCGATGCCCTCGGTTCCCAGTATAATCGGTCTGTGCCCTCGAATAGCGAGGCCCGCAAGCCGAGAGTCAATTCGAGTTCCCCCCAGGTCCATTTATCCTGAACGAAGGCCGTGTGCAAATCCCCTTCTCCTGCAAGATCCAGCAATGACGCGCTGTCATTCAGCATGGATGTGTAAACGGCCTTAAAACCGGAAATCTGTATTCCCGTCTTTATCATGTGTTCGGAGGAAATCCGCCACTCGGCGTTCGCCCGGATTGTAATATCTCGGATTGTGTTATCCTCTTTTGTGGCGGTCGCCATGCCTCTCCGGACGGATGAACTGTCGTATGTCGGAACGAAAATGAGGTCGGTGTTCAGGGATCGATCAAACGAGCTGAAAAAGCGGGTTGAGGCCGCCGATAAATCGGTCTGTAAGCGTTCGCTCCAACGCCTGCTCCAGACGCCGCTGAATCCGGTGTTGCCCCAGCGGCTGAAGTCGGCGACGCTCAGAGACACATCCCCTTCAAGTTCTCTCACTGAAAACGAAGCGCCCGTGAAATGCTGCGACTTGTCGAGATCGTCCTTGCCGTTGTAGAAACTGAAGCTCAGCCGATCAATGCGCGAGGGATCGAGCGTGAGCTTGGCGTTGATATCATGGAAGAAAAATGTCGGCGCCGCTTCTCCGGATATCATGTTCCCTCCTCCGCTTCCGCTCCGTGATCCTCTGACCGCCCTCCCGCCCGCGGCGTCGCCGGTTACTGCTTTGAAAATATCCTCATACAAACCGCTGCGAAGAAAATCCGTGTATGATCTTCGCGCCGCAATCAGGAATGTGGCGTCGCTCAGGAACGGCACAGGTCCCTCGATGACGGCATTCATACTGAGAAGATTCACGCCGACACCAAGGCGCGTGTCGTTCCTGTTGCCTGCTTTTCCCGTCAGATCGATCACGCCCGACAACCGTCCGCCATATTCCGCGGGAAAACCTCCCGTGAACGCTTGAATGTCCTTGACAGCATCATTGTTGAAAGCGCTGAAAAAGCCGAAGAAGTGGTCTACATGGTAAATGGTCATTCCGTCAAAGAGTATCAGGTTCTGGTCCGGCGTGCCGCCGCGGATGTAAAGCTCAGCCGAGCCGCCGCTGCCGGAGTTTATCCCGGGCAGGAGCTGCAAGACGCGGAAGATATCGGTCTGGCCCAACGCGGGCAGCGCAGAGATGGATTTCGGCGACATGCTGAATCGGCCCGCTTCTTTCGAAACGGCGATCATCGTCGGCACGCCTGTCACAGTCAGCGCTTCCATTTCGAGCGTGCTGGGGTGCAGCATCACTCCGAGTCGTGGCACGGGATTGGTCATATCCACTTCGACCAGCTTCTCGAGGAAGCCGATGTAACGGATTGAAAGCAAACAACTATCTCCCGGCACGTCCGGAATTACGAAGTACCCCTGCGCATTGGATGTTGCGCCCAACCGTGTGCCGATCACGGATACGTTCGCGAACGGCAGTGTCTCGCCGCTCTGGACATCTCGCACGACACCGATGATATCGGTTCTGCGCGTTTCAGTCTGAGCGCTCGCAGCCGTGGACAAGATCAGAGCCAGCGAAACAGCGGCAGCCGCCGCTTTCAGCCGCGCCATGCATCTATCTGCATGCAGATGATTCGGGAAGGAACACAATGTATTTTAGATGCGGATAAGCTCAAAACGGTTTAAACCGGCTGATCGGATTTCCAGGGAAACCAGGGAACCATTGGGAAATTCGATTATTGCGAACCGATTTGCAAACATAACCCAAATTCAGTAGTATCACATCAGCATTTTCAGGTCAATACTATCCGATTCTCGGATCGACCTTGAATATTTGCACAAACAGGCAGTCCGCACATCCAGGAGGATTCCATGACACACCGTCAATGCGCTCTATGCGCAGTCTTCGCCATAATCGTCTCGATTCCGCTCTCCGCCCAGCAGCCGCCGGGCGTGTCCTACGCTTCACTTCTCAACAATGTGAATTATCTTCCCGATCAAGCAAAATTCTCACTCGGCAACCAGATGCAAGCTGTATTCGTGGAAGCCGGAAAAAGCGGATGGGTCATCCTACGCAAAGGCGAGACGGACCTCTACCGGTGGGAGTTCGTCACGCAGACGATTGAGCATCCTTACACTCTTATCGCGTTCAACAAGCAGACCGATATTAAGACGGGGGAGAGCGTGTACGGCTTCACCGAACTCAAAGAGCCCGGCGAATACACGCTGGACTTTTATCTTGAGGGCGCCAAATTCTACACTTTCCCTTTCAAACTCCGCGTTGTGCCGTCCAGCGATCCGTTCTCGCTTCCCGAACTCCGCTACCTCGACGGCGACTGGAATGACTGGGGCTACCTGTACTACTACAAGGCCAATCCGGATCAGAGCCTGTACTGGAAAGTATGGATGCATCATGAGACCGCCGAGAGCTCCAGGAAGGATGTGAAGGTGGACATCAAGATCGTCAGGCAGAAGGACAAGAAAACGGTTTGCGTTTCACGCGGTGAAGTGACCTACTCGATTCCTCGCACCTGGCAGAGAATCGAGTTCGATTTCATCTGGCCTGCGGAATACAAAGCCCGTTTCGGAGAGTATTTCAAAACCCGCGACCTGCTCTCGACCGATGGAGCATATTCGTTGACAATGATGGTCGACGGCAAGATGCACGGGACCTGGGATTTCACCGTCTCGAACGGCAAGCTTGCCTATACCGGCAGAACGGAAAGAGGAAAGGCTGATCCCCTCACTTTCATCGAGGGAGGAAGAGACGCATTCTGGTACAAGAGAAAGTGATGATCCGGCGGTATTGCCGCGAGCGACCGCTATCTTCGGAACCAATACACACAAAAACGCCGGCCGAGTTTATCGGCCGGCGTTTGTATTATTATTCCGGATTCGTCAGCTATCGTCTTCCGAGTCCTCGCCGTAACTGGAGAGTATGCCGTCCATCACCCGCTTGTCCGATTGCAGGGAATCGAGGCGCTGCTGTATCATTCCGGCATGCTCGCTTTCCATTTCCGCGAGTTGAAGAAGAAAAGCCCTGATATCCCCCTCGTCCGCCATTTCAGCCGCCTCGCGATAGAACGAAACCGCATCCTTCTCCTTGTCGAGGGCATCCTGCAGAACCTCGACCAGCGTCTTGTACGCAGGGATCACCCGTTTCATACGGCATCGGTCCGTGCTTGTCAGTGCGGATGCGACGATCCCTCGTCCTTTCCGCGCACAATGCCGAATACCTGCAGGAAGGCTTCGGATTTTTCCGTTTTAATCCGCATCGATCCGTTCAGCTGGCCTTTATACACCGGCGTCAGCGTTACGGAGATTTCCTTCTCCTCATTGGGTTTGAGAGTAAACGGCGTCGGTGTCACGGTCGCGGAGCTGAGCGGTATGGCAACGGTGGTCGAACCGCCGGCCACCATGCTGGTGTCGGCATAGGATGTGGCTGAAAACGGAATCTCCTTGATCACCAACGTCTCGGCGGTCATGTTCTTTATCTTCGATTTACCGGTGATCGGTTTGCCCACCTCGGCGCCGAGCAGATGTATGTACTGCGGCTGAATGTCGAGTTCGACCTTGACGTCCGCCGAGATCCTGAGAATCGTGTGAGGTTCCGCGTTGCCCTTCAGATACACACTCACCGTCTTGGAGGATTTTCCCCGCGTGCCTTTCGGCGGTGTGAACTTCACCTGGATCTTGGCCTCGCCTCCGGGCTGTATGATTTTTTCGGAGAGAACCACAGCAGTGCAGCCACAGGAAGCGCGCACCTGATCTATTTCGATAACTTCCTTGCAGTCATTCTTGAAAATGAATGCATGCTCTACGGTCTTGTCCCCGTCGATGGTCCCGAAATAATAATCCGATGTCCCTTCCACCTGGAAACACGACTTTTGGCCTGTGCCGGTCTGCTGCGCAGCGGCCGGCAGAGCCGTCAAGAACGCCGCCGCGAAAACGAGGGCGAACATTCCAAACGATTTCATTTTACTACTCCTTTAATGGTTGGTTAGGATGTGTCGAGTGTTGACTCAGCGCGCTACGGAAGCAGACGATCTCATTTCATGTTCTTGCGCACAATACCGACGACCGGCAGCCGGATTTCCGAATTCGGGAGCACGATCCTCAGGTGTCCGTTTATCTGGCCCTTTTCACGGGTGGCAAAGGCCAGCGAAACCTCAGCTTCTCCGCGCGGTTCAAGACGTTCCTTCGAAACCCGCAAATCATAATCGGCCAGCGGCGCCGACAGCACTCTTTCCGCGCTGTAAGACGGTCCGGCAGTGGTGTCGCGATATTCCATCATCGCTACCGAGATGTTATCGAGCACCAATTCCATGTCCGTCACGGAGGTCAAACCCAGCTTCAGACGCACTGTGTCTCCGGCTACAACGTCGAAACGCAACATGGACGTATCCGGCCTGATCTCCCCGATCACCTCTGCTTTGATGGTGAGAGTCGCTATCTGGCGTTCTTCACCGGATATACGCTGAAACACGTAGACGTTTTTTTCTACCTGTCCCAAAGTCCCCGCATAGGCGGAAAACTCCACTCCCACCGCTCCGCCTCCGTTCGGCGGAACGACGGGATTGCTGAGCAAAACTCCCGTGCATCCGCAGGTGGCCCTGGGTTTCAGCAGGAAAACCGTATCCGAGCCGGTGTTTTTGTAATGAAATTCCGCTCGCGACGGCTGGCGTTGCTTTATTTCCCCGAAATTATGCACGGTTTTTTCAAATACGAGACCCTGCGAAAATGCGGTGGACGTCATCAGAATCAGGAACCCGAGCGCGGCGGGGATGTTTTGGATGGTCTTCATGCTTCAACAAGCTCCGTTGTACGCATATATAGACAACCCGCGTTCACGAAACCTGACAATCGATCGACCTAAATCGGCAATTCTATTCATACTGAACCGACAAAGTCCTGAATATAACTGAAAATCGATGTGCGACGCTGTTTCCTGGCATGGCTTCAAACATTCAAAACTAATCTCATGCATGTTTCATTCCAAGTCCAAAAAGCACTAGCCTCGGGGCGGCAGGATTCGCTTCCGGGCTCATCCGGATGCATTGCGGATGCGGCAGCTGATTTGCGTTTATACACCTTTTCCGGATAAAAAAGCGGAAGGCGAAGGAAATCCTCCGCCTTTCATTTGACGCGTCTTCAAAACGGTTCAAGCCTGTGCGCCGATTGCCAGTTCCCTGCCGCGCTGCAAAGCTGTCTCGTTCAAGGGGATGAGATGGTGATGCCGCTCGGGCAGAACCTTGCGCAATGCGGCAAGAACGGTATCGACTTTGACTGTATTGCGCTTTGCCAGATAAGCTCCAAGAACAACCATGTTCATGATCTTGGTGTTCTTGAGGCGAACCGCCTCCTCGCTGGCGGCAATGGAAACGATTTCGATATCCGTTCTTTTCGGCGGATCGATAATGTTTGTGCTGTCAAAGATCAGAGTTCCGCCCGGCTTGACCGCCTTCTCAAATTTGTCGAGCGAGGGCTGGTTGAGAGCGACCACCACATCGAAACGGCCTATTATGGGACTGCTGATCGCGGAGTCGGCGACCTGCACGATGCAGTTGGCCGTGCCGCCGCGCATCTCTGGACCGTAGGAAGGCATCCAGCATACTTCCTTGTTCTCCATCATTCCGGAATAAGCGAGCATCTGCCCCATGGAGAGCACGCCCTGTCCTCCGAATCCCGCGAAAATCACTTCTTCGTTCATGGCTGCAAATCCTCCTTGGACGGCGTTTTGATATCACCCAACGGATAGAACGGAAACATGTTTTCCACCAGCCATTCATTGGCCTTGACCGGCGGCAGACCCCAGTTCGTCGGACAGTTTGATACGATCTCGACGAAAGAGGTTCCGCGTTTGAGTTCCTGGTACTTGAAACCGTTAATGATGGCTTTCTTCGCTTTGCGGACGTTGTTGGGATTGTTCACCGCCTGCCGTGTCACATAGAAGGCGCCCGGGAGCATGCCGATCAATTCAGTAATCTTCAGCGGATTTCCGTTGAATTCCTGCTTGCGGCCGTAAGGAGAAGTGGATGTTTTCTGCCCGAACAGAGTCGTCGGCGCCATCTGGCCGCCCGTCATCCCGTATATGGCATTATTGATGAAAATGATGAGTAGGTTCTCGCCCCGATTCACCGTGTGAATGGTTTCCCCGGTTCCGATGGCGGCAAGATCCCCGTCGCCCTGGTAGGTGAAAACATAGCGGTCCGGAAGCACGTGCTTAATTCCGGTCGCCACGGCGCCGGCGCGGCCGTGCGCGGCTTCCTGCATGTCGATGTTCATGTAGTGGTATGCAAAAACCGAACAACCGACCGGGGCCACGCCCACGGTCTTGTCCTGTATGCCGAGTTCGGCCACCGCTTCCATGATCAGACGATGAGCGACGCCGTGACCGCAGCCAGGGCAGTAATGCATGCGCGCGTCCTTGAGCGTATCGGGACGCTCGCACACGAGGTTCAGGTCCTCGCGGTCCTCTTCTATTTCTTTCAAGATTTCATCCATGGCCGTTTCCTCTAATTGAGCTTGGAATACATTTTCTCGACAACTTCCACTATTTCTTCCGGCGACGGGATTATGCCTCCCATGCGGCCGTATTGCTCGACCGGGCATTTGCCGTTCACACCGAGACGCACGTCCTCCACCATCTGACCGGCATTGAGCTCTACCGTCAGGAAAGCCTTAGCATGCGCGGCGGCGTCTCCGATGACCTGATAAGGATACGGCCAAAGTGAGATCGGCCTGATCAGACCGACCTTCCGCCCTGCGGTACGCAGCATTTCCATGGCCTTCCTGGAAATCCTCGCCGACAGCCCGTAAGCCACCAGCACCATGTCGGCATCCTCGAGCTGAGATGTCTCGTAACGGATCTCATTCTCCACGATGGTCGCGTACTTTTTCTGCAACTCCAGGTTGACCTGCTCCATCTCTTCAGGTTGTATGAAAAGCGAGGTGAGCACATTCTGGTCGCGGTCGGCGGTTTTTCCCGTAGTCGCCCACGCAGGCGTCGGACGAGCGGAGCGATCGATCTGCTCGCGCAATTCCACTTTTTCCATCATCTGTCCCAATGCGCCGTCCGTGAGAATCATGACCGGATTGCGGTATTTTTCCGCCAGCAAAAAGCCGTCGAGCACGAAATCGGCCATTTCCTGCACAGTGGCAGGCGCAAGGACTATGAGATGATAGTCGCCATGACCACCTCCCTTGACAGCCTGGAAGTAGTCGCCCTGGGATGGCTGTATCGTTCCCAGACCCGGTCCGCCCCTGTTGACGTTCACAAGCAGACATGGAATTTGCGCGCCGGCGATATAGGACAAGCCCTCCTGCATAAGACTGATGCCGGGACTCGAAGACGACGTCCAGACCCGGCCGCCCGCTCCGCCCGCTCCGTAGAGCATATTTATTGCGGCCACTTCGCTCTCGGCCTGAAGGACGGTGGCTTGAGTCCTGTTGTACGCCTCGCGCGACAGATATTCGAGAACTTCTGATTGCGGCGTTATCGGATACCCGAAATAAGCATCCATGCCCGCACGTATGGCAGCTTCGGCAAGCGCCTCGTTGCCTTTCATAAGTCGCAGTTCACCCATGGGGTTTATCTCCTGATCAGTAGTTTTGCACGCTGCGGACATGCGCGCCCGCGTTCTCGCGTTTCATTCAATTTGAGGCGGAGTCGCCGACCTTCACGGTAATGTCCGCCGTGACATTGCGAAGCTCGGCCACGGGGACTTTAGTCCTGGACTTCTTGTCTTCCCTGAAAACCGTGATCACGGCATCAGGACAGACCAAGGCGCAGTTTGTGCATCCAGTGCAGGTATCCTCGACGAGCACCGCATAATGATATCCCAGTTTGTTGATATCCTTGGCTAATTGCAACGACTGCTGCGGACAGGCGACGACGCACAGTTCGCATCCCTTGCAGTTGTCTATATCGATCTCAACGGTCCCACGAATGGAAGGCATTGCATCACTCCATGACAACGGGTGGAAAAAGATTGTTTATGATCGTGCAAACCGCGCACGCGGCGAGTGTATTCGAGGAGCTGGCTGTTAAGGGCTGGACGGCTGTGTATGCAGCGGACAAGGTGCTTCGTTGTGCGATTTGGTTGCGTTTTCCGGCGCGGAACGCCTTTCTTCAACATAGCTCAAATCGGACAAAGAAACAAGGAATCCTTCGGTACTCTCGCGAAAATCGCGTAAGTTCGGTCTTTATGCCCGAATTGCCTGAAAATATCGCATTGATCCACGACTGGTTGACCGGTATGCGCGGAGGTGAGAAATGCCTCGAAGCGCTGTGCGAACTCTTCCCCCGGGCGCCGATCTATACCCTCCTGGGTTTTCCGGAAAAACTCTCCACGATCATAACCCGGCATCCGATCCGCAACAGCTATCTGCAGCGGATGCCCCGGATCGAAAAATCATACAGGCATTATCTGCCTCTGTTTCCGCATGCCGTCGAATCGTTCGACCTGAGTGATTTCGAGCTGATTGTATCGTCGAGTCATGCAGTCGCGAAGGGAGCGCGTCCCGCGCCCGGCGCCCTGCACATTTCTTATGTTCATACTCCCATGCGCTACGTCTGGGACATGTTCGACGAGTATTTTCCTTCTGACCGGGTCGGAGCATTGCGGCGGGCTTTCATCTCGCAGGTAGCGCGCCGGCTTCGCGCCTGGGACGTGCGCAGCGCCGAACGCGTCCATGAGTTCATCGCCAATTCGAATTTCGTGCGGGACAGAATACGGCGCTTCTACGGCAGGGATGCGGCCGTTATTTATCCGCCCGTCGACACCAGCCGTTTCCACGTCTCGACGACTTCGGAAGGATATTTTCTCATAGTTTCGGCGTTGGCGCCGTATAAGAAAATCGATCTCGCCGTGACAGTATTCAACGAGCTCGGTCATCCTCTCCGCATCATCGGCGACGGCCCCGAGAAAGCCGCCCTGGAATCGATCGCCTCGAAGAATGTGAGCATAGAGGGATGGGCGGACGACCGCGCGGTGGAGCAAGCTTATGCGGGTTGCCGGGCGCTGATATTTCCGGGCGTTGAAGATTTCGGCATCGTGCCCGTCGAAGCCATGGCATCAGGCAAACCGGTTCTTGCCTTCCGGAGAGGCGGCGCGACAGAGACGGTTGTCGAGAATCTGTGCGGCGCTTTCTTCGACGAGCAATCAGAGGAATCCCTCAGCAAGGCCGTGCTCGATTTCAATGAGAGCGATTATGACGCGGCTTCGATACGAAAACACGCCGAACGCTTCGACACCGCCGTGTACATGTCCAAAATGGATGCCTTTATCCGTCAAAAATGGGCGGATTTCACCGCCGGTTCACGCCGTTCCTGAGCACCGAGCCAAGTACGAGGAAATTTCGCCGCCTTGCAGGCAAACGGTCTCGTCGGCCGCCGCCTCGGCGATATAACGGATCTGGTCATCCGATTCAATTCCGAGCACCGCAACGGATTTCAGCCTGCACAGATCGGGATGAAGGCGAGCGGCTTGCAGAAGATTCAGCGCCGTCGTGTCCGCGCCCCCGCAGTCGAACACCAGTTTATCCACCTTGCCGGAAATCGAATGCAGGGCGTCCAGTCCGGCGGCGACGGAAGTCCGTAAAACGGCCGGACACTCTCCGTCGATCGACACAGTGCCATCGGAATTCACGAGCGCGATGCGGCCGCGCGCCGTCTCTTTCGAAACACACTCCAGATGCGCCGAGATCACGGACTCGACATCCTCCCGCCTCACCGGTTTAAGAATATGGTCTGAAGCGCCGGCAGCGAAGGAATGCTCGAAAGACGCGAGGACGCTGGTCATTATCACAGGTATGTCCATCGTGAAAGTGTCTGCCTGCAGGGCGCGCAGAAGATCATATCCGTCCATGTCCGGCATCATTATCCCGGTGAAAATTATTTCGGGGCGCAGACGTTCGGCAGCGGCCAGAGCCATAACACCGCCGCGCGCTATGGTGCAGGCGAAACCGCAACGGGACAGATAGTACTGAATCAGGGTTCCGATCGGTTCGAAAGACTCCACCACAAGCGCCGTGCGCCGGGATGAATCGTCGATCCTCGTCCGAGGTTTCACCGGTATGACGGCGTGCACCTCCATATCGCCGTGTGTCTCAGTCTTATCGAATATGCGCACGCGGGATCTGGCAGCATGCGCCCGCGCTATGCAGTACATACGCCATGGACTTGCCAGCACTCTGCTCACACAGCCGCGCAGCATCGCATGAACGAGATCATAACACTCCCCCCGCGTCACGATGCCCATCGCAGGCTGAAATCCGAAACAGAGATCCATGACGGTCGGATAAGCCCGCAGCCGCCATCGGACTTGGTGTTTTTCTCCTGCAAGTGCATCCACGGCAAGAATGATGCTCCCCAGCACCGGCGCGAGCAGTGCGGCGCCATCCGATGACGCAAGTTTCGATGTGACCTCCTCCTCCATGAACGCGCGTGAGATCAGACCCGCTTTCACTGCTCGCGCCAACTGCGCTCTGCACATTTTACCTACGGGTATCCCTCCTCCCAGCTGCATTTCCCTTCTCCCCGGGCATTCCATGACCGATCTCCACCGTGTCTGTCTCGTAATGCACACTGCAACGATGACAGAAGGAAAATCCGGATTCCACTGCACTTCTTCAACGCATAAAAGAAGCTGCTTTGCAATATTTGCAATTCGTGTGCGTTATCTTGCTTTTCAACTTATTATTACAGAAGTTATGTTCACACATTTCAGACAATCGATGAAGCAGGATTCAATGACATGTTCAGTTTAAACCGTCTGTTTGTTGAGCACGACCACGGCGTCCTCAGGATTCATTGTTTTTCAATCGCAGCAGCGGCACTCCTGCTCATTTGCTCTCTGCAGAGTACCGGCCAGCCGCTCCCATATCGATCACGCGCCGGAAGAAGTTATCTCGTCAACTACGGCGCTATCGGGGGCGACCGCTTCCTGGCGACCTTCGCTGCAAAACGGTTCGCGCTCGTCGACGAGGGTTCGCGGACCGATATTTCGGTTCTTCATAGAGAGAATCCTCATCTGCCGATTCTGAAATATCGCGCCATGGTGGATCTGCACAGCGTATTTCCGGAATACGAGACGATAAACTTGGACGAATACGCATTCATGCATTGCGGGGATCCCGCCTCGATGTCGATTTTTCTCCGCGGTGACACGGCTCGCATATACTGGTTGCCCGACCGGCGGCCTCTCAGCATCGCCGGTTACCGGATCGAGACATCGATCGATTCCAGCGGAGATTTTCACCGACTGGGCGACAGCCTGATAGCGACTCCCGACATCGTGTTGAGATTGCCCAAGTCAGCCGCTTGGATCAAAGTCAATACGGTTCTCGACGACGGAACAGCCCTGACTTACGGCACGCCCGCGCGGGTCCGGTCGCCGAAGCGCGACGAACCCGCTTTCGCACTCCGATCCGTCGTCTGCGAGCGGTCTCCGGGCACGGCGCGCATTTCGATCGAAGCGGAATCCATCGGCGACGCGACACCGGACTCTGTAGTCGTGTTTTGCGATTTCGACCGGAACAACGCAATCGACTACATCCGCGAGCGCGTGACCATGCAGCAAGCCGGCGGCCTCTGGACCGCCGAACGCTCCGTCACCGAAGGTGACAGGAATTTCGGAGGCTACGATTTCTTCCTCTACTCCTTCCTCGACGACGCCCGGCTCCGTCTGCCGGCGGACGGCTCTTACAGCACGAATATCAACAACCGCATAATGAACGATTATTACGGTTTCTACGTGATGAACGCCGGAAGCAGCACTTGGAGGCGGGAATCGATCAAAGCCATACTGGACGCTTTCGCGTCCGACGGCTACAACGGGCTGTTCGAGGACGACACCTGGTACCGCATAGAACGCTGGAGCGGCGATTCCTACCCTCCCATCGCATACAGCGACAGCGCGTGGCGCGGCGACATGTACGAATTCCTCGACTCCATCAGGACCGTCATCCATCCCCGTCCCGCGTATTTCAACGGACTTTACGCGACCGGTTCGGACAGTCTTCTGCTTCACGCCGACGGCGGTATGACGGAAGGATTCGCTTACACTCACTGGTCGGGAGCGCAGTCGGGAAGCGCCTGGAAGAATCAGGCGGAGGTCGGTCTGCGATGCACGCGAACCTTCAAGAAAACCTGGATGGCTCTCGGAGGCGCTCCACAGGACGACACCGATGGCCGGCTTTACACCCTGGCGAGCTACCTTCTGGTCGCCGATTCGATGTCGATGTATGCGAATGCCACAAGCTACCAGGAGTTCGCTCATTTCCCGGAATTCGACCTCCCACTCGGCAGAGCCCTGACAACTGTTCATACAAACATCGACACACTGTTGCTTCCGGCTTCGGCGGGTATGGCGCCGTGTTACGCTCGCGAGTACGAGCGCGCGACAGTAGTCGTCAATCCTCATGCAGCGCTGCCCGCTCTCTATCCCGCAGCGAACGGCCGCATGCGTATCGCCTGCACTCCGGGAAGCACCATCGACGGATCACGGATTGAGACGATTCCGGCGACGGACACAATACCCCCGAAATCCGCGCGCATTTATCTCAACGCCGGACCGCTCGCATCGCCTTCGATCGACAGCATCGAAGTGTTTCCTCAACCGGCCCGCGCGGACGACAGCACGATGGTCACTTTACGCGCCCTTCTGCGGGACGCTTCACATGGGATGTATCGCGTGGATTCCTCGCTGCCGCTGTACGTGACCGCCGATCTCGGGAAGCTGGGAGGTCCGAAAGAGTTGAGGCTCGTAAATGACGGCAGTCCCGCGTCCGGCGCGGCGTCATGGTATGAGGGCAGATTCACGATTCCCTACGGCGCTCCGCCGCACGGCGCTGACGTTCCGGTCACGGCGTTCTCCACAACCGGACTCGCGGCCGTGCGTTACACGCGAATCGAAGTGTCCTCACCGGATTCATCCAATCTGCTCTTGAATTTCAGCTTCGAGTTCGACGACAACGAGGACGGAACACCGGACAACTGGAAAGCATACGTCAAGGGCTTCGTGTACGACACACTCGGCTCGAATGCCGTGACCGGCAGGCGATCAATACACACGAGCAACGACAGCCTGGCCGAGTCGCGCGGTGTTCACGCCTCGATCACCCTGAACCAGCCGTTCCCGCAAAACCTGGAGGTGTCGGGCTGGTCGAAATCCATCGGCGTGTCTGAACCGAAAAACAACGACTATTCGATTTACGTGGACGCATGGTATGCCGACGGAACTCCATTATACGGGCAATGCGCGAGATTCAATCCCGGCACGCACGACTGGGAATACTCATCCAGGATCATCCGGCCCGAAAAGCCGATTCGGAACATCTCGGTCTACGTGATTTTCCGCGGTCATACGGGGGAAGCATGGTTCGATCAGATCGCCGTCCGTCCGTCTTCCGAGCCCGACCGCAGTGACGGCGAACAGGCCCTCCCTTCGCTCCCGGCGCTATACCCGCCTGCGCCGAATCCGGCCCGCCACAGCGCCGCACTGCGTTTTGAACTCGCAAAACCGGCCTCGTTGCACATTCGTCTCTACGACGCGCTCGGGCGGATCGTCCTGTCGCAAGACGCGGGGTCATATTCACCGGGCTCACACACGACAAAGCTGGACCTGAGAGGTCTGGCGCCCGGAGTCTATCGTTGCGCGGTTCAAAGCGGTTTCAATTCGATCCATACGGTCCCGATAGTCGTAAAGTAGGCGTCCCACAACCGCGTATCAGCGGCGATTTCACGCCTTCACGTCTTCACGCCTTCACGTCTTCACCCCTTCACGCCTTCACGTCTTCACGTCAGTTCCCTACTTTCCACGATACCCTCACCGTTGTAACTTTCTCCCGATCCTGCGCCACCTACACTCGTTGCCCGCCGCAGGGTGGCGCCGCAAGAGCCGATCCGACTCGTGAAAGTGAAACCAGAAGAAAAGCAAACCGCGTTTCTTGACGCGTACCTGCCGGCGCATGCGCGGTTGGAGAGATATGTGCGCAGTCTGACGCGGGACGAAGAGGAGGCGCGTGACGTGACAGCAGACACCATACTGGAAGCATACGAGAGATTCGATTCCCTTCGCGATCAAGGAGCATTCCTGTCTTTTGTCTTCACGATCGCAAAAAGAAGACTGGGGCGGCTTCGCTGGAGACGCCGCCTCTTCCGCCGGCTGGATACGGAAATTGCGGCTGACTTCCCGGCACTAGCGGAAGTGTCTCCCGATTCCGCGGCGGATGCCCGTCTGTTGAGAGACGCCCTTCATCGCCTCCCGCCGGCCATGCGCGAAGCCGTTGTGCTGCACGAATTGGCTGATTTGCCTCTCGAGAGCGTAGCCGGAATACAGAAAGCAACTCTCTCGGCCGTAAAACAACGTGTCAGACGCGGAAGAATCCGTCTGGCTCGACTGCTCGGAGTTGAGAAGAACTCATCGAACGATTCTCCGGTCAATCCCGGCGTTTCCCGCGATGAAGCGCCTCGCATCGCGGGGGAGGACGGACTGCTACCGTGAAAAAGCGCACAATACAATCCATTTTCGACTCCGCGAAATCGGCATCGCCATCGATGTCTGAAACCGACGTGCGGGAGTTGCTCCGGGATCGCTCCAATCTGACTAAACGACGCTCAATCCGTCACTTCCAGAAAACAGCTGTTATCGGAGGTCTCATGCTGACAATAATCACCATTTTAACCGGGCTTCTGTTCCTGTCAATCCCGGATCGGTCCGAACCCGAAGGGAACGAAGCCGCTTTACGAGGAAACAATGCCGAGACTTCCGCAGCCGATACGACGCCTCGAGACAAAGGGAAGGCGCAGGCCGCCAAGGCAAAAGCGCTCGACAGCAATGAGAAAGGCACAAGCGGAAATGTCCTCATCGGCGAAAGACCGGAATCGAATACCCGCACTGCCGGACAGGACGGAACCGCATCGAGCGAAGCAGGCGGGCATTCTCTCGCCACGGCCGCTGAACCCGAATTCCGGGCGTTAGACATCCGTTATATGAATCCGGACGCGAACGGAAACGGGAAGGTCCCGCCTACCACGCTCCTCATCGACGAAGCCCTGCTGATGATGCCCTCGCTTTCCGCCCCGCCGAGCGGCGACAGTTCTTCGTTTAAGGAGAAACCGAAACTCGATTATTCCGGTTTCTACATTTCCGCCTCCTACTCAACACGGAGTTTCGATGCTCTGAACTCACGCCTTGCCGCGGCCGGTTTCCCGTCCATCTCGAGAAACGGCGCTTTTTCGAGCGCTCTGACTTTCGAATTCCCGCGGCCGATAGGAGACGGATCACCGCAGCCCTCTTTCCCCGCTTACCTTTTTCCGGCATCCATTCGATACTCCCCGGCTTTTTCGGTGGAATGGATGAGCAAACCAGAAATCAGCTCGGCTGACGGCTCGGCCAAGGCGGCGTTGAGTTCCTGGACGCTCATACTCGACAATAATTTCTTCATCAAGGAGTTCCAGCAATCTCGTATCCTGCTCGTATTGAGTTATTGCTTTAACTGGACGTCTCTTACCGTTGCCAGGCATGGCAGTTTCGACGAACAACTAAACCTCGCAGATGGCGGAAATGTCGTAAGCATGACGCGTTCATACCCCTTCACTCTACGCACCGCTTTGCGTTACGATTACGTTTTGGGTGGATATTATCTCGGTCTCACAGCCGGTTACAATTTCATGCTCGCAAAAGGCGGCTGGAGCATGCGCTCCGGTTTTGATTTCAATCCAGGTATTTCCACCGACGGGGGTCCGGACGATACTATAAACGGCTGGTATTTCGGTTTTCATTTCACGATGAGGTAGCCGCGCCGAGTCCTGACTCTTCCCTCTTTTCCATTTACCCCTTGACATTTACAAACCAATGCTGTAGATTGCGGTTAGACATATATCTAACCACGCTACAGCCATGTACCAGACATCGCTTTTCATCGACCAGGAAGAACGGCTCAGGCCGCCCCGCAGCATCTGGAAACTCGCGAAAAAGGGCATTTATTTAGGCACCAGCGGCTATTCCTATGAAGATTGGGTGGGTCCGTTTTATCCCGCCGGCACGAAAAAACCTTTCATGCTCGACTATTACAGGGAGTTTTTTCCTGCCGTCGAGTTGAACTACACTTATTATTCGATGCCGCGACCGAGCACCCTGTTTCAGATCAGAAACCGCGCGCCTTATACGCGTTTCACGGTCAAGGCGCATCGGTCGATCACGCATGAAAGGCGTTCATTGCTGGAGGACTGGCGCATGTTTGCAGATACGATGCAGGTGCTTTCCGACACGGATCAACTGGGCGCCGTGCTTTTCCAGTTTCCGTACAGTTTCAAACGCACGCATGAAAATTTTCTTTTCCTGGAATCCGTCTGCGATTTTTTCGAGCCGTTGCGTCCCGTGCTCGAGCTGCGCCATGCAAGCTGGCACAACGAGGAACTCTTCGAGTTCGCCCGATGCAGACGCGTAGCTCTCTGCTCGGTGGACGCGCCCGCGCTTCCGGGTCTGACGAGCAACGTGTTGTACCCCTCCCGCCGCATATCGTATTACCGCCTGCACGGCCGTAACGCGCTGCGCTGGTTCGATGGCGACAATATCACCCGCTACGATTACACTTACACTGAACAGGAGATAAGGGACCTTGTACGCAATATCCTCTCGCTCGCGGAATATTCCGAGCTGGTCTATGTTTTCGGCAACAATCACCCCCGCGCGCAGGCGATCGAGACCATGGCAACGCTTGCTTGCGCTCTTGACAACTCGCCTGCGCTGGCTGCTCTTTGACCGCTGCAGAATGCGGCGTTTTCGCTCGTGACTCGAATGCAAAAGGCTTTCCGGGCTTCACGCCCCCGGCTGCCCGGGTTTCAGCCGGCTCAATCCGTGAAGGCCGAAATGAGCGATTTCAATTCGGCATTTTCGAACGGCTTCTGCACGTACGCGTTTGCGCCGGCGTCCAGAGTGTTTTGCTCCTTATGCTGCAGCACGTGCGCCGTCAACGCTATTATCGGAAGATCCTTTTTTGCGCGCGCGGAGCGGATGCGCCGGGTCAGCTCCAATCCGTCATGCTTTCCGCCCACCGTGAGGTCCATAACTATAAGGTCGACACGCTTTTCGCGCAACGCGGCTTCCACCTCATTGGAGGATGACGCCGTGATCACGTTGTATTCACCGCCCAAGAGCTTCTGCATGAACATCCGGCTGTCCGTATCATCCTCTACGACGAGAAGGGTTTTGCGCCGGTCCGATCCGTTTTCCGCTTCTTCCAGCATGGAGCTTGCCGGCGCCAACGCCATCGGAACGGAGACAGGATCCTTCGCCAGTGGAAACATGAGGGTAAACGCGGATCCCTCGCCCTTCACGCTCCGGGCCTGCACCGATCCGTCGTTGAGTTCCGCGTATCGCTTCACCAGTGTCAGGCCGAGTCCGATTCCCTCGAACGGCCGTGAACGCGTCTGATTTTCCTGAGAGAAGATATCGAATATGTGCGGGAGGTATTCCGGGGCTATTCCGACTCCGGTATCCGAAACCGTTATCTTGGCCGCTTCGTCCTCGCGCGCGACCGAGATGGTTACGGCGCCCTGCTTTGTGAATTTGAGCGCGTTGTGGACCAGGTTCGAGACCGCCTGCTGGACGCAGTACCTGTCGGCATTCACGCAAATCCCCGGCGCCGCGGGTTCGAATGCGAGCCGGACTTCCGAATCCGCGCGCAATTCCTGCAGTTCGCTTACCAGGGTTCTGATCTCGATTCCCAGATCGAATTTTTCCTTGTTCGTAGGAAAACTGCCGGACCGCATTCGCGCCAGGTTGAGGACCTCGTCGATGGTCTGCAGCAAGCGGTCGCCTGCGCGCTTCACCGCCGCGAACCAGGGTGTCTTATCGTCGCCGCAGACGGCCGCGAGTTCCTCTCGAATGACGTCGTTGAAGCCGAGAATGATGTTCAGCGGAGTGCGGACTTCGTGGGAAATATTCGCAATAAAAAGATCCTTCAAACGGTCGCTTTGCTCGGCTCTTTCCTTCGCTTCGCGCAGCTCTATTTCCACCAGCTTGCGTTCAGAGATGTTCGTAAGCACCAAAACGGCGCCTCCGGGTTCTTCCGTGTGGTCATAGACAATGGGCGCCGCGCTGCCTTCCACCGGAATGCGCGCGCCCGATCCGGAGACGAGCATGGCTTCCCTTCCGACGCGCAGGCGGCTTCCTGAAGAGAGCGCGCGGCCTATGTAAGGCGTCGGCCCGCTCTGAGCAGCGTTGTCCCTGATGGGACAGATATCGTCTGCCGGCCGACCTTCCGCGTGTTCGTTTTTCCAACCCGTCATGTTCTCCGCCGCGGGATTCAGGTACGTCACGGCGCCCTTTTCATCGGTTGTGACAACCGCCTCGCCGAGGGAGCGCAGAGTGGTCGCGAGCCATTTCTCCCTCTGCATCATAGCCTTTTCCATTCGGCTTTTGTACAGACCGATTTCAATGGTGATCTGCAGTTCGCGTTCCCCGAACGGTTTCAGAATGTATCCGTACGGCTCAGTCACTTTGGCCCGGGAAAGAGTCGCATCGTCCGCATACGCCGTGCAGTAAACGACGGGCACGAACAGGAATTCGTGAATCCGCGCGGCCGCCTCGATGCCGTCCATGCTCCCTTGAAGCATTATGTCCATCATTATAAGATCGGGTCGTCCGCTGTGCGCTTTCTCGACGGCTTTCTCGCCGCTCGATGCCCTGCCGATCACCTCGTATCCCATGGTCTCAAGCCGTGCCGACAAGTCGGCAGCCACAAGGGCTTCGTCTTCCACCACAAGAATCCGCGCTTTGCTCATTGCGATTCCTCCCTCAAGGTCGTTTAAAAAAAACAACTTCGAATCTCGTTCCCGGATCGGCATCGAGAAGACGCGCCTCCCCGTCGAGTTGCTCCGACAATATCGAAACCAGACGCAATCCCAGTGACGAAGTGTTGCGCCAATCGAGTCCGGCCGGCATACCGCATCCGTCATCCTCGACTACCAAACGAAACCGGGAGTCCTGTCCGAGCGAAAGTTCGATGCTGATCCTTCCTCTTCGCCGGTTCGGGAAAGCATGCTTGACCGCGTTCGAAACAAGCTCGTTGACGAGCAGCCCGCAGGGCGCCGCCATATCGATGCCCAGAGTTATCCCGTCCGTCTGAACCGACAGATCGATGGACGCCGAAATGCTGTATGAACGGACCAGGGAAGCCGTCAGGCTCCGCATGTATGCGCCGATTTCTATGCGCGACAGATCTCTTGTATGATACAGATGCTCGTGAATCAGAGCCATGGATTTCACGCGATCCTGGCTGTCGCGGAAGATATCCCGATAAGCCGGATCCTTTATGGCGCCCATCTGAAGGTTCAACAAACTCGACACTACCTGCAGATTGTTTTTCACCCTGTGATGAATCTCCTTCAGCAGGACCTCCTTTTCCTTCAAGGAAGCGCGTAAAGTTCCCTCCATACTCTTTCGGACCCTGACTTCCTCATGGAGAGCCGCATTCGCATTTTCAAGATCGAGAGTTCTCTCTTCCACCCGTCGTTCCAGCTCATTGTTGGCTCTTTTCAATTCTTCGCGTGAATGTTTCAGTCTGTCGGCCATGTTGTTGAAGGAATGGCCGAGCCTTTCCAATTCGTCGCCGGTCATGATTCTCACTCTCGCCGCATCGGCCGCGCCGCCGATACGTCGTGTGAGATCGTCCAGTTCGCGTATAGGTTTCAGAAAACGGCCCGCAAACATCAGAGCAAGAAGCAGGCCCAGCACAACGCAGACTCCGAGCATTGAAAACGCCCTATACATGGTCGTTTTCATATCCTCTTCAAAAGGCCGGAGATTCAAACCGACATGAATCCAGCCCCAGTCTATGCCTGAGTAATTGAACGGGTAGGAAAAGTGAAACACCGCGCGTCCGGCCAGCGTGGTATGGTGAAAAAAATACTCCGCGGCGACGCTGTCACGGTTCGTCCACACCCCCGACAGGATGTCCTTGCGCCACCCTCCAGAAGTGTGAATGAGGGAGAATCCATCCCTCCGCGTGACGACCAAATACAGTATGGATCTGCTCTCCTTCACCACCCGCATGCAATGGTCCACTACGGCGCCGTAGTTTTCGGAGACTAAAGCGGTTGCTGTCACCTGGCTTACCGAGTTGGCTATGTCTCTCGCTTCCGTGCTCATTCGTTTTATCGCGATGCTCCTTTCGTGCGGTATATCGGTTGCCGTATAAAGCAGAAGCGTCACGACGACAATCGCCCATGCGAAGAGCGTGAATCTGAAATGTATCCGCCTGTACCAGGGGATATCGGACTTTTGGGAGTTATGATTGTCCGCCTCGCCTGCCGTTTCAATCGGCGCGGCGGCAACGGTCGACATCTCTTGCGTGCTCATCTTTGGAGGCGCTCTTCCATTGCATAACGCATCGAGCCGTTCGTATTGCGCCGGCTCTCCGACCGCTTATAAGGCCGCCTACCGCCGCGTTCTTCGATCAAGCTTGTAACTCCGGCAAGATACTCGGGTCTGAACGGCAGCATTCTCTCATGCTGAAGCAGCGTGAGAATCTGCCTTCCGCGCGGCAGACCGGCAAGTTCCATTGCGCCTGAAACAATGCGTTCCCTGATTGCAGCGCGCATGTCGGCCGGCACACAGGTGATGGTAAGCAAATAGCCAGGTGATACGTCTACGATCTGCAATTTTTCCGCCAACTGAGTGTTGAGAGCGGCCATAGCGCGAAACGTCTTCAGAGTAGTTACACAGGCCGCCGCCTGTCCGAAAAACACCTCCAGCACGGCCCTGCTCTCGCGCTCCAGCGTTCTGAAATGAATTTCCTCTCCCGGACGATGCCGCCTCCGCGATTCCATCCACAACCGCGCGACATCTCCGCGATATCCGGAACCGACTGCAATATCCCGGCGCGCTGCCGGCATATCCTTCAAGGGATGGCGATCCGAGCGTTCAAGCAATACGAATTTCTGCAGCACGTTCCCGTCTTTGTCTCCGAGAACCAGAACGGGATCGAACGATTCCGCCCGACGGCTTCCAAGGTATTCTATAGTGGACATTGTCACCAGTTCGCTGCAGGAACGGTCCATGGCGCTCTCCATGCCGCTTTCATCGTCCAATATCACAATGCCAGGATTGATGTTCAGCTGGTAAGCCTCCGCGAGTTCCCACATCCAGACTTTCATTGCGGTTCTCGCGTCGGATATTCCCGCTCCCTGTAGCAGAGTTTTGGAGAAACCGATATTCAATTCTCTCCCCTTATTCGGTTGTGCCGCCGTATAGTCGGCGCACACGAAAATCACGAGCAACGCTATCAGGATGCACGCGCGCCGCGCGAGACAATCGCATCGGGCTTCCGCATTTTCATGGATGCGGTTCTTCCCACTGTTGTTGACAGCCATTTCCGCTCCCTGTCAAGTGCTTTTCCCATTCGAGCCGCTTGCTCGAACCGATTGAACTGGCCCGGAGTTCTGCTTGGCGCATCCGCCCGGTCCGGCCGGAACCCTGCGAACAGCCAGGACTTCCAGAAGCGTCCGATATGCTCGCTGTTTCGGTATATCAGACTTTACAACAACCGAGCCAATCCGTCAATCCAGCAAAACAGGAATGCAGCGCGTGGAATTCCATCTTCTGCCGAGCTGATTATTGCAGGAAATGCACTCTCAATGAAGATAATACCGTCAGCGCCCGCCGGCTTGATCAACGGCTGAGAACGCGTCCGAGCACGTTACTTCCGTCTATGCTTTCCAGGCGCACTGTAAGGATGCGATTGGCGAGTTCCGCGTCGTACGGCACCGATATGCGGATATAGTTATCCGTAAATCCCTCAGTTCTGCCGCTCTTTCCGCCCTTTTCCATAAGTGTCCGCCTGGAGGAGCCCAATTGCGAACGATTGAAATCCAGGCGCTTGCTTTCCGACAACAAGCGCAGGACGGAGCCGCGCCTTGCGCCCTCCTCCGGCCGCACTTTCCCGTCGAGCGTCAGAGCATGCGTATGCGGCCTTTCCGAGTATGTGAATACATGCAAATAGCTGAACGGCAGCTCCTCGAGAAATTCTCGGGTCTCGTCGAAACACTCCGCGGTCTCGCCCGGAAATCCGGTGATCACGTCGATGCCGACGCCGCAGCAAGGTATGCGCGATACCAGCGTTTCCACTCGCTCCCTGAACTGCCTCGCGGTGTAGCGGCGCCTCATGCGCCTGAGCACGGCGTCGCTGCCGGACTGAAGCGGAACATGGAAATGCTGGCATATTTTTCCACTTTCGGCCGCGATACCGATCAGCTCGTCATTCAGGAGATTCGGTTCTATCGAACTTATCCGGATCCTGAAATCCCCCGGCAAATTGATCAGCGCCTTCACGAGCTCGGTCAGCGATCCGCCGCCGCCCGCACCGTACTCGCCGACGTTTACACCGCTCAGCACAATTTCCCTGAACCCTCGTTCCAGGATCGCCGCGGCTTGTTTCACCGTCGTTCCGATATCCTGGCTTCGACCGGCGCCTCTTGCCATCGGGATCGTGCAGAACGAGCAGTTGTAATCGCAGCCGTCCTGCACTTTCAGGAACGCGCGCGTCCGGTCATGCGAATCGGCGGCGAAAGCAGCCCCGAATTCGGCGTCCTCGCCGAGTTCGCCGACGCAGATGCGGGCCGTATTCCGTTTCCGGAGAGTCCCGGCCAATTCCAAGGCGCTGAATTTCTCGCCCGTACCCAGGATCAGATCCACTCCATCGATGGAGGCTATCCGCTCGGGACGAAGTTGCGCGAAGCAGCCGGTGACTATTACAAATGCGTTGGGCGAACGACGCAGAGCGCGGCGGACAATCTTCCGCGCTTCCCTGTCGGCGTTTTCGGTGACCGTGCAAGTGTTTATCAACACCAAGTCCGCTTCCTCGTCGAAATCCACTTCGACGAAACCGGCATCCGTGAAGGTCCTGCCGACGGTAGCGGTCTCCGCGTAATTCAGCTTGCAGCCGAGCGTATATGTTGAAATCCTCAGATCGGCCATCGCAGTTCAGGATATTGCATCGCGCGCGCTCGACGGCGTTCATATTGATGTGTTCCGCCGGCCGCTTCGCTCGCCGCCGCCATGGCGGAACAATCAGGAAGGGGGGAGCCGTAACTCCCCCCTTTTTCACGTCGCATGAGCGGGCAATTATTCGTCGAAAAGAAAATCGTCGCTTCGAATCTCGTTCGACTCGTTGGCGGGAGCATCCAGGAGGCCGTGCGACGAGAGATAAGCGTCTATCGTTTCCTTGTCACGGCCCTTGAGATATTCGACAACCGAAAGCACGATTTTTTTATTCTCCTTGTCGAACTCGATGATCTTCAAAGGCAGTAAATCACCTTCCTTGAATGCATCTGGAATGTTCTTGACGACCTTTGTGGCGAGCTGCGAGGACGGGACGAATCCATCGACTCCCGATGGCAGTTCCACGATCACCCCTTTTTCGATCAGGCGTGACACGCGTCCTTCAACCTCCATGTCCACGCTGTACATTTTTTCGAAGGCGTCCCAGGGATTCTCCTGCACCTGCTTGTGTCCAAGCGAGATGCGCCTCTGCTCGATGTCGATGCCGAGAATGACCACATCGAGAAGGTCTCCTTTCTTCACGATTTCTCCCGGATGCCTGATCTTTTTGGTCCAGGACAGATCCGAGATATGCACGAGGCCGTCGACCCCCGGTTCCAATTCCACGAAAACCCCGAAATTTGTCAGGTTCCGCACCGCGCCGCTGTGATTCGAGCCCACAGGATATTTTGCGATAAGATTCGCCCACGGATCGGGCTCGAGCTGCTTCATGCCGAGGGATATCTTCTTCTCCTGCACGTCCAGGTTAAGTATTACCGCATCAACCATTTGTCCCATCGACACGACCTGGGAAGGATGCTTGATATGCTGTGTCCAACTCATCTCGCTGATGTGGATGAGACCTTCTATGCCCTTCTCGATCTCGATGAAGGCGCCGTAGTCCGCTAGTGAAACCACTTTTCCCCGAACCGGTGTGCCGACGGGGTACTTGAATTCGATGTTATCCCAGGGATGGGGCATTAGCTGCTTCATACCGAGCGAAATTCGTTTCTTGTCCGCGTCGAAGTCCAGGACAACCACGTTTACCGTCTGGTCAAGCTTGACGATTTCGGTCGGATGGTTGACGCGCCCCCAGGAAATATCGGTAATATGCACCAAGCCGTCCACTCCGCCAAGATCGATGAATACGCCGAAATCCGTGATGGCTTTCACAATGCCTTCGAGAATCTGGCCTTTCTCGAGACTGTCGAGGATGGCCTTGCGCTGTCCCGCGATCTGCTCCTCGATAATGACCTTCCGGCTGACGACTATGTTTTCGGCCTGCTGGTTGATCTTCACCACGCGCACGTCGAGAGTTTTTCCCAGATAGGCGTCGAAATCCCTCACCGGGCGTATGTCTATCTGCGAGCCGGGGAGGAAAGCGTCCACTCCCATGAGATCCATCACGATGCCGCCTTTTATGCGCCTTATGCAGCGGCCTTGCAGAATTTCTTCGCTGTCGAAGGAGCGTTGTATCCGCTCCCATATCCGCACGAAGTCCGCGCGTTTCCGCGACAGTGTGATTATTCCTTCCTTGTTTTCCACCGACTCGAGGAAGACCTCCACGTTGTCGCCGATGTTGAGTTCGGACGCGTTCGTAAACTCGTCGATGTTGACCATTCCTTCGGACTTGAAGCCTATGTCGATGACGGCGTAGTCCTTGGTGAGCCGGATGATCTTTCCTGTGATGATTTCGCCTTTCTTCAGCGTGCTGAGAGTGTTCTCGTACATCGATTTGAGCCGGTCGAACTCTTCGGCTTTATACTCCGACTTTTCGATGACCCTGCCGACGCTGTGCATGGCCGGTTCTGTTTCGCGTGTCGTTGTTTCAGTTTCGGGCGATGCGGTAACCGTGTCGTAAGACATTCATTCTCCTTGAGTGGAACATGCCTTTCGCCTTCGAGCGGACGCGGCTGCCGGGACGCCGTTCGGAGGAAAAGTGTGAGCTGTTGTTTTGTGATTTGTTTCGTTGTCTATGGGCAACCTATCCGCTTCCGCGGATTCATCATCTTTTTCAAGGTTCTCGGTCAGTTTCCGTATTTGCGATGCTATGCGGGCCATCAGCCATTGAGGCGTGCTTGTGGCGCCACTGACGCCCACGCTGACGACGCCGGTGAACCAGTTCGGATCAAGTTCGGCTTCGTCCTCGATGAAATACGTGCGTGGATTGGCGTCACGGCAGATCTCATAGAGCACCTGTCCATTCGAGCTTTTTTTACCCGCCACGAATACCATTGCGTCGTTCGACGCGGCGAAGTCGCGGAGTCTCTGCTCGCGTCCTGAAACCTGGCCGCAGATCGTGTCCTTCGCGTGGAATTCCACGGCGACGTTTTCAGCAGAATCCACGATCAATTCTTTTATCCGCCTCTCAAGGCAATCACGCACCTCCTGAAAGGTGGGCTTGTCCATCGTGGTCTGCGAAAACAGCACGGTTTTGCGTTTAGGATCAACACTGCGCTCGGCTTCGATAGTATTTTTCACGACCACGCATTCGTCATTGCAGACTCCGCGCAGCCCGATCACCTCGGCATGATCTTTCTTTCCGAAGATCACGATCTGGTATCCATCGTCCACATAGCGTCGCAATCGTTCCTGCAATTTGGTCACGACCGGGCAAGTGGCATCGACCAATTCCAATCCCAGCCGCTGCGCCAACCGATAAGTGGACGGCGGTTCGCCATGAGCGCGTATCAGCACCTTTGTGTCTCGCGGGATTGACTCCAGTTCGTCCCTCGCGACGGTTTTCATACCGAGACTTTCCATTCGGGAGATTTCGCTTGGGTTGTGTATGATGTCCCCGAGAGATGCCAATCGGTTGCCGGTGTTCATTTCTTCTTCGGCGATGCGGATAGTGCGCACCACGCCCCAGCAAAAACCTGCTGTAGGATCTATCGATATCTTGATGCGGCTCTCTTTCATCGCGCCGGCATGCGGTTCTCCAGCAAACCGAGAATAGCCGCAACCTGTCCCTCTACAGTCAATCCCGTAGTATCCACAGTGATCGCGTCCTTCGGTTTCCTCAACGGGGCATGCTCCCGTGTTTCGTCATTTCTGTCGCGCTCGGCAATTTCCCTCTCCAGTTCAACCGGATCAACATTCTCGCCGTTATCCTCGAGCTGCCGAAGACGCCTCAATGCGCGGGTGCGGACGTCGGCAGTTAAAAAGATCTTGCATGGAGCATCCGGAAAAACGACAGTGCCGATATCACGTCCTTCAAGGACCGCCCCGTCCGCGGCGGCCGCGGTTGAGCGCTGGAGGGCCACCATCGCTTCTCTCACGCATGGCAGGGCGCTGACAGCGCTGGCGGCTTTGGATATTTCTCGAGAACGAATTTCGTCTTCAATATCCTCGCCGTTCAGAAAAACGCGTTGAGAGCCGTTCGACATCTCAAGCGTCACGCGCAATTCTCTCAAGGCTTCACAAACGGATCTCACGTCCGCTGCATCGATGCCCTGTTCGCGCATGGCATATGCGACGGCCCGATACATAGCGCCGGTGTCTATATAAAGAAAACCAAGATGAGCCGCGAGTGCTCGCGCGGTCGTTGTTTTTCCGGATCCCGCCGGTCCATCAATAGTGATAATAAAGGGCTTATTCGTCTGCATCAAATAGTCCAGAATCACAATTTACAGCTTTCGGCGTTAAAAAACAACACATTGCATTGACAATTCAATTGCCGGTCCCTTTGCAGCCGACCCCGGTGTATGTAGGACTATGGTCTCACGAGAGCAAGCTTCCCGATGCGTATTTCTCCACCCTCGGTTTGGAAGGCGACGATTATGTATACGCCGGATGCCGCAGGAGTCCCGTCAGCTCGTCGGCCGTCCCAGAAGCCGAGACCGCCCCCGGGAGTGTCGAGTTCAGCAACCAAATCGCCGGCTATTGTCAGTATTTTGAGCGCGGAACCCTCCGGCAAGCCCTCTATCATGATCCTGTCGTCTATGCCGGCTTTGAAGGGATTAGGGGAGACTCTCAGCTCAACGGCCGGCGCAGGCTCGATATATGGTGTCGTGACGCTGGAAAGCCCGCGCACGGTGCCGATAAAAGCTTCTCCGGTCTGCGGATGCACCGTTATCGAAGTGATCATGTTGTCGATGAGCGGGCTGTTTTCCGCGGTGTAATGCGCTATTATCGTTCCTCCGTCTGGTGAAAGCACGAATACTCCCTCGCTCGTTCCCAGCCATTTGTTATTGACCGCATCGATTGCGATGCAATTGACGGGAACACCTTCGATATTGCATCTGGTGTTGTAGCACGTTCTCGATACGCGATCCGGCGTCGCGGGATTGAAAACCGTGCGCGGTCCGACGGAAGTGCCGACCCAGACGTCTCCAAAGCGGTCTGCGGAGGCGCATTTCACGGCGCCTTCGATGAAATTTCCCCGGTCGATCCGCTGCCAGACGTCGTCGCTCGGATCATCAGGGGTGCCCTTCTCGTTGAACAATGCCGCCCCGGTGTAATCAAAGGCGAACCACATCCACTTGTTTCCCAATTGATCAATGGTCAGACCCGACACATATGCGTTGTCCCACCATGGATTGCGGTGGAAGCGCCAGACGCCGTCGGCGCTGCGGCTGCTCAGGATCGTTCCCTTGCTGCCCTGGTAATGGGTGGCCCATAGAGTTCCGCGCGAGTCGACGGCGAGACCCGAAATCACGGCATACGACGAATCGACCGTAGCTCCCGGAAAGCCGATGACGGACGAAGGAGAATACACTCTCAATGAATCGTCGGCAAACAAATGCAGAATGCCGTTGCCCCAGGTGCCGAGAAACATCGAGCCGTCGCGTCCCGTCGCAACGCAGCTGACCGCATCGGTAGGCAGTCCTCCTCGCTCTCTCGAATAAGTTCTCCAGGCAACGCCGTCGAAGACATTAACCCCGCTCGATCCCGCGGTCGGTCCTGTGGCCGACCATACTCTCCCCTGTTCGTCCACGGTCAGCGAGTGCACCAGATTAGATAACGGACCGTCGGGTCTTTTAAAGGAGGGTTGCGCGTCGTTCGGATCCGTGAAGCCCTTGGTTCCGGCGGCATAAATGCCGCCTCCGTTCCTGAACGCCGCGGTTCTGAAGGCTGCGCCGGTGTAGACGGGATCGTTGAGATCTGGTCCGAAAGGTTCTGCGAACGCTCCCCCTGCGACGCGAAACAGTCGTTTCTCGGTCACCAGGTACAGAGTGTCCGCGGTCGTCACGGCCCGCATGACAGGAGTGCGGTCAAGTTCCGGTAGGACGGTAATCCATTGCTCCGCAAGACGCGCGGCAGCGCCCTTCGGAGTAAAGGCGAACACGGCGCCCCCGTTGATCCCGACAGCCGAGATGTTTTTATCGGGAAGCCCGTCCGCCGTCGAAAATGATCTCCATGCCTCCGGATTCTGGAGGTTTACGCCGGAAAGTTTCGCGCACGCCAGTCCCTGATCCGTCGCGACCCAAATCGAATCCTCCGTGAAAAACACATCCGATACACGCGCCTGCGATGGAAGCCCGCCGAATTTCAGCCAGGTATCGCGGAAACTCCTTGAAGCCGCATGATACACCGAGACGCCGAAATCCGTACCTATGTATACCTGATCTCCTCTGTTTCGGATCACATTGATCCCTCGAAGGGGTTTGTCGGTAGCCCGGGCGATATCGGGCACGATTTCCCATACGCCTTCCGGTGACCTCACGCTGAGATAACCGTTGGCGGCGCCGGCGAACACCCTGCCCTGTCCGTCAACAGCGATCGCCCTGGCGTCTATCGAAGCAAGGCCGTCCGTGTTGGTGTATTTAACGAATTCCCCGGAAGCCCTGTCGTATCCGAAAACGCCTCCACCCGTTGCGGCCCAGATCCACGGTCCGGTGACGGCCAGGTCGCGCACGTCGCTCATGTCGGTGTGCGTGTTCCAGCGGCCTGGCTGGGATTCAGCCGGTCGGATGCAAGCGATCAGAAAAAGCAATGCCGGGAGTATACGTAGAGCCGTCCGCATCATGCGCCGACGCCGCCGATCTTGCGCAGCAGATCCGCCATTTCGAGGGCGGAGAGCGCGGCTTCCCAACCTTTGTTTCCGTGTTTCAGTCCGGCGCGTTCCAGAGCCTGCTCGAGAGTGTTGGTGGTTAACACGCCCAGGGAGATCGGGATTCCAAAGGCGAGGGATAACTGCGAAATGCCTTTCGTGACTTCCGAGGCGATATATTCGTTATGAGGCGTCTCCCCGCGGATCACGGCGCCGAGGCAGATCAGAGCGTCATGCGTTCGTCCGTCGAGCACTTTTTTCGCCACAAGCGGCAGTTCCCAGGCGCCGGGGCAGATATAGACGTCTATCTGTTTCTCGTCAGCGCCGTGTCGCGCCAGACAATCGATCGCGCCGTCCACGAGGCGCTTGGTGATGACGTCGTTGAAACGGCTGGCGATTACGGCGAAACGGAATGACGCCGCGTGAAGATCACCTTGCACAGGTTTGTTCATCGTACTGACCTCGGTCTACTGAATGAAGAGACGTCTTCTCATCGCTTTCAGAACATCGATCGAAACCACCTGAGTCCCGAAATGAGCGTCGTCGTTTCTGCGTCCTCCGTGATAATCGGATCCGCCGCTTTCGAGCAGGAAATACGTGGAGGCGATCCCGCTGTAGAAGCGCCTCCTGCCCGCGTCGTGCGCTGGATGCACTGTTTCAATGCCGTCGAGACCGGCGCGTATCAATTGGACGAGTTCCTCTTCCGTCACGTACCAGCCTGGATGCGCAAGTATGGAGACCCCGCCCGCGTTGGCGATTATGTCGACCGCATCCTCGGGTGCAATGCGGTATTTCGGCTCATATGCCGGTCCCGAATCCCCAATGTAATGGTCGAAGGCCTGAACGTAATCGCTCGTGAATCCCTCTAGCACAAGCGCTTCCGCGATGTGCGGCCGGCCGATCGCGCCGTGGCCCGCCCGTTCCAGAACCGAATCGAAGCTCAGCGGCAAATCCAACTGGTTTAGTTTTCTCACAATTCTCGCCGCCCTGGTGAAGCGCTCGCGTTTGAACAGGTCGAGTGTTTGCTTCAAAAAATCGTTATCCGGATCGAACAGATAACCGAGAATATGGATATCCTTGCTGCCGAGCGTGGCGCTCAGTTCCACTCCGGGAATGATTTCAACGCCCGTCTCGGCGCCTGCAATCCTCGCCTCCGGCAGCCCGTCGATGCTGTCGTGATCCGTGATGCTCAGATGTGTTATTCCTCTTTCGCGCGCACGACGCACCAGATCCGCCGGAGACAGCGCTCCGTCGGAGTACCAGGTATGCGTGTGCATGTCGACTGTATTTGACATCGGGATAAGGATTTGCCTCGGATCGCGTCGCTTTTCAACCGCTTCCTTGCGGGCGCGCAGGGATATTCCTTCGCCGCCGTCGGAGAATGCAAAATAGTTTTCAGTCGTCATTGAACAAAAGATAAACGAGATACCCGATTCCTGCCTGCAGAAGTGCGAGTCCAACGCCGGAGTAAATGTCGCACCTTCTCGCCTCTTCCAACGCCGCGCGCTCCCCTGTCGCGAGGTAAGCCTCATAACGGCGGTCGGCGTGCAATTTCAACGCCACCGCGCCGATCCCGACGCCGAGAGCAAAGGCTGACGTCGATATCACGGCGACGCTCGGAATTCGAAGTCCGCTCTGATCGCGCACAACCGCCTTGACCGCCGTCTTGCCCGACAGTGGTTGAAGCATGATATGCAAGACCTCGCCGTTGTCCTCTTCAATACTCCATGTCGTTTCCGCGTCAGCGAAATCGGTCCGCTTCAATGAAAACGTTACGCTCCGTGATAGGCGCAGCTCGATCGGCGTGTATCCCACAGGCGATCCGTCGACCGACAGCGCGGCCCCGGGCGGCGCGCTCGATACTCTGATCCTCCTAGGCAATTCGGCTCTGACAACCCCAGACGAACGGTCGGGATGCGGCGGCGCCAAGACAGTCCGCGAAGCCCGCCAGACCCATCTCGACGGGTGATAGACGATCAGCGTGTCGTGCTCGCCGCCCTGCATTTCCAGCGGAGTGCGGCCGATCAGACTGTCGCCTATCCAGACTTCGGCGCCCGTAGGTTCCGATACCACCGAAATGCCGCCGCGACGAACAGGTTCTATCTCCTGCGACATGGCCGATGCCGACAGCGCGGCAAATGCAGAAATTATCAGCGCGAGCGATTTCATCATTCCGCCTTCCCGTCGAAGAGGAATAATTCAGCATCCTTTCCGGCGCCGCATACCATCAGCGCATTCAATGCGGCCGCGGGAGCGGTACGAGCGCCGCCTCCGGCCTCCGCGGACCAGAGGAGTTCCCCGCTGCTCTTTTCAAGCAGACAGAGTTTTCCCCTGGCGGTGACGTATATCAATCCCGACCGTGTGAGCAATAGCGGCATATTCAGCAGCGTCCGTTCATCGCGTTCCCAACGCAGCGATCCGTCGGCAAGATTCAAGGAACGCAGTTTTCCGTCGCTGAAGGCGACATACGCCGAGGAATCGTCTGCACATGGCGCCGCGAGAACGGGGGCTCTTCCTGCATGACGCCACAGTATCTCGCCGTCGCGGGATTTCAGCATAGACACGACACCTTTGCGATCCGCGGTCAAAACGCCGTGCGAAGTCGCTACAGGACCCGTCGCGAACGCCGCGCCTCCGGGGTGTCTCCAGCGTCCTGATCCGTCGCGAATCGATAGAGCGTGGATGTCGCCGTCATCGCAGGCTACGTATATAAGGCTGTCGGACGAGGCCGGCGGAGTGAACACCCCTTTGGGAAGCGTGATGAGCCAGCAGTCCGATGTGTCCCTGACGTTCCAGCAATGGACCTCGCCGTCGCTAGTGGCGGCGGCGACTCGCTCACCGGTCAGAAGCAGAGCTGTTTCCACGAGTCCGGTGTGTTTTTCCCACCTAATGTTTCTTGAAGCCAGGTCATAACAAGCGACATATCCGTCCTTTTTTACGAAGGGATAGATCAGGAGGCTGTCGAGAAGAACCGGGGTTCCGGTAATCCATCCATCCACGGGGATCCTTCCCTTCTCGGGGCCCCCACTCCGCAGGAACAAATCTATCGAGCCGCCGATAACCGGGACGAACAGCAAACCGTTGGAATAAAGGATCGAACCCTGAGCCGGGATGCCGGAAAGCGAAAGTGATTTCCGCTCAACCGGGGGGTGTTTGAATTCCAGCGCGGTCGTCCCCTTGCGTTCGGGGCCGCCTCCGAATTGCCCCCAATCCGCTGTGGACCAGGATGTCACTCTTCCGAGAGGCGCCAGGGATGAGCAGCCCGACCAGGCAACAAGCATCGCTAAAAGAGCGCGTTTCATCAGAAATCCCAGCCGAAGAAAAACTGATGGAACATATCGGATTGTATGGTCCGGAAATTATTTTCGATGCGTTTGCCGAAGTCGTAGCGGAGAACAAATACGCCGAAAAGGCTGAATCTCAATCCTGCTCCGACGCTCCCGAGGGTTTCCCCGTAGCGGTCGTCCCACGCGTTGCCCGCGTCGAAATACAGGGCGCCGCGGAGCAGGCCCAGTGTCATGGAACCGAAGGGGAAGTCGAAACCAACCCGGTCGAGCAGCGGGAAACGCAGCTCGCAACTGGTCAGCCATCTCTTCGTGCCGCGAATGGACCAGCGCGGCCAGCCGCGGAGGTCCCAACTCCCTCCGAGGAAATACCTACGCGCTTCCTTCCCGTGATTGTATAGAATCTCCGCGCGGGCTGCGAGGGCGGAGCGCAGGCCGATCCGGAAATAGCGCCTGTAGTCCGCCATGATCGAGTAGTAATTGACGTTCGAGTACTGGACGTCGGAAGTGAACGACAGTGTGACATTCATGCGCCGTCCGTCCAGAGGACCTGTGTAATAGTAGAGAGCGTTGTCGAATACGTAAGAGATCGAATTCGTCAACAGCAGCGCCTTCCGCTGTTTCACTTCGTAGAGAGATTCCTTGTCGGAATTCGTCAGCGAAACGGTCCCTTCCACCCGGCGGAAGGTAGAGAGGGGATAAGCCAGCGCGAGATAACCGCCGTACGCGCGCTCGATGAAGTATTGATCCGGGTCGAGCAGATCGTAACGGCGTCCGGAGAAGCTGTATATGCCGTAGGCAAGCGGGGCCCGCCGATCCAATGATATGCGCGAAACCGCCAGGTTGAAACTGGAGAGGAGTTCGCTTGTGGATTGCGCCGTGTTGTAGAGCAGGAAGTAAAAATTGTCATTGCCCAACAGGTCGCTGACGTTGAGCGCCGCGCCGCCCACGGTGCCGAATACCGGATCGGTGGAGATCTGGCTCTGTGCGATATCGAGCTGGTACTCTCGCTCGTAACGGAGAGGCTGCGCCGCGACGTCGCCTTCCCATGCAGATGCCGTCCATCCACCGCCTTCGTCGAATGTGTCGACCATCCGGACGTCCAGCGAATCCAGTCGGCTCCGGAAAGGAGGTATGCTGCGGATCCGGAAACTGTAATTTTCGAAAGCGGTGAAGACGATTCCGCCTTGATCCGTCCACACCGGGTCGGAAACCGATGTGAGCAGACGTGTAACCCTGTACACCGGGCGTCTGAGCAGCGGTTCCGCGTCGTACTTCATCGCGTACACGTCATGCACACCGTCCCTGTCGTTTGTAAACACCAGCATGCCGCCGTCGGGCGACCAGGAGGGCGCCAGGAAATTGGAACTGTCCACGGCCACGGCACGAATACTGCTGTGCGGGATATCCCAGGCGAAGAGATTCGCGAAGCCGGACGCGCCCCAGCGCGACCTGTCCGACGAGAAAACGATGGCGCCGCCGTCCGGAGACCAGGACGGATCGCGGTCGTCGTACTCGTCGTTAGTCAGCTGTTCGAGCGTGCGATCTTGGGTGTTGAGAATGTAAAGATCGGACTGTCCTGAACGCGGCATAGCTGAAAAGACCAGGCGCGCGCCGTCCGGCGCCCATGACGGCGAGTTCAGCACCACAAGCTCGGGGAACGCATATGTAGCCGTGATGCGCTCGGTTCGAAGATCGAACAGATGCAGGACATCCTTGCCTCCGCTCTGCGCCGAGAAGGCTAAAATCCCGTCGCGGCTGACGGACATTCTGCTCTGCATCATGTGGAAAGCCTCGAGTTCGTCCGATTTCTCGCCCTGTAGCAGGAGCCTGGTTCGGCCGTTTTTCAAAGAACTCAAATAGATGCCCGAATACCCGGTGACGTTCGACAGGTGAACCACATAAACGGAGTCTGCGACCGCGTATATCACCGGTTTCGAGTTGAAACCTTCACCGCTCACGGCTTCGCTGACGTGGGAAGGTTTCTCGAGACCTGCGGCCATCGGGTAGTAGCGCTTTCGCAGATCGCGCTGCCAGCGTCTGTCGAGCTCACGGCCATCGACGCCTAGCGTCCATGACATCACCTCATTGAAATCGGCGGATTTCCATAGATTCTCAAGAATGCGCACGGGGGCTTCCGAACCGAACTCCTTCTCGATGAATCCCAGGATCGATTGACCTTCCTTGTACATAAGGAAACTGCCCATTATCGAATAGATTGAAGACAATGGCGCGAAATAACCGCTGTGAATCGCGTCCCGGAGCAGCATCTCTGCCTGGCTGTCCCAATCCGCCGAATAGTGTTCGGCCAATCCCTCGACAAACCACAGCGGAGGGTAGCGCTCGGACGGAAGGTTGTAAGCGCGGAGAACGTCGTCGATTTTGTTGTGCATGAATACATGCACGAGTTCGTGACGGATCACATGGCGGAAATCCCGCATGGACCCGTTGTGCGGAATCACCACGCGGCCTTTGAGAAATTCGAAAAAACCGCCCACGCCTTCGGGTATGAAACCCGGAGTCACATTCGTCTGCTGGAAGTGAATCTGGGAGGAATAAAAGATCAGCGGTATGCGGTGAAGGATGGTGAAGTTGAAAATACCTTCCAGTCGGCTGTAACTCTCCTCGGCGAAATGGGCGCCTTTACGGGCGAGATCCTCCATATCCGGATAGAAGTAGATGTCGAAATGCTCCGTCTTGAGCACTCGCCAATCGAAATCCGTATAGGCAACCTTGTTGCGGCCGAAGGGAAGGAATTGCGCCGGAGCCGGCATCGAGGTCAGGACCAGGCAGGCAGCGGATGCAACGAGTAAAGGCGCGCGAAAGCGAACCGTCATTCCCGCGCGGCGGTCCGTGCGATTCCGAACGACGGATGCCGCCACGCGCAAGAGATCAGGCGGGCGGAAGCTTCGAGTTCGAGAGGGCGTTCTTGAGAGCATTTATCTTGTGTATCGGAAACGGATCCGTGCCGGTGCCGACGGCAAGGTAAAAACTACTCCAATCCCCCAGGCAAATCAATTCAAAAATTCTGGCCATGGGAGCGGAGGCGCCGCCTTCCGCCGAATCGACTCCGGCCGCGTGAGGGCTGATCAAGTCCAGCGTAGCATCCATGCGGGCCGTGATCTCGGCGCTTTCCTCCCTGTCCCGCAGCGCGATCACGTGGAGACGTCGAAGCAGGTCCGGATTCCTTTCCCATCCGACTATCTCGTTGTGATTCATCTCGGGGATCACGTTGCCCCATGCAAGCGTTTTCGCATTTTCCTCGAACTGGCAGCGCCAGCGCAAATTCACGGCCTCGAGATAATCGTGGCCGGAATAAACGACGGGAATCACGTCGTGAAGGCGTTCAGCCAGTGTCACGGCGGCGTTGCCTGGTTTGCTCCAATCCGAATATGCCGCCGTGCACTTTTCGACCGCATCGATCGTTTCCTCGAGTTCTCCTTCAGGCAAGGTCAGCAAACGGGCCTTTTCAGCGGTTCGCAGCAGCGAGAAAAACAAGTACCCGAGAGCGAAGCGTGGCGCGCACCCCCCCGGAATCCTTACAAGAGGGATTCCGTCCCGCAAAGCGCAAGCTGCGAGCTTCCCTCCTGTAGTTATCACGACCCGCCGGCACCCCCGACGGCCGCCCTCATCGTAAGCGGAAAGCGCTTCAGCCGTATCGCCTGAATAACTGATCACGAACACCGAGGTGTCTGGGCCTGAATAATCGGGCAACCTGTAATTACGCCGTACCTGCACGGGAATATTGCTCCTGTAATCTGCCAGACCGCGCAGTATATCACCGCCGATGGCGGATCCTCCCATTCCGGCGATCACGGCGTTTCCGCGTCTGCAATCGGGCAGCAGTGCCGGATCCAGACCGTCCGCCGCGTCCAGTCCCGCCCCGATCTGCATGGGGAAGGATTTCAGCACTTCGAATTGACCTGTCGGATCGAATTCTTCAAGCTTTTTCGAGTAATCGATAAACGGCATGATAACTTCCTTCGTGTCCATTGTTTTGCATAACTCGACATGCGCCCGCTGCCCGGTAATGCAAGGCAGGATTCAGCGCTACCAGGTCAAGGGGATTACCTGCCTGCAGAGGAGAGCTTACGGCGCAGTTCGTCACCCTCCTTTTCGTATCCGGGCTTTCCGAGCAAGGCGAACATATTTCTCTTGTAAGCTTCCACGCCCGGCTGGTCGAACGGATTCACGCCGGCCGAATATCCACTGACGGCGACGGCCACCTGAAACATGTACAGCAGCGCGCCGACTGCATATGGATCTATTCCTTCAATCTCCAAACGCATCACGGGTGTCCCGCCTTCGCTGTGCGCAAGAGCTGTGCCCTGCATCGCGCGTTCGTTGATCCACGACAAGTCCCTGCCTTCGAGATATCCCAGACCGTCCGCGTCGCCTTCCATGGGCGGCACTATGAAAGTGCCGCCGCTTTCCCGGACGATCAGGAAAGTCTCGAAAAGCAGCCGCCGGCCTTCCTGTATGAATTGACCCAGCGAATGCAGATCCGTCGTATCGATCACCGAAGCCGGAAATATCCCCCTCCCCTCCTTGCCCTCGCTTTCACCGAACAACTGCTTCCACCACTCGGTGAGCATGGACAGGCACGGCTCGAAAACAGCCAGGAGCTCCACGCCTTTGCCGGCTTCCGACAGAGCCGTTCGAGCTGCGGCGTATCTCAACGCGGGATTCGAGTCGAAGTCCGTGAGCAGCGCCGTTTCCTTCATCCGCGATGCTCCGCTCAGAAGCGCCCGTATGTCGATTCCCGCAGCGGCGATCGGCAACAGGCCGACAGGTGTCAGAACCGAGAAACGTCCTCCCACGTCATCAGGTATTACGAAGGTCCGGTAGCCCTCCGAAGCAGCCAGTCCTCGCAGAGCGCCTCTCTCGGCATCAGTGGTCGCAAGAATTCGCCGTGACGCGCCGTCGCGACCGTAACGCCGCTCCATCCATAGTTTGACAGCCCTGAAAGCCAGCGCCGGCTCCGTCGTCGTGCCTGATTTTGAAACCACGTTCACGCAGACGCGCCTGTCCGCGAGCGAATCCAGAAGCGAGGCCAGATATCGGCCTGACAGATGATGGCCCGCGTACAACACTTCCGGCGAGACGCCCTCCGTATTGTGCTCGCAGGCGTCGATGACGGCTCTTGCGCCGAGGTAAGATCCGCCTATTCCGATGACGATCAGAACATCCGCTTCCTCCCTGATTGTCTGCGCGGTTTCGAGGATCCGGTTCAATTCCTCCTGCGGTTGCTCGGGAAGCGCCATCCAACCCGTGAACTCGGCGCCCGCGCCGCTTCTGGAGCGAAGCGTTGCCAAACCCTTCGCGCATTCTTCCCGTGACCGGTCGATGATTTGCGGCGCGCAATGCGAGAGAGCGCCCGTTTCGTCCAATTCCACTATTGGTGTCATACGTATCTCTCGAGATGTGTTACAGTTTGCGGAGTGCAATACACGCTTGCCTGATCGGAGGGGAATTCGGCTGGTTCTGCTGTGCGGATCACAGTCCCGGGATCTGCTTCAACCGGATTGGAAAATCTCCGGAAATCTGTTGTGAAGATACCCGGTGAGAAAATCCTTCACTTCGGCGCTCGTGGCTTTCTCCAGCGATTCTGCCGCGATTTGCCGTGCTTCGGTGTAAGCGGTGTTGCGCAGAATTTTTTTTACCTCTGGTATCACGGACGGGACCATGCTGAATTCATCGAGACCCAGGCCGAGCAGAAGAACGGATGCCAGGGGATTTCCGGCCATTTCGCCGCACATGCCCACCCATATTCCTTCAGCATGGGCGGTATCGATCACGTGCTTTATTGCGCGCAGAACCGAAGGGTGGAACTCCTGGTAAAGATTGACGATCAGATCGTTGCTTCTATCCACCGCAAGCAGATACTGTATCAGGTCATTCGTGCCGATGCTGAAGAAATCCACCTCGCGAGCGAGCCGATCGGCCATCAGCACCGACGACGGCACTTCGATCATGATGCCGACCTCCATACGATCATCGAAAAGAATTCCCGCCTTGCGGAGTTCACTGCGGCTCTCCTCGAGATGTCCCAGGGCGGTGCGCAGTTCCATGAGACCCGAGATCATGGGAAACATCAGCTTGACATTCTTGGTGGACGACGCTCGCAATATGGCCCTGAGCTGCTGGCGAAAAAGTTCAGGCCTGTCGAGGAGCATTCTTATGCCGCGCCATCCGAGGGAAGGATTCTCTTCCTCGCGTTTGTCGGACAGGAGCTTGTCGCCTCCGATGTCGAAAGTGCGGATGATAACCGGCTGAGGATACATCACTGACGCAATTTCGCTGTATGCGATGTATTGTTCCTGCTCGGACGGGAAATCGCCTTTCAGCAGATACAGATGCTCGGTGCGGTATAGGCCGATGCCGTTCGACCCCTGGGCGAGTATGTACTCGCATTCGTCTACGAACTCCGCGTTTGCGGAGATCTGCACTTTCTTGCCGTCCGAAGTGACGCATGGCAGATCCACGAGACCCTTGAGACCGTCTTCGAGTTTGCGTATGCGGGAGATCTTTTCCCTGTACTGCGCCTTTCTGGCCGGCGTGGGATGCACTATGACGAGTCCGTGCTGACCATCAATGATCATCTCGTCTCCGGTCGAGACGTGCTGTGTCAATTCCTGCAAACCGACGACGGCCGGGATTTTCAGCGAACGCGCGAGAATGGCGGCGTGCGAGGTCAAACCGCCGAGATCCGTCGCATACCCGAGAACGTCTCCGCGGCTGAACAATATGGTATCGGCGGGCGTGAGCTGCGTGGCGACAATGATATGCGCGCCCTCCACGGTAAGACTGAGACGTTTCCTCTGTATGCTGCGAAGCAGCCTCTGTGAGATGTCGTCGAGATCCGATATGCGGTCCCGGAACAGCGGGTCATTAGTGGTGATGAGCAGGGCTTTGTAGCGCTCGATTTCCTGATGAATCAGGAAATCGGCGTTCTTCTTCTCGGTACGAATGCGCCTCTCGATGGCCCTGATGAGTTCCGGGTCATTGAGCAGCATAATCTGAGTTTCGAAGATCGATGCGGCGCTTTCGTCCAACTGGGTTCTTGCGAGTTCCGCTATGTTTTCCAGTTCCTCGTTCGCCCTTCCAATGGCTTCGACGAGCAGAGCCAGTTCTGCGGAGATCTCCTCCTCGTCCAGTCTCCGCTCGACCACGTAAACCTCCTCGCGTTCATAGACGAAAGCCGGACCTATCGAAATGCCTCCCGATGCCGGCAATCCGGACAGGAGAGATTCCCCGGGAGCGTCGCCGCGCGTCTCTTCCATCTGTCGGACCGGATCAGGATTCACCGAAGCCCTCGTCGAACAACGCGCAAATCTGCCTGGCGGCCTCTTCCTCATCGGGACCATCGAACTCGAGCAACAGAGTCGATCCCCGTTCAGCCGCGAGCGTCATCACGCCGATGATGCTTTTGCCGTTAATCTGCAGCCCGTCCTTCTGAATGAAAAAATCCGACTGGAACCTGGACGCCAATCGGACAATGGCCGCGGCCGGCCGCGTGTGCAGACCGGCTTTATTCTTTATTGCGACTTCGCGCGCGATCATTTCCTCATCCTCAGGAACTCCTGCGCAGAAGCATGTCCGCCATCCATGCCAACATATCTCTTCCCTGCCCCGCGGGCAGGGCGTCGAGGGCCGCAACCGCCGCCTCGGTCTCCGTTTTGATGCGCTCATGCGCGGCTTCAACCACGCCGAGGCGCTTGTAAACGTCGGTCACATCCTTGATCAGACCAGGCCGGCCGGACCTGCGTTCCGCCACTTGCATCAGCGTATCCAGGTCCGCTCCTTGTGCCGATGCAAGGGCTTTCACCAGCAACCAGGTTTTCTTGCCTTCCGCAATATCTCCGCCGATGACCTTGCCGAATTTTTTCTCGTCTCCAGTCACGTCGAGCAAATCGTCCTGTATCTGAAAAGCCCGGCCGATGGACGACGCGTAGGCGGCCAAAGCCGCTCTCTGAACTGCCGAGGCGCCGCCGATGACCGCGCCGAGTTCCGCAGACATGATGAGAAGCTGTCCGGTCTTCTTTGCAATCATCATCAGATACTCATCCTCTGTCACGCACACCGCCGTTTCGAATTCCTTGTCGTAACTCTGTCCTTCGCAGACCTCGATCATTCCTTCAGTAAATATCCCGACCAGCGTCCTGATATCTCCACTCATAGTGCGCAGGAGTGATTTGTATGCTATGCCGATGAGTTCGTCCCCGACAAGTATGGCCACGTTTCGGTCCCATTTCCTGTGAACCGTCTCGCGGCCCCTGCGCTGATCGGCGTTGTCCATTATGTCGTCGTGCACGAGCGTGAAATTATGCAGTATTTCCACCGCCACGCCTGCGTCAACTGCTTGCTCGGCATCGCCTCCCACCGCTTCGCAGCAGAGCAGCAGCATCACCGGTCGGATCCGTTTACCGCCGCCCTCGAGCACGTAACGCGCAGGCACGTAGACGGACACCGGATTCTCCCTGTCGATCGCCACGGCGAGACGCTCGTCTATGCGTTCGCGGAGCTCGTTATATCGGTCTGAGTAAGGTTTCAACGGCTTATTCTGTAATGGAAATGCGGCGCGCTCAACGCTTGCGCTCCTTTTGGGCCGCAGCGGACGGAGGCAAGAGTAACATAATGCCTGCCGGATCATTTGTCAACCCGGTTGCGCCGCGCCGATCCGGTCCCCTGGACGGATCAGGCGCCCGACCGCGACTTCTTCAGGCCTCGTTCCAGAAACGCGACGAACTCGAACGGCTTGCGGGTCATCCCCGGAAAAGTGTCGATCACTTCGTCCTCTGGCGACATGATCACATAGAGTGGCAGGGCTACCGTGCCGAAACGCCCTTCCTGCAGACGCCGGTTCTTTTCGGAGGCCTCGCCCTTCATATCCGTGAACAGGCGGACAAGGACGAAGCGCTCGAGCAAGGCGGCCACGTCGGAACGAGTGAAGACGTTGGACTCCATCCAGCGGCAGTTCGTGCAAGACAGACCGGTAAAATCTATGAACACGGGCTTTTTCTCCGCCCGCGCCACCGCGAGGGCCTGCTCGTAATCCGCCAGCCAGCGCTCTTCGCCCGGCTTATGCGACGCGGCAGCCGGCAGCTTCGGCGAAGCGGCCGGAGCGGTTCCGGATGAGACATCGCCTCGAGCCGCTTCGATCGTCGCCTGATATTCTATCGGCGGCAGGAAGGCGTCCAGTTCGCCTAGGGGTTTGGCATTAAGACCCGTAAACAGAAAAACCGTTATACCGAAGAAGAACACCCCGAATATCATTCTGAACACGCCAATGCGTTCCGGTTTCGTATCGTGCGGAAGCTGAAAAATGCCGAGCAGGTACAGCACTATGATGCCTCCGATTCCGACCCAGAACGACAGGAACAGATCGCGGCTCAACACTCCGAGACCCCATACGAGATCGACATTCGAGATGAATTTCATCGCCGCGGCCAGTTCAAGGAAGCCCATGACCACCTTCACCGAGTTCAACCATCCGCCGCTGCCCGGCACGGCTTTGAGCCAGGACGGAAATACGGCCAGGAGAAAGAACGGGAAGGCGAATACAGCCGAAAATGCAAGCATGCCGAGAATCGACCACCAGATCTCGCCCGATGCGGCGGCGACCATAACCGTGCCTATGAATGGGACGGTGCAGGTGAAACTTGTCAGCGTGAAGGTGAGTCCCATCAATAGAAGACTCACTATGCCCTGTCCGCTGCCTGAAGCGCTGGTGAGCTTGGTAAGCAGGCCCGACGGCACAACTATTTCAAAAAGCCCGAAGAGGTTGAGAGCGAAGACGATGAATATCAGCGCTATCAGCATGTTGATCCAGGGGTTCGCGGCGAAGCGGTTGATGCCCGAGGCGCCGAAGACCACAGCCAGCAAAATGCCCAGCACCGTGAAGGTGAAGATTATGCCGAGCGAGTAGATAAGCGCGTCGCGGACGCTGCGCGCCTTCGTGGCCTGGTTGCGTTTCGTGAAGAAGGAAACGGTGATAGGTATCATGGGAAACACGCAGGGTGTCAGGAGAGAAAGCGCGCCCATGGACATGGCGAGACCGATATACGCCCAGAGACCCTCTCGTTTGGCATCGTCCACGTCCTTGCTGTCGCCGTAGCCGCTCGCTCGTTCCGTGTCCGCTGCTCCCTGCTCCGGCGCTCCGGCCTCCGACGGCGCCGCGGTAGCGCTGTCGGGTGTGCCCGAATCGGCGGCCGCAGCGTCCTCCGACGGCTTTCCGGCAACGTTGATTGTGAGCGGCACCTTAACCGTTTTCGAAGGGAGGCACATCCTATCGTTGCAGGCCATGAAGGTGACCTCGACGGCGGTTTTTATCTCGCCCGCCGGCGTATTATCCTTCACGCGGGCAGGAATGGAAAACACCGCCTCCTTCTCATAGTATTCCGTGTTGACACCGAAATTTTCATCGAACTTGATTATCGGTTTCGGCTGCCTGATCGCGCCGCTCCTGCGCAGCGGGGCTTCGGCCGGAAAGGCGATTTCGGTAGGCTCCGGACCTTCCTCCATCGGGGTTGTGGAGTAAACGTGCCAGCCGGCATTGATTGAAGCGCGCAATTTGACGGTGAAACCCGCTCCGGGCACAATATCCTTTGCGTCGGTGTAAGCGGTCCAGGTTGCAGCTTCCTGAGCGTAAAGGCGTGAAATCGGGAGGAGCAGGGCTGCCGCCGCGATCACGGGAAAAAGAATCGGTTTCATACGAAAATGTTCTTGTAATATTGATTTGATCATGATTTCTGAGTATAATTGCGGGAAGATAACACTGCAGAACGGCAATGCCAACGAAAGCAAAACAAACGGCCGCCTCGGGCAACGCTCCGGCAATTACGGATACGGGCGTCTGTTGTTTCTTTCCGCGGCCCCGGGCGTTTCGGAAGCGTCGCGGCGTCTGACGCCGAGGCGATTTCGCCCTGCCTGCCGGCAGTGACTGTGCCTATTAACTGAAAAATTTTTCCAACCGCGGTTCACCGCCCGAAGGGCGCGTGTATGCATTTATGATGATCGCAACGGCGATCGGTTTCAGCAAACGGATTGTACAGGAACGGAACAAATCATCTTTTCGAGTGCATTTCCGATACAGGGCCGAATGAGCAGTATACAGTATTTATTGCCGATACCGAACCGAAATCGCCGTTTTTTCGGCGATCAATATATGGCATAAAAGTTGATGCAATCTTTGCAAACAGAGAACACAAACACCCATAAATAAGGTGAGAAAATGAAAAACTTTGCAGCTGTCGTCTTCCTCGCTTTGCTTTTTGCAGGGACGGAAACGCTATTGGCGCAGATGCCGGTATTGACTCTGCCCAATTCAGGTAACACCGAAACTTTTGACGGAATGGGAACCGGCACAGCGCTGCCGAACGGGTGGCAGATCACGCGCAGCCCCAACAGTTATCGAGAAGTAACTCCGTGGGCCGCCTCTTCCGGACATCTTTTTTACAATGTCGAGCAGGTGGTATCCGGATATCCGATAGCTCCCGGCAGCAATGTTCGATTCAATTGCTATTCCACATCAGACGGAACGGACAGAGCGGTCGGCTTAAGGTCAAGACCGAACGCCTACAGTCAGAGCGTTATGGTGAAATGCACGAATACCGGCCCGGCAGCTATCACCAAGATCACCTTGTCTTATGACATTGAGAAGTACCGGTTCGACACCAACATCGACGGCACGACTGTCAAGCTTTTCTATACACTGAATCCTCTTGCCACATTCAGCGAGACAGCGACGGATCCTTACACGCAATGGGTCGGCATAGATGAATCCGCCGTACATTTCTTCAAGGATAATACGAGTACCAACCCTTCCCAGAATTATCCCCTCCCGATCGGCGATGGCGAAATCTGGGCGATGGATCCACTGGACAATACATATAAGTGGATGCCTATAACCACTCCTACGGCTGATGTGCTTCAGATAACCGCAGTCCTCGAGGGCTTCACCTTGATGAACAACGCTGATATTTATTTCGCGGTCAACTTCTCCATCGGAGATCCCACGAACAGCGGCGGCAACAATGCCCAGAATTCGCAGATATATGCTCTCGACAATTTCACGATCGATGAAGTGCTTCCGGTGGAGCTCGTCTCCTTCAGCGGTCTATACAGGGATGGAACCGTTAAACTGCAGTGGAGAACCGCCACCGAGGCGAACAACTACGGCTTTGAAATCGAACGGTCCATGGATCTCGACACCTGGCAGAACGTCGGCTTCGTCGAGGGCATCGGCACGGTCAACAGCCCGCGCGGTTACTCCTATACGGATGCGGCTGATTTCGCCGGTTTGCCGGTTGTGCATTACCGCCTCAGGCAGATCGACCGCGACGGCAGTTTCGACTACTCGCCAGTCGTATCAGTCAGCTTGTCGGGCGAGACTTTCCTCACGTTGAAGAATTTCCCGAATCCCTTCAATCCCTCGACTAACCTCAACTTCTCACTGTCGTCAGCTGAGAACGTGCTGCTGACGATCACCGATGCAGCAGGCCGCGAAGTCGCACGTCTGCTGGATCACAGCGCGATGTCGGCAGGCGCACATTCGGTTCTCTTCGACGCATCGCGACTCGGGAGCGGCGTTTACTTCGCCCATCTCATAACGAGCAGCGGCATCGCAACGCATAAGCTGGTGCTCTCGCGCTAAAAAGTCGATTTAAAAATCTCTCTGATAAAACAGAAATCACGGGCGACCGTGATTTCTGTTTTTTATTCAGACGCGCGATGGAACGCAGTAAGCGCAGCCGCGCTCAATCGCATTCAATCTAAGCAGAGTCCTCCCCGCTCGCCACTCCCCGACCCCATTAACCGCCCTTCTTCAGCGCCTCCGCTCCGCCGACGATCTCGAGTATCTCCTTCGTAATGCTCGCCTGTCTGGCGCTGTTGTATTCCAGTTGCAGGGTGTGGATCAGTTCCTTCGCATTGGCCGTAGCGGCGTCCATCGCGCTCATACGGGCGCCCTGCTCGGCTGCGTTGGATTCGAGCATGACGCGCAGGAGCTGGAAATTCAGATGTTTCGGGACAAGCGCCTCCATGAGGGCCTGCTCCGAGGGCTCATAAATGTAATCGATGAATTCGTGATACTCGTGTCCTTGAAATTCCATGAGCGGCTCGGGTTCCGCCGGCATGGGCAGCAGCGTCTCCACACGCAGATTCTGCTGAATCACCGACTTGAACTCGTTGAAAACCAGTTCCACCCGGTCGTATTCACCGGCGGCGTAGCCGTCGAGTATTCTGGTAACTATCCCCGCCGCGAGACCGGGATCGGGATCGTTGACGACTCCGTTGAAAGCGGCGGTGACAGGATAGTCGCGTTTCGAGAAGTACTGAAAGGCGCGCCGCCCCACGGTCAGCAGCTTCACTTTCCCTTCGGCGTGCAATGCCGAGAAATCTCCGTGTACCAGCTGAGCTGCCGTGCGGATGATATTCGTGTTGAATGATCCGCAGAGGCCGCGATCGGCGGTCACGATGACTATCAGCACCCCTTTTCCCGCATCCTGCCTGAACCAGAGGGGCAGGCTTGCCGAATCCACCCTGGATAACATATGAGCCATAAGCGCCCTCAAATGGCCCGCATAAGGCCGGGCAGCTATCATGGCATCCTGGGCGCGCCTGAGTTTGGCCGCCGCCACCAGCTTCATCGCCTGAGTGATTTTGGATGTGCTCCGGATTCCTGCGATGCGTCTCCGGATTTCGCGGAGATTTGCCATGGTAATTAAACGCCGCTTTCCAGGGACAGCTTGAAGGTAACCGTGAAATCCGACAGTATTTTTTCGAGTTGCGTCTGCGCTTCCTCGCTTATTTCCCTCGTATCCGCAATCGAGTCGAGCAGATCCTTGCGACGGGCGCGCATGAATTCCAGACATTCCTTCTCGAAGCGAGCAACGGCTTCAAGCGGAACCTCGTCGAGATAACCCTTGGCGCCGGCGAAAATGCTGACCACTTGTTCCTCGACCGGCATGGGATGGTATTGCCCCTGCTTGAGAAGCTCCAGCAAGCGGGCGCCGCGGCGCAGCTGCTGCTGCGTGGTTTTGTCGAGGTCCGAGCCGAACTTGGCGAAAGCCTCAAGTTCGCGGTATTGCGCGAGATCGAGGCGCAGGGATCCGGCGATTTTGCGCATCGCCTTCACCTGAGCGTTCCCTCCGACTCGTGACACCGAAATACCGACGTTCACCGCCGGCCGCTGTCCCGCGTTGAAGAGCCCCGGTTCGAGGTAGATCTGTCCGTCGGTGATCGAGATCACGTTCGTGGGAATATATGCGGAAACGTCTCCCGCCTGGGTTTCGATAATCGGGAGCGCGGTCAGACTGCCTCCCCCCAACTCGTCGCTCAGCTTGGAGGCGCGCTCGAGAAGCCGCGAATGCAGGTAGAACACATCGCCGGGATATGCTTCGCGGCCCGGCGGACGGCGCAAGAGCAGCGAAATTTCGCGATATGCCGAGGCCTGTTTCGACAGATCGTCGTAAATCACAAGCGCGTGCCTGCCGCTGTCCCTGAAGTATTCGCCCAACGTGGCGCCGGAATACGGCGCGATATACTGGAGCGAGGCTGGATCGTTCGCATTGGCCGTGATGATTGTCGTGTAAGCCAACGCCCCCTCCTCTTGCAGACGCGTCTGCACCTGGGCTACAGTGGATCCCTTCTGCCCGATTGCGACATATATGCAGTACACGGGCTGTACGCCCCTGCGCCTGGCTTCTTCCGTGTGAGTATAGCGCTGGTTTATTATGGCGTCGAGGGCGATGGCCGTCTTGCCGGTCTGCCTGTCACCGATGATGAGTTCTCTTTGACCCCGTCCGATAGGAATCATCGAGTCGATGGCTTTCAATCCCGTCTGAAGCGGCTCTTTCACCGGCTGCCTATGAATGACGCCGAGCGCTTTCCGTTCAATGGGAAAATACTTGTCGGACTCGATAACGCCGCGTCCGTCCAGCGGTTGACCAAGGGGGTTTATAACGCGGCCGATCATGCTCTCGCTTATCGGGATGGACATGACGCGGCCCGTGCGTTTTACCGTATCGCCCTCGCCCACGAGAGTGGACTCGCCGAAAAGTACACATCCGACGTTGTCCTCTTCCAGGTTCAGCGCCATGCCGAAAACGCCGTTGGGAAACTCTATAAGCTCCCCCGCCATACAATTGGTGAGGCCGTAGACGCGAGCCACGCAGTCGCCTACCTGCAACACCGTTCCGACTTCGTAAATGTCGATCTCGCGTTCGAAGCCGCTTAGCTGCTTGCGAAGTATCGCGGAGACCTCGTCTGGACGAACTTCAGCCATCTTATTGGGTGCCCTTGTTTTGGATAGGTTTAACTTTTCAGCCGGATTCAGGCTGTTCCCGCCATGAGTCTCAGTCGAAGCAGTTCCAGCGATCTGCTGACGCTGCCGTCGTAGACAATATCGCCGACTCTCACGACCAGTCCGCCGAGCAACTCTTTTTCAACGTGGTATTCAGGTTGTACATTCAGACCTGTAATGCCGTTCAGCGCACCGGCCAGCGAACGCCGGCCCGCTTCGTCGAGTTCACGGGCGGTGCTCACAGTGGCGCGCAGCAATCCGTTTCTACGCGCGTCCAGTTCCGTCATCGCTTCGAGTATTTCGGCCAGGAGACCTTCACGACGCTTGTCGAGCAGAAAGTGCAACACACTCCTCATGAAATCGCCGAGCCTGTCGCCGAAAAGAGCGTTCAATGTTTCCGATTTCTTCGAAAATGGAATTATGGGAGACTGGAAGAAACTCCGGAGTTCCCTGGATCCATTCAGGCTGCCACGGAGATCGTAAACGTCCCTCATGACAGCGGCTATGCCCGGATCCGGCGGGATAGAGTCGTAGACGGCTTCGGCATAACGGCGTGCGACACGGGAAATGAGCATTCGCGGACCTCAGTTGCTCCGTTCGCGCGGCAGATCCGCGATGAAGGCGTCAACGATGCGGCGGTTTTGTTCCTCGTCGAGTTGTTCGCCGAGAATTTTGGAGGCTGCGCCTATCGCCAAATCGGCGATCTCCGCGCGAAGCTGCAAGAGCGCCGTATTCTTCTCCCGCTGTATGTCGGCTTTTGCCTGCGAAGCGAGCAGGCGGGCTTGTTCCTCGGCCTGCGCGAGTATGTCGACGCGCATTTTTTCCGCCAACTTTCGCGCTTCTTCGATGACGCGGCGCGCCTCCAACTCCGCGTCCTGCATCATCGCCCGGTGCTTTTCCAGTGATTTTTCCGCTTCGCGGCGCGCATTCTCAGCGCCCTGCAGGTCGTTTTTTATCCTTGATTCACGCCCTTCGAGCCCTGACAGGAGCGGTTTCCAGGCGAATTTCTTGAGCAGAAACAGCAGCAATCCGAACGTAACGAACGTCCAGATTATCATGCCCGGTTCCAGCGTCAGAAGATTGTCCATTTTAATCCCCGATTAACGAAACTAAAGGGAGTCCGATTTGCGTCGGACGAATTGTCAGCTTTTCAGAGCAAGAATCAGGCAAACCACTACGGCGAAAAGCGCGATGCCTTCGATGAGCGCTGCCATGATAATCATTGCGCCCCGGAGATCGCCCGCCGCTTCCGGCTGCCTTCCGATTGCTTCAAGAGCGGCTGCCGCCAGCTTGCCGATGCCGAGTCCGGCGCCCACCACTACGATTGCAGCGCCGATGCCCGCTGCGAGCCATGCGAGAGCATTTCCCTCCATGTTGTTATCCTCCGATAGCGTGATGATGTGATTGATTTGTGATCTGTTTCTGCTTCAATGTTCCTGATGCACCGACATGCCGATGAAGAACGCCGAAAGCATCGTAAATATATACGCCTGAAGCAGACAAACGAATATCTTCAACAAAGACATGAACAATAGAAAAACCAGAGACATGGGCGCAACCAGGACCGAATCGAGTCCGAATATCAGAGCGTAAAATGCGCCGATCACCAGTCCTCCGGACACCATGTTCGCGAAGAGACGTACTGTAAGCGAAAACGGCTTCGTAAGCAAGCCGAGAATTTCGATCGGAACCATAATCACGTACAACGGCGCCGGAAGCCCGTGCGGCACTATGCCTTTCATGTATCCGAAGACCCCATTGGATTTCATACCGCTTCCGATCATCAATCCAAGTGTAATAAGTGCCAAACCGGCGGTCACTCCGATATTACCGGTGGCGGTGGCCCCGAAAGGCAGCAGACCTACCAGATTCATGACGCTTATGAAAAAGAAGAAAGACAGCAAGATCGGCAGGAAACGAGCGGCGTCCTTTCCGAGAAACGGCTCGGCAACTTCGTCCCTGATGAAAACGACCACTGCTTCTATCATGTTGCCGAATCCTCTGGGGACCTGGCGTCCGGCGTTCTGCCTTGCGGCAAGCACCGTCAGCAACACGGTCAGCAAAACGGAGATCCACATATAGACCAGATGGCGGGAAGGCGAAAAGTCAATGGCAAATCCACCCAGGTTTACTTTCCAGTTCTCCGGAAGGTGTATTTCCGGAAACGGGTATTCGTGTATGTAGGGCGTGTTTGCCACCTTATGGTCGAGAATGCTCATCATCTCTTCAGCGGGCGTAAGCGTGGATACATCGTGGGAAGATGATCCATGAGAATCGGAGCGCGATGTGGAATCCGCAGCTTCGGACGAGTGAGGTACGCCCGCAAGAGCTCCGGGACTCAATATCCCTGACAGAAGAACAAAGAAAAGGAGTGTATGGCTGAGAATGCGGCGGGTTTGGATCATCGTGTGAATTTATGGTCGGGTGTCCACGATTGCCTTCTCCGGATCACCACTCTCGCCGCGCGCAGGCGCTCGGTCCTCACATTGATATAGGTCACCTCAGCAAACAGCGCTATCGTGAAAAACACCATAAAGGACCCGATGAAAACCGGAAGGGAAACAGGAATGCTCACAATTACGAGTGCGATGATCAGCAAAGCGGTGAAGAATCTGACTGCCATTCCGCCCAGTAAAAGAACTATAGAAGCCTTCATTTCGAGTCGGAATCCGCGCTCGACGAACACGTACCCCAAAAATGCATGCAAAAGAGTTAAAATCCAACCGATGAAAATTTCCTTTCCGCCCGATATTCCGAGCCAATGCAGAGATCCGAAAGCTGGGACGAGAAGCATCGACACGGCGAAAAGCAGATTCCGCGAACGGTTCTCGTCCGCGAATAAGGGGAATTTCGGCGCTCTCCTGTAAGGACTGTACATTACCATGATTTATTTCTCCTGCATGATTTTTGACGCGAGTTTTACGAATTGCACGACGGCAACCACCACACCGATCACCGAAAATGTGACCGTCAAAGTCGGCGACAACTCCAGCCAGGCATCCAAACCGTAGCCGATCCCGAAAAATACGAGCATCGTGGCCAGAAGCTGCCAGCCGAGTTGCGTGTAGGGAAGAAGAGAGCGCAACGACTCGTTGAGACTTTTTCGTTCGGTGCGCGCCTTCATTGCTCTTGCGTGATTTTGGATTTTGGGTGTCTGCGATACCGTATTTCCGATATTGCGTATCCTATTTCTTAACAAACATGTGCGCTTAAAAGTGCCGGAGCAGGCGGCTTTTTCGATTTTTTTTCAGAAACGGCTGAAGGCGCGGCGCAACCATTTTAGAAAACTTCGACCAAGAATCTTCCAGAACGGGAAACGCAGCATCGAGGATACGGAGACGAGGAATTGCAGATCGTGCCTGTCCTCCGAGGAAAGGCGCGTGAAGGCGTCGGTTTCGGGCGCGCCGGTTTCCAGGCGGACAAGAGCCGACAACCGCTCGGCCGCTTGTTTCCGCAGGCCGGCAAGTTCGTCGCCCGGTCCCGCGGCGCCGAGAGTGGAGATCAGAAAATGGAGATGATCGCTCAACAGAGCGAGTTTTCTAATCAGATCCGGTGTGATGTGTTCGTCCAATTCGGCGCGAAGCGCATCGAAGATTTTCTTCAGTTCGACCGCCATATACCGCCTGTCAGGAAGCAGTGAGGCCAAATCGATGTCGTCGATTTCCAGATACAGAGAGGAGAGTTTCTCCAGTTCATGCCCGTAACCCACCACGATTGCCTCCGTCATGGCGTTTACCTGCCTCTCGATTTCTCTGCGCACGCTGGACAGCGATTCCTCGTAACGGCGGCGTATGCCGGGACTTTGAGCGGAGTCTTTCAGACGTTGAAATTCTTTTTCCTTTTTCTGCAGCTCGGCGATTATCCGGTGTTGCGCCGTGTCGTCCTCGAATATTTTGTCGCGTATGTAGCCTTTTGAAGCATACAAACGGCTGTGTCCGATTTTGACCGTGTTGATGACCACGGCATCCCCAAGCATGCTGCGGATTTCCTTCTCGTTCAGAGCGCAGGCGCCGTCTGTAACGATAAGGATCTCGGTCCCTGCAAGTTGCGGGGTTTGAGTGATGTCGCGCACGGCCCGGTCTATCGCTCTGGACATGGCGGTGCCGTTGCCGAGCGTGTGCAGCCGCATGACATGCCTTATCAACGCCTGGAAACCAGCCTTATCCCTCGCTTCGCGCCTCTCGCCCACTTCCACGTCGAAGGTACGGAGTGTGATCACGCCGAGTTCACGCATATTGCGTTTCAAGACACGGTAGACCAGGGCTTTGGCGAGATTGATTCTGTTTCGCAAGGCCATGGAACTGGACGTATCGAGCAGGATGTAAAGCTTCTGCTTTCTGCCGTCCGGCGCGAAATCGTCTACATCCGGAGAAACGGGATAATAACCCGCTTCTCGCGGGTACGGCGCCAATAATTCCCTTCTGGCAAGCTTTCTGAAAAGGACCTCGTCCGGAAGCAGCCACTGCCGGTTATACATTCGGGGCATGTGAAGCGGGGATTTTATCGGGCCCGCTTCGAGTTCATCTTCATCAGGAATTATCGTCTGCGGATCCCTCATCGGTTCGGAATTCTCCGGCGACGCCTGAATCCCTGCCGAAAGTTTGAGCGCGGGCGCCAGCTTCGCCGTCAGCCCGGCGCTCTCGTCTTCAAGAATGCGAGCCAATTCAAAAACGGCGGTAAAATCGCCGGGGAGTTCTTCATAAATGTGCTCGAGAAAACCGAACTCCTCCATTCTGTCGAGCAGATTTGCGCCGCTCTCCTTCATTTATGTCCAAACGTGCACGGTCGGATTGAAAAGATCGTGGACGTCGTTCTCCTGTTGGCGCTTCAGATCCATAATTTCTTCTGTCAAGGGCTCGAAACTCTTGAGATATCCTTCGATTACGCGCCTGTTGTGTTCGACCGAAGCGTCGAGCAATCCGAGTTTTTCCTTGGCCCATTCCAGCAATGTGCGCTGAACGGCGAATTCCCCGAGCGAGGACAAGGGACGGCCGAGCTGTTCGGGATGAAGGCGCAGATGGTCGAGCAGATCCTGGAAATCCAGCATTTTCCGAATCTGCTCGAAGGCACGCGCTGCGCTCAGCTGGTTGATTATCGTGTCGCAGGATTTCAGGAACAGTTCTTTCTGATCCTGCAGGCCGACTGTGGTGTGCATATACCAGAGCTTGCGCACATCGTCCACTGCGCAGTCCGATCGTCCGTGCAGGAAGGCGGCCGCTCTGAGCATGTCGATGCTCTTGGCCATCGTGCGAGGCGAGATGTAGAAATCCTTCATTTGAGGGTGGTCGTGGGGGCGTTCCTTCAGCAGTCGGTTGCGCTGCATCTCGTAGTGCCTGAGCACGGAGTTCGCGGTGAATATGACCTCGGAGGGCACCCCCATGCTGAAATTCGGATCGCGGCCGGTGATGACCATGGATATGCGGCAGAGAATTTCGTACGGGATTTTCTCAACAGGCGCAGATGGCCTTCCACCGTGCTCCAGATAGGTTCTCGCGATCTTGTACTGCACCGCCGGGGTCTTGGATGGAACGAACAGCGATTTAAAGATGAAGCGGTCCAGGACGGCTTCGGTAACCTCGCTGACTCTCAGGTAGTTGGTGGCCGCGATCACAGTGTGCACTCGTGCCGGCACTACCTGGACGCCAAGAATCAGGGCTCGTTCGTTGAGAGTGGTGAGCAGGGCGCGCAAGGTGTAATCGTTTGCGTCGAAAATCTCGTCGATGAAGGCGAACTCCGATTCCACGAGAGAATCGCGTGTATTGTGAACCAGCCGTCCGGTTTTGAGCTGTTCTATATCCAGACCGCCGAAATATGTGTCCGGCTGTTGTTCCTTGGAGGCCTGGACCTGGAAAACATGCGCGCCTACAAACATGGAAAACACCTGCTGGGCGAGCAATGATTTTGCGGCGCCGGTGCGGCTCTGAAGCAGCGCATGCTCGCGCGTCAGCAAAGCGCAGAAGATCTGGTCGATCGCCTCTGCGCGATTAATGATCCTGCTGTTGACGTGTTGTATGGCGCGCCTGAAAATGTCGATGGACTCGTCGAAGTTGAATACCGGGCTCTGGGTCACTTGTCTGCCGTCCGTGCTTGTTTACTGGATAGTACCGCTGCGCAAGATCGCGATTTCACGCAAAAGATGGAACGGAAGCCGGACGCGGCTTCGCCGGGCCCTTCCTCCGCGCCGTTTGCCGGCCGAAACGGAAGCGGGCGTCGAATGGACGCCCGCTGTTCCGCAATCTAAAGCGCATTGCGAGTTTAAAGGAAGGCATCCATCACGGTTTGTTGATGGTTTCCGAGGTTTCTTTGTTCGACAAAGGAGCGTATGTGACTCCTGTTCCGCTGAGATTCGTAACCGTCATTGTGACGCTCCCCGGAACATTCTTCCCGATGCGCTGAGTAGTAATGACGCATTTGCCGTTGCTGCCCGTCACCGCCGACGCGCTACCGCTGACCGCCCCGCTCCAGGACACGTTCACGCTGACTCCCGCCTGCGCGGTGTTGTTCGAGTTGTAAACCGTCACTTCGAGATTTCCGAACCAGCCGGCCGGATTTGTCGTCGCGAAACCGTACAGGTTCTCCACGAAAACCGTTGCCGACGACGACGCCGTGGTAACGGCATCGGCAATATTGCTGTAAGCCGAATTGCCGTCGTTATTGTAAGCGCAAACGCGGTAGTAATAGCGGGTCTGCGCCGCCAGGCCGGTTTTCGTAAAGGTTTTTACGCCGGCGCCGACGGTTCCGACCTGGGACCAGCCTGAAGTTCCGTTATCGGACTGTTCTATCTTGAATCCCAGCTCGTTATTGGAGTTGTCCTGCCAACTCAGACTTATTGAAGATGAATTTACTGCAACGGCGACGAGAGCGGAGGGCGCCGACGGAGGAGATGGCGGAGCGGTGACTGTGAGCCGGCTGTATAAAAGCTTGTTGGGCGAACCCGTGCCGATATTGCTCAAAACGCCCGTCGTCGCCCCGTTGACTATCGCGGCGGTCACCTGGACGGGTGTCGCGGAGGAATTAGCCTGCATGTATAACGCCGCCACACCGGCGGCGTGCGGAGAGGCCATTGAGGTTCCGCTCCACGTTTCGTAAGTGTTAGTCCCGGTCATTGTGCTGGAGTAGATGCTCGAACCGGGCGCGAAAATGTCGAGACAGCTGCCGTAGTTGGAATATGAAGCCCGCGCGTCGGTGCTGGTCATGGCGCCGACAGTGATAGCCGCGGCGGCGCTCGCGGGCGAATAACTGCAGGCATTTTTCTTGTTATTGCCCGCCGCCACTGTGTAGACGACACCGAAATTATTCACCGAGTTGTTCACCGCGTCGTTTATCGCCTGCGAGTATCCTCCCCCGAGAGACATGTTGGCGACCGCCGGCTTCGAATGATATGCGCTCACCCAATCGATGCCGGCCGCGACACCCGAAACGGTTCCGGAACCGCCGCAGTCCAGTACTCTCACCGAATACAGCCAGGCATTCTTCGCCACGCCCACGGTCAACCCGGCCGCCGTTCCGGCCACATGTGTTCCGTGGCCGTCGCAGTCCTGCCAATTTCCGGGGTTGCTGTCTACGAAATTGTATCCGCCTTTCACACGAGTGGCGTTGTTGGCGTCCCTGAATTCCTGATGATCGGGTCTGATGCCTGTGTCGATTATATAGATGTTCACGCCCGATCCGTCGGTGTCGTAGGTATAAGCATAGTCGCGGGGAAGATTTCTCTGGTCGATTCGATCCAGGCCCCAGCTTGGAGGATTGTTCTGCGTGGCAATGGCGGTCATAATGCCGTCGGGCTCCACGTATTCCACGTTCGGATTGCGGCGTATGGCATCGACCGCCCTGGGGGGCAGGGTCGCCGCGAAACCGCGCAGCGCGTGGCGATAGCGGAAATGCAAAGTCCCTCCATGATCGGCCAGCATTCGGTCGGTCAATTGATCCGGCTGGCCCGTCGATCTCTTGAATACCACGATGTACCTGTCCGCAAGATCAATTTGCGCTCCGGCCTTTCCCATCGCGTATGTGGGATTTTCGTCCATCGCGCCCGGGGCCACCGGATCATCGGGCTGTTCGCCGCAGGACATTAGCAAAAGGCCCGATGCTAACATTGTAATGAAGGCAGGGATTATCCTCATGGTTCACCTTTCATGTTGATTGAGATTTGAAGCAACATGCGCGTTTTCTTGATCAATGTCAATATGTGTCTGAAATCGACCGGCTTGCGAGCCGCCCGTTCAGCATCCTCGCGAAGCAGCGATTCGCGCGCTATCGGTTCCGGCTTTACGCGGGCCTCGCAAATCGCCTCAACGGCGGCCTATGTAATACGATAGTCCCACGGAGAGATATGAAAAACCGTCTTTCATGTCGCCGGATTCTATATTGTCGAGCATATCGGTCGAAGTCAAATTGCCTCCCAGCATGAAGCGCAGGAACAGCGGTTTCCTCCCTCTGTAGATCATTATCTCGACTCCCGTTCCCACGCCATAGGTAAAAACGGTTTCAGTATCGCCTTCCCTTGTGCTTCCTTCATAGGTGAAGGAGGGTTTATGTGTGAAGCCGCCGAGTCTGACATAGATGAATGGAATTATTTTTCCCTGGCTCGCTATAAGCCGGCCTTCGAAATGCGTCCCGTACCAGCCGGCGAAAGTGCTGCTCTTTCTCCCGCCATAATCGGATGCCAGAGTCCCGATTCCGCCGAAAATCCCGGCGCCGAAACGCGGATGAAAAAGGTACGTTGCGTCGATGGAACCGTGAAGTCCGATGCGGTAATTGTTGGACTTTTTCGTCTGGTCGTCGCCCAGGAACGCCAGACCGAAATTGGTCCCCAGGCGCACTGATTTGGCCTTCGGCGCCACGCCGAACGAGCCGCGCCGCTGTGCCATGCAGTCTTCTGTTCCCGTCAGAGTTCCGATGGCGATTGCCAAGGCGATGATGAATGTTGAGACCTTCATACTGTCCTTCCGTTGGTCGGTGAATGCGAAACCGCCTGGGTGGAACGATACAATAATGCGACCTTTTTTTCGCATATCAAATAGTATTTGCGCTTCGATTGCAGATTTTTCCCTCCATTACATTCTTCGCTTATTCCGAAACGAATACCGGGAAGAAGCATCGCCTATCCGATAATTCCCTCGCAGTCAAAAGAGCCGAGTTGTAGCAACCAATTCACGAACGCATATTTGCGGCATGAGTAAAAATCAACCAGTCCGCGAAACGCGCGTTGGATCTAAAGCGAGCAGGAAGCGCCGCGCGGTGGCCGTGCTATACATACTGCGCGGGGAATTCCCGTCCCCCGCCTGCGCCCTGCAACACCGGTCTCCATTCGAATTGCTCGTCGCTACGATACTATCGGCGCAGTGCACGGACGAGCGGGTCAACAAGGTGACGCCCGCATTATTCAAGGAGTATCCCACTCCGGCGCGGCTTTCAGTCGCAGCAGAAGAGAAACTCATTCAATTGATTCACAGCACAGGTTTCTTCCGGACCAAGGCGCGCAACCTCATCGCTTGCGCCCGGGCGATACAGCAGCGCCACGGCGGACGAGTGCCGGACAGTATGGAAGAGCTGACCGCGCTTCCCGGCGTAGGCCGCAAGACCGCCAACGTTGTCCTCGGCAACGCATTCGGAATACCCGGCCTCGCCGTGGATACCCACGTCAAACGGTTATCGAATCTCCTCGAGTTCAGCGTGTCCGATGATCCTGCTGTGATAGAGCAGGACTTGTGCGACCTCATTCCGCAGCAGCACTGGACGGAAGCGAGTCATCTGCTGATACTGCACGGGCGCAAAACATGCATCGCGCGGCGTCCGAAATGCTCCGTCTGTCCCCTGCTGAACCTTTGTCCGTCCGCCTCGATCGATATGCCAGGCGGCGCGGAGACACGCAGGCGGGCCCGCCAAGCGAATCTCAGAAGTGGACACATCCACAGCGCGTGAACACGATGAAAACCTCCGACGACAAGTCCTCCCCCGTACGCGAGCTGGCCGAGCCGTTCATCAACATCGTAAAGGCGCCGAGGGCGCTCTGGGCGGTCAACCTCACCTACTTCCTCGAGGGCATCAGCTATTGGGGCATGCTCACTCTGCTCGCTCTGCACTTCAATACCACAGTGTCTTTGAGCGACGCGGAGGCGGGCTGGATAGTCGGAGGGTTCACCGCCTGCATCACGCTCGCGATGTTTTTCCTGGGTGAATTGGCCGATCGCTGGGGTATCAGAAACGCTCTTCTCATTTCGCTGATATTGATGGCTGTCGGGCGCTTCGTTCTGACAGCCGCCGGATCGCTCGGCGGAAGCGGAATGTGGTCGCCGGTTTTCATGGCATCGATAGCCGGGCTCCTGGTGATTGTGCTCGGGTACGGCATGTTCCAACCTGCCGAGTACTCCGCCGTGCGCAAATTCACCACCGCCAAAACGGCAGCCATGGGCTACGCGATGCTCTATGCCCTGAACAACCTCGGCGGCTTTCTGCCGGGCATCATCTCGCCGCCGATCAGAAACGCCTACGGAATATCAGGCATATACTGGGTGTACACGGCTTTCTCGGTAATCGGAGTAATCGCCCTGCTGCTTCTTCTTTCCAAAAAAGCTCTCGCGAGCGCTCGACACGCGGAGTCCGGAGAACGCGCCGTTGTCGATGAAACGGTCCGCGCCGAGTCGAAAGCTCCGTTCGAGCTGCGCAGATGGCTGCGCGAGCATCCTCTCCGCGATGTTCGTTTCTCGTTTTTCATTTTCATACTGATACCGGTTCAGACTCTGTTCGCGCATCAGTGGCTGACTCTTCCGCAGTATGTTGCCCGATCTTTCCCCGGCTGGGTGAGTGAAAACATGGAATTCTTCGTCAATCTGAATCCCATACTGATTTTTGTTCTGACGCCGATCATGGCAGCCCTGACGGCGAAACGGAACGTCTATCACATGATGATACTCGGCACATTCATCATGGCCGCGCCGACCTTTCTTTTGGCCGCGGGACCGAATGTCATCACTCTATTCGTGTACATACTCATACTTTCGGTGGGTGAGGCGATCTGGCAGCCGCGTTTTCTTCAGCTCGCCGCCGAACTCGCGCCCGAAGGCAAGACCGGACAGTACATGGGCATCGCCCAATTTCCCTGGTTTCTTACAAAAGTTCTCACTGCCACTTACTCCGGCACTATGCTGGCCAGCTATTGCCCGGAGAGCGGACCGCAAAAGACCGAGTATCTATGGTTCATATACGGCTGTATCGCGCTGATATCGCCTATCATGCTCGTGGCCGCGCGCAAGTGGATGGGAAACAAGTTGAAATGCAGCGCATAATGGTCCGGCCCGCGCTGCACGCCGGTTTTCTTCCATGAACACAATTCCGGTCATCGCCATGAGAAATCGATTCCTTCCGCTGTTCCTGCTGATACTCACTCCTCTTCTGCCGGCCCAGACCGTCCGCGAACACTGGCGGCAGATCATCGGTTCCGCATATGTGGACAACGCCTCGTACGACATGCTGCGACGGATATGCGATGAGGCGGGAGGACGCCTGAGCGGTTCGGCTGAAAACGAACGGGCGCTCGGCATCCTCACCGAAGAGCTTTCGAAACTCGGGATATCGTCGAAATTGGAGCGTTACACGTTCCCCGGCTTCGTCCGTGGTGAAGACGTGGTGCGAGTGGCACATCCCTTCAAAGGCGCTCTGCGAGCCGTTGCTCTTGGATACACGAACGCGGTTCCGCCGTTCGAAGCCGATCTCGCGGCCATGCCTGTGGGCGATGAAAAAGACTTCAAGGCCTTGGACGTTCGCAACATGGTCGTTCTTCACACCGGAGAGTCCTTGCCGGGCAGGACGCAGCCCTTGAGGAGCAGGATCATCGAATCGGCCGCATCGCACGGAGCGCGTTCGGTATTGTTCATAGACGCCCGCGGCGGCGGCATGACGCTGGTGGGAACAGCGAATTTCCAGGGGAATCCGAGCCCTGTCCCGGCGTTCAGCATAACTCTCGAGGAAGGCAGGCGCTTGCAGCGGCTACTGGAGCACGGATCCCGCGTCACTGTATCGATCAAGACACTTTCGAGATGCGCTCCACTGCAATCGGCCAATCTCGTCGTGAGCTTTCCGGGACGCAGCGAACGCAAGATCGTCGTTGGCGCTCATTTCGACTCCTGGGACGTTAGCCAGGGCGCCGTCGACAACGGGATCGGCAGCGCGATCCTGTTCGATGTCGCCCGCCTCCTGCACCGGTTCACGCGCGATAGGCAATGCGCGATCGAATGTGTGTGGTTCAACGGAGAGGAATTGGGTCTATGGGGAGCAAAGAAATATCTCGAGACTCACGCCGGCGACGACATCGCAGCCATGATTAACATGGATATGACAGGCTCACCCACGGGATTCAACGCTATGGGATCGGATTCTCTGCTTCCCTTTCTCGGCGAACTTGCGGCGAGTCTTAACGGTTTCGGTTTGCGGACCGATCCGGCGAACCGGCCCTGGACGAACAGCGACCATCAACCGTTCATGACGGCAGGCATTCCGACGCTGACACTCCAGGCGCGGCTCGATGAACCTATGAGCGAGCATTATCACGATTTCGGCGATACTTTCGACAAGGTCAGCAAGCGTTACCTCTCCGACGCGGCGGCGATAGTGAGCATTCTCGTCTCAGAGCTCTCGGATCAAACCAGGATACAGCTACGGAAACGCAGCCGGGAAGAGAATATCGAGTTCCTGCGGGCGCACAAGCTCGAGGAAACGCTGCGCAATCAGGGTGAGTGGACTCTCGATTGAGCGGCGCCCGCAATCGCGTCAGGGCCCAGACGAAGGCCGGCCCGCTTCGGCATCGGAGGTCATTACATTTCCATCTTTGCAATTCCGCTGCCGTTCAAGTAGATTTAGAGCATATTGATCAGCATATGCAACCGAAATACCTCCCTGTACAAGCATGGGTATGAAAACCTTGACGACCAGGCGGAAATAACAACAACAACATGAGGATCAAAATGAAAAAAACTTACGTGCGAATTGCAGCGCTGCTGCCCGCTGCATTGCTGCTGTTTCTCTTCACGAGTTGCGGAGAGAAGAAAAGCGAAGAACCGAAGAAGGACGCAACCGTAGAGCAGCAGACAACCCCCGCTCCCGCGCCTCAGCAGACGCCCGCGCCGGATACAGCCGCCGCACCCGCGACCGACGCCACCCCGCAGCCGGAAGCCACGCCTGCCGCTCCGGATATCACCGGCACATGGAGCGGCACACTTGACAGCCGTCCGACCCGGCTGACAATAGCCAAGCAGGAAGGCACGAATTTCGAAGGAAGCATCTTCATCAACTACAGGGAGCCGATCAATCAGAAAGTTTCGGGCACGATCGACTTCGATACCAAGAAATTGAGAATGAGGGATCTGTTGCACAGCAGGTACAAAGGGACCTATTCGGGAACTCTCGGCAATGATTTCACCACAATGAAGGGTTCCTTCACCGCCACAGCCGACAAGCGCACATCGTCATTCAGCCTCAAGAAGAAATAACTATTCCGCAACTAATAGGAGATTTGAAATGAAGAAATCACTGTTGTTCCTCCCGCTGCTTCTCAGCGCCGTGCTCATCGTCGCATGCGATGAGGAAGGCACCACAGACCCTGTCATCCCCGAAAAAGGCAAAATATTCCTCGCCTCCGTACCGGCCGGCGCGGAAATCTGGCTTAATGGAGTAAATACCAGCAAAATCACCCCGGACACGCTCAGCAATCTGAATGCGATCGATCAAACCGTGACTCTGAAACTGACCGGTTACAGCGATTCGACATTCACCGTCAGGGTACTGGCCAATCAGACGGTTTCGAGAACGATCACTCTCAGAAGCACGCAGGACATCGTCTCCTTCGGTCCGGTACGGATATATGAGACGGTCGGCACGACAAGTTCGCAGCCCAGCGGCCTGGATCTCTCGACGGGTGATGCTTTCGGCATCATGGGCTCGGATAAGGACAAAGTAGACATATTCTATTCCACTACAGGAACAGGGGGCCAGGGCTATCTCGTACAGAGCGCGGACCTCAGCTCTCAGATGACCCGGGTGACTAAGTTCCGCATTGGAACCGGTTCCAACCTGGATGACGGAGTCCCGTCTCCTCTGCACACCTCCGGTACCTGGACCAATCACATGACGGACAGGGAAAACGACTACGTGTTCCTGTATGACGACGACGGGAATTACTCCAAGGCGAAGATCGTGAGCTTCGGCGGCGGCACGCCCGGTTCGCCGGCCTATGTCGAAATCCAGTGGTGGTATAATAAGAAGACCGGCGACGTGAGATTCTGACGATCGCAGGTTCTGAAAATAATGAAGCCGCGCGTGTCCCTCCGCGCGGCTTCTTCATTTTTCCCCGTCCAGGATGCGACGGAACCCTACATCGGAACTCCCGAGCTTCCCGACCGGAGCTCTCACTGCCCGGAATATTTGATACTGAAAGTTATGACCGCCCTTCTGCGCTGAAGATTGGTCCTGTCGCCGTCGGCCTCCCCGCGTCCCACCGGATCCCAACGCAGTTTGCCGGCATCTCGAAAGCGGTTGTAAACCTGTGATGCAGACAACATCTTCTCCAATTCGCGCGCGGTGTACACGGCGCGCAGCCGCGAAAGCGTCACATTGCCGGATAAGCCGTTGATAGCCGCTCCGTCAGGTATGCTGAAACGGCGCGTGCGAACAGGCAGGCCTACATATGCGCCGGCCGACGGCCTGCGCGGATCCGCATAACCCTCCACAACAATGACAATTTCGGCCACGCGATCGAATGACGGCGACAAAATGAGGAGGCGGTCTTCAATGCTGTGCGCGAGCTTCGCCACTACGGCGTCCACTTGCGTCGCAAGCTGCTCGTAGTTTTCATCCGCGAGATTGATAATCCTTGCGCGCCTCATCAGGTCTTCGCCGAGCGGTGAGCGCAATTCCGCCAGATTGGCTGTGGTATTGGGCGCCCAGTAACCAGTCGCGAAGAACGGTATGGCGATTTCCAGCGGTTCCAACAAGGGAAGAGGCGTCGAATAGTCGTTCGGAATGGTCATTACGAAGCGAAAGCGGCTGCCGGCCAGGCATTTCAACGTGAAGCCGAGTTCCGGATAGTGGATACCCGGCCCTTCCTCGTTGAAAATCTCGCGACCCTCGCTGCCGAAGAAATACGTACGCGCCGTGGTCAATCGCCAACGGCGGCCGTCAGCCATGAAACGGTTTTGTCGCGGCAGATCGCGCTCGCCGCAGAGGCCCATCTCGACTATCTCATAAGATGAAGGATTGAGCGAAAAATACCATGTCGGCTCATCCGGCGGAGCGTACACGGTCAACGGCAGCGCCTTTGAATAGAGGTAGGGCACGCCCTCTTTGTCCAGCAGCAGGCGCGCCTCTTCCCAGGGCATTCCAAGTTGAACACCATGTACGGATATGTTCATGCTCGTCATGCCGGTTTCGAGACGAGGCAGCGGTTCGCGGGCTATGTTCACCGGTTTCCCGCGATAGACGGGCCTGCCGCCGAACGAGGAGCCTGCCGCTACGGAGAGCGCCAGCAGCATGAAGACGGGCGACAACGATATGAAACGACGCGATTTCATTTGATCTCCCGGATTGTCTTGAATTTATACCGGAAGCGCAGAAAGGTTCAGCGGCACGAGACACAGCGGTCATGCAACGCCGCCAGTTCGCTTCGCAGACCTTCAAGCGTACCGATTCGCTGGTACTCGACCGATGGCGCGCATGGTGAGCAGGCGTTTTTCGCGGGTCCGCACGCAAACGCGTAGGAACTGTTGTTCCTGGCGCGGAGCGCGACGAGGTAATGCGTCGACACGCAGTAGGTCGCCTGCAAGGCGTCTATCATTGCACAATTTTTCGTGTAGAGCTGAGCAGCAGTGTGATGCATGCATCCGCAACGCGGGCAGTAAACACCATCATCATCGTGCTGTCCGGAAGGACGGGGTGAGTTGCGGCATGCATGGTCCGCGGCGCAGCCCGGTTTGCACCAGGGATAGTCGCTGTGCGACGACGGATTGCCGGGACAGGGACGGTCCCAGGTGAAAGCCACGGATCCGGGATCGTGGCCGTGATGCTGCGCTACGGCAACCGATGCGGACAAAAAGCCGAAGGTGAAAGCGAATAAGACTCCGATTAACGCCGGTTTCATGTTTCCTCCTCGAGAGGTTGGTTTGGATTCGACGGATCGTACCGCTGAAGGGTTTCCAGATGACTCATGGCTGAGCAGGCCGATCATGCATTCACAAAAGACTGTCGATTCGCGACAATAAGAGATTTAATGTAGCGAAATTCTTCTGTTGACGCAATCGTTCGAAACGGCGATTCAGCGCGAAAACGACGAAGCGCCGCCGACCGAGAGGCGGCCGTAGGACCCGCTCAGGTGATCGCCGAAAGGTAACCGATTCGCACCGGCTTCGCCGGAACGCGGACATCGTAGATGTAAAGGCCGTTCGGCGAGACAACCACGAGCATTCCCTCGTTGTAAATCAGATCGTAGCTGTTGCCGAGAGCGACAGACGAAATCTCGCGTATCGCCTCTTCATCCTTGACATCCAGTATGCGCAGATTCGGTCCGTCGCAGATGTAAGCTAGGCCGTCGACAACAGCTATACCCGCCGGACTCTCCATGGTGTGGGACTTCAACAGCACAGGATTCGTGACATCGGTAATGTCGAGAATATGCAACTCGTTCTCGGAATCGCCGCAAATCGTGCCGTTGCGAAGCGTGACGTAGGCACGATCGCCCTCCACCACAACCGGATCGCAGGCCCGTGCATGCCGGAACTCCGAGACTTTAACGGGGACTCGCACGTCGCGGGCGTCATATATGAACATCCCGGTCTGGCTTCCGATGAACAGATAGTAGCGGTACGGGAACAGCGTCTCGATTCCAAAGCCGACCCCGGTTTTGCCGAGCAGTCTGGGCTTTTCGGGTTGACGAATGTCGAAGACAATCAGGTTGGAGAGATCGATACAGTAGAGGAACTCATCCACTATCGCGAAGCGGGACATGGAGCCGGATTTGCCGGACGAAGCGCCCCCGCCCCCTGCGAGATCCCTGTTGGCGCTCGCCGTAATGTCTTCACCCATGCAGCCGCCCTGCCCCGAGCATCCTTCGGCGCCTCCGTAAGAGTCGCCGTAAGGCAGGTTCACCACAGGTTGCGGGCGTGTTCTGCCTTCAAACACATTCAGCACCGAATCGATCAGAGCCGGATTCGCAGGATCACTTATGTCGAAAATCAGCAGGTCGGTGTAATTGTCGGCGTAGAGCAGATTTCCCACGACCGCCACGTCCAGATTGCCTTCGAGAGGAATATAACCGACGCCGCGGATATTCCCGGGCGTCGTAATGTCGAGAATTCTGATCCCCTTGTAAACCTCCCCGACAAAAAGGTGTGATTGTGTCAGGTAAATTTTGCCGTAATCAACTCTGTCGGAAACCGGCGAGTTGAATTTCCATCCCACGGACAGGAACGCGAACACGATCGAAAAAAGTGCAAGACGCGGACGCAGCATGGCGGAGATCTCCTTGAGCTTATACGATACAATATTCGACAACTTTCCGAATAAAAGAAAGGAAAAAATCACGCGCCGGTCCATCCTGGCGCGATTCGAGCGCGAGGCGGACAGATTTCGCCCATTCGCGATTTGCCGGCAGTTGTATGCAAACGCGAAGTCGCGTAGTTTTCCAGCCGGACAAACCTTCCGATTGTTCATGTCACGCACGGGCCATTTTCCGCGATTCACCGCCGTTCTCGTCGGCTGCGCTGTTTTTACAGCCGGCTGCGCGCACATGCAAGAGCTGCGCGTAAACGATCTGCGCGGCTCCCATGCCCCGCACGTCAAGGTGATATCGAAGGACGGCAGGGTCATAGATCTCTACGACTACGTCGTATCGGCAGAATTCATCTCCGGCCGCGGTTGGGAACAACATCGATTCGGATCACGCCCTTTTGCCGGGAAGCTGCCCCTGTCCGGCGTTTTACGGATCGAAAAGCGGCGCGGCAACAGCAGCTTGCTGTTTATCACCGCCGGCGCAGCGGCGGCGGCGCTCGCGTTTCTCCTGCTGATCGACGACCAGGATCCCACTCCGCCCATAATCTTCCGGGAAATACAATGAACAGCAAGCGCGTAGCGTTTTTTCTAATGCTGCATCTCCCTTTGTTCACGGCAGCCGCACAAACCGACAACCCGGATGAGAAACTGCCCGCCGCTCAACAGGGCGCGTTCATCAATTCGAGCATGAGCGGCGAATACAGGGACGAAATATGGCTGACTCTTCGCTCCGGCTCCGTGATTTCAGCGGACCGATCAGACATAAAACTTCAGGACGGCGAGCTGCGGATCAGCGGAACGCTCCGCGATCTTTCCATCCCAACGGCCGACATCACGGGAATAGCCGACATTCCGCTCAAGAACCGCTTCAGGAACTCCTTGATCGGCGCATCGCTGCTTTCGGGAACCATGCTGCTTTCTCCTCAGCAGACACCGGGATATTACCTCGGCTCTCACAGCGACGAATCCGGCGGAGAATTCCCGGGAACCACCACCATTTCGGTTCTGCTTACCGCCGCGGTGTCGTTGGCGGTCGCCTTCATTGCCGACCAGGACGAACCGACGCCGGACTTTACTGCTCTTGACGGCACCGAGAACGCGCGCGCATGGGCCCGGCTTCTCGCTCCGCGACATCCGCGTCTGCATATTAGGATTGCGCCATCCTTTGTCGTTTCGGGTATCAGGGACGCCTGGCGCGAGCATCATGATCGTTTCGCGATTAAAGACGGCTACCCCGACACCTGGTCTTACTATTACTATGAGAAGAAAACCAAGATGACCGATTTCAACATGGGGCGGTTGTTCCAGGCGAGCTACTCTCTGAGCCGGGATGCGGAGACGGGAGTGGCGTTGCAGAGCGACGGAGTCCAGCGCTTCAGGGAGCATGCCTCGTACATCAGGCCGGGCAATCCGCCGGCGACCGTTCTCCAAGGCGTCTGGAGTGAATGCCGATGGACGTCCGCTTTCCTAACAGGCAGGATCGTCGCATACAGGCCAACGGAGGACTTGTCCTTGAACGTCGGCGGCGGTGTCGGTTTTTCCCAGTCCTCCGCCCTGGTCAGCGGTTTCGAATCGAACACCTCCGAACAGACTTTGGCGGAACGCACACAGGCGGCATGGCTGGTTTTCGCCGCCGTCGAATATCAGTTGGACAGGAACCTCTCGCTGGGACTGCATGTCGATTACAGTTCCGCCGGCGCTCTGAACATGCCCGAGCAGCAGATACGGGACAATGACCGCAGATCCTACCTCGTGATCGATGCGTTCAAGCTTCCACTGCGCAGCGCCGGTCTAGGGATCTTTGCGGGCTTCCATTTTTGAGGCGGCCGCTCCCGGAGGTATCACGGGCGCTTGCGCCGCCGTTGTGCTCCGCGAAGCATATTGCTATATTCGATTCATTCAACCGTCTACAGCACACCAATAAAAGGAGTAAATGTATGGCAGGAATCTTCTCAAGGGTCACGGACATCTTCAAAGCCAACATCAACGACCTTCTCGACAAGGCCGAAGATCCCGAGAAGATGATCAAGCAGATGGTCATCGAAATGGAAGAGGCCGTGAACAAAGCGACGACAGCCGTCGGAACGGCGATCGCCAACGAAAAACACCTCGAACGCCAGCATGCCGAGAAGACAAAGATGGCGGAGGAATGGCAACAGCGGGCCGTGAAAGCCGTCAACGTGGGCAAGGACGACCTGGCCCGCCAGGCGCTGGAGAAGAAGAACATGTTCGCCAAGGCTGCTGCCGATCTCGATCCCGTGCTTACGGAAGCCAGAAAGACGTCCACCGCCCTGCGCGGGCAGCTGGAGCAGCTCAAGGGCAAGCTCGACGAGGCGCGCGTGCGCCAGGGAACGCTGATCGCCCGCCATCAGGCGGCAAAGGCCAAGAAAACCATCGCCCAGAGCATTTCCGGAATCGGGGACGGGGCCTTCGCAAACTTCGACAAATACGAGCAGAAGGTCCTCAAAGCGGAATCCGAGGCCGAGGCATTCTCGGAACTCGCCGGGGAAACGACCTCGCTGGACGACGAATTCAAGAAACTCGAAGCGGGCAGCGGCGTCGATGAAGAGCTCGCCATGCTCAAAGCGGCCGCGCAGAAGTAACACCTCCAGATCAGCCAAACTCCAGGAGAAACATCCATGCCGAATATCATCAACGCCACCCGCAAGAAAGTCAAATCCTACCTGAAGGTGATCTACGGATCCACATATCCAAAAATCGTTCAGGAGATAGACGACATCTTCGTGATACAGCGCGGTTCCGCGGTCGTGCAGCTTTCTGTCAAGCCGCTCACGAAAGACGACTGCATTGTTGAAACCCTGGCTTACGTTGTAACCGGCGCGCGCATTACGCCCAAGCTGATGACCATGCTCCTGCGCAACAACGCCAACTATCCCGTGGGCGCATACGCCCTGCAGGCCGACGACACCATAATCTTCAAGCACAGCATGGCAGGCGCCAATTTGGATATCAACGAGTTGCGCATCGCCGTTGCCACAGTTGCGTTCGTCGCGGACGAGGACGACGATGTGATAGTCAAGCTCGCGGGCGGGTACAGGGCCGTCGACGCGAATGCGAATCTCGTATCGCTCGCTCCTCCCGCGTCGCCCGAGGCGAAAAAAGCCCCTGCCAAGACCGTCAAGGCGGCCGGAAAGAAAAAAAGCTGAATCTGAAGGCGGGTTCGAAAAAAGAGAGCGCGCATCGACGCGCTCTCTTTTCGTATGCGCGCCCGTACAGCGCACCTTACCGGAAATGATTTCATGAGAGCCGATTCAACAGGACCCGCGCAAAGAAGAATCCGCCTGGGAACTTCAGGGTGGAGCTACCCGGACTGGGTCGGCAACTTCTATCCGGCCGGCAGCAAGCCGGCGGCGTTCCTCCGCCTATACTCCCAAAAATATCGAACGGTGGAAATCGATTCCACATTTTACGGCGTGCCGAAAGAGTCCTCGGTACTGCGATGGCGGGATGAGACCCCTGACGATTTCAAGTTTGCCGCCAAGTTCCCGAAATCCGTGACACATGAGAGCACTCTCGCCTCCGCCGGGGCGGAGGTGGCGGCCTTTCTGAATCGCATGGAGCTTCTGGGCGACAAGCTCGGCCCCCTGCTGCTTCAATTTCCTTACGGTTTCCGCGCCGCTTCCTTCGAGGACCTCGCCGAATTTCTCAACTCCCTTCCGGTCGGATTCAGATACGCCTTGGAAATCCGTCATAAAAGCTGGATCGGCCCGCGCTTCGAGGACCTGCTTCGCGAACACCGCATCGCCCTGGCGTTGATAGATCACCCGTGGACGCCCAGAATGGAGGCTGTGACCGCGGACTTCACCTATATACGCTGGTTGGGAGACAGGAAGTTGATCGAAAACGATTTCTCGCACATACGCTTCGAAAGGAATGACGACCTGAAAAACTGGAAAAGCGTGATAGAGCGGATCTCAACAGACGGGCTTTTCGTTTACGGATATTTCAACAATCACTACGAGGGACATTCGCCTTCTTCGCTAGAGCGATTCGGCGGGATGCTGCCCGCGGGCGACGGTCTCGAAACGCGTTCATAGACAGCGAACAGAAGCGCGGCCGCCAAAGTGGCGCCGGCCGTCACGGTCGCCGGGAAGCCGTCGTGCAGAAGATCCCTCACGACTCCGTCCCCGCGGGCGAAATAGTAGAGCAGAACCACCGCGGCATTGTTGGTAAAATGCCCGGCCACGGCCGGCACAATGCTTTCGCTTCTATGATAAAAGAATCCGAACAGCACGCCGAGCAAAGCCAGAGGCAGCAATCCCAGCGGCTGAAAATGGAAGAGCCCGAATACCAGGCCGACCAGGAGTACGCTTTTCCAGCCGATCACGCGGGAGAGCGTTCTCTGAACATAGCCGCGGAAGAGGGTTTCCTCGCACACAGCGGGAGTCACGGCTATTACAAGCAACACCCAGGCAAGCTCCGGCAGAGACGACGCCGTGTACAGCGAGGCGCCCAATTCCTCGAGTTCTTTCGGAATTTCCAACAGTCGTGAGGTCCACGATGAAAAGGCGGCCGATGCGGGTATTAAAGAAAGCGTCACGGCCGAGGCGAGAAGCGTGTGCGACGCCGGCGCGCCGCGGAATTTCAGATAAGCGGAAGCGTCCTGCGAATGAGCCCTCCTTACGAACCAGAACACGGGAAAGAGAAATACGCCCCATTGAGTTATAAGAAGCGCTGCGCGTATCGGTTCCGACATCGCCTCCATGGTTCGCGTGATTCGTTGAAGTACACCTTCACCCGCGACGGCTTCTGCCCCGTTGAAAACTTCATATGATATTTGAAGCGCAGCCAGCAGAATCGATTGAAGAAGAAAATACATCGATCCGAGCACCAGTAGCACCGCCAAGGCGGCCGTCACAGGACTGCGGCCTTTCTTCTCCCAGAGTCCGGACAATTCATCGCCGCCAGCCATAGGATCGGGCGGATCCTCCGCGGCTGTCGAATGCTTGGGTTCTTCAGTCAAAGCGGCGGCCTCCTCCTGCATCGATGCATACGAATTCAGACGAGGGCCCCGCCTGTCTCCGAGGCTCCGGCGGCATCCGACTCCTCAGGCTCGAACTCGCCTCTTCTTTCCCTCAAGTCGAAATACATTATCACTACGTAGGCCGACTCGAACATCACGGTGAGCAGGGACGAGATGAAGACCGCAGCCACGTAACCGACTCCGAACGACCGGATCATCCGCAAAGCCATATCCGGAGGGATATCTCCTCCAGGCGATTGCATCAGGAAATCGAAATACGAAGCGTAGAAATCCCACATCACGGCGAGCATGATGGGCGCCGTGATGAGACTGATGGCGAACTGTGCCACGAAGGAGAACAGCAGCATGATTCCGAGAGTCCTCCACCAGTTGCCCCGCACGAGCTCGGCGCTGCGCCCGAAGGACCGCAGCGCTTCACTGCCCTCCCAGGCAATCGCGACGCGGCAGAACATCCATCTGACGACGAGGAAGATGATAACGAATATCGAAGCAACCAGCAGGGGCACGCTCACTAACAGCAGCAGGATTTCCGTGGCGACCGCGAGGAGCATCAGCGCGTACGGAGCAATTATTATTCCCGCGAGGGCGCAGCTGTACAACAGCGTCTGCCATATGACGCGCACCCAGCGGATTCCAGCGGCGGCGCGAAGAGCGTCCGGCCACTGTATGTCGCCGCCTTCGTATACCGTGGCATTCGCTATCATCATGGCGGTGCTCGCCAGCAGAAATCCGAGAACAAACACCAGCGCGCCCACGGAGAGAAGGGCCAGGGCAGGCAGGATTTGTCCCAGCAATTGAGGCATGAAGTCCGTGGTGGTCTCGATATCGATCAAAATATCCGTGACCCCTGCGGTGAGCAAACGCGCTCCCAAAGCCAGGACGACGGCACCGGGAAGCATGGACAACGCGCCGAGTGCAGAATTGCGCAGGAAGGTTTTGCCGAACACGCGGAAAGTTCTGTCAAACAGGTCTCCGACGCTCATTCGACTGACATGTGTGTGCATGGCTGATTCCGGGATTGTTGGATTGACTCGGCGAAAGAAAAAGATACCGGTTTTCGGATTCACCGAAAAGCCCGTCGCGGAGGCGGACTCCGGAGCGGCCATTGTCCGGTCAAGCGGTCATACTTCTTTCGGAAAACGCTTATATTCGGACTCGATTGACTTCGAGTTCCAGCAAATCCAGCCCAACATTCCCGCACATGCGAAAACGCCTCGCTCATCTCGACACGATAGATATAATCAGCATAATCTTCTTTTTCCTACTCACCGCCGCCCTGCTTGCCTACTCGCGCAGTATCGACTCATGGCTGGTTTTTTCGGGCCTGAACGCAGTCATAATCGCGGCGATCTTCCTGCTCGCGCAATATTCCTCCGCGAGATCGCGGATCTGGAGACTGATGCACGGTTTCTACATGACGCTGTGCATACCCATCGCTTTCAAGCAGATGTACTATCTCGTGCCCGCGATCAATCCCTTCGACAAGGACGCGATTCTGATAACGATCGATCACTGGATTTTCGGGCTTCACCCGACGCAGTGGCTTCATCAGTTCAGCGTCCCGATTCTTACTGAACTCCTGCAAATATCATACGCTTCGTTTTATCTGCTCTGGATCATACTCGGAGTGGATCTTTTCCTGAAAAAGGACATGCGCGCATTCAAGCTGGTGTTTCTTACCATCATCACCGGTTTTTACCTTTCCTACATCGGCTACGCCGCCGTGCCCGCGATCGGTCCCAGGTTCACCCTGCACGATTTCGCCAGCACAAACAGCGAACTTCCCGGCCTCTTCCTGACCGAATATCTCAGGGAATATGTGAACACGGGAGAATCGATACCGGCCGGCACCGAAAACCCCGAGCGCCATGTGCAGCGCGACTGCTTCCCCAGCGGACACACGCAGATGACTCTTCTCGTCATGCTGCTCGCTTTCAGGCACCGGTCGCGCATGCGGTGGTTTTTGGGCGTCAACGGCAGTCTGCTGGTCATCGCCACGGTATATCTTAGATATCATTACGTAATAGATCTCCTGGCCGGGGCGGTTTTCGCGGCTATGACGCTTCTCCTCGTCAAACCGGCCGATATTTACTGGAGCCGTTTCAGGGAGCGGGCAAGGAATTCCGCCGGCGGAATTCCGTTTTGACGCAACGCGGAAAATCTTCATTCCCCACAAATGATGAGCCCCGGACTTCTCCGGGGCTTCGAGCGGGAGACGGGACTTGAACCCGCGACATCAACCTTGGCAAGGTTGCGCTCTACCAACTGAGCTACTCCCGCGGTATTCGAACGCAACAATTCAATTTATCAATTGCCGCTCGAAAATACAAATATCGAATGGAGTCGACCGGCAAACTTGGCGACCGGCGCTTTCCGAGCCTTGGCTGATGCGGGCGCGATCCGGAATCAGGCGAAATCCTCCTTCTGAAGCCCGTGTTTGCGCATCTTCTTGACGAAGTTCGTGCGTTCGACACCCAACTGTTCGGCGGCCCGGGTTTGATTGCCGTTGTTCGCAAGGAGGGCCTGTATCATCAGCTGCTTTTCGAATTCTTCCACCTGATCCATCAAAGGCCTGGTATCGCGAACGTAAACCGTATGGCTCTTGTGCTCCGCCGACAGCGCATGTGCCACAGTGTGGACATCGATTTCCTCGGCTTCAGCGAAAATCGCGAGTTTGGTAACGACGCTGTCGAGTTCGCGCACATTTCCTCGCCAGTCCTGTTTCTGTAGAAGCTCCAGAGCAGCCGGAGAGAAGTAGTGCATGTCGAGTTTATGATCCGCGCAGGCCTTCGCCAAAAGATGCCTTGCCAGCACCGGTATGTCTTCCTGCCTTTCCCTGAGCGGAGGTATGTGTATGTCGTACTTGTTGAGACGGTAGTACAGATCCTCCCGGAACTCGCCGGCGGCTATGCTCGCCGTCAGGTTTTTATTGGTGGCGCTGATGACCCGGGCATCGACTTCGCGCTCCTTGGTATCGCCGACGCGGCGGACCTTGCAGTTGTTGAGCACATACAGAAGTTTCTGCTGGAACTGTATGGACGTGTTCGCAATCTCGTCCAACAGGATCGTGCCGCCTTCAGCAGTTTCAAAAAGGCCTTTCTTGTCGGCCGTGGCGCCTGTAAAAGCGCCTTTGACATGCCCGAAGAGTTCCGATTCGAGAAGAGTCTCGGTCAAGGTGCCGCAATCCAGACCGACGAATTGCTTGTCGCGTCTGGGACTCATCAGATGAATCGCGCGCGCGATCACCTCCTTGCCGACGCCGCTCTCTCCGGTGATCAAAACCGGAACGGTCGTTGCGGCGACTTTCTCGGCCATCGCGAGAATTCTGTGTATCTGCGGGCTCTGGCTGACCATGCCGAGCTCCCGCATTATTCCGTCGAAACGCCCTGTATCGACATCTGCGACCCCGGTTTCGAGCGCTTCCCTGACGGATTCCTTGAGAGTGACGAGGTCGATCGGCTTGGGCAGGAAACGGAAGGAACCCTTTTTTGCGGCTTCAAGAGCCACCGGCACGGAGTAGGCCTGTCCGGTGATCATTATGACGGGAATTTCAGGCCAATTCCGGACGACGCTGCCCAGAACTTCCAGGCCGTTCATCTCGTCCATCAGTATATCCAGAAGTATCAGGTCCACGGTTTGGACTTGCAGGTATTCGAGCGCCTCCACCGGATTCGTCTTGATAACGGTGCGATGCCCCATGTGCTGCAGAATATCGGCGACGCTCATGCAGAACGCTTCTTCGTCGTCCACGATCAGAATAGTGGGTTTGTCGTTCATGTCGGTCAGAAGGTTATAACGGGTAGTCTGATCTGAAATGTAGTACCGATCCCGGGTGTGCTGTTGAATGATATTTCGCCGTTGTGTTCCTGGACGATCTTTTGCACGATCACCAGGCCGAGGCCGGTTCCGCCATGGCTGTGAGTGGAAAATGGACGGAATATGCTTTTTTTCACATCGTCGTCCATGCCGACGCCTGTGTCTGAAATGGTGATTTCGACGTATTCGCCCGGCCGGTCTATCCACTGGCCGAGAGCGGTGGTGATGATGATGCGTCCATCGCGAGGGCCTATGGCTCGCACGGCGTTATCCAGGAGATTTTGGACGCACTCTGGGAAATGCGCGATGTCGATGCCGACGCGCGGCAGAGTCCGGTGCAGAGCCGTGCGGATTTCCACATTCCTGCTGACCTTGCCCCTGTAATCGTCGGCGATGCTTTGAAGGAGCATGTTGACATCGTTCGGGAGCAGGTTGAGTTGTTCCTTGTTGGCAAGGCGCGTGAGATTGTGCACGATCTCGTTGAGTTTGCGGGATTCGTTCACGATGCGGTCGAGGAACTTGCCGACCTCGGGCGAGGGTTGTATTTCCATCTCGCTCAGCACCATCTCGAGATGCTGCGCCGTGAGTGTTATAGTGGACAGAGGCGTTTTTGCCTTGTGGGCAACATGCTGGGCCACGCCCGACCAGTTGACGCGCCTGTCCTGCTCGATGGCTTCGGTTATATCGGCTATCATGAGAACGAAGCCGTCGAGCCGCCTGCTCTCGGTAAACAGGGGATAGCATTTCACGACAATGGTCTTCATCATTTTCGCAGCGTTGAATATCACCTCGCGTTCCGTGGGCTGATGCGACCGTCTGACTTCCTCGAGTATGGAGCGGATTTCCGCAGTCGGCGCATTCTTCAGATAAAAGGTGTACTCTTCCTCCATCGGCACGAAATCGTCGAGTCCGAGAAGCTGCCGGGCTGCGCGATTGAGCATACGGGCGCGGGCCACCCTGTCGAAGATCAGTATGGCGTTCGACTGGAACGTGTCGAAGAGGCGGGCTTCCTGCCTCGCCAGATTGCGGGCGTAATTGCGGATGCCGATAACCGAGAGAGCCAGCAGGCTCAGGACGAGGATAACTCCGACCTGATAGCGTTCCCACAGAATGGATATAATGGAGTTGTCCTCGAAATAATCGTTCATCAGTTCTTCCCTGAGTTCTTCAGGGATCTGTGAAACCTGCAGATCTCGCATTTCCTGCGCCATGGCCGAGATTCCCGCCGACAGCAATGCGAAGGCGAGCACAAGAGGGAAAGTCCTTCTCCTCCATACGACCGGTGATGCGCCGGATTTCATTATTGAATCCAGAGCCATATCAGATGTTCCCAATGACAATTCGCAGGAAGTTGGGAAGGCCCGGCACGACCTTGCTTCCTGCGCCGTATCCGATTCTTTCGGGAAGGAATTCCACATCCGCAGGCGGAAGGCCTCGCGACAAAGCCGCGAGCACCGCCGCTCCCGTGGGCGTGACGATCTCTTCGGGAACGTCGGCAAACCGTATCGGATAACCGCGGAGTATTTCGAGAGTTGCCGGCGCTGGGACAGGCAGGAGGCCGTGACGCGTGTGGACGAGTCCTCCCGAGCCGACAGGCACGGCGCCTGAATATACCCGCTCGATGCCCTCGATTTCCATGCATACGGCGATTCCGGATATGTCGAGAATCGAGTCGGCCGCTCCGATTTCGTGAAAGCGCACCTCGTCGAGAGTTCTTCCGTGAATTTTGGCTTCCGCCTCTCCGATCCTGCGAAACACCGCCACGGCGCGAGCCGCAGTCCCCGGCGCGAGTCCCGCGCGGTCGATCATTCCAAGGATCTCCAAATACCCGCGGTGCTCGTGAGCCGCGGCGCCGCCGCCTTCCAGCCCATGCTCCGGCAGAGATCCGTTCCCGTTCGAAAGGGAGGCCGAGCTTTCCGTGATATTATCGGAGTTGTTCGTCTCTATTTCAATCCTCGTGGCCGAGACGGAGTTTCTGCCGACGCGCGATGCAGTAATCCGGCAGCCGTTCAGAGGAAGCTTTTGAAGCTCCGCCGTTACGGCTTCCAGCGGGGTTCCCGAGTCGACGAAAGCGGCCAGAAGCATGTCGCCGCTGATACCGGAAACGGTGTCGATGTACAGTGCTCGCATTAAAAGCCGTCCGAAACCGGAGAAAGATGGTTGAACTCTGAGGAGGAAAAAGTCATTGAGAGGAGAGTCCGATTATCGCGTCAGGCGGGACGCGGCAGGTTCTCGTTTACCGCGGCTCTGAATTCGATCGCGGCACTGCGGGCCTTATCCGCGAAATCAGGGCCGTTCGATGCGTACAACACCGCTCTGCTGGAGTTGAACAACGCTCTGTGTCCCTCGCTTGTGACAGCTGCCCTGACCGACTTCTCGAGGTCGCCCCCTTGCGCTCCGAGTCCGGGAACAAGTATGGGCACGTCTCCGGAAACACGACGAACTTCGGCCAGTTCGTCCGGGTGAGTGGCGCCCACCACGAGGCCGATGTTGCGGTTCCCATTCCAGGTGAGAACTCTTTCCAAAACCCGTTTGTACAAAGGCGCTCCTTCGTGTTCTAGATACTGAAAGTCCCTTGAGCCGGGATTCGAGGTCAAGGTTAAAACGAACACGCCCCTGTCGGCGAAATTCAAAAACGGTTTCACCGAATCGGAACCCATGTAAGGCGCCACTGTGACGGCATCGAAGCCCATATCCTCGAAAAGAGCTTTGGCATACATGCCTGAGGTGTTGCCGATATCCCCGCGTTTTCCGTCTCCGATTGCGAGAATTCCGGTCGGAATTGCGCTCAATGTTCCACGTATGGTTTCATAACCGATAGAGCCGAGGGCTTCGTAGAATGCAAGATTGAGTTTATATGACTGGACCAGATCCGATGTGGCCTCGATGATCCTCCGGTTGAATTCCAGTACAGGATTGTCGGCCAATCCGACCGCCGCGGGCAGTTTTGCCGGATCCGTATCCAGACCAATACAGACCAGACTTTTGTTTTTCTTCGTTGCGCCGTCTAATTTTTCCAGGAAATGCATTGATGCCGAAATTTGTATGATGAAAGCCTCCCGACGGAATACATTGCAAATTAGACGAGTCCGAAGATAAAGGCAAAGTATCTTCCGCGGGCAGGCGTATTTCTTCCATCCCGCCGCGTATTCTGCTCCTCGAGAAACCGGCCAAGCAGAGAACTTTTTCATGACACCCGTAAAAATCCGGTCCGCAGACGGAGGCGCTCTTCACGTAACCTGGACTGATGGAATGATCTGTGTGTATCCGCCGTCGCATCTGCGACGAAATTGTCCATGCGCCGAATGCCGTGCTGAAGCCGAGCGACAAGCCGCATCATACATACCGCTGTACACGCGAGACGCTCTCGCTCTCGAGGCTGTTACACCGGTGGGTCGATACGCGGTACAGTTGCACTGGAAAGACGGCCATTCTTCGGGCATTTACACATACGACTACCTGCGTGAACTCTGCCCCGGCAGCCGAAACCGGGAATGAGCGACAGATCGAAATCCCTTCCGAGCGCAATCGAGGCGAACGGTAGCGGAAACTCCGGTAATTCGATCCGTCTCCCCTTTCTCGACGCGTTGATCAACGCGGCGGCCGTCAGCCGCATTCTGCGAACGACGCCGGAAGCGGGCGACCCGGCGGCTTTATACGGACTGGCAGGCGCGATGAAAGGATTGCTCGCGGGGATTTACGCGGAGAGGAGCGGCAAGCCGGTCGCGGTGATATGCGGCGATTCCGAGACGGCCCGCGACGTCTGGAACGACGCATTGCTCGTGCTGCCCGAAAAGCAGGTCGGATTTTTCGGAGAGTACGTGGGCGGCAAGCGGCATGCGCCCGGCATACCGGACGACAGGAGCGCGGAGTCGGCCGACGTCCTTCGCGCAATATCCGAACGGAACGGAGGGCTGATAATTGCGGATGCCGCAAGCGCATTCTCGAAGCTGCCCGGAAAGCGCGAGTTGCTGCGAAACGTGGTGCGAGTGGAGGAGATGCAATCGCTTCCTCCTGAGTCACTGGCGGCGCGCCTGTCCCTGGGAGGGTATGAGCGCAACGAATTCGTCGGCGCCACGGGTGAATTCGCTCTGAGGGGCGGCATACTTGACGTTTTTCCCGTTGGTTTCGGCAGTCCGCTCAGAATCGAGTTTTACGGGGATATCGTAGAATCCATAAGGGAATTCGATCCATTGAGCCAGAGATCCATCGGCAAACTGGAATCCACCAGCTTCCTGACATCGCTGTATTTCGAGGACACGACACAGGATGCGCCGCAATCCCTGCTCGATCATCTTTCAAACGACACAGTCCTGTTTCTAGTTGACGCGGAGGTGATAGAAAACGAAGCCGAAAGCCGAGGATTTCAGGAAGATCTGAAAACGGCGTATGAGATTTTTTCGACATTCCGCATACCGGCCGTCAAGTCCATGCGGACCGGCTCGATCGATGCTGGCGCCCTGCCTCAGCCCGCCTGCAACGGATCGGTCGCGATACTCCGCAAAGTCCTTGACGAATGGGAAGACAAAGGCATTAAGGCCTGGATTGCTGCCGATTCTGTCAGACAGGCCAGGCGCCTGGAAGATCTGCTTGCGGACGGTGGCGGAGAAGATGATCCTGTGCCGGCGGAATGGATAGTCGTCCACTGCCCGGTATCCTCCGGTTTCGTGCTGCCCGATGCGGGATTCGGCGTAATAACCGAGCATCAGGTGTTCAACAGGCGCCGCATACAGAAGAACACACGGAAGGGATTGCGCGGCATGTCGCTGCGGGAACTCAGGCAGTTGAAGCAGGGCGACTACGTGGTGCACGTGGACAAGGGTATCGGAAAATTCCTCGGACTTCAGACGATCAACGTAAACGGCGGTCTTCAGGAAACCGCGAAACTGCTGTACGCCAACGACGACATACTGTACGTGAATCTCGCCTGGATCAACCGGCTGCAGAAATACTCCTCCGAAGAAGGCGCCGCGCCGGCGCTCTCGCGGCTGGGAACCGGCGAGTGGGACAGGTTGAAGGAAAAAACCAGGAGACGTCTAAAGGACATCGCGAGGGATCTGATACAGCTCTACGCGCGCCGCGCCGCGGCTCAGGGCTTTTCGTTTTCGCAGGACACCCAATGGCAGAAGGAGATGGAAGCCTCCTTCTTGTACGAAGACACGCCGGATCAGCATCAGGCCACGCAGGACGTCAAGAAAGACATGGAAGCGCTGCGCCCCATGGATCGACTGGTTTGCGGCGATGTAGGTTACGGGAAAACAGAGGTGGCAGTGCGAGCGGCATTCAAGGCGGTTCTGGACGGAAAACAGGTGGCCGTGCTAGCCCCGACCACCATACTCGCTCAACAGCATCTGAACACTTTCCAGGACCGGCTCCTGCGCTATTCGGTGCAGATGGAATCGCTCTCGCGTTTCAAGACGAAGGCGGAACAGAAAGAACTGCTGTCGCGCCTGCGGGAGGGCGGGGTTGACATAATCATAGGAACACACAGGCTTTTAAGCGAAGACGTGGAATTCCGCGACCTCGGCCTCTTGATCATCGACGAGGAGCATAGATTCGGAGTTACCGCCAAAGAGAAGCTCAAGCGCAAGCGCGAGCACGTGGACACGATATCGCTCACGGCCACTCCGATTCCGCGGACGTTGAATTTCTCGCTGCTGGGCGCCAGGGATTTATCCGTGATAGAGACGCCCCCTCCGAACCGGCTTCCCATCGAAACCGAGATCATCCCGTTTGACAAGGACGTCATCGCCGAGGCCATAAATCGCGAATTGGAAAGAGGCGGGCAGGTCTACTTCGTGACGGACCGCATCGGCGACCTCGAGAAGCTGGCAGGCGGAGTAAGATCGACGGTGGCCTCGGCGCGCATCGGAATCGCTCACGGACGCATGACCGGCTCGGAGCTCGAGCGTGTGATGCTGCGCTTCATGGAGAAACGCATTGACGTTCTCGTTACCACGAAAATAATCGAGTCCGGGCTTGACATCCCGAACGCGAACACGATCATCATCAATCGCGCCGACCGTTTCGGCCTCGCCGAGTTGTATCAATTGCGCGGAAGGGTCGGCCGCTCGAACATTCAGGCCTATGCGTACCTGATCGTGCCGCCGCCTGCCAAGCTCAGCAGGGACGCGCTGAAACGCCTTCAGGCGGTCGAGGAATTCACCGAACTCGGATCGGGATTTCACCTGGCCTTGAGGGACATGGAAATCCGGGGCGCGGGAAATCTGCTGGGCGCCGAACAGAGCGGTTTCATTGCGGACATCGGCTTCGAGCTCTATCTGTCCACCATCGAAGACGCGGTGGGCGAGTTGAAATCCGAGGAATTCAGCGAACTTTTCGCCGGACAGCCGGTGGCGACGCAACGCGCCAGCCCCGATGTACTGATGGAACTGGGACTGGACGCCTATCTTCCCCAATCCTACGTCGAGCACTCGGCCGAGCGGTTCGACCTTTACAAGCGCCTGTACAGTGCCGGAAGCGACAACGAGGTGTCCGCGATCGCCGATGAGATCAGCGACCGTTTCGGCCGCATGCCGAGCGAGGCGGAACAGCTTCTGCATGTTATACGTCTGCGCCTTCTGGCGTCGCGTATTCGTCTTGCCGGAGTCAAGCTGCAAACGCCTCTCCTGCTGCTGACCATGCCGCCGGAAAGCGACAACACGTTTTTCGAAATTCATTTCCCGGCCTTGGTCCGATGGATAATGTCGGAAAAGGACAGGATGAAACTCGAGCAGGATGCGCAGCGGTTGACGCTGAGCATACGGGGGATCGAGACACAGGAACAGTTGGAAGCCGTCCTCCGGGAGATAGCCGGGATCTGTTCGAACGCTGCGGCGGAGAGCGGAACCGCCTCCGAGGCCACCTGACGTCGCAGGGCCTGTTCACTTCCCTGCCCGCGGCCGGCAGCGCTACATGCTTCGCCGATACTGACCGCCGACCGAGTACAGCGCAGCCGAGAGTTGGCCAAGCGAGGCATGGCGCACGGCGTGCAGCAAGGCATCGAAAATGTTTTCGCGCGATTGAGCCGCTTTTTGTACCGCTGAAACCGCCTCCGCGTTGCGGCTCTCGCTGCGGCGCTGAAAAGCGCGCAGATTGGAGATCTGTTGAAGCTTTTCCTCCTCGGTCGAACGTATCAGCTCGGTGGGCTGCGATTCACGGGCAGACAGGTGCGCGGGCCTGAGGAAGGTGTTGACGCCTATAAGCGGAAGCTCGCCGCTGTGCTTGAGGTGTTCATAATGTAGAGATTCCTCCTGGATCTTGCCACGCTGGTACATGGTCTCCATAGCGCCGAGCACGCCTCCGCGGTCCGAGATGCGACGGAATTCGGACAGCACCGCCTCCTCTACAAGTTCCGTCAGTTCCTCTATAATGAAAGCGCCCTGCAATGGATTTTCGTTCATTGCCAGTCCGAGTTCCCTGTTGATGATGAGTTGAATCGCCAGAGCCCGGCGCACGCTTTCCTCCGTGGGAGTTGTGATGGCTTCGTCGTAGGCGTTGGTGTGCAGGGAATTGCAGTTGTCGTATATGGCGTAGAGGGCCTGAAGCGTGGTCCTGATGTCGTTGAAATCGATTTCCATGGCGTGCAGGGATCTGCCGCTGGTTTGGATATGGTACTTGAGCTTCTGCGACCGTTCACTGCCCCCGTACAGTTTTTTAATCGCCACCGACCAGATCCGCCTCGCGACCCGTCCTATCACCGAGTACTCCACATCGATTCCGTTGGAGAAGAAAAATGACAGATTGGGCGCGAAATCGTCTATCTCCATGCCTCTCGAAAGGTAATACTCGACGTACGTGAAACCGTTCGCCAGGGTGAAGGCGAGCTGGGTGATCGGATTCGCGCCGGCTTCCGCAATATGGTAGCCGGAAATGGACACCGAATAGTAGTTCCGCACCTTGTTCCGCACGAAGTTTTCCTGAATGTCGCCCATCATCCGCAAGGCGAACTCGGTTGAAAAGATGCAGGTGTTCTGCGCCTGATCCTCTTTCAGGATGTCCGCCTGCACGGTGCCGCGGACAGTCGACATGACCGCGGCGGATATCCGGTCGTATTCCGCCCGCGGAATAATTCCCCGATCCACAAGGAAGGCGCCGTCGGCGCCGAGCGTGCCGAGCCCGAAATATCGGCGCACTTTCGAGCCCTCGGCGAACTGCTCGGGATCGGCCAATTCGGAGGCCAATGCGTCGGACTCGGGAGCGCCCGTGTATACGGGCCTCCGCATTCCGAGGGCTGCGAAACGCTCGTCTATCGCTTTCCAGGCCGCGTGGAATTTCCCGTTCAGCGCCAGCCATTTCTCCACTTGCTGATCGATCGCGGTGTTCATGAACATCGCGAGAATCATGGGCGCCGGCCCGTTGATCGTCATCGAGACCGAGGTCGACTGGGAGCAGAGATCGAAGCCGCAATAGAGTTTCTTCATGTCGTCGAGCGTGCAAACGGCGACGCCTGAATTCCCGATCTTGCCGTAAATATCTGGACGCTCGTGGGGATCTTCGCCGTAGAGCGTCACGGAATCGAAGGCGGTTGAGAGCCGCACGGCCGGTTGGCCTTCGGACAGGTAATGAAATCTGCGATTGGTGCGTTCCGGGGCGCCCTCTCCGGCGAACATCCTCGTGGGATCCTCGTTTTCGCGTTTGAATGGGAAGACGCCGGCTGTATAGGGGAAAGCGCCGGGCACATTCTCGAGCAGTATCCAATGCAGAATGTCGCCGCGGTCGGAATAGGCCGGAAGCGACACTTTCGGGATCTTCGTTCCCGACAAACTCGTCTTGTAAAGTTCGGTCACGATTTCGCGGTCGCGCGCTTTCGTCACGAGTCTTTCTCGGCGGTAGGCCTCCGCCGCTTCTTCCCACTGTTCCAGCAGCGCTCGATTTTCGGGAGTCACCAGGGACCGGAAATGCGCGATCTGCGCGTCGAGAGCGGACAGCAGTTCCGCCGTCGTTTCGGCATCTCCCGGGCCGATTTCGACAACTCCCCTTTCCCCTGATATTCGAAGTTCGTTTTTCATGGCGGCTTCGAGCAGAGTCTGTTTCGCTCCTTCAAGCTGCTGCCATTTGCGCGCACAGCGGCTCTGTTCAGCCGCCCATCCTTTATACTCTTGCAGCGTTTCGGCGATCTCAGACAGATAGCGCGCGCGCTCGGGAGGGATGACAGCCGCCTTGTCCGGCAACTGACTTGCTCGTCCGATGTCCGTTTGCCAATTCCGGCCGGTTTTCTTGTTCACCGCGCGCACGAGTTCATGGAAGAGACGATTTGTCCCCCTGTCGTTGAATTGACTCGCGATGGTGGCGAACACTGGTATTTCTTCGTCTGCGGCGCTCCATAGGCCGCGGTTCCGCCTGACTTGCTTCCGTATGTCGCGAAGCGCGTCCTCCGCGCCTCTTTTCTCGAACTTGTTCAGAACCACTATATCGGCCAGATCCAGCATGTCGATTTTCTCGAGCTGCGTCTGCGCTCCGTATTCCGGCGTCATCACGTACATGGAGACGTCGGTTACGTCCACAATCGCGGAATCGGATTGTCCGATACCCGCGGTCTCCACGATCACCAGTCCGTATCCGGCGATTTTGCACAGATCGACGGCGCGGCGCAGTGCGGCCGAAGTGGCGGTGTTAGCGGCGCGAGTGGCGAAGGATCGCATGAAAACGCGTTCGTGTCCCCTCGGATCGACCGTAGAGACCGAATTCATGCGTATGCGATCCCCCAGCAGAGCGCCTCCGGTGCGGCGCCTGGACGGATCCACCGAGAGTATGGCGATCGTCAGGTCAGGGAACGCCGTCAGGAAGCGTCTCGCGAGTTCATCGGTGAGCGAGGATTTTCCGGCGCCTCCGGTGCCGGTGATCCCGATGACAGGAACGTCGGGCAGGTGCGCAGGATCCGCAAGCTCCGATGGATTCTCCTCCACCACCGACAAGGCCCTGGAGAACAGCAGAGGATCTGATCGGAAAGCCGCGCCGACGATTTCGGCGTCCCTGCCCCGCGCTTTAAGACGGCCGTTCTCGACCGTGATTTCATCATTCGCCCCGACGGAAAAATCGCAGGACTCCAGCATGATGTTGATCATCCCCTCCAGACCGAGTTCGCGGCCGTCCTGAGGCGAGAACACCCTGTCGATGCCGTAACGGTGCAACTCCTCGATTTCTTCCGGAACGATCACCCCTCCTCCGCCCGCGAAGATTTTCACATGCCCGGCGCCGCGTTCCATCAGAAGATCCTTCATGTACTTGAGAAACTCCAGATGGCCGCCCTGATAGGAAGAAACGGCGATGCCTTGCGCATTCTCCTGAACCGCGGCATCGACAATTTCGGCGACGGCTCTGTTATGACCCAGATGAATGACTTCCGCGCCTCCGGCCTGCAGAATTCGCCGCATGATATTGATGCTGACGTCGTGTCCGTCGAAGAGCGCCGCAGCAGTTACAAAACGGATTTTATTCTTCGGAGTATAGATTATGTTTTCCATTTGCGCGCCGTTTCGTGAGAAAACCAGGTCGATGCTGAAGTGTCAAGATATGAATGATTTCCAGGCGAATCCATAGCCGGTGGGCCGTGCGGCTGCCGCAATTAAACATACCGGAGCTCTTCAGCGTTCCGGCGGGCACTGCGCGTCCCGGACTTCCTCTGATTCATCGAGTTCATCGATTTCACGCAGGGCGCCCAGAAGCGCTTTCAGGAAAGTATCCCGTTCGAGTTCCGTCAGGGCGATTCGATAAAGGGCGTCGCTGTCGCCGGCGATTGTCGCTTTCCCCGCTTGCTCTTCCACAAGCCGCGCGCAAGAGCACTCGCGGGACCGTTCTTCATTCTTATTTTTTCCGGGCACGGTTCATGTTCTCCCGAAACGCCGATCCAGTTCCTCGAGAGACAGGCGTATGATTACCGGCCTGCCGTGGGGACAGACAAAGGGATTGGATGTCGCGAAAAGCTTGTCGATCAGTATCTGCATCTCCGGAGGACTGAGTTTTTCCCCGGTCTTGATCGCGGCGCGGCATGCGTACGAGGCGGCGACGGCATGCCGCGAATCCGTGATTCCCGAGGCCTGGTATTCCTTGTATTGGTCGAGCAGTTCCTCGAGGATTCGTTCTTCCATGCCGATGCGGACATCCTGCGGAACCGCTTCGACCGTCACCTTTCGAGGCGGCGCGAGACGCAAAACGAAACCGAGGCGCTCCAGATCACCGGATATCTCGGCGAGCAGAGTAAAATCCCCGGGTTGGACAAGCGTGGCGTGCGGAAACAGGAGCTGTTGTGAAAACGGTGCTGCATGAGCGAGAGCGTCCAGGGCTTTTTCGTACAGAATCCGCTCGTGCGCCACGTGCTGGTCTATTATCATCAATCCGCTTTTTATCGGCGTGAAAATATACTTGTTGTGGAGCTGCCACAGGAACTGCGTGTCGGAGACAGGCTTCTCGCTGGGTAAAAGCACCATCCGGTCCGAATCCATCCCTTGGTTCTGCGCTGTCGGATTTTCGTTCAGACCGAGGGACTGAAAAAGATCGTCGATGTACGCGGGGTCCACGGAGCCGCCGGCACGGGCCTCTCCGCCCTGCTTCCATACTGCGCCGGACTCGGGCCTCGAGCCGGAACTTCCGGCGTCGGTTTCCGGCGGAAACGTGCGCGTTCGCGCGGTGGCGTCGCGCGAGTCTGAGTCGCGGAAGCCCATGGCCGGAGATATGTCCGATCCGTAAAGGCTGCGGCGGACGACGGCGTTAATCATCGTGTAAATGTGCCGCTCGTTGCTGAATTTCACCTCGAGTTTGGACGGGTGCACGTTCACGTCCACTTCCTTCGGGTTTATGTTCAGGAAAAGCACGTACGCAGGGAACTCCCCCTGTTGCACCATATTCTCGTAAGCGCTCACCACAGCGTGATTGATGAGACGGTTGACCACAAATCTCCCGTTGACGAAAAGGTACTGCTCTCCTCTCGTTTTTCTCGCGAAGTCAGGCCGTCCGATGTATCCGCTCACGGTGATCAGATCGGTTTCTTCCCGAACTTCGAGCAACGCGGAAGCCGCTCTTTCGCCAAGAACCGCCGACAGTCTTCCGGCAGGGACGCCGGGCGGCACGTCGTATATACGATTCCCGTCGGCGATCAAGGTGATCCGCAAATCGGGATAAGACAATATGTATCTCTGCACCGTATCGGCGATATGGCGGAATTCGGTGCTGTCGGACTTCAGAAACTGCCTTCGCGCCGGAGTGTTGAAGAACAGGTTCCTGACACTCACGCTCGTGCCGGTATCCCCGGCCGTGAAGGTGTGTTCTTCGAGGTTGCCTCCTTCGATGCGCACAAGCGAGGCCATTTCAGCGGAGGCCGTCCTGGTTCTGAGTTCCACCTTGGCGATCGAAGCGATAGACGGCAGCGCTTCACCGCGGAAGCCGAGAGTGATGATGCGTTCCAGGTCGGACGCTTCTCCGATCTTGCTCGTGGCATGCCGCTCAAAGGCCAGGAGCGCGTCCTGGTGGCTCATGCCTTCCCCGTCATCCGTCACCTGGATGAGGGATTTGCCGGCGCCGGAAACGATCACGGTCACGTGCGAGGCGCCGGCGTCTATGGCATTTTCGACCAATTCCTTCACCACCGATTCCGGTCTCTGCACGACCTCCCCCGCCGCGATCTGGTTTGCGACGAAGACCGGCAGACGGCGGATCCTGCAATCGCTTTCAGCGTTCATCCGGCCTGTCCATATCCGAAGCGATCGATCCGAACAGGGCTTCGATGAACGCGTCCCTGTCGAATACCTGCAAGTCGTCTATCTTTTCTCCCACGCCGATATATTTGATCGGGATGCCCAGTTCGCTGCTGACGCCGATGACCACGCCGCCCTTCGCGGTTCCGTCCAGTTTCGTGACGACCAGGCCGGTCAAACCGACGGCTTCGTCGAACTGTCTGGCCTGTTGTACAGCATTCTGACCAGTTGTGGCATCGAGTGCCAGCAACACCTCCTGCGGCGCTTCGGGCATCAATTTTTTGAGAACCCGGCGGATTTTCTTCAATTCCTCCATCAGGTTGGTTTTGGTATGCAGGCGTCCCGCCGTGTCAATAATGACGACCTCGGCGCCTTTAGCGATGGCCGATTGCAGTGAATCGTAGGCGACGGCGCCGGGGTCCGATCCGTGCTTCTGCTGGACTATATCCACCTGCGCTCTTTCAGCCCAGATTTCGAGCTGCTCGTTGGCCGCCGCCCTGAAAGTGTCCGCAGCGCCTATCACAACCTTTTTGCCGGCAGAGCGGTAATTCCAGGCCAGTTTGCCGATGGTGGTGGTCTTTCCGACGCCGTTTACACCGACCACCATGATAACGAAGGGCCTGGGACCTTCGGGAAGCTCTATGGCCGCTCCATCCGTGCGAACTTCATGGGTTTTCATGAGCTTGGATACTTCCTCGCGCAGCAGTCCGAGAAGCTCGCCGGAATCCTCGTAGCGCTCTTTTTTTACCCTCTCCCTGAGACTGTCCACGATGCGGGAAGTGGCCGATACGCCGACATCTCCGAGTATCAAGGTCTCCTCGATTTCATCCAGAAGGGAATCGTCGATCTTCCGCTTTGCGGATATGATGCGGTTCACTTTGCGCATCACGTCTTCGCGTGTTTTCGCCAGCCCCTCTTTGAGTCGTGTGATTTTTAATGCGTCCAGAAAGCCCATGATTATTTTCGTGGTTTCTTATTTCTTTTTACGTATGATGGCAGCGAATCTTCGCGCGTAGCTGAAAAAAGAGGCCGTCAGCAATGCAAGGCTCGATATCAGAAGCACGTTGAAGGCGATTGACGGCACGGTGGAACCGAAAAGCGCGAGGCCCATTACAAGGCCGATGGAGACCACGGCGGCTTTCCCCGTGAAATTGCTCTGCACGAGCAGACCGGTTCTCAATTTCACGTAAATGCCGCCCAGGAAGATAAGAACATCCCTTGAGATCACTACGATAACAAACCAGAGCGGCAGAAGTCCGCTTGTGAGGAGGCCTATAGCAGCCCCCGTGACGAACACCTTGTCCGCGAGCGGATCAATTATCCTTCCGAAGGCGCTCTCCTGCCCGAATCTCCGGGCGATGAAACCATCGAGCAGATCGGAGATATATGCCGACAGACCGATTGCGAGTATGAGCAAGCGGTTGTTCCAAGGATTTTTGAAAGCGAGGAGCAGAGGTATGGTCAGCAAGAGGCGCAACAAGCTCAAGCCGTTGGAAACCGTCAGCACTCCGGCCGGACCCCGCGTCCGATCCGCGGTTTTAGTCACGGCAGCTTCCCGGTTTGGAATACGGAAAAGTACGTACCACAGCAGTTTTCCTCGATAGATCCATTCTTTTCACAATGCGATCGCGAACTTGCCTGTGCGGCGTCCAATTTCATTTCCCTCCGCATCCCTCCCCACGGCGTGGAAAATATATACGCCTCCCGGGATCCTGTTTCCCCATTCGTCGTCCAGGCGCCACTCGACTCCGCCGTTCCCGTCGGTCTCGGTGATCTCCCGGATGAATTCCCCTGCCACCGAATAGATCCGTATTGTGGCCCTCGGAGTGAGGTTGGCGAATGTGACGAAAGACTGGCCGTCGCTTGCGCGGAGGGGATTCGGATAGACGAACATGGCGTCCAGATTCTCGCGATTGAGTATCAATCCGGCGGTGCTGCCCGCGCCGTCGGGCACGGAGCCGCCGGAAGCGCAACGCACATTCCGCACTTTCAGGATATACTCGCGTCCCAGAGCGCCGATAGGCATGCCGCCCGGGGGAGTCACCCTTACCCTGCGAGGATCGGCCGGATCCGGCGAGGCCGCGGCAGCGAAACCACCCGGCTGGAATTCGTAATTACGCGGTTCGGAGGAAGTAGCGCTGTCGAGCGCCCGGCTGAAATAAACCCAGAATCCGTCCGGCGGATGAAACTCCACCATCTCGACATGACATGGAACGTCGCCGTGGTTCAGGACTTCGAAAACCGCGAAGGTCTCCTCGTCGAAAGGTATTCCCTCGGAATCCCTGAGACCGGTCACGCGTATGCCGTGGATCCCGTCCGCGATCGAAGCGTATGACAACAACAACGCGCGCGGATTAATCAGGGCTACGCTCTCGGGCGCGCGGGCGCCATTCAGGAGAAATGAAGATGCGGCCGGAATCGCGGGCCCGACATCCTGCGATACGGCGAGGCGGACCTGCCCGCCCTGCAGGTACACAGCGCTGTCGAGCCGGGCCTGCTCATGAGGGCGGCAGAGACGCGAGAACAACAGCGGACTTTCGGAAGGAGTTTTGGTCGTATCCCAGGCGGATACGGCGTATATATAGGATTCGCCTATCCTTATATCGAAATCCGTCACCGAAGTGCTGGGAAAGGTTCCGAACAACGTCAACGTTTCCTTCGTCCGGCCCTTGTACAACCTGTACAAGGAGGGCGCCTTGGCGGCGTGCCAGGATATTCGGATCGAATTCGCCTTCAAATAGGCCGTTTCGATGAAAGTGACGGGATCCGGTCCGGAGGCCGGCAGGTCGCGTTCGAAAAAGATAACGCTGTCGCGTGTTCCGACCGCGAATTCGGGCAGTCCGTTGCCGTCGAAATCCGCTATCGCGACCGCGTTCGTATTGACCAGCGGAAGCATGAACGCGGTTCTGAACGACGATGACGATCGATCGAAATCCACCGCGTACAATTCCGGAAATGCCGTGATAACGAGTTCCTCGGCCGGATCGTCGTCGATATTGCCGGCGGTGAGGCTGTTCTGAATCCGGGCGAACGCCCCGAACTGGCCGGAACGCTCGACTCCGTAGAAACGCTGTGACCAGAGCTCGGTGGCGCGGTTCGATGCGTCAAGACTGAAGATGCCGAAATACCAGAAAGGAATCACGTCATCTTCTCCGGTCCTGAATCCCACGGCGAATTCCTTTTTTCCGTCTCCGTTGAAATCCCCGATACAAACGAGATCGCTCGCGTCCGTGTAATCGTTTTCGGATCGCCAGATCGGGAAGAACTGATTGCCGCCCCCGTGCTCGAAGATGAAGAAATCTCCGTCGCTGTCGCCGAACAGCAGATCCGTCTTTCCGTTTCCGTTGAGGTCGCCCAAGGCGGCGCCAGGACTGTTGAAGCTGTTACGAAGCGACCCGTAGGCCGGGGCCGTCGGATTGACTATAGCCGCGATCCGGGTCAGGCGATTGTCTTCGGACAATCGGAATATCCCCACGGTGGAATCATCGAGAACGGCGAGCACTTCGTCGGGACCGCTGCCGTCCGCGTCCGCGATTGTGACAGGCCAGAACTGGCTCAGCGTGTCGGCCCAAATGAGATCCGAGGGTGCGGCGGCGGGTTGCGCCGCCTCATGGATGAAACCCTGTCTGACGAAGGATGTCAGCAGGTGCAGGCGTTCTCCGCTTTTGAGCCGGCCCACGCCGCGCGGGTATTGAACTCCCTGCGAGGCGCCTCCGATGGAAAGGAAAGCATTCTGATGGAGCTCCAAAACCTTGAAGCGCCCCTCGTCGGAATAATCGTTGAGCAGAAGCTCGGGCCGTCCATTGGAATTGAAGTCGGGAGTCGATGCGAAGAGCCGGGAAGACGGCAGTGAATACTGCTTCTTCATGAAGCCGAACTCCGAGACACGAGCGCCCGTGCTCGCCTCGAAATACCGCGAGCCGTCCATTGCGACGCTCTGCAGGCCGACCTGGTTTTCCGCAGTGAAGTACATCTCGTAGACTCGCCCGGGAAGCAGCACCCCTTCCCCGAGGAAAGCCTGATGCGTGGTTCCCACGAATAGATTGTTGACCGTACCCCCTTCCATGGATGCGGAAGACCAGGCGTCTCCGCTCCCCTTTATTCGAAACCAAACACGTCCCAGCACCGGCTCATCGGCGATGAAGCCGACGGCGACGCCTGAAGTCGCGCCGTCGATGGCCGGCACTAAGCCTATGCCGAGGAAGCGAGGTGGGGTGCGATCCAGATGAATCACCACTCTATCCTCGATGGAGAACCCGCCCGCGCTGCGAGCTGCGAGTCGTATCGTGTATGTGGTGTCCGGCAGTTCGGCGACGTGCCAGAGATGAAGCGTGTCGTTTATCGCCTGTGACCTGCGCGGCGGAAGGATCGGCGTCCACCTCTGCGGATTTGCGCCCATTCCGTATTCCAGCGAGTATTCGCTCATGGTCGGAGTGGCCGCCGTACCGACAATGACGAGAGTGTCCCCCGACACGCCGAAATCGGTCTTCGGGTGTATGATTTTGACCATGCTTGGATTGTCGAGGGACGCGGCGCGCGCGACGTCCAGCAAACCCGCGCCGTACCTGTCGTCCCAGCCCGGCGCGCCCAGATCGCGCGCCGAGGCCAGCAGAACTCCCCGCACGTCCTCGGGAGAAAATCCGGGGCGCAGCGATCTCAGCAGCGCCGCCGCGCCGCTGACGAAAGGCGCGGAGGCCGATGTGCCGCTGAAAGCCCCGTAATGACCGCCGCGCTCCGTTGTAATGATGCCAGCGCCTGGAGCGGCGATGTCGATCGTAGCGCCGTAATTGGAGAATCCGGCAAGAATATCGTTTTCAGCGGTCGCGCTCACAGATATGGTCTCGTCATAGGCGCTCGGATAATGCAGTTCGGAGGACTGGGAATTGCCTGCCGAAGCGACCATCACAACGCCGCGGCCGAACGCGAAACGCACCACGTCGCGTAGCACGCGGGAGTACTGGACGTCCCCGAAGCTCATGTTGACGATCGATGCGCCGTTCTCCACTGCATATATCAGGGCGCGCGCCACGTCGCCCTCCGCTCCTACTCCCCGGGCATCGAAAGCGCGGAGCGTCATGAGCCGGCAGCCGGGAGCTACGCCCGCTATCCCGATGCCGTTGCCGGCCGCTGCCGCGATGATGCCGCTCACGCTGGTGCCGTGTCCCATCTCGTCCGTGACGTCCGGATCCGGATCCATGTAATCGCCTCCGGCCGCGTTTCCGAAACCCCGCTGGTCTGTGAAATCATAGCCTATCACATCATCGACAGTTCCGTTGCCGTCGTCGTCAACGCCGTCGAGATCACCGGACAGCCCGTCTCTGATTTCGCTGAAGTGCCATGGTTCGAAAGCTCGGTTTCCATTCCTGTCTTCGGCGGCATTCACCCATAGCTGAGTATTCAGATCCGGATGAAGAAAATCGATCCCGGTGTCGATGACTCCGATGACGACCTTCGCATCCCCTTTCGTCATGGTCCAGGCTTCGCTCGTACCGACGCGTTGCGCTCCCCACTGCGAAGCCCACGCGCTGTCGTCGGGCGCTTCGTCCACCCGCATGAGGATCTCCTGGGCGGCGTATTCAACCAGAGGGTCGCCCGCGAATTCCGTCGCCGCGTTCCGCGCCGCGAGAACGTTGGGAAAAGACACCATGACGATCCGGTCGAGTTCGCGTCCTCCTTTCGCGAGGCCATGGGGCGCCGCAAATAGCGGATCGATAGCGACGGCGGACCAGCGGTCCGCAACCTTTGCGAGCGACGCGGAAGCGAAGCCGCCGGCCGCGCGCAATTCCTGGGGCGAGCGAAGCATAAGCAACACGCGCCTGGATCCTTCCCATTGCGCGCGGGCGGACTGCGGGCAGAAGAAAGCGGCCGTTGCGGAAGCAAGCAGCGCGGCGCTCAGAACCGCGCGGCGTATCGCAGTTCCGGCTGTTCGCGAGCGATGCCCGGCGTTTCCTTGACTTGATCTATTGCTCATGCGCTTCCTTGTTCAGATTTCCTTCGGGCTTGATCGGATAATCGCCGCTGAAGCACGCCGTGCAGTAATCGCGCCGCCCCTCGCGGTTTACCGTGCTGAGCAACGCGTCCAGCGAAAGATACGCCAGAGAATCAGCCCCGATTTCCCTGCGAATGCGATCCAGATCCCCTCCGCACTGCACTGCGGCAAGTTCCTCCCTGCTGGGAAAATCCATACCGTACGGACAGGGATTCATGATCATGGGAGAACTGATTCTCACATGTATCTCGGCCGGATTCGCTTCGCGAATCAGGCTGATCAACAGCTTGCTAGTCGTGCCGCGCACGATGGAATCGTCGATGACAACCACCTTGCGACCTTCGATCACGCCTTTCACCGTGTTGAATTTCATTCGAACCTTCATTTCCCTTTTCGCCTGCCCCGGCTGTATGAAAGTCCTGCCGATGTAATGGCTTCGGATGAGCCCGATTTCGAAGCGAGAATGCGATCCCATCCTGTTGCTCGACAGCACATAACCGACGGCGGCGGTATTGCTGGAATCCGGAACCGCCATTATCACCACCGGTTCATCCTCGCTTTCACTCCGCACCGGGTCTGCGGCCGCGAGCACTTTCCCGAGTTTCCTTCGGATTTTATCTACCTTCTCGCCGAAAACCCAAGAGTCGGGTCTGGAAAAATAGATGTACTCGAATATGCAATGATGAAAGCGCTCCGGTTTTCCGTCGAGCATTCGTCTCCTGGGTTCGCCGGCGCTTTCGGTGCGGCGGTCGAAAAACAGGACTTCACCGGGTTCCACATCCCGCACGTACTCAGCCTTCATGATGTCCAGCGCGCAGGATTCGGAAACCACTATCCATGATGTCCCGCGCCTGCCGAGGCACAGCGGCCTGAATCCGTGAGGATCCCGGGCGGCGATCATGGTGTCGCCGTGCAGCATGACCAGGGAAAACGCGCCCTCCACGGTGTTGAGCGCGTCCATGATCCTGTCCTCGGGCGTCTCGGCCGAACTTCTCGCGGTGAGATGCAGGAATACTTCGGTATCCGTCGTCGTCTGGAAGATGGTCCCGTCGTCCTGCAGTCTGCGCCTCAAGTAACGGGTGTTGGTCAGGTTGCCGTTGTGAGCGACGGCCAACTGCCCGTCGCGATAAGTGACCATGAACGGTTGAATGTTCTCGAGGTTGTCGGAACCCGTCGTGGAATACCGGTTGTGCCCGATGGCGATGTCGCCCGGCAGAATCTCATTCAGGATGCGTTGATCCGAAAACACCTCGGTGACGAGACCCGGGCCCTTGTAAATGCGGAGTCGCGGGTCGTCCGTTCCCGGTCGATGGCAGGTAACTATCCCCGAGGCCTCCTGCCCCCTGTGCTGCAGCGCGTGCAGGCCGTAATAGGCCAGAGTGGAGGCCTGGGGATCTCCGTAGATTCCCACAACTCCGCAGTTGGAACGGGGTTTGTCGAAATCCCGTGGCGGCGGTTCAGGCGGATCGCCGCCGGAACAATGAATGCCGGCGGCGCAGCCTGCGTCGCTCGAAGTGCCGGTGTCGGGCGGCGGCGCGGCGCCTGCCGCTTCAATCTCAGCAGCGTCCGTTTTCATCGGTTATGCGAATATGATTGGAAAATATCCAGGCTTTGCCTCCCATCCATGCCTCGACTCGATAAACGCCGGGTTCGGCGACCTTCCAGGAGAGTTCGCTGGTGTCGGAGGTTTCCTCGATCACATCGCCGTTCCGCAGAAGCCGCACGCGCACTCGTTCCGGCAGGCGGGCCACCAATCTTATCGCATCCTTTCGGATAAAAGGCAGGGTCGAGCCCTGATGGCGCCTCTTTCTGCCTGTCACCGCAAAGAATTCGAAACCCTCGGCCGCTCCGTGATAGGCGTTGGCCACGAAACATTTTCCTTCCCTGAGCGCCTGGTATATTTTCCATTTTTCTTCTTCGAAGCGCGAGGGATCCGCGATGTGCAGCGGTTCATCGAGCAGCACATGCGTGCGGATGGATCGAAACATCACCTTGTAAGGAAAAACCTCCAAATCGAAGAAGCCGTAAACATCGGCTTTATGAGCATGAGCGTCGACTCCCCCGATGGCGGTGACAGGCCGCTTGCGGCAGATGTCGTCCCATCGCCGCAGAGTCTCTACGGGAGGCGCTACTATGGATTTAAGAGGGTGCAGGAAACGCTGTATCTTGTTATCCGAGGTAAGTCCCTCCATCCATTCGCTCATGTGGTTCCAGATCTCGATTCCGTCGAAACCTTCGACATTCCAGGCCGACCACGGGTACGGAGGATGCTCGGGCATGCTGCTCCGTTTTTCATCCGGATGAGCCAGAAAACCCAGCCCCCCCGCTTCGCGCACGCGTGGCACGTATTCCTCGGCCGCAAGACGTGAACCGACGGTGGAATTCAGGCCGAAAGCAAGATAGTGATTCCGGTCGTTCCTGTCGTTGATCTCATATCCGATAAGCACCATCACCCCGTCGCGAACACCCTCCCAACCGTCCTTTTTCGCCTTCAGGTTGTTATGGTCCGTCAGCATTATGAAATCGAGGCCTACTTCGGAGGCCGCCCTGGCAATGGACGGAATATCTCCCGTGCCGTCGGAAAAAATCGAATGGATGTGTACAGCTCCTTTGTATTCATGCATGACGATTTCGCTCGAATATTTAAAGATACAGCGCACTTCCCGGGATTTCCAAGGTCGAAACGGGCGGCCTCTTTTCATTTGCCGGAATGAACTCGTAAATTTATTGATGCATCGACTATGAACTTTCAGGAGTCCGGAGAATGATCAAAAGAATTGCCCACATAGGAGTAGCCGTGAAGAACCTGGAATCGGCCCAGACTGTATTCGAATCCCTGCTCGGAATGCCGTCGTCACATGTCCAGCGAGTGGAGGAACAGAAAGTGGACGTATCGAGCTTCCATGTGGACGATACCAATATCGAATTGACCTGCGGAATTACGGAGGACTCGCCGATCACGCGTTTCATCGAGAAGCGCGGTGAGGGCATACATCACATCGCCTTCGAATCGGATGACATAAATTCCGAGATCGCCCGGCTCAAGGAAGCCGGCGTGGCCATGATCGACCAGACACCGCGCGTAGGCGCCGACGATTACCTGGTCGCCTTCGTGCATCCCAAATCGGCCAACGGCGTTCTGGTGGAGATCTGCCAGAAGAAATCGAAATAGAAGTTCCGGCTGCACAGCCCTGTCGGCGCCGCCGCGTCGCTCACCATGACGGCGTCCGAATCCCGCAGAACATGGGTGAAATCGCATGAATGACGATAGAGGCGCCGGGCAGGACGAAATCATTCCGGAGCGGATAGAACAGGCGCTCGAGAATCTGCCTGCCGCGCCCGGAGTTTATCTATTCCGGAACGCCGCGGGAGCAGTGATATACGTGGGCAAAGCGCGCAGCCTGCGTCCGCGCGTCAGGTCGTATTTCCATGATTCCGGGCCGTTCGATCCCAAAAAGCAGGCTCTGGTATCAAAAATCGACGCTCTGGAAATCATCGTAACCGATTCCGAGGTCGAGGCTCTGCTTCTCGAAAACAACCTCATCAAGGAGCATTCCCCCCGTTACAACATCCGCCTCAAGGACGACAAGAGCTACCCGTCGATAGTGGTCACCAACGAACCCTTCCCCAGGATTTTTCCCACACGCAACATCAGGCGCGACGGTTCGCGCTACTATGGTCCTTTTGCCGACGTCAAGGCCATGAGGATGATGTTGCGCACGATCAGAGGCATTTTCCCGATAAGAAGCTGCGATTACCGGCTTGACAGCGAAACAATCGAGAAAGGAAAAGTGAAGCTCTGCCTCGACTATCACATCAGGAAATGCGAGGGACCCTGCGAAGGGCTGGTCGGTATCGAGGATTACGGACGAATGATACAGCAAGCGGAACAGCTTCTGAAAGGCAAGACCCGGAACCTCCAGCAGAACCTGGAGGAGGAGATGCTCCGCGCATCGAAAGCTCTCGAGTTCGAACGCGCGGCCGTGCTGCGCAACCGGCTGAACGCCCTGCAGAAGTATCAGGATCGCCAGAAAGTCGCGTCCGGCGATTTCGCCGACCGGGACATCGCCGCCATGGCGCGGAGCGGCGCCGACGCGGTCGGATTGATTTTCAGAGTGCGGGATGGAAAGATTACGGGCAAACAGCACTTCACTTTTACCGGCGCAGACCTTCAATCCGAAGAGGACATCCTTGAGAAAATGATTTACAGGCATTATCAATCGACCGAGGATATTCCGCCGGAAATTTTCGTTCAATACGAGCTCGAAGCATGCGACATGCTCGCCGAATGGTTGCGAAGCAGAACCGGATTCGCTGTTGCGTTGACGCATCCCAAAATCGGGGATAAAGCCAAGCTCATGCGCATGTGCGCCGCCAACGCCCGCTACGTGCTCGACGGCATCCTGACGCAGAGGCTCGCCGCGGGCGACATGTTGCCGAAATCCGTGCAGGCACTGCAGCGCGACCTCCGTCTTGCAGGACCTCCCCGCAGAATAGAATGCTTCGACATTTCACATTTCCAGGGCGCTCAAACCGTCGGATCGATGGTCTGCTTTCTCGACGGGAAACCCAGGAAGAACGAGTACCGCAAATACCGAATTGAAAGCGTGGCAGGCGTCGACGATTTTGCTTCTCTGCGCGAGGTGGTCGGACGCCGTTACACGAGACTGCTCGATGAAGGAGCACAGATGCCGGATCTCATAGTGATAGACGGTGGCAAGGGCCAGTTGTCCGGCGCAGCCTCCGTGCTGGCCGAACTCGGCCTTGCATCCCAACCCGTTATCGGTCTCGCCAAACGGCTCGAAGAAGTATTCCTACCCGGGGAGAGCTATCCGATGAGCATCCCTAAAACTTCGGCGGGCCTGAAACTCCTTCAGCGCGTGCGCGACGAAGCCCACCGCTTCGCGGTCGCTTATCATCGCCTGCGCATGACAAAAGCGACGCTCACGACGCTGCTCGAGGAAATCGAAGGTGTCGGCCCGAAGCGCGCCAGGGATTTGCTCGAGCGGCTGGGCTCGGTCTCCGCCGTGCGCAAGGCGGACGCCGAGACGCTCGCGGGAGTGGTCGGCTGGAGCGCGGCGCGGCATATCAGAGCGTTTTTTGAAGAAACCTCCACGGAAAGAAGCGGATCCGACTACGGCGGCGGGGACGCCGCGGATGCGGAAAAAAACGAATGAGTCGGATTCTCTTCGCACACGGATACGCGCTTGCCCGACTTCGCCTGCCACTCGTCCTGTTCGGGTGCATGACGTTTTTGCGCGTCCCGGCTTCGGGACAGCCGCTCGCGCCTGAAGCAATACACGGACTCATAATCGCCGGCACCGAACATGCGGGCAGGCAGGAGTATTCGCGCTCGCGCAAAGCCTTTGCGGAAGCCATCAGGATCGCGCCGCAACACCCGGCCGGATACCTGAACATGGCTATCCTGCACCAGGTGATGTCGTTGGACTTCGAAACACCCGTCCCTCAACCCGATTACGACAAACTGCTCGAAACTACCGAACGACTGGCGCTTCGCATGCTCGAAAAGGACGCAGAAGACGTTCAAGGCCTCTATTATCTCGGCATGATGCACAGCTACACGGCATATCACAAATTCAGAGACGGTGAGAACTGGATCAGCGGATTGCGACATGGCCTTCTCGCGGCGGGACGGCTGGAGCGCGCGCTGCGAAAATCGCCCCGGTCCTATGATGCGATGACGGCTCTCGGAACCTATAAGTACTGGAAGAGCAAGCGCATGTCTTTTCTCACTTGGACCGCGCTTGTGGATGATGAACGGAACGCAGGCATCAGGATGCTAAAAACAGCCGAGAGGCATGCGACTTACACCTCGGCTCAAGCGACAAATTCGCTTATCTGGATTTTCATCGAAGAAAAAAGATACGCCGAGGCAATAAAAACCGCACGCGCCGTGCTGCAGACGTTTCCAAGGAATCGCCTGTTTCTCTGGGGACTCGCCTCGGCCGCCGAGAAACTCGAGGACTGGCGCGCTGCTCTCGATGCTTATGAGCGGATACTCTCGTCCCTGGATTCGGAAGCGAGCGAACCACGCTATATCGAATTGCAGGCCAGAGCCAAGATAGCGAGAATGCGACAACAGCTCGGGGATTTGAAAGGCGCGAGGAGTGAAGCCGAGCGGGTTCTGGCAAATCGGTCCGTCGATTTGTCGGTTTTCACTTCCGACGGCGCCTCCAGAATACGCCGGCGAATCGACGACATGCTCGAGTTGAAAAAAGAACTTAATTTTTGAGTCGACTTTTCAGCAGCCGGCCATAGTTGTTCGTATACATATGCATAGGGACAAACAGGGAACGACGGCCTGAATCCTTCCATGGAAAAGGTCGCCGTTCCTATTATCGGGAGGATTCGTTCGGGAGGACCGATCCGGTCACGCTGAACGGCGGATGATCGGAACGACTGATATCCGAAAGCGAATTCACCCGCGTAGATGTCCGGGCGGGTTGCCGCGCTCTGTCTGATCGCTTATCTTCGTTTCGACTTTGACTCGAATGCGAAGAAGAACTTTCATAAAAACCACAGGCATTCTCGGCGCCGGCCTGGCGCTGAAACCCTCATTCATGCACGCAGCCGCGTTGCCGAACCCTGCGCCCTTGAACAGCGAACAGGCGCTCAAGAGACTCATCGACAGCGCGCTCAAGCGCGGCGCCGAATATGCCGACGCCCGTTACTGCATCGAGCGGAATCAGTCTATACAGGTGCGCAAGGACACTGTATATTCGATCACGGACTCGGAGGACGCGGGATTCTCATTGAGAGTTTATAAGAACGGGCAATGGGGATTTTCCGCGGCGGGAGAGTCGGATGCTTTCGACGCAGGCCGGCTGGCCGAGTACGCCTGCTCTGCGGCCGAGGACGCGGGATCCATCAAAAGCATACCCTTCACGGCCGAAGGTCGGCTTGCAAAAAAAGCTCCTGATTGGATCACGCCTCACGAGAGGGATCCATTCACCGTGCCGATGGAAGAGAAGATCGAGTTCCTGTTGTCCATTCTGCGCCCGGCCATAGCCGGTTCCAAGATCGCGTACGCGGTTTCGAACTTATTCGAAACGAAAAAGCGAACGCTCTATGCATCTTCACTCGGCGGTCTCGTTCATCAGACTTTCATCACGGCATGGCCGAATTACGCACTCACAGCTTTCGATCAGAGGCACGGCAGAATCGATTCCGTTACCGGCATGACGGAGCCCCTCGGAATCGGATATGAAATAACGAAGCGGATACCTTTCGAAACCGAGATTTGGCGCTCCATGGATCTGGTCGAGGAGTTGCAGGCTGCGAAGCCGGTTGTTCCCGGGGATTACGACATCATCATGTCGCCTTCACATCTATGGCGAGTGTTGTTCGAAACGCTGCTTCCTCATCTGGACTCCTGGTCCATCGCCGGGCTCGACCATGAAAGGCAGGGTCCATCGCTGTTCGAGGACGGCGTCAAGGGAGCTCGAGTCGCGAGCGCGCCTTTGCTCACATTGTCTTATGACGGAAATCTTCCCGCCGGCCTGGCAAGCTGCGGCTGGGACGATGCCGGCCGGCCGGCCGTCAAGGGCACGCTGCTGAAAGGCGGCGTCATTCAGGATCCACCCGGCTCCGATGAATTGGCGGGCGGAACTTATCCATGGAAAGAATCGGTGACGCGCGCCGCGGGGTGGCAGACGGCGCCGAGATTTGCCATGCCGAACATTATCCTGAACCCCTCGCCCGAAGGCGGAGGCATCGACCGCATGATCGCCGATGTTGAGCGTGGAATATTGCTCGAAGGGCGTGGACCGATCAGGCGCGACGCCGGCGGGCGCTTATTCAGAGCCGGGGCTCAGGTGGCATGGCTCATCGAGAAAGGCAAGGCGACGCGAATCCTGCGCGATGTGGCATACGAATCTTCCGTTTCTTACTTCTGGCGCAAGCTCGAGGCGCTGGGAGGCGCAAAGTCACTCGGCATAGGCGGCGAACTCTCTCCTGCGCGCACTTATCCGAATTGGGTTCTGCCCTTCTCCGTCGCCGTCCCACCTGCCCTTTTCCGAGGGATGGCAGTCAGCTCGGACGCGGAGACCCGGTGATGACCTGCGATGAAATAAAGGATTTGTTCGTATCGATCCTTCGTCTCTCGAAGGCGGATGAAACCTATGTCGTGTTTCATTCATCGGAAAGCGAGAGCCTATCGATGGCTTCCGATTTCCTGAACACGCCCGCGGCAGTAAGCGAAGCCACTGTGCAAATCTCCATCCGGACCGGTGACAGATACGGATCCATCGCCGGGAACCGACTCGACGAAGCATCCATCAAGGAAATGCTCTCCAGGGTCTCCGCGATGGCCTCCCGCACGCCGCCCGTGCAGCAGTTACTCCATTACGAGGGCGCGGCCGATATTCCCCCCTCTCAAATGACGGACCCGGACGCAGAGCGGGAAGCCCGCAAATGGCGCCTTCAACACGCGCAGCGAATATCGGCACTCGCCCGCGAATCCGGCTATGAGATGTCGTGTTCCCTGACGACTTCCAGGATTTTCTCGGCGGTCGGCAGCAGCAACGGTCTGTTCGCGTGTCAGCCGTCGACACAGGCGCATTGCAAGGCGCTGGTTTACGCTCCGAAGCGAAGCGCCGTCGGAATTTCCGAGGGACGTTCGTTCCGCCTGAGCGAAGTGGACCCGACCGCTCTAACCGAGAGAGCCCTGGAAACCGCGCGCGCTTCGCTGGATCCGCAGGAAATCGAAGCCGGGCGCATGACCGTGATTCTGGAAGCGCAGGCCCTGGCGGAGCTTCTTCTCCCGGTGATGAGGCAATTCGATCAAAAGGCCGTGGATGACAACAGAAGTTTTCTCAGAAAACTGGATGGAAGTTCGCATCTGGGCTCGGAAATGTTCGCAAAGACAGTGACCGTGAGATCGGATCCATACGACGCGGCCACGCCTTCGGCGCCTTTCACGCTGGATGGGCAGAAACTTGGGCGGAAAGACTGGATCCGCGATGGAGTCGTCGCCGGACTGACTCTCTCGCGTTCCGCCGCATTGCAGAAACAGAGCGTACCGACGCCCTTTCCCACAAATTTCATCATGGAAGGGGGAAGCTCCACCATGGAGGAGCTCATCGCCTCCACCGAAAGAGGACTGCTGGTGAGAGGTTTCGGGCCGGTTCTCATCGAAGATCCGGGTAACTGCATGCTGAACGCCGCGACCCGCGGAGGATTGTTTCTGATCGAAAACGGAAAAACATCACACGCCTGCCGCAACCTCGTGCTGCAGGAGACCGGTGTTCACCTCCTGCGGCACATCGAAGCGCTGACGAAGCCGATGCCGGTTCAACCGCACGGAGTTTATTTTCCGCTCCTGCTTCCGGCCGTTAAAATTGCCGAAATGAATTTTGCGGGTATGAGCGGGACGCTCTGAGTTTCGCCGGGACTTCGGGCTACTCTTCCCGTCCGGCGCGGCCCGCGGATCTCAACGCGGTCGATAGCTCGGAGACGACAAGTCCTGAGAGCATTATCACCGCGCCGATCGCGGCCGCGGGGCTCAATCGTTCATCCAGGAATAACGCGGCTATTGCCGCGGCCATCACGGGTTCCATCGTGTATATGATCGCGGCTCTGGTAGGCGTTGTCTCGCGCTGATATTTCGAGAGCACATAAAGAGCGACGGCGGAGGCGAACACAGCGAGATAAACGATGGAAATCAGCACAGAAGCATTGAAGACGGGCGGTCTGGAGGGCAGAAAGAGCCATAGCGCGAAGCCGATCGCGCCCGATACGAGGAATTGATAAAACACGATCTCCCGATCGAAGCGATTCCGTGTGAAAACGTCGAGATAAACGACATGCAGCGCGAAAACCACGGCGCATCCGAGCACTAACAGATCGCCCGTGCCGAATGAATTTCCGGAAGGCGAAGTGAAAACGTACAAACCGGCGCCTACGATGAGCACACCGGCGAGATTCGCCGCCGATGGAGGCCGCCTTTCGATCCCGAGTTGAAACAGGGGTGTGAAGACCACGAGAGTGCCCGTGAGAATCCCGGCGTTCGACGCAGTTGTCGTTTCGAGGCCTATGGTCTGAAGAGCAAATCCTCCTCCGAGCAACAGGCCTAGCACGAGCCCGGCTCTCAGAGACTCGCGGGAGGTTGCACGGATGTTCTTTCGGGTATAGATTCCGACAATGAAAGCCGCCAGAGCGAAGCGCAATCCCTGTAAAAGCAATGGCGGGATGTCGTTCAACGCGTTTTTCGTAACGGAAAATGTGGAACCCCAGATGAGAGTCACTCCGAGAAGATACCTGTCTGCCCTGGAAAAAATGCCGGCGCCGGCTGCGCTTGTAGCGGTTGGTTTCATCCTCTGCTTTTCGAGCTGCGATCATGCGGGCGGGCGGGCGGCGGCGCGTGACGGCTTCGCGGAGCTGTACGCCGAGTCGATGATGCTCGGGAAATTATATTCCGACGACAGCGCATCGCTGAAGCGGGTCCTGGATTCCTTGTACGCTTCGCGTGGAACGGATGCCGCGGGCATGAAAACGACGATGCAATGGTATGCCGAGCGACCCGAAGAGAACGCGGCCATGCTGAAGGACGCGGCGATGCTGCTGGAGCGGCTCAGCAATCCCGACAGCGCCGCTTCACCCGCGCGCTGAAGCGCGGAACCCGAATCGCGGCGCGTCACTCCTCTCCGCCTTCCCGCAGCAGACCGTATTTTCTGATCTTGGTATACAGGTGACTTCTCTGTATATCCAGTTCTTCCGCGGTGCGGCTGACGTTCCATTGAAAACGTTCCAGCTGCCTTCGCAGAAACTCGGCTTCCGCCCTGTCCTTGAAATCCTGAAATGTCAAGTTGTCGCTCTCCGGAAAATGCGCCGGATCCACAGGGCCGGCCACATAGCGTTCGACGTCCTTCCTGCTTATGATGCCGGACGTGAGTATGGACAAGCGCTCGACGGCGTTGCGCAACTCCCGGACATTGCCGGGCCAGTGCATGGATCTGAGCCGATCCAGGGCTTCCTCGTCCATCTCCCTCACGGGCAGACCGTTCTTGCGGGCCGTTTCCCTGAGGAAATGAGCCACGAGCACGGGAATGTCTTCCCGCCTGTCGCGCAGCGGTGGAACATTTATCGGAATAACGTTGAGACGATGGTATAAGTCCTCTCTGAAACGGTTCTCCCGGATCTCGTCCGGCAGAATTTTGTTGGTCGCGGCCAGCACGCGAACGTCGACTGTAATGCGCCGATTTCCGCCGACGCGTTCGAAGTTGCCCTCCTCCAGTATCCTGAGAACTTTCGCCTGGGCGGACTGGCTCATGTCACCTATCTCGTCCAGGAATATCGTGCCCGGATGCGCCTGCTCGAATTTGCCGATACGTTGAGACGTCGCTCCAGTAAACGCCCCTTTCTCGTGTCCGAACAGTTCCGACTCGATGAGTTCGGCCGGTATGGCCGCGCAATTCACCTCGACAAACGGCTTGTCGGATCGCTTGCTTCCGCTGTGTACCGCGTGCGCCACGAGTTCCTTGCCGGTGCCGTTCTCGCCGGTGATCAGCACATAGGCCTCGGTCGGCGCGACCCTCCGGATGGTCGATATCATTTCCGCGATTGCTCGCGACGTGCCCAGGATTTCGCCCCCCGTCTGCATCTCCTCCCTCATGCGGAGGTTTTCCCTGAGCAGACGCGTCTGTGTGAATGCGTTCCGGAGAGTGATAAGGATTTTCTCCCTGTCGGGAGGTTTCGAGAGAAAGTCGAACGCCCCCTTTCTTGTCGCCTCCACGGCCGTCTCGAAGGTTCCATGTCCGGTGAGAATCACTACCGGCAACGAAGCGTCCAATTCCCGTATGCGCTCGAGGGTCTCGAGTCCGTCGAGACCCTGCATCTTGATGTCGAGGAGCACGGCGTCCATGACGGAGGATCTCACGAGATCCAGCGCGGCCGTGCCGCTCTCCGCGTCCACTACCGAGTATCCCTCGTATTCGAGTGTCATGCGCAGCATGTCGCGTATGCTTCGCTCGTCGTCAACGACCAGAATTCGTTCTTTCATCTTCCGTTCCGATTACATCAGCGTGAAGTTGCATGATTGTCGACGGCAGCGCATCCGGATCTTTCATCAGCGCTTCCCCGAAAAGCGATCCGACTCTGTTGGCCCTCAAATCACGTTCATCATGGAAACCCGCGAGGGCGAAGACGCTTTCAGCCGCTTCCACGAGCCGGCCGGCGAGTTCGGTATAAGGTTTGTGCTTGAGCAGACATTGAAGCCAGGCGGAACCGAAGATGTGCGGGAGCTTGTCGCGGTCCCCTTCCGGCGGTGTGTCGGCAAAGAGCAGCGAAGGCAGCCGCTCGAGGCGCCTGGCGAAATCCGACTCGGTTTCGGTCGAAACCGGAATGTTCACGGATAGGCCGAGAAGCGGCAGCACGGCCGGAAAGCGCCTGTACGGCAGTGTGGCGATGCTGGAGATCAGCAGCGCATCGCGCACGTCTCCCTCGGCCACGCGCACCGCTTCGAGGTAGATCCTGTCCAACTGCCGCCGGTGCGCGGGCACGGTGGCTTCGCGCGGAGGCGGCAGTCTCATAATGGTTTCCTTGAGCATCCTGACGCCTCGGACAAGAGGCGCAGCCGGCAGATGAACGGGCAAGAAACCGCGAACAGGCGTAGCGTGCTGGCCGGAGGCGGCGCCCGCTAGGGGCAGCAGAGCCGCTTGTATGCAAAGCTGCAGCGCGTGAACGCGTCTCATCAGGTCTGCAGAACTCCCGGATTGAAGCGCGGAATGTCGGGATTGTTGTCCGCGATTGCGATGCAGCGCGATATGACGGCCCTCGTGTCACGAGGATCTATTATCGCATCCACCCAGAGGCGTGCGGCGGCGTGATAAGGACTCGCCTGCTCTGCGTAACGGTCCTTTATGGCCTTCAGCTGCTCTTTCTTTTCCTCTTCGGTCAATTCCCTGCCGGCCGCGCGCATCTGTCCCAGACGGATGTCGAGCAATGTGTTGCTCGCCTGTGCGCCTCCCATCACGGAGATCTGCGCCGTCGGCCAGGCGAAAATGAAACGCGGATCATATGCCTTGCCGCACATGGCATAATTCCCGGCGCCGTAGCTGTTTCCCGCGATCACCGTTATTTTGGGAACAACGCTGTTGGCCACGGCATTCACCATTTTTGCGCCGTCCTTAATAATGCCGCCATGCTCGGCCTTGCTTCCGACCATGAACCCTGTGACGTCCTGAATAAACACTAGGGGAATCTTTTTTTGATTGCAGTTCATTATGAAACGGCTCGCCTTGTCGGCGCTGTCGCTGTAGATGACGCCGCCGATTTGCATTTCCCCCCTTCCATTTCGCACGACTCCGCGCTGGTTGGCCACTATGCCGCAGGCCCAGCCGTCCACGCGCGCATATGCGCAGATGATCGTCCGGCCGTATTCCGGCTTGTACTCGACGAATTCGTTATTGTCGACGATGCGTTTGACGATTTCCATGGTGTCGAAAGGCCGGTTTCGATCCCTCGGTATCGTTCCCAGCATCTCATCCGTCGAAAACTCCGGGTCGGAGGGCGCGATCCTGTTGAAACCCGCCTTCGGGAAAGCGCCGATCTTGGAAACCAGATCTCTAATGGCCCGCAGCGCTGTTTCATCGTCGGGCATGCGATAATCCGTCACTCCGCTGAGGGATGAATGGACCATCGCGCCTCCCAGGCGTTCGTTATCGATCTCCTCGCCGATCGCGGCCTTGACCAGATGCGCGCCTGCCAGAAAAACACTGCCCGTTCCCTCCACTATCATGGCCTCATCGCTCATGATCGGCAGATATGCTCCGCCCGCGACGCAATACCCCATTATCGCGGCTATCTGTACTATTCCCAATGACGACATGACGGCGTTGTTGCGGAATATTCTGCCGAAATGCTCCTTGTCGGGAAAGATTTCGTCCTGCATCGGCAAAAAAACTCCGGCGGAATCGACCAGATAAATTATCGGAAGCCGATTCTCGATGGCAATCTCCTGTGCCCTGAGGTTTTTCTTCACGGTGATGGGGAACCAAGCGCCCGCCTTGACGGTGGCATCGTTGGCGACGATCACGCACTCGCGGCCGTGAATTTTCCCGATGCCGAATACCGTGCCCGACGATGGGGCGCCGCCGTATTCTTCGTACATGCCGTACGCGGCAAACAATCCTATTTCAAAAAAATCCAATTGAGCATCGACAAGGGCGTGTATCCTCTCTCTTGCCGTCAATTTGCCGCGCGAGTGATGCCGTTCCACCGCCTTCTTTCCTCCGCCGGACTTGACCTCCGCTTCACGAGCCCTCAATATTCGCAATGAGTTTTTGTGCGCATCCTCGTTCTCGAGAAATGCTGAATTGGGTTGACCGTTCATGAGCAATGTATTTGTTTGAATGCCGGCGTTTCTCTGAAAGATACCTCGCGGTGAGAACAGGGACAAGGAACAAGACCGGAGCCCGGCTATCGACCGTCTCGTCCGTCGCGCATGCGTTCATATCCCCGCATTTTCATATTTTTGAATCGTATGCTCGGCGACAGGGCCGAACTTCCGTTAAACACAGCATCATCATACGAAATTGCCCGTCCTGCAGGTCCAAAATCTGAAGGCCGTTTTCGATACGAAGGACGGCGCAGCCGTCGCGGCTCAAAATGTGTCGTTCTCGATAGGACGGGGCGAAACTCTCGGCCTCGTCGGCGAATCCGGCTGCGGAAAGACGGTAACCGCCCTGTCAGTACTCAGACTGCTTCCACATCCCGGACGGATAGAATCAGGCGCGATCCTGTTCCACGATACGGATCTCGTGAAATTGCCCGAGAAAGAATTGCGGAGGATCAGGGGCAACAGAATTTCGATGGTTTTCCAGGAACCGATGACGTCGTTGAATCCGGTCTTCCGGGTCGGCACTCAGTTAGAGGAAGTTCTGCTCCATCATAAGCATATGACTAAACGGGAAGCGAGGGAACGCTCCGAGGAATTCCTACTCCATGTCGGAGTCCCCGATCCCCGAAGAATCATGCGCGCGTATCCGCATCAACTTTCGGGAGGACTCAGGCAGCGGGCTCTGATAGCGATGAGCCTTTTATGCATACCGGACTTGCTGATTGCCGATGAACCCACCACCGCGGTCGACGTCACGGTGCAGTTGCAGATCGTGGCGCTGCTGAGGACGTTGAAATCGGAATTCGGAATGGCGGTGCTGTTCATTTCACATGATCTGTCCGTTGTGGCCGAGTCATGCGAGACGGTGGCCATCATGTATGCTTCGCGAATTGTAGAAATGGCCCCTTCGACGAGCTTGTTCAACGCACCCTTGCATCCTTACACACTCGGACTGCTGAAATCCATACCATCCCGGCATCCGGCCGGAGGTCGGCTTTCGGTCATCGAGGGACAGGTGCCTCGGCCGACGCATTATCCGAGAGGGTGCAATTTCGCTCCCCGATGCGCCTTCGCTACCGAGCAGTGCATTCTCCATGATCCGTTGTTGGAAACCGTCGACGACGATCGCAAGGTAGCGTGCTGGAACTGGAAACAGTCCGTAGTGGTTTGATATGTCATGGTAAGGCACGATTACAACCTTGCGTCACGATTGTCCCGGCCTTCTCTGCCGTCGACTGTGCGCCCTTCACGGCGGATCGCGGAGCGGCACTCTCGCGTCCGGAGAGAACGAACCATCGAGCCGCAGGCAACTGCATTGTTTTTGAACACATCGGCTGATATCATTAACGATGCTTAGAACGCATCCATAGCGCGAATATTTCCAAACTCAAGAGGCATTCATGGCAAGAATACTCCCGACTGTTTTAATTGCCGCTCTTTTAGGCGCGGCTTCGGCGCAAGCTCATAACGAAACACAGGGCGCCGTTCCGCTGCCGGACGAGCGTTTTATTCCGGGCAGAACGCATTACGGCCAGGGCATGGCGATGGCGAAGTCGAATGCCGCGTTTGTCCGCTTCGCCGATGCGCATCCGGCCTGGCAATTCAGTCCGGATCCGTTCACCGGGGCGATACATCGGGCATGGGGCGACGGAATCCGCATCACCGGCTTCCCCTCGATCAACCTTCTCAACGCGCCTGCAGCCGGACGCCGATTCATAGCTGATTACGCCGACGTGCTTCGCGCACGGCCTTCAGATCTCAGGATGCTGTACTCCGAAATTGCCGGCGGTAAAGTATACCAAAAACACATACAGACTTTCAAAGGTTTCGACGTGCTCCACTCGGAAGTGGACCTCAGGATATCACTCGACGGGAAGGTTTTCATGTTCGGTTCGGATTTTCATCCGAACATAGACCTGGACGTCAACCCATCGCTCGGTGTGGAAGCGGCCCGCGCCTTTTCGAACGCCGGGCTCGCGGAGCCGGTTCCGAATGACAGGATATCGGAGGGGACGCTGCTCATACTTCCTTTGCGCTTCCCCTCCCGCACCGAATACCGGCTCGTCTATCGATTCCGCGCTGAGGCATCCGACGAGGTAGTCTGGGAAACTCATGTCGACGCGCACAGCGGCGCAGTGGTATGGCGCAGAAACCTAGTCATGAACGCCCACAACAGTCCCGATTACCCGGTCAGGGCTTCCGCCAACGTTGTCAACGGGCGTGTAACTATCGACGTTTCGGTTGATTCATGGTTCGTCGGTTCGAGCACGCAACCCCTCGCTAACGCGTACATCAATATCGGCGGCCGGGAGCTGGTAACCGATTCCGATGGACGTTTCAGCGTTGATCTCGGGGCGGCCGCCACCGCGCCGGTTGTAACGCGATTGGCGGGGCCGTTCGCCATCGCCAGGCGCGCCGACTCGACGGCTTCAGTTCGCAACGCCCGGCAAACCACTACCGCAATCGCCGGACAGGAACTGAACCTGCACTGGGACAACACGAATTCAGTCGCCTCGGAAAGAAACGTTTTTTTCCACATGAATGCCGTTCACACTTTCCTCAGGAGTATGGACGAATCGGACGTGCTTTCGGCGATGGATCGCCAATTGACCGGCGTCGTGAACATCAACAATTCCTGCAACGCGTTCTGGGATCCTTCGAAACAGACTATCAATTTTTACAAGGAAAGCGGGGAATGCGGCAACACGGGCGAGATCGCCGATGTGATAATACACGAATTCGGTCACGGGGTGAACCAGTTCATGTATGTGAAACTGCGCGGCACTTCCATGCGCAACGGGGCGTTGAGCGAAGCCACGGCCGACATTCTCGCCAACATGCTTCGCGACGATCCGCGAATTGGAATCGGCTTCAGGAAATCCGGACCGAACGAGGGCACGATACGCAATTCCAACAACAACAAGGTGTACCCGAAGGATCTCGTATACGAAATACATGACGACGGCATGATCCTTACCGGCGCCGCCTGGGATATGCGCAAGGCCGTCGGGCTCGAGACCGCCAGACGACTGACTCATTTCGCGAAGTACGGCACCCCGGACGGTACCTCCGCCGGAGAAGCGTTCGCAGATTACTTCATCGAAATACTAGTCGCCGACGACGACGACGGAAATCTCGCCAACGGCACTCCCAATTCCTCGCTGATCATACCCGCATTCGTCAAACACGGCATCCCGGCATCCGGCATGTCCATCTACCACGACTACGTGAGGGATCAGAACAGCGTCACGGAGCCGTACGCGATCACCGGGGAAGCCATCGTCGCGCCTTCCATCAATCGCAATTACCTTTACATCCAGGAAGTGAAAGTCGTCTATACGACCGACGACTGGCAGACGGAGGCGTCGGCGCCGCTGAGCATCGATCAGTCGACCCGGGCCATTTCCGGCTTCATTCCGCCTCAGAAAGCGGGTTCCATCTTGCGCTATTACCTGGAAGCAACCGACAATTTCGGCTCCACCTTCAGGGAACCTCTGGAGGCTCCGAACAAAGACTACCTGTTTCTCGTCGGTTTCGAATCGAAATACCTTCACGACGCGGAAGCGCAGGACGGATGGTCAGTGCTGTCGGAATGCGCCACGGGCAAGTGGGTGCGGATTAAGCCCATCGGAACATACAACACGGACCTCGGCGCTCCCCCGGACGTGCCATGGGTGCAGCCGAACGAGGACCACACTGTCGGAATCGGGAAAGACAAGTGCTGGGTCACGGGCAATGCGCAGGCCGCGCTCGGACTCGGTGAACAGGATGTAGACGAGGGTTACACAAACCTCAAGACACGCGCGATCGACCTTTCGACGATGCAGGAGCCGGTGCTCCGTTATTATCGCTGGTACTCAAACGACGCCGGCGCCAATCCCGGCATAGCCGCCTGGCTGGTGCGAGTATCGAGCGACGGCGGCCAGACATGGAAAGAAATCGAAAACACACATGCCGCCGACGCCGCGTGGCGGCCAAAAGTGTTTCGCATCCGGGACTTGGTCGAGCCGTCCGATAATTTCGTCGTCGAGTTCGTGGCCAGCGACAGTGTTATGGACAAACAGAGCCTGGTAGAGGCGGCCGTCGACGATTTCGAGATCCTCGACATCAATCCGGCCCTTGTCGGGATCGCCGCGGCAACGCCGCACGAATTCGCTCTCGGACAGAATTACCCGAACCCTTTCAACCCGACGACCACCATAACATTCACCCTGCCCGAAGCCGGACGCGCAAGACTCATGGTGTATTCACCGCTCGGCGTGCTGCTGGGCGACATCGTCCACGGCGAATTCAGTGCAGGCACGCACAGAGCGCAATTCGACGCCTCGGCGCTGCCTTCCGGCTCCTATACATATGTTCTGGAAACACAGGCAGGCCGCATGTCGCGCTGCATGGTCGTCTTGAAATAAAACGCCTATTGTTTAGTTTGGGGCGGCCCGATAATCAGGGCCGCCTCACTCGTGAATACAATGCAGAAAATCCGGCTTTCGCAGACGGTGGCAGCAACCTCGGTGTTCGCCCTGAACTCGTGTCTAATCCTTGCGGTCTTCATCGGTCCGTCCTGTTCGAAAGAAGCGCCCGACACCGGGAATCCCGCGCCCCGCATGCAATTCGCGGCTCCCGGCTCCGTCCCGGATTTCTCGGGAGACAGGGCGTTCGAGTTGATCGTAAAACAGGTTTCGTTCGGACCGCGCAATCCCAACAGCCGGGGCCACGATTCCTGCCTGGACTTTCTCCGGTCTTTTTTACTTCCCCTGGCCGATACCGTGTCGGTGCAAAACTTCGAATTTCCCGGCTACGACGGCGAGACGCTGCGACTTGCGAATGTCGTCGCCTCCTTCAAACCGGAGGCCGCGGCACGTATCGTCCTCTGCGCGCATTGGGACACGCGACCAAGAGCCGACAGGGAGGAGGATCCGGCCAAGGCCATGCTCCCGATTCCCGGCGCAAATGACGGCGCAAGCGGCACGGCCGTCTTGCTTCACCTGGCCGAAATCTTCGCCGATGCCAAACCCGATATAGGCGTGGATCTGGTATTCTTCGACGCGGAGGATTATGGAAAGGAAGGAGAGGAAGCGATGTATTGCATCGGAAGCAAGTACTTCGCCGCGAATCTGGCGCCTTCCTACAAGCCCTTCTTCGGCGTCCTGCTCGACCTTGTCGGCGATCACGAAGCCGTCTTTCCGCAGGAGGAAAATTCGGTCAGGTTCGCCGGAGACATAGTCAAGCTCATCTGGTCGTCGGCGGCGACTCTGGGGATTCCGAACTTCAAAGTGAAGGCGCACGGCGCAATACTCGACGATCACATGCCGCTGAACACGACGGCGGGAATCAAAACAGCCAACATCATCGACGCAGAACTCATCGGACATAAGTCTCTGAATTCGCGAAGGCAATACTGGCATACGCATGGCGACACGCCGGCGAATTGCTCCCCTTCCACGCTCGGCAGGGTCGGTAAAGTCCTGCTCCATGTGGTGTACGGCGTCAAGGCCGTCTGATGAGCGCTTCCTTCGTCGATCTGCAATTCGAATACTCCGAGCAATCAGAGAAGTTGCAGGCGCTCCTGCTGATGCACGATCCGCTCGGTTTTTTTGAGGATGACGACTGCTGGCATTGTTATTTCAACAGGCAGCATTGGATCGACCGTGTCGCGCAAATCCTGCTTACTGAGATCCGGGCCGCTTTCCCGGATACGGTTTTCGCGCTTAAAGACCTGGAGAAGCGGAATTGGAACAAGGACTGGGAAGATAGCATAACGCCTGTCCGCGCTTCTGAACGATTCATCATCGCGCCGTCGTGGAACGCGCAACCGGAGGAAGACGGCGCAATCGTGCTGATAATCGATCCTAAGATGTCGTTCGGCACCGGCTACCACGCGACAACACGTCTGATGTTGCGCCTGCTGGAGCGCCGCCTGCGCCCGGGCGACCGGGTGCTGGACGTGGGCGCCGGCACGGGCGTGCTTTCCATAGCGGCCGCACTGCTGGGCGCCGGACGGGCCGTGGGCGTGGATACCGATGAATGGGCTTATGAAAACGCCCTCGAGAACCTAGAGCGCAACAGAGTCGCGGAAAAAGTGGAAATGCATCTCGGATCCATCGAACACGCCGCCGGAGTCTTCGATTTGGTGCTCGCAAACATCACACTTGCGGACAACATTCGATTTCTGCCCGAGTTCCGGAAATTCATCGCTCCCGGAAGCCGGCTCGCTCTCTCGGGTTTTTATACGTCGGACCTTGATGCGTTCCGTTCCGCCGCTTCCGACTCAGGATTCCGAATTGTCGAGGAAATTTCCGAAGAAGAATGGTCGGCAGTGTTGCTCGAACCAGAGACCATATCGCTCCCGTGACGGATCAATAATCTGAATCCCGAGTGCGCACCGCCGTCATAGACATCGGTACAAATACGATACTCCTGCTGGTCGCTGACGCGGACGGCGAAGGAGGCATCGTCAGGGTGACCGACGAGCAGGTGATCGCCCGACTCGGAAAGGGAGTGGATGCTTCCAGGAACATTCTGCCGGAAACCATCGACCGCTGCATCGGCTTTCTGAATGAGTACCTGCGCCGCATCGAATTCCTGAAAACCGAGCATATCGTCGTCACCGGTAGCAGCGCTTTGAGAGACGCGCGCAACCGGGGCGAATTTCTCGCCCGCGTGAAGAATGAGTGCGGAATAGAAATTGAAATATTGAGCGGCGTAGAAGAGGCCCGATGGTCCTACACTGGCGCCGTTTCGGGTTTCGTCCGCGCAAGCACCCGATATGCGGTTCTCGACATCGGAGGCGGAAGCACCGAACTGGCTTTGGGAACGGGGCCCGATGTCTTGAATTCCGCCAGCATCGACATAGGCGCGGTGCGCCTGACTGAACGATTCTTCAAGTCATCCCCGCCGGCGGAAAAAGATATCGAGCTCTGCGCGGGGCATATAGACGAAGCAATCGGCGCTCTGCCGTTGTTTGACGCCCATGAAGTCTGCTTTGTCGGCGTGGCAGGCACGGTCACGACGCTCGCCGCCCTGGAACTGGAATTGAAAGCATACAACTCCGATGCGATAGCGGGTTTTCCACTCAACAGGGGCTCTGTGCGATACTGGTTATCGGTTATAAGCCGCCTCGGCCTCAAGGAACTGAGGGAAATTATGCGGATAGATCCGGGTCGAACGGATGTGATTCTGGCAGGGATTCTGATTCTGAATCGAATGATGGAGCGTCGCGGTGTCGAGACCTGCGTCGTCAGCGAAAGAGGGCTTCGTTACGGAATAGCGCTGCGGGAACTTCATCGGTCCATCGACCGTTGAAGCAGCAGCCTGACAGCTTTCACCAAAGCCTGCGCGGCTAGCAGAGACTCGTCGCGCTGCGTGTCTGCGCCGAATGAAATCCTCACGGTCGCGGCGGCCGTCATCTCGTCGTGACCGATTGCTTTCATCACATGGGACGGCGTCCCGGCGCCGGAAGTGCAGGCGCTGCCGCTCGAGATCTCGAATCCTTCGAGATCCATATTGACTGCAAGCAATTCCCCGTCGATTGGAAATGCGGAAGAAGGAAAAGAAATGCTGACAATTTGCGCGAGTTGTTGATGAATCCCGCCGTTTACGACGGCCGAAGGCAGCTCGGACAGGAGCAGGTCGAGAAACCCTCCGCGCAATTCTCTCCAATGTTCGGCGCGCGAAGCCATCTCCGAGATCGATATCTCCAGCGCCGCCGCAAAGCCGACGGCGAGCGCGGCATTTTCCGTGCCGCCTCTCCTGCCGCGTTCTTGTGAGCCGCCGAGCATAAGGGGATCCGCGCGCAGGCCCGAGCGGATGTACAGGGCGCCAATCCCTTTCGGTCCGTTTGTTTTGTGAGCCGAGATTGAAACCAGATCGAAGGGTGCGGCATGGAGATCCAGCGGCAATTTCCCCACTGCCTGCACGGCGTCGGTATGAAAGATCGCGCCTCGTTCGCTAGCTGTCCCTGCGGTTTCGGCAACCGGATTTACAGCGCCGGTTTCGTTGTTCACATGCATCAGCGAGACGAAGCCCACATCATCGGCGCAAAGCTCGAGGAATGCCTCAGGTAATATCGACCCGTCCCGGCGCAAGGGCAGATATGCGACATCGAAATCCTCGAGCACTAGTTTCTCGATGGGATGCAGCACCGCATGATGCTCGGCCGCGGAAGTCAGCGCCTTCCGGCGTCCCCTGCGTCCGCTCTCCCGCGCGGCGATATGGAGAGCCAGATTGTCGGCTTCAGTGCCGCCGCTCGTGAAAACGATCTCCGACGCCCGTGCCCCCAAGAGTCCGGCTATACGCTCGCGAGCCTGCTCCAGTACCACGCGGGCTCTTCTGCCGCGGGTGTGCAAAGAGGACGGATTTCCGTATTCATCCCGCAAGCAGGGCAGCATCGCGTCCAGAACCGCCGGATGCAGCGGAGTCGTGGAAGCATTATCGAGGTATACTCGCCGCACGGACGGGTGTGACTTCTCACTCATCACGGAACTCCCGGTTTTCATGGGTGGAGCGCAAGGAGACTTCACCCGCGTATACTGTTCTCGTGTTTCCGGCAGCGTCCTGTACGAGTAGACCTCCGTCCGGAGCGATGCCGCGGGCGATCGCATCGACCGAGGCGCCGCCTTCCGTCACCCGCACAATTCCGCCCAACATGGGAGCACGTTTAATCCAGGCATCTATCACGCCTGCAGGACCCTCCGAGGACCACTTTGCGTACCATCTCTCGAGCGCGGAGGATATTCCGGTCAACAGCTCATCCCGGGACCATTCGCGCCGAGTGAGAGCCGCCAGCGATACGGGTTTGACCGCGAAACCGCCTTCAAAATCCATTTGGTTCACGTTGACTCCGACACCAACTATCACTACAGGCTTGGCCGAGACTGCGCTCTCGAGCAGCACACCGGCGAGTTTTTCAGAGCCCGCCATCACGTCATTCGGCCATTTCACCTGCGCCTCGACGCCGCAGAGCTCCTCCACGGCTTCACATATTACGACCGATGCCAGAAGTGACAAGGACGGCCAATCATCGAGTCCGCGACGCGGGTACAGGACCCAGGAAGCGAGAAGATTCCGGCCTGCCGGTGAGATCCATGATCGATCGAATCTTCCTCTCCCGGCCGTCTGATGATCGGCGGTCACGACCGATCCTTCCGGAGCGCCCTCCGCGGCGAAAATCCTCGCGCGCACATTAGTGGAGTCGGTTTCGAAAAAATGTCGCCTGGGCAATCCGAACATGTCAGGTTTAACCTCCATAAAACGTCATATAATCGTGCGAAAGAAGGAATGCGGACATACGCGAACCTGCGCAAGATAGGAATATGAAAAGCGCGGGAACAGTCCGGCGCGGGTGAACGTTGTGTATGCTGAAATTCCTTGTTTTTTCAAGCAGTAACGAGTAGCTTGAAAGCGCCCATGAAGGCTCGACAATCAGGAAACAGTCGAGTTGCATCGGTGAGACCGGAGTAATGCATCGTATTAAGCGCTCCGACGATATAACGACCGCCATTTTCCGAACCTGACACAAAAGCAGAGGTTTTCATGACCAAAGTTACATCATTTTTCCTGGGGGTTGCGCTCTTCTTGGCGGGTGATCTATCCTTCGCCCAGTTCGGTGTAGTGATATATTCAGGCCAAGGTTCCGCGGATCTTTACATGGGCAAGCTGACGGATCCGAACTTCACGAAGGTGGAGTTCTGGCGCGGCGCAAAGAAACTCGGCGAAATCGTGCAAGGAGGTCCCAACGGCGGCATCGTCACCGATTACGGGCTCCAGAAAGGCAACACCTACCAGTACGAGTTCCGTGCGTTTCGAACTGCGGGAGGCACCATGCAGTCGTCCGTCTCCGGAGGTTTCGTATGGGGAGGCGACATCAGAGGACTTCTGACCCGCAAGGATTCAGTGTCGATAAAGACCGACCTGGTCGACAGCGTCTTCATCTATCCCGGAGGTCCGGTCAATCCCGAAGTCAGTGTGCCGGGCGGCGAGTTGCATTTCGCTAACGGGTGCCAGCTGTCATACAGCGTCGCGATGTCGGGCAAGGTATCCGGCATTGTCGTCCTGAACACGGAGGACCCGCAGTTCCCTCCCGGAAAGGTTTCTTCCTCCGGCGGACAGCTCAAGGATCTGAACATCCTGTGTTACGGACAGGCGAATCCGATTAACGGCCTTACAATGATCGGCGGGAATCTCGTCATCTACAACCAGTATGAATGCAACATGTCCGGCTGCACGCTGGATTGGCTTACGGATCAGGGCCGCTTCGATTTTGCCATGGTCGATTCGAAGCATTTCACCATAAAGGCATCCACCACCCTTGTGAAGAACACCAGCCAGCTTCTCGGCTGCGCCACGGCCGACAAGATGACGGTCGACTACGACGCCACCATGTCCGCGTCCTTCGTCTCCAACTCCGAATTCCGCAACAACGGCCAGTTGCTGTTGCGGCCGTTCAACGAGCCCACCGCGTGCCGCACATCGCGCTTCCGGGGCGGAACGAGCAACTCCAGCATCACCATCGGCAATAAATCGGTCGTGGAATACAACGTGATGGAACCGGCGACGACGCTCACCTTGTCCTCCGTGGGCGGAGGCTTCGATTCGGCCGACGTCGCGGACGTGCACATCAATTTCAACGAGTTCCAGCGCGACGGAAACATGTCGACGATAATCTCAACGATCAGAGTCGACACCATCGACGTGACGCGCAATTACTGGGGGCAGTGCAACGGGCCTCTCTACGGGGAACGCGGAGGACGCGCCGCGCACTTCGATCCTTTTCTCCGCGTCAAGTATCCCGAAACATCTTACTGGTTCGATGTCGGCCCAGACAAGAAATCCATTATCGCTGACGGAGAGGACGTCGTCACATTTACCGGCCATTTCTGGAATGTGCTCGATGAGACCGATTCCGCCGGCGCCACAGTCGACTACCTGGTTCGCTGTCTCGGCCAGGAGGTTTCTTCAGGCGTGCTGACCATGGACGCAAACGGCATGTGCACGCTGCCGATCCAGCTGGGAGTCGAATTCCGGACCGCCATAACACTCGAAGTGTACTTCAAAAGCATACAGTGCATCGACCAGACCTTCCTTATCGCGGTCGGCCAGCCCGCCGGATCCGATCTGACCGTCGAGGAAGCCGATGTCATACAGACAATACTCGGAGAGTCGCATCTCATAGCCGGCAAGCCTTTCCTCGTCAGGGCCACTATCACGGCCGAGGAACCGGTGACGGCGAAATTCCCCGTGCATGTCAAGGTTAACGGAAGCGTTTACGATACGTTCTATGTGTTCGACAAGAAGAATCTGGGCGTGCAATACGAACTCATGAATCCGATGACTTCGATTTCGCTGCCGCGCGCCGAAGCGCCGCAGTTGTACTTCCCGATCGACGGCACCGGACTTGCGCCGGGAGATATGACCGTCGAAATCATCGTGGATCCCCCGGACGCGCAGAATCCGAAGGGCGTTATCGTCGAACCGATAGAAACCAACAACACCTTTAACGTGCCTATCACCCTCAAGACATCTGCATGGGGCAACGAGGGAGGCGACGACTTCAAAGTCTTCGTTCAACCGTTCGAGACATTCCCGCAGAACCGCATCCAGTTCCTGACCCGCACGGCCGACACGACGCGCAATTTCATGGGAATGGCATGGCCGATGACCGCCGAGCAGGTGAGTTTCACCACGGCGCCCTCCGTCGCGAACTATTCCTGGATCCACCCGGATACACTTCTCAAGGAGACCTGGCAGTATTATCTGATGAAATCCTACAAGCAGATGCGCATCGCGTATCCGGAATACGACCGTTACATATTCGCCGTCAATCCGGACTGGTTCGGCGAAAGACTGCATCCCGAATTTTTCAAGCATAACCTGTCGCAGACTCTGAGTTGGTCGGGGATCTACGATCTCATGCTTGTCAGCGGTCAAAGCTACAAATACCTGGCGCACACCCTGGGTCATTCATTCGGATTGCGCAGGCACGACCTGGGCATCGAGCATGAGGACATGCAGGAAGAATACTACAACTATTTCGTCGGCAAGGAAATTTACGATGCTGTGGATCCATTCGGCCGCCGCGTCATACACGACGGTCTGAACAATGTGGTGGGTTACAGGCAGAAAGCGCTCTGTTACATGGGGAATTCGCGGATACCCAGCGAATCCTATCGCTTCACCATGTGGACCTGCAATGTAGACTACAAGAAACTCCAGACGGAATTCTCCAAGCTGCGCGCGGAAAATGGAGGGCTCAGGAAAACGGCGGTCGCAAAAGCGCTCCTTATCGAGGGCAATGTCGACAGCACAACGCACTCTTTCACTTTCGGACCCTGGGTAACGCTGAACAACGCTACCCCATCCAACATGGTCGATCCTCAGTACGCGACTCACATATTCCGCACGCTCGACGGCAGCGGTACGGAGCTGCACCGCTATTACTACAGGCCCACATTCAGATCCCTGGGTCTCGACGAGGGCGCAGAACCGCCGATGATGGAGAAAGAACACTTCGCATTCGTGATGCCGCTCGCCGACGGTGCGCGAAAAGTGGTTGTCGAAAGCGACGGGCAGATAGTTGCCGAACGGCTGATTTCGGCTAACGCGCCGGTCGTGCGTTTCGTGTACCCGACCGACGGCATGAACGTGCCCGAGGGCGGATCCTTCACGGCCACATGGAACGCCACCGACGCGGACGGCGACACGGAGTTCTGGTACACGGTGTATTTCAGCCGCGATCGCGGCAATACCTGGGAGCTGGTGGCTTTCGAGACCACGGAAACCCAGGCCATAATACTGGCGCCGAAAGGAAACAACTACATGCTCCGCATAATCGGAAGCGATGGAATATTGACAGGAACCGATCAGATCACGTTCAATATTCTGACATCGGCTGAAAATGTTCCCGAACCCGGCATCTTTACGCTGCATCAGAATTACCCAAATCCTTTCAATCCATCAACAACTCTGCGTTACGAAGTGCCTCGCAGCGCTCATGTGGCAGTTGAAGTTTTTGACGCTCTCGGCCGTCCGGTTGAAGTGCTTATCGACGGCAGACATGAGCCCGGCACGTATACGGTGGTCTTCGATGCCGCTGATCGTCCGAGCGGAATCTATACCGCGGTTCTTCGCAGCGGTGACGCCGTCAGAACCGTGCGGATGACTCTGTCGAAATAAGGCCCGCGGAATGTTCTCTATTCGGAGGAGGGCCCGCAAGGCCCTCCTTCCATTATATGCCGGTGTGGATGTCGAGTTCCCAAATGTGCACGTCCCCTGCCGCGTGTTTTCAAATCCGCACGGCTATGGGAATGAAATGCACAGCTGCGGAAGCCATCCGCGAGCTATGGTCTCAAATCATGCAAAAAATCGGCAATGGGAATCTCCCGATAACGGCATGATTCTTGCATTACATCTGGCGAGATGAAAGGAGTGAAAACATGTTAAAGGAAAGATTCGATCTGGTTGCACATTTGCATGACAGCATTGTTGCTTTCGAAACGGAGCGCGGCATCAACGCGCAGGCGGTTGTGCTCTCCCCTGCCGCCTTTTCCTGGCTGGTCACGGTATTCAGCGAGGATGCGAGATATTTTGGGGTCTCGCCGATAGATTACGACAAATGGACTTACAATACGAATACCGGCTCGGTCAGTATCATCATCGATGAAACCGCCGACAATTTCGATGTGCGAGTCATGTGATTCATCGCATCCACCCGAGACGCTGAACTTCCGATCGCATCCCAACCGTTGCTTGCACGAGGACTCATTCAACGAACGCTTCCGCCGGCGAAGCAGGTTAAAAAGGAGATATTATCTCCAGTCGATCGCCGTATTTTTTCCGCAGAGCGTTGGAAAACATCTTCGCGTTGCCCCAAACAACTATCGTCGCCTTGTCTGAAGAGATAAGGCGGGCGGCGGTTCTTTTAACATCCTCCGCGCCGACCTTGTCAATTACAGAAGGAAACGCCTCCAGATCTTCTTGTTTCAGATCGAACAGAACCATGTCGATGAGCTGCTCGAGCATCCGGCGGTTCGTAGCGTATAAAAGCGGATAGTCCTCGGCCAGAATTCTCCTCGCGTAGCGCAATTCCTCCGGTGTCACCGCTCGATCCGCCATCGACGTAATGCTTTCCTCGATCCAGATGAGCGTGCTGTCCACCCTCGACGCTGGCGCGGAGCCACCCGCAATCAGCCAGCCGCCCTCTTTAAAAACGCCGAGCGACGAGAAAAAGGATGGCATAACATAATGTTCGCCCCATAGCGATCGATGCAGGCGCGACTGCGCGTCTCCGCCGAATATCTGGTTCATGACCAACAAAGTGGGAAAATCGCCGTGCGCTCGGTTTGGAATGCGAAAACCCACGCGGATTTGAGCAAATCGCGAGGTCGAATCGTCAACAAGCACTACGCGCCCCGCGCCCGTTCTTCTGCTGGCCTGTTTTCCGGACGCCGGTTTTTCCGATCTGGACCAAGCCCCGAAACGATCCTCGAGAAGAACGCGCAGCGGCCGGTACTCGATATTGCCTGCTATGACAAGGGTGGCCTTCTCGGGTCTGTATCGGGTATCGAAAAACCTCTGCGCGTCATTCAGCGAAATCCGCTCGAAATCGGCCGCCGTGCCTGCCTGCGGCCTTGCAAGAGCGTGGCCCTCGCCGAACAGCCGCGCCAACAGAATTCTCGTAGCCTCTTCCGCTGGATTGCGGCGGGTGGCCGACAAGCCGGAAAGCATGCGCTTGCGCTCGGCCTGAAATTCGAATTCCGTGAAACGGCTGTTCATACAGATGTCCGCCAGGATGTCCAATGATTGTCTGAAATTCCTTGAAAGTGTGCGCAGGTAGATCTGGGAATAGTCGTATGTGGTGCTGGAGGAAATGGCGGCGCCTAACCGAGAAATATCCGAAGCTATTCCCGCCCTCGTGCGCATGGATGTGCCGCTGAAAAGGAGCTTACCGCTCAATAAAGCCAATCCCGGCAGTGAATCCGGTTCGCTGACTGCGCCTGCGTCGAACATCATGTTGATCTCGATCAGAGGAAGGTCGCTTGTCCTGACATGTATGATTTTCAGTCCGTTCTGAAGTGAATCCTTCGTCAAGGCTGGAAATCGCCATGACGAAACGGGGACCTTGGGGCTAGATGCGCCGCGGCGTTTTTTCTGGGCGACGGCCTGTTCAGGAACGAGGACAGTCGCCGCCAGAAGAAACAGGATCAATAATCCGCGCGCAGACATGCACTTTCCATATGTGTTCAAACAGGTTGCGCGCGCATCAGCGTTTGCGAGCGGCGCAGCACAAGGAAAGAACCCCATGCAATCATTGCGATAGACAGTACCTGTGCTTGCGACAGGCCAGCGAACATGATTGGATTCAGCCGAATGAATTCCACAGCAAACCGGGAGATGCCGTGGAGGATCAGGAACCATCCGAAAGAATTTCCCGTTGGATGATCTTTTTTTCTCCGCAAATACAGAAAAGTGAACAAAGCGACCGCGAGTATGATCTCGTAAACCGGCGTCGGATGCACGGCTATGTCGGCGGGGATCGGCAGATCGGGATATATTTCGGAAAACAATGCGACCAGTGCAGGATTTCGCTCTGCAAGTGTCGAGACGGTGCCGTTCGGATATGTCATGGCGCAAAAGCCTGTCCATGGCTGTCCATAGCATCCGTCTCCCGCAAGCTGGCAGCCGACTCTTCCGAGACCATAACCCAAAGCCAGAGACGGCGCGGCTATGTCGGAAAATCGGAGCATGGAGATTTTCTTTTTCCGCAGATACAGAAATACAAGCGGCACGGCCACAAGAAAACCGCCGTACCAGGTCAAGCCGCCGGAAGACAGGAGTATCTCCTTGGGCGCGTCGAGGAATTCACTGAAGTTCTCGATTACGTGGAAGAGCTTTGCGCCCGCGACGCCACCCAACAGAGCAAGCATGGTGACGGCCGTCGCAATTCCCGGATCCATTTTCAGCCTGCGCAGCTCGCGGGTAATGAAAATATTGCCCGCCAGGAAAGCTATCCCGAGCATTAGACCGTAACTGTAGAGCGAAATTGGACCGATTTCAAAAAGGACTGGACGCATGTGCTTGTTCACCTTTAGGTTTCGATGCGAATAAACGCGGAATCCTGAGGGAAATCGCTCAACAGAATAATTCTGTTTTGACTCACATTAATGCTGCACTCATTCCTGATCTGCCCGGGCTTTTCGACAAGCACCCGATATTCGCCTTCCAGATCTGGCAAATCCACCGTGCCTGATGCGGAACCCGAGGCCGGCAGCAGACCTTTGGCTTTGAGTCCGCGCAGATAGAAATTCAGGCTTCGTTTTATCGAATTGTGCTCAATCGAGATCTCGTAACGGAAATGCTGAAATTCCTCCGTGGTGAGAAACTCGAAACGCACGCATTCCGCATTATCCTGCGGAACGCGCATCCTGCGCACTTTGAGGATATATTCTATGGGACCTCGGTCGACTTTAGGAAACATGAGCAGGATCAGCTGGAGGTCGGCAAACGCCGGTTTTGATCTCGCATGGTGGAAAAATACGCCAACAGGTCGTCGATCCCAACGGAATCTTGAGCCCCGGACGACATATCCTTTACAATGGCGGATCCGGTTTCACGCTCCCGCTCGCCCACGATAATCGCGCGCGGCGCGTTGCTGCGGTTCGCTTCCCGCATCTGGGCTTTGAAGCTGCGCCCGAGAAAATCGAAATCGGCGGAGATCCCAGACCGTCTGAATTTCATCGCCTCACGGAAACATAAGCGCCTGCTTTCTTCATCGAGTCCGATGAAAAACACGGCCGGCGCGCTCTCGGGAAAGGAATAATCCGCTTTGCCGAGCGCGATCAGAAGACGTTCCATACCTGCGGCAAAACCCACGGCCGGAGTGTGTCGCGAGCCGAATTCCTCCGCCAGTCCGTCGTAGCGTCCCCCGCCGCCCAATGCATCCTGAGACCCCAGTTCTCCGCTGACGAACTCGAAAGCGGTTTTCGTATAGTAATCCAGGCCGCGAACCAGACGCGGATCGACGGTTGCCGGTATCCCCAGATCTTCGAGATACCGGAGTACGGCGTCGAAATGCTGGCGAGATTCCGGCGTGAGATAATCCAGAATTCTGGGCGCTTCCAAAGTGGCTTCGATATCCTCCGCCGCCTTGGAGTCCAACACGCGCAGCGGATTGGTTTCCGTTCTACGGCGGCTTTCAGGCGTAAGCAGGTCGATCACTCGTTCGAGATATTCCCGCAGCGCTGCTCGATACACCGGCCTGCAGAGCGGATCCCCAACCGAATTCACTCTGAGCTCAAAGGTCACTCCGAGCCTCGAGTACACTTCCGCCGCCACGGCGATGATCTCGGCATCGCACATGGCCGAGTCCGACCCGATGCTTTCGGCGCCGAACTGATGGAACTGCCGGAGTCTGCCGGCCTGAGGCCTTTCCTGCCTGAACATCGGTCCGATGTAATATAGCTTCTGGTGGGCGCCTTGCTCGCTCATGTTGTGCTGGATGTGAGCCCGCACCACCGAAGCTGTCATTTCCGGCCGCAGTGTCAGACTTGTTCCTCCCTTGTCGGTGAAAGTGTACATTTCCTTTCCGACTATGTCGGTCTCCTCGCCTATTGCGCGGGCGAAAACCGCGGTTTCCTCGAAAATGGGAGTGCGGATTTCCCTGTATGCGAAGGCATCCATCACCTCGCGAATGACGCTCTCAATGAACAGCCAAGCGCTCGAATCGGCCGGCAGGATGTCCTTAGCGCCTTTTACGGACTTATAGATCATGATACCCGCGGCATTGCTTCCCGCCGAATACCGGCTGATGGGGCGACAAAGCAGAATGCGCCGGTAAACGCCTGCACAGCATCGGTGGTTCTATACGTCCAGATAGCTCATCTCTTCCTCCCGCAGGATTTCGAGTATCTCGCGAGGCGTCTCTGCCTGCAGAAGACGGACTCTGAGATCCTCCTTGTTCATCAAGCGGGATATTCTGCTGAGCAACTTGATATGAGCGCCGACGAGGCTGTCCTTTCCGATGAGGAGGAAGAGCAGTCTTACCGGTTCGTGATCCAGAGATTCGTATTCGATGGGTTTAGAGGAAACCGCGAAGGCGGCGACGATATCCGCGACCGCGTCCGTTTTCCCGTGAGGAATCGCGAATCCCTTCCCGACGCCGGTGGACATGATCTTCTCTCTTTCAAAGATCGCGCTGCGAACCTTGTCGACATCCTTGACCTTGGAAGATTTCGCGGCAAGATCTATTAGGGCGTTTATCACGTCTTCCTTGTTGTCTCCGGGAAGGTTGACCTGAATCAGGTCTTCTGTTAATATGCTGCTGATTTTCATTTCTTCTCAATGTCCATGCAATAAACTGTAAATCTATGGATTATCCCGCCAATAGACAACTTTTTCTGCGTACTCGTCCGCGAGAGCGTGAGCTCTTTCCTGGGTGGGAGCTTCTACATAAACGTGAAACAACGAGTGTTCTTTGCTCGGCAGGAGAAGCGCCCATGTTCTCTTGTCGAAAAGGATTCTTATGCCGTCTATCAGCAAACGCGAGCTTCCTTCGGAGTCGCGCATAGCGTGGCGCATGACACGGCCTTTAAGATCCCAATCACAATGCACTTCCCTCTCTGTCCTCTCAAGCGCTTCAAGAATCCTGTCCACTTCTCCGAATTTCCAACCGGTTACAGCCATCATTTCAAGTATTCGCACGATGCTATACATAGCGTCCGTGGCGAAAGAGAATTCCGGGAAAATAAAGCCGCCCCGTGTCCCACCGACGAAGGTCAATTCAGGATCGTCCAGCACGCTGTTCATCATACCCAGATGCGTCGTGGCCGTCCGCACGAGCTGAACACCGTACTCATCGGCGATCAGGTCCATGACGGCCGTCGCCGTAACCGGACAGCCGATTTTGGCAACCCTCACGTTCCTCCTCCTGCATGTTTCGAGATACATCTTGGCGACTACCGGCAACAGGCGATGATCTCTAATGAAATTACCGTTTTCATCGGAGACGAAGATCTTCTCGGCGCCCGCGTCGATCAGCAGGCCGACATCCGAGGAAAGCGAACGAACGATGTTGGCGATGTTCTCGCAGGCGGATTGAAATTCTGCGGATGTTCTCGTGAGTTTCTCGGGATCTATATAAGCGTTAAGTGTAACGACCTGAGCTCCGAGATCTCCAAGTATGTTGGGAAAAACGGCTGAAGCTATGCCGTAGGAATAATCGACGACTATGTTGAAGGATTTCCCCTGTATCGCATGCCGATCCACCGTATCGAAGAAGCGGGATCGGTAACTCTCGGTACTGCGCTCGGGAAAACTGATGGCTCCGATTCCCGAGAAATCGGCCCTTGGAAAATCCTCGGAAAAAAACTGCCTCTCAATCGATTTGGTCTTGGATGATGAAAGATCCCTGCCCTCGCCGTCGAAAAAAATGATGTCCGTCGATCTCTTGTCGAAAGGAGATTTGCGGACGTGAAATCCGGCGGCGCATTTTCCGTTGCGCAATTCCTGCCGAAGAATCGGTATCGCGGTCGTCTGCATGTCATAGACGTTGACTCCGGCGGACATTAGTCCGCAGGTGATGGCCCGCTTGATCATCCGCGCCGCGGTGTCGGGATCGCGGCTCGACAACACAGTCCGGCCGGCGCCGATGACGGCGCCCAGCGCTGCGCCGAGTTTGGCGCCGAATTCGGGCGTCATCTCTATGTTGGTGACGCCTGTGATCCGCGCATCAGTGAACAAGTCTCTCAGCCAGCGGTCCTCCCAGACCAGACTCTTCGAGAGCACAGCGCCGTCCTCGACCACCTTGTCGGGCCAAAGTTTAATGTTCGGCATGAGGTTGGCTTCGTGTCCTATGCTGCAGCGGTCGCTGATAAAGACGTTCTCGGCTATCGTCGCGCCGCCATGCAGAACCGTCTCGTAACCGATAACTCCATCCGAAACATGCACGTTTTGTTCTATGCTGCAACCGTCCCAGATAACGGAATTCTGAATCACCGCGCCATCGAGGATCTCGACATTGCTGCCGATAATCGAATTTGTGATCCTTGCCGATTCCGCTATTCTGCAGTTGTCCCCGATCACCACGTTTCCGCTGAAGGTCGGGGGTCCGCCCGTCACCTGAACTCCTTCGCCCCTGATTACGTTTCCGTCCCTGGTCCCCGGAATATCGAGGCGCACCTTCCCTGCCAGAAAATCCATGGAAGCGTCCTGATACTCATTCAGAGTCCCGACGTCACGCCAATAACCTTCCGCGATATAGCCGTAAAGCCGCATCCCCTCCTGCATCATCAGCGGAAACAGGTTCTTGCTGAAATCGAAATCCTCCTTGTACGGGATCATGTTTATCACCCGGTTCTCGAGTATATAGATGCCGGTGTTGATAGTGTCGCTGAACACCTCCCCCCAGCTCGGTTTCTCGAGGAAACGTGTGATGCATCCTTCGTCGTTCTGTATCACGACCCCGTATTGAAGAGGATTGGGAACGCGTGTCAGCACCAATGTGGCATCCGCATGTTTTTCCATGTGATATGCCAGAGCGGCGTCTAGATCAAAATCCGTGAGCACATCGCCGCTGATGATCAGAATGCGGTCGTCTCCCAGTTTCTCCAAAGCGTTGCGCACGCTTCCGGCTGTTCCGAAGTCTGCTTCGGCCTGCATGTATTGCATCGAGATATCGAAGCTCTTTCCGTCGCCGAAATAGTTCCTGATGACGCCCGGGTGGTAAAAGAGCAACGAGACGATGTCCTTGAGATCGTGCCGTTTGAGCAGTTCCACTATGTGATGCATCATAGGCCGGTTGAGCATCGGCACCATCGGCTTGGGAACATTACACGTGAGCGGGCGGAGACGGGTCCCGAATCCGCCTGCCATTATTACTGCTTTCATATATTCCTCTGCTTCATTTTATCCGTGCAGCCCGTCACACTCGATCCGCTCGCGGCCGCCTGTCAAACTACGAAAAGGCATCCGGCCGCGCAATGCCGCGGTCTGTCAAAACGGCTGCGGCGGCAGGTTGTAAAAGTCGACCGTTATGTCGATCCCGCTCACCCACCTTCCGTCTTTGAAATCCACCTCGCCGGGTTTCGAAGAATCTCCCGAAGGCGCATAGACGCCCACTACTCGCCAGTCCTCAAAGGGATTCGAACCGAATTGCTGGACGACTATGAAATACTTGAACACGCCGGCGATGTTCTCCTGCCTGACCCGGTAATCGAAGGCCGACTGACCGCGGGGCAATTCATCCGAAAACACCAATGTGCCTTGAAGATATTCGGTGAGCACATCTCTCGGAGGATAATCGCGCGTCGCGGCCACGCGCAACGCCAGGAGGCTGTCCGCGGGAGGCCAGGAGGATAGGACACGAATGCGACCTTCAAATCCTGTTATGCCCATCTCTGGCGACAAGCCGTGATCGCAGCCCGCATGAAACAGCAAAGCGATGGCGGAAGCGAGGCCCGCTACGGTCGATAAACATTTCGATAACACGGCGGAATCCGTCTTTCAGCGCACCACTCCGCCGTGAGGCGTATCGGACTCGACCGTCAGCAATACCGGCGGTCCGCCCTCCTCCGAAGCCGCCAGAAGCATGCCCTGGGATTCGATGCCGAAGAGCACGGCCGGTTTCAGATTCGCGACAACGACGATTTTCATGCCCGCAAGCCCGGCCGGATCATAAGCAGTGCCGATACCGGCGACAATCCGGCGTTTTTCGATGCCGATATCGACCAGGAGGCGGAGAAGCTTCTTCGATTTGGGCACGCGCTCGGCTTCCAGTATGATGCCGACTCTCAAATCGAGCGCCGAAAATTGCTCGTACGATATCTGTTCCTTCAAGGGCGGATACTGTTTCGCCGGAGCCGGCGGTTCCGGACTTTCGCTTCCGGAATTCAAGCCAGAGAGGGCGGAGGCGATCTCGTGATCTTCGATTCTCCTGAACAACAGCTCAGGCGCGCCGAGCGGATGGCCTTCCTGGAGGGCATGATTTTCCGCGTCTGACCACGCTAACGCAGAACCCGCTTCCAGCTTCAACATGTGCCGGATCTTGCGAGCGGAAAAAGGCATGAACGGTTCACAGAGGATCGAAAGCGACAACACGGCATCGAGACACCGCGCAATGGTCTCGGCCGCGTGTTCGGGCCGCTTTTTCACGGCCACCCACGGCGCCCTGTCGTTGAAATATTTGTTGCAGGAGCGGGCGAACACCATGGCCTCCTGCAGCGCGTCCTTGAAACGGAATTTCTCTATGAGGTCCCCTACCGATGCAACGGCGCCCGAACGAGCGCGGGAAAACCAGTCGTCGACGCCGGGCGCGGTATTTCGGGGGACTTTCGCGTCGAAATTTTTAATGGCGAACTGAAGCGTCCGATTCACGAAGTTTCCCAGAATCGCCGCAAGTTCGTTGTTGTTCCTGGCTTGAAAATCCTCGAGAGTGAAATCACTGTCCCTGGTTTCGGGCATTATCGATGCAAGAGCATAACGCATCGGATCGGCGGGGAAAACGTCGAGGAAGGAATTCAGTTCGATCGACCAGTTCAGGCTCTTCGCGAATTTCCTCCCTTGAAGATTGAGGAATTCATTGGCAGGCACGTTGTCCGGCAGAACATATCCTCCGCGCGCCATAAGCATGGCGGGAAACATGAGACAATGAAAGACGATGTTGTCCTTGCCGATGAATGCGATATACCGGGTTCCCTCCGGGTCCTGCCAATAATCCTTCCACTTGTCCGGTTCGCCGATTTTGGCGGCCCATTCCTTTGTGGCTGATATGTAGCCGAGCACGGCTTCGAACCAGACATAGAGGACCTTGCCCTGCGATTCCTGAAGCGGCGCCGGTATTCCCCATGCGAGATCCCGGGTGATGGGACGATCGGAAAGACCGGCTTTGAGCCAGCTACGCACCTGCTGGAGCACGTTGGGTTTCCAGTCCGCCGCGTGTTCCTCCACGTATTCTTCAAGTCTCTTCTGAAAATCTCCGAGCGGGAAATACCAATGCTGAGCATCGCGCGCGACAGGCGTGGATCCGCTGAGAAGGCTCTTCGGTTCCACAAGTTCGGTCTGTGCGTAATACTTGCTGCATTGTTCGCACTGATCACCGTATGCGCGGTCATAGCCGCAGTGCGGGCAAACGCCCACCACGAAGCGGTCGGGCAGGAACATGCCGACTTCTTCGTCGAAAAGCTGCCTTTCGGTGGACTGTTTAAGGATGCCCTTCTCGTGCAGTTCCAGGAACCACTCGCGGGCGGTGTCATGGTGAACGGCCAGCGAAGTCCGCGAGTAGTTGTCGAAATCGATCCCCGCTCTCTCGAAAGCGCGCGCGTTTTGTTCGTGATATCTGTCGATTATATCGCGCGGCTGCACTCCTTCACGGGCGGCGGAAATTAAGATGCTGACCCCGTGCTCATCGGATCCGCAGATGTATGCTACTTCGCGCCCGGCAAGTCGTTGATAGCGCGTATAAATGTCCGCCGGCAGGTATGCGCCGGCCAGATGTCCGAGATGTACGGCGCCGTTTGCGTACGGCAGAGCCGAGGTTACGAGTATGCGTTTCCAGGTTGACATGGATGAATTGTGCTCCGCGGCGCGGTCCGGATCGCCGCCCGGACAAGCGCGGCTGTTGTCAGGAGGCGGCCGACGGTCCCGCTCCGGCGCTTCCGCCTCGGGTCGACGGCACGTGTATCTTGTAATCGTAAATCTTCGTGTACAGGGTTCGCAGGCTTATGCCGAGAATCTCCGCGGCGCTGCGCTTGTTGTAGTTCTGCTCCTTGAGCACCCGCTCGATGTGTATGCTCTCCATGTCGCTGAGCGACATCTTTCCGATCTCGCTCGACGAAGCGCCGGGCTTGTCCGCTACGCCGGAATAATCCAGCATTATGTCCTGCGGTTCGATTACATCGCCGGAGGTGAGGATAATCGCTCTCTCCACCATGTTCTCGAGTTCGCGCACATTGCCGGGCCAGAAGTAATTCGTCAGCTTCTGCATGGCTGCAGGGCTGAATTGCTTGGTCTCCTTTCCTCTGGACTTCATCTGCAGGAAATACTCGACAAGCTCGGGAATGTCCTCCTTGCGCTCGGCGAGAGTGGGCAACTGCAGGGTTATGACGTTGAGACGGAACAACAGATCCTCACGGAATGCGCCTATCTTGACCATTTCCTTGAGATTCTTGTTGGTCGCGGCAATGACGCGGACATTCGCCTTCATGGCCTGTGTGCCTCCTATCCGCCTGAATTCACCGGTCTGAAGGAAACGCAGAAGCTTGGGCTGTATGGACAAACTGATCTCACCGATTTCATCCAGAAACATCGTGCCGTTGTTCGCGACTTCCACCATGCCATGCTTGAGGACCATGGCATCGGTGAACGCCCCGCGTTCGTGACCGAACAACTCGCTTTCAAGAAGATTTTCAGGAATGGAGGCGCAATCGAGAGCCACGAACGGCTTGTCCTTGCGGTGGCTGAGTTTGTAGATGAGATTGGCGATCACCTCCTTGCCCGAACCACTAGGACCCGTGATAAGGATATTGCTGTCCGTCGGCGCCACCTTGTACACCGTTTCCAGAACCGAACGGAATGCAGCGCTGTTTCCTATCACGTTTTTCACTTGATGCCGACGTTCGAGTTCCGATTTGAGCAGGACATTTTCCAGCTTTAGCTTTCTGTGCTCCAAAGCCCGCTCGATCGTCTGGAGAAGTTCGGTCAGGTTGTACGGTTTTGTCACGTAATCGTAAGCGCCGAGTTTGACCGTCTCCACCGCCGTCCTCACATCCGTGAATGTGGTCAGCATTATCACTTCGGAACTCATCGTGTTCGCGTTAATATGCTTGAGCACCTCGATTCCGTTGACCCGCGGCATCTTTATGTCCAGAAGAATGACGTCGTATTGCTGTCGCTGGATCTTGTTGATAGCTTCGATACCGTTGATCGCGCTGTCGCAGACGTAGCCGTTCTCGATCAGTTTGGCCGTGAGAACGTCCCGAAAGAGCTTTTCGTCGTCGACAACTAGAATGGACGCGCCGGAGTTTTTGTTGTGGTCTGTGACCGTCATGGTGTGACCTGCATGTTCGATGGTTGATTCTTCGGCAGTGTGAAGTGAAACGTGGTGCCGGCGCCGAGTTCCGATTCCAACCAAATGCGCCCGCCGTGATGCTCGATGATTTTTTTGACTATTGTCAGACCCGCGCCGTTGCCTTCGTATTCCTCGCGCTGATGAAGGCGCTCGAAAATCTTGAAAATGGATTCGAAGTACCTCTCCTCGATTCCGATACCGTTATCTTTTATGGAGAAGAGAATGAAACGATCTTCCTCTTCGCGCCACTCGATTTCAATGACGACCCTGTCCTTGTCGTTGAATTTTATCGCATTGCTCAGGAGGTTGAAGAAGACCTGCTCGATCCGCGTCTTCTCTCCGTAAACCGTCGGAAGATCCTCCGGGAGCTTGAGCTGCGTATCCTTCGTGGCGATGCGGTAGCTCAGACTCTGGCTCACGTTGTGAATTACGTCGATGATCTTCGTCTCTTCGTATGGAGAGTTGACGCGGCCGATGCGGGAGAGTTCCAGCAAAGCGTCGATGAGCGATCCCAAGCGTTGGGAAAAATCCTTGAGATTGTTGATGTATGTCCGGGCGGTGGCATCGAAGGATTCATAATACTCGTCCACGAGAAGATTCGAGATGAAACTGATGCCGGCGAGAGGTTCCTTGAGGTCGTGAGAGATGATGTACGCGAATTCGTCCAGTTCCTGATTCTGTTTCCTGATTTCCACCGACTTGCTGAGCGACTCGAAATAGAGTATAGCGTTCTCTATCGCTCCTCCGATACTGGTGCCCAAAGCCGACAGAAAACTGAGCGTCTCCTCGGAGCGCACTACGCGGTCGCGCGCCAATATTACGAGCAGGCCGACGAAGGAAGCTTTCGGAAGCAGAGGCAGTATGAGTCTCGTCGCAGGGGTGCGGATTCCGTCCGCACCCTGGATGAAAGACATGTGGGACAAGTCGTGGAGCAGCACCTCGCCCTCTTCCGCCAGAATGAAATCGTCCTGCGAAGGCTGCAGAAGCTGCATCAAACGGCGGCTTCTATCCGCGGGTTCGACCGCCGTGAGGCGGAGCGAACCGTCGTTCCTGTTCTTCAGATACAGCCCGCCGAGAATGCCGTTGAATTTTCCCATGAGGTGGCGGAGCGAAATGGCGCATATCGCCTCGAGTTCCAGCGTCTGGCTGATGCTGAGGGCCAATGTATTCAGAAACTCGAGCTGTTCCTGTTTTTCCTCCAACGCCCTTTGCGTCTGAAGCGTGTCGGTCATGTCGCGGCTCAGCATGAGCAAGCCCAGGGACTGCCGGTTGGAATCCCGGAGAGGCGTCAAATCCACCAGCGATGGAAAAACCGTACCGTCTCTGCGGCGCAGCATCAGAAGTTGCTGGCATTTGCCCTCCTCCCGGGCTTTCCTGTGCAAATCCTCCCAAGCGCCGTCCTCTGCATCCTGAAACAATTCGGCGGCACGGAGCCGGCCCACAACATCAGTCCGTGGATATTGAAACATACGGCAGGCGCCTTCATTGAAGCTTAGTATCGTTCCCGATGCGCTGATTGCGATAATGGAAGTTTCGGTGGAACTATCCACTATTGCGTTGAGGAATCCATTGAGCTGGAACAGTTCTGCGCCGTGTTCCTGAGCCAGCGGGGAGAGCGATTGCGTCCACGAGTCTCGATCGCCCTGGGAATTGTCCGCTTGAATGGGCTGTACGAGCACGTCGGCCTCATCGTCTCCGTTCAGCGGCGAGAAGAGAAAAGCAAAATGTCTGGTGGCAGTCTCGCCCGGCTGGTGAAAACGCCCGATGCGCGCCATACCATCGTCTTTCACGCTTCCGAGTATGCGCTCCATGGGCCAGGTTTCGTCAACCGGCAGAAACAATTTTTCAAATCCGACTACTTTTTCCGATATTCCAACGCTATCCATCCACTCGCGTCCTTCCGGATTGAGCGACAGAACGGTTCCATCTCGGCGAAGGACAATCGCAGCGGAACGCAACCTCGAGTAAAGCGGCGCTTGAACCGTTCCCAATTGCGAATCTTCGTCTTTCGCATGCAGTGTTTGCAATTATATCTCCCGGGAGTTGGAGCGGATGAACAAAATACCAAGCAAAGTTACGGAATTCATGGAAAAAATCAAGCAGATATTGAAAGAACTTCACATTTCAGAAAATATTCTGGAAATTGCGACATGATTAAACCTGTGATCGATTCAAGTTTCTAACATATGGTATACGGCATGACCCTTTGATGAGAGAGCGCAATGATGATGAACTTGTCGCCTTGTGCAAGGATGGAAGCCATCAGGCATTCAACACCCTCGTGCGAAGATATCAGACGCAGATATACCGTATGCTGTACCGTTTCCTCGGCAATGAAGACGATGCTCTCGACGTCGCACAAGAGGTCTTCGTCAGAGCCTGGCGGGGTATCAGCGATTTCAGGGGCGAGTCGCAAGTTTTCACCTGGCTCTACCGTATCGCCGCAAATCTGGCTCTCAATCACATCAGAAAAAGAAAACTTCGGGAATTCCTGCATCTGGACGACTTGGCGGAAAACATCGAGGACACGGACGAAACGGATCCGCAGAGGCTTCTCGAAGCAGAGGAAACCCGCAGCGCCGTCGAGCGCGCCGTCTCACTCTTGCCTGAGAAGCAGAAAGCCGTATTTGTCATGCGATATTATGAGAACATGTCATACAGCGAGATAGCGGCAATACTAAAAAAATCAGTCGGCGGGCTCAAGGCGAATTACTATCACGCGACCAAAAAGATCGAGGAATTTCTCAATAATGCGCTGTAAGAACTGCGAATATGATCTGCCGGATTATGTGCAGGGCCGCTTGACGCCCGAGCGATCCTCCGAGATCGAACTGCATATCCGGAACTGTCCGCTCTGTGAATCCGAAACTGCGAAGCTGAAACTGCTTTTCGCCGAGTTGGATTCCGAAGCCGCCTCCTTCGATGACAATCCGGGCGGTGATTTCCCGGCTAAGGTGATGCAGCGTATCGAAAACCGACAGGCCGCATGGAAACCCGGTTTTGCGGCAGTCAAAGTCGGAATACCGGCAGTCGCCGCCGGCTTTCTCGTGGCATTCCTGTTTCTGATGCCCGGCCCCCAACTCGGCGACCACGCCTACTTCGCATCCTCAGCGCGCGACATGAAATACATTATCGGCAGCATGGACTCGCTGCAGATTTCCTTGCTGCAGCAGGACTACGCTCCGGCGCCGATATCGATTCAGAACTTCACGGCAGACCTGACGCTGCCGGATATTGAAGGGGATTCGACGTTCGACGAGGCGTTTCCTCTTTTCGCCGGCATTCCTGATGAAGCCTTGCTCGCCGCAAGCGCTGAGTATCTGCCGAATCAAGCGGTTTTGGAGCTGCTTTCCGACGAGGATATCAAGCCGTTGATCGAAAGCGGTTCCGATGAAGGCCGGCTTTAGGAGCCCGCTATCGCTAAACCAATGGACTAATTGTGCAGGTGAATCAATGACGAGTGCAAAAACAATACTGTCGACTCTAACGCTGTTGGCGGCCTTCCTGCCCGCCTATTTGCGAGCGCAACCGGAAGGGGACGAAGACGGTCCAGCGCGCCGGCGCCTCGAAGAATACCGCCGCATCAAGCTTATCGAATTCGTCGAATTGAATGAGGATCAGGCGATCCGGTATTTCGCCAGGGAGCGGGAATTGAGACAGGCGGAGCGCGCGTCCACGTATCAACGACAATTAGTGCTCCGGAGACTGCGAGATTTCGGCAAGTCCTCCCCGACTGAAATCGAGGTGCAGAAGGAAATACAGGCGCTCGCCGATATCGCGGCGGAGATCACAGACCGGCGCAAGGATTTTGCCGCGGGTTTGAAGGACTTCCTGAGTCCCAGGCAAATGGCCCGCCTGATCGTCTTCGAGGATAATTTCTCCCGCGAGGTGCGGCGGATCATACAGGATATAAGGAAAGGCGGCAGGCACAGCCGCTGATCCGGCCGGCTCGTTTCAACCGTCATGCCGCGCCCGCGTCGGCCCTTCCTGTTCGCCTTCGGACGTAAATTCGTATCTTGAGCGCATGGAGTTCTTATCAGGCGGTCGCAGAGGCCGCAGCATAGATACAATTTCCGAACGCAGGCGCGACAAGTTTGAAGCGACACTCAGCCGGCGTCAGCCAGACCTCGCGGTCGTGATGGAAAACGTCTGGGATCCGCACAATGTCGGGGCAATTCTCCGCACCGCAGATGCGGTGGGCATTCCAGAAGTGCATCTGCTGTATCATCGCGAATCCTTTCCGGATATCAAGCGCGCCGGGAAGCAATCCTCGGCAAGCGCGAACAAATGGCTGGACTTCCGGCGCCATGATAATCCGTCGGACTGCATTCATTTCCTGCGCGATAAGGGTTATACGGTTTATGCTTCCAGGCTCGACCGCGATGCGATATCTCTCTACGACATCGACGCGACGAAGCCCAGCGCCTTCGTCCTCGGCAACGAGAGCCGCGGAGTCTCGGAAGAGATCACCGCTCTGGCGGATTGCGTCTACAGAATCCCGATGATCGGTATGGTCCAGAGTCTGAATGTTTCCGTGGCGGCCGCGGTAACTCTATACGAAGCGCTCCGGCAACGCTTGGCGGCCGGCATGTGCGACTCGGCCCGTTTCAGCGAGGAAGAACTCCGCGCTCGGCTCGCCTCCTGGGCCAGACGCTGAAAAACGCATTTCAGCGCAAGACGAGAAACGCAGCCGTCTCGCTCCGGTCCAAGCAGCTGAGCACAGCGAGGTAAACGCCTGCCGTAAGTTTCATGTCTCCGGCATTCACCTCGTGTTCCCCGGCCGGCAAATTTCCGTCCAATACTCGATAGACTTCCCTGCCGTTTCCGTCCAGCACCCGGAGTTTCACCCGAGCGGCCGACAGAAGCGTAAACGTGAACGCCGTTGCGTCCGAAAACGGATTCGGATGATTTCTGAGGCGGAATCCGGCTGCTCGCGACAGCAGTGGTTCACAATACCCGTTCAATGGAACCGGTATATCGAGAACACCGAGGTCGTTCACGCAACTGGTTTCAAGCATGGGATCCGAAATCCGGAGTTTCGTAATCCCTCCCGCCCGTCCGCTCCGTGGACGGAATTTCAGTACCAGCGCATCTCTTGCGCCGCAGCTTATGCCGGTCATGCTGATGGTCAGGGAATTCTTGACCCTGGTGAGGACCGGTGCGCAGAAAGCGGCCAGAGTTCCCGCCGTTTCGCAGCCGGCGTAGTCGAGCAAAGTCGTGTCGAAGCCGATGCCGAGATGAAACTGCAAGGCGGTTCCCGCCTCTATTGCCGGCAGCAGGCGGATCGGCACGCGCAGTAACGCGTCGTCGTGCCGCAGCGCCTCGCCCTCGAGCTTCCGTGTCTCGCGGCACGCCCTTAACAGCAAATCCATGTCGGAACCCGGCGCTCCGATCAGGCAGTGCTGTTCCAGCGTTGCGGATTCGAACGACAAGACGGTGGTCTTATCCTCGGGCACCCCTGAAGTCTCGAATTCGAAGGAGAACAGAGGGCCGACACCGGTTCCAGGCACATGCGATTCCATGCGCACGCGGCAGCGACCGGAGGATTCTTCAACAAACAGAGCCGCGCCGGCAGAAACGGAGTTGTCGGTCCTGATCGCGACGAAGCGCAGAAGGCCGGGATCGTACTTCACACCGATATCGCATGAAAGAGGCATGGCGGTTGACAGCGCCCTGCCGACGAACACGGGAACTCTTAGCAACCCCTTCGACGGCGCTTCCAGGCCGAACTCGAAGTATAATAGTGTCGTCTGATCGTGATAAGAAACAGTGTAAAAGGTATCGGTTTCCGCAAAGGAGCCCGGCGACCTATGAGCCAGCTCGAGCAGGCGCAAAGAACCGTCGTAACATGGGTTCGACGAAGTGTATCGCAGCGCGCAGGCGTCGACCAGCACTTCTTCTCCGAGACGGCGGAAAGCGTTCAGAAGATCGTCCGGAGTCGGCGAGCGGAAGTACTTCCCGCCGGTCGCGGAGGAAATGCCCGCCAGAACGCTCTCATCCACGTCATTGCCTAGTCCGATGAAATAAACGGGAACATGCGCTTGCATGGCCGCTTTGATGACCGCTTCCGCCGAATGGAAGGCCGGGTTCTCTCCCTGACTCCTGCCGTCCGTCAGACAGACTAAAATCGGCCGCCCCTTCCGCGGCTGCAAGGAATCTATCGCTCGCAGCAAGGCCTGCCAAAGCCATGTCCCTCCTTCCGCCCTGATGGATTGCACGGACCCGATCAGGTCTTCTTTGTCCGTGGTGAAGGGACGATGCTCGGTGAAGGCGTCGGCGGAACCGTAATCGGACGCGAAACTGTACAAACCCGCCTCGTCACGCGGGCCCAACAACGACAGTAGCGCCTCCGCTCCGCTTTTCGCGGCCCGCAGTTTCAAACTGTCGGGATCCGATTCCCCGAACTCATTCCTGGCCATGCTCGACGAACGATCCAGAAGTACCGCAACGGAAAATCTCAACGCGCTGTCTCCGGGGCAGATTACCGTTTCCAGCCGCTGCGCGACGCCGTTCTCGAAAAGTTCGAAGTTAGACGCGGAGAATTCCCTCGCGTCGGCATTCCCGTTCGTCACTGATACAGCCAGTCTGACGAGCGGGAAATCCGACGTATCTATCCTTTTTATACGTATCCACGTCTGCCCCTGCCCTACGGCAAGAACCGCAGGGACGGCGGCCAGAATCCCGAAGAACAGCGCCGCCAGGAACATTCTCATAATCACCTCAACACGACGAGCTTGCGGGTATCATGCTCGAGCCCTTCTCGCAGAGTGCATAAATATGCGCCCGCAGGCACTTCGCCCGCCGGAAGAACGGCCGTGTGCACGCCGGCTTTCAAATATTCGTCCACTAGCACCCTTACCGGCACGCCCTCCAGATTCGTGAGCTCGAGACGCGTGCGGTCGGTTCCCCTCACGTTGAATTCGATTATCGCGCCGACGCATCTTCCCGCGACGACCGGATTTGGGGAGATACTGCGGAATCCTATTACGTGTTTGCGTTCAAGCACCGGCTCACACCAGCCGTCTGTGAAAAAACAGTCACCCGAGAAAATCAAATCGGGAATGCAGGATTGCTCCATATGTGCATTCTGCACAATTAGAGAGACACGCGAGGACAAGGTTTGGTTACGAGTGCCGAATCGCAGATAGATCAAGGGACCGGATCTCCGGGCCGGGTAAGCGAACGGACTTTCGATTTCCAGAAATCCGGGCGACGTTTCACGCACCGTCACGGCCGAGCGCTCGCTGACCGAGCCCGCCGTCGAAAATCCGGCATATGTCACCAGCGAAGCGTCGAAGACGCAGTTGAAGCCGAATCTCAGTTCCTGTTCTGAATCTAGCTCGTCGTACAGAAATACCGGGATACTGTAAATGTCGCGCGCCGATACTACCAGCGTCGTATCAAGTCCCATCCTCAGGAGAGCCGGACAGCCGTTTACGACGAAATCCCTGCCTCCTCCGGCGCTGACCGTCTCGCAATTCTGACGCCACGTCACCACATCCAGATACACGGCGGTTCGCCGGTTGGCGAAATACTCCGGGATATCGTATCTCAAGTAAAGGATCACATCCTCGGCGCCTGCTTCGACTGCCCTCGCCGGCACGGCAGCCGATGCGGTGATTCTGACCAGACCGGGCGCTTCCTCAAAAGCGAGGATCGACTGTCCCTCGAATACGGCGCCGCCCGTGACCGCATCGAGGAAGGTCAGCACAGTGGGATCATGTCTCGCGACGAGTTCGAGTTGTACCGCTTCGCCGGAGCGAATTTCACCGTCCGCCCGGAGAGGAACCGCCAGTACGCCGCCGTCCCGGACCGTATCGGACACGGCAGGATACAGGCGGAGGCGGGAACGGAAGTCATCGAGATCATATCGCAGGCGGCCCTCGTCGTGGGCGCCGCTTATGTCGATGTGCACATCCACCGTTCTCGTCTCACCCGATCTGCAGGTGTCGGGTGTCGTGTAGGTAAGAATGCAGTCGCTCTTCAGGAGGTTGCGCATAATGGCGTCGAATATCGCGGAGAGGTCGTTCGCCGAAGGCGCCAGCGCGAATTCCCCGCCGGTTTCTTCAGAGAGCAGGGCCATTTCCGACACGCGCGCGGCTTCCACGTCGAATCCTATGATGTAAACCGACACCCCCTTCGCTCTCGCAGCGCCGATGGCGTCATTGACCGTACCGATGGAACTCTGGTCGGATCCGTCAGTGAGGAGTATTATGACTGTTTTCCCGGTGTCGGCCGTACACCATGTCAGGCCCATGATCACGGCGTCGTAAATCGCGGTTCCGCTGCGCAATTCCAGCCCGGCGAGGGCATCCTCCAACAGGGAAACATTTCCGGTGAAATCCTGCTGGAGCCGCGACGTCGCGGCGAAGGAGATTAAAGCGCCAAGATCGATTGGACGAAGTTTCCTGAAAGACTCCACGAAGACCTGCTTGGCCTTCCGCCATTTCACGCTGTCCACGTTGTCGTAATCGTGGGTCCCTTCCTTGAACGCCATGCTGAGACTGACGTCGAGTATGAACATGAAATGAACGGTCTGCTCCAGAGAATCCGTCAGGCACGTTACCTGAAGCGGCTGCATCGGCTCGCCATCCTCGCGCACGGTGAACTGGTCCGCCGTCACTTTCTGCAGGATCGACGTGTTGTCGAGGACTTTGAGCGGAATGCGGATTTCAGGCCATGCCGAAAGATCGGGCGGACTCAAAAAAAGACGGAACTGCGCAGGCGCTGCCGCCGCCCAGAACGCGGCAATTAGCGTAAAACAAATTATTCGGATTCTTATTTCCGTAATAGAACGGTTTTGCCGCATGCCGGTTCTCTTTCCGGTTTCTATTGAGGCGGACCGCCTGAAATTATCCTGATCTCCACGCGCCGGTTGAGACGTCGCCCATCGTCTGTTTCGTTGGAAACAGCCGGCCTGGATTTCCCGTAAGCGTTCATCACTATCGACGATCTGGGCACGCCTTTACGCGTTAGATACCTGCTGACAGCCGCTCCTCTTCTGCGCGAAAGTCCGATGTTATACTCTTCGGAGCCTGTGTCATCCGTGTGCGCGTCCAACTGCACTTCGAATTCCAGCTTTCCCTGCACGAGCTTCGCCAGCATGTCACCGTACAGGGCATCCAGCTCTGCGGCGAAATCCGGAAGTATATCCGACCTGTCGAACTCGAAGAGCACAGTAGGCACGTCGGGACGCGTCTCTTCGGCGACTGGCGGGGTCTCCTGCGCTATCGGATCCAGATAAACGCGGACCGCATGCTCCCGCGAGTACATCGAGGAAGGCACGGCTACGCTGCGCGAATTTTCTTCGTATCCCTGCGCCGACACGTTGATTTTGTAGCGTTTTCCCGGCGAAGTTCTGCGCCTGTGCTTGCCTTGCGAGTCGCTCAGCACGGTTTGAGGCGCTTCTCCCTGGCTTTCGAGCACGATCTTCGCATCGGGGACATTGCGGCTACGGACTGAATCACGCACGGTCAGGGCAAGGTAGAAAGTATATCGTTCCGGATTGCGGAAAGGATTCGGAACGACCGCGTAAACATCGAAACCGCCGAGGCCTTCCGGTCGGCGCGATGAAATGAAAACCGTATCCTCTTCGGCGGATACCCGGAAAAACATGTCGTCGCTCGAGGAATTGAAGGGCCTTCCGATGTTGACAGGCGTCTTCCAACCTTTTTTGCCGTCTCGCACACTCACAAAGATGTCGTATCCGCCCAATCCGGGATGTCCGTTGCCAGCAAAGAACAGGGAATCGCCGTCCAGGTACATGAAGGGCGCCTTTTCGTCAGAAGAGGTGTTCACAGGCGCGCCGAGATTTTTCGGCGGGCCCCATTTGCCGTTCCGGAGTCGCTTGGAAACCCAGATGTCAGCGCCTCCCATTCCGCCCGGGCGATCGCTCGAGAAATAGAGTTCTTCTCCGTCAGGAGACAGGGTCGCGTGCGATTCCCAATACTTAGTGTTCAGCGGTTCGCCCAGATTTCGCAAGGATTGCCACTTTCCGGCCGCATCGATCGAAGCCGTGTAGATGTCGCCGTCACCCGCGCCGTCTTCTGTCCAGCATTGAGTGAAAAACACCGTACTCCCGCCCGGGACGAAATACGTCGCGCCTTCGTCGCGAACGGTGTTTATCGTGCCGCCGAAATTCAGCGCCTCCGAGCGGTTCCCGACTTCCGCATCCGTGAACCAGATATCGTCTCCCTGTATGTAGCCCTCTATTGTAGGCCTGTTCGAGGTCAGGAACAATCTCGAGCCGTTCGGGGATGCCGCATAGTCGTCGCTTGCGGAATTGACCTCTTTCCCCAGATTGCGGGCCGTACATTGTTCATACGAGCGCACATCCTGCAACTGCTGAACTCCGCAACCTGCCAACAGCGCGACGAGAAACGCTCCCATGCGGACGATGGATGAACGAAGTGAAGTAAACATGCTGTAGCCGTTCATTAGAGTGCGAATTTAAGGACGGCGGCAAACCGTATGGCGGAGGCCTTCCAGTTGTCGTCCGCGGATATTGTAGTCAAAGGATACTCGTAAATGATCTCGGGGGTTAAAAATGTGCTGTAACCCAACCGCAGGTCGTAACCGACACCCACCCGAAAATCGATGCGAAGAGACGAAATATCCGGGATCTCGTTCCAATCTTCCTTGCCGATTACGATTTCTCCTTTGCCTGTCTGATAATAGACATACTGGTCGTCCAGCAGCCGTTCGACGATGTGATACCGGGATTGAAGCGGCAAACCGAGCCCGGGACCGGCCAACAGATACAGGTTTTTCACCGGAAAGATCTCCACGACGGGATTCAAGACCACATACGCGAGTTCGACGTTCATCGTTCTTTCCAGATCGACGACGGCAGTCGTCTGATCGCTCACGACTCTGGATTGTTTGAGCAGCGTTTCCGTGTAATCGGCGCGTTTGTCGTCGTAAAGAAGCTTAACGGCGAGGCCGAGGCTCGGGGAGAGCCGGCGTTCTAGCTGAACGCCGACCATTATCCCTGCGCCCGCGCCATCGCTGAAATTGCACTGTTCGCAATCCGGCAGGAAATCGCCCGGATGACTGTTGAGATTCAATCCCACTTGAGGACCTATATACCAGAGCTTCGGGGATGGCGACAGAACGTCCGGAGGCGGGAAAGCCGAAAACCGGGCTGAAGTTTGCGCTTCCGCGCCGAACGACAGAATGCACAGAGCGCACAGCGCGGTGCTTGCGGTCCGAAACATAAGTTGCATGATTTTTTCGATTTGTGTTCGATTACGGCTGCAGATGTGAACCGTTAAAAGCTCTTTGTGGAAACATGCGGCATTTCACACGAAAATGCAAGGCGAAAGCCGCGCGCCGAAGCCCGCCTGCCGCGGACGGAGTCAGATGTATTTCACTTTTCTCGCGTATGAACGGAGTTCGTCGCGGAATTTCGGATGGGATATGTGTATCAATTCATTGACTCGCTGGCGCACGCACTTTCCGAAAAGCGACGCGACACCGTATTCGGTCACCACGTAATGGACGTCCGCCCTGTTGGTCGTGACACCGGATCCCGGGGCAAGATGGGGAACGATGCGGGAGATCTGATCGTCCTTAGCCGTGGAGGGCAAAGCAATGATCGGCTTGCCGCCCGGCGAGCGCGAGGCGCCCCTTATGAAATCCACCTGGCCTCCGAAACCCGAATACAACCGCGGACCAATGGAATCGGCGCAGACCTGTCCGGTGATGTCGACCTGCAGAGCCGAATTTATCGCCACCTGTTTCCTGTTCTGCGCGATGATGAAAGGATCGTTCACGTAGTGGCTCGGATGAAATTCGACTATCGGATTGTTGTCGATGAAATCGAAGATGGTTTTCGTGCCCAGAACGAACGACGCAACCATCTTTCCGGGATGCAGGGTTTTCTTCTCGTTCGTGATCACTCCTGACTCGACAAGCCGGATGACTCCGTCTGAAAACATTTCCGTGTGTATGCCGAGGTCGCGTTTGTTCCCGAGGAATGAGAGCACGGCATCCGGAATGCTCCCGATGCCCATCTGCATCGTGGATTCGTCCTCGATGAGGTCGGCAATATGCGATCCTATGCTCTTGAACACCTCGGCTTCTTTTTCATTCGTGTCCTCGCTGACCTGCGCGAGCTCCTTGATCGGCTCCTCCACCTCGACGATGTGGTTGATCTTGTTGATGTGTATGAAGCAATCTCCCAGCACTCGCGGCATGAGCGGATTAACCTGCGCGATTATGATCCGGGCCATGTCGCAGGCGGCTTTCGACATGTCGACGCCGACTCCGAAGCTGCAGAAACCGTGTTCGTCCGGAACCGAGACGTGAATCAGTGCCACGTCCACAGGGATTATCTTCTGGAAAAACAGCGACGCCACTTCATGCAGGTATATATATGTTGCGTCGGCCAGACCTTCGGCCACCGCATGGCGCACGTTGTGACCGATGAAAAGCGCGTTGTGACGGAAATGCCCCTGCATTTCCTTGGACACGTATCCCGACTCGCCGACGGTCAGGATATGATGCACCTTGACGTCCGTCAATTCAGGACCTCTGGCGATCATGGCCTTGACCAGAACTTCCGGGACCGCGCAGCCGGGATGGATATAAACATTGTCGCCCGATTTGATGGCCTGCATGGCCGCGTCCGGGGTGGTCAATTTCTTGCGGTAATTTGAGAGCCACTGCATGTTTTGTTTTCCTTATCAAGGATCAGGTTCTGCGTTACATGAATTCTTCGCCGGTCCGCTCACGACGAGCAGTCGTAGGGTTCCACCGGGATGTCGTACAAGTCATTAAGCACTTGATGCACAGGCTTGCCTTTGTGAGTGACAACCGCGCAGCGCAGATAATTGTCCTGCGCGATTGTTTCCTCGAGACCGTTTGCGATGATCTTGCGAAGCAAGGGCAGCATGCCGTTGGTCAGGGCGTAGGTGGAACTGCGTGCGACCATGGAAGGCATGTTCGGGACGCAGTAATGTATGACACCGTGCTTTTCGAAGACGGGTTCCTTTATGCTGGTCGGGCGGCTGGTTTCGACACATCCACCCTGATTGATTGAGATATCGATGATCACGGCGCCCGGTTTCATCGTCTTCACCATCTCCTCGGAGACGATGTGCTCGCTGTATTCATCCTCGATCGATATCGCGCCGACGAAAACGTCGGCGATCTTGACGCCCCTGCGGATATTCTCCGGAGTCGCGAGCACAGTGGTCACCTGCTTCCGGAAATATAGATCCGCCTCGCGCAGTTTGTCGATGTTGCTGTCGAGCAGGATGACCTGCGCGCCCAGCCCGATCGCCGCCTGTGCCGTGGCGAAACCGGAAGCCCCTACGCCGAGTATCACGAAAGCGGCAGGCGCGACACCGCCCACGCCGCCGAGAAGTATGCCTCTCCCGCCCTGATCGCTGCGGAGATAACGGGAACCCACCAGGGCGGCGATCTGTCCGGAGATCTCGCTCATGAGGCGCAATATCGGATAATAATTTCCTGGACCACGAATCAATTCCAGGCCGATCGACGTGATTCCGCGCGAGAGCATCAGGTCGACGAAACCCTTCTGCCTCATCCCGAGGAGGAGGAACGAGACAAGCGACTTATTCTCCCCGAGCAGTTCATACTCCTGCTCGATGGGGGGCATGACTTTGAGCAAAAGCTCCGCTCGTGCGGCGGCTTCCTCAGCCGAATAGACGACTGTTCCGCCCGCCTCGCGGTATTGGTCGTCGGTGAATCGTGAATTGTCGCCCGCGCCGCGTTCGATGACGAACTGGGCGCCCGCGCGCACGAGCGACTCCACGCCGTAAGGCGTGAGAGCGACGCGCATTTCGTCCTCGAACCGCTCCTTCAGAATTCCGATGATCATTGTGCTCCTCCGCGGATTGCATTCATTGTATGTGCCCTTCTTCCGCCTCTCACGGGCCTCTAAGTTCGGCCGCCCACTGAGCTGAAAGCAGGGTGTTTTTCATGAGCATGGCGATGGTCATTGGGCCGACTCCTCCGGGTACCGGAGTGACGGCCGATGCGACCTCTTCAACCCCTTCGAAATCCACGTCTCCGACCAGCCGGTTGCCTTTCGGCGACCCGGCGTCCGTCACGCGGTTGATGCCGACGTCCACGACGACGGCCCCGGGTTTCACCATATCGGCGGTGATGGCCCGCGGTTTGCCGATGGCGGCGATAAGAATGTCGGCGAGACGGGTGAGGTCCCCAAGATTCCCGGCCGCCGTGTGAGCTATCGTGACCACCGCGTTGGCATTCTCGCTTTTCTGCAACAACATGTTTGCGATCGGCTTGCCGACTATGTTGCTTCGTCCGACAACGACAACGTGCCTCCCTGCCGTCTCAACGCCGCTTCGAATCAGGAGTTCATGGATTCCGGCCGGAGTACAGGGCCTGAACCCGGGCTGTCCTATTACGAGACGCCCCATGTTGACGGGATGAAATCCGTCCACATCCTTGTGAGGCGCGATGGCGTTGATGACCTTGTATTCATCGAGATGGGACGGAAGCGGAAGTTGAACGAGGATTCCGTGTACGTCCGGATCGATGTTCCACGCGTCGAGTCGTTCGAGCAAGTCGTTCATCGAGGCGGAGTCCGGCATCCGCATAGTGGTGGAATGAAAGCCGCAATACGCGCAGGCCTTCTCCTTCGAGGACACATAGGACAGCGACGCGGGATCATCGCCGACCAGAAGGAATGCGAGTCCGGGCCTAATGTCCCGCCGCTCGAGCAATCGGGCGGCGTCCCGTTTTACCTCTTCCTTGATCGCGGCGGAAACCGCCGCGCCGTCAATTATCTTTGCGGACATCGCGTTGGAACTCCGGAAAGGTGAGCGCTTCTATCGACAGAGCGGCGCCGCTGACAGCGTCAACACTAATCAGGACGGCCGAGATATGCACGTCGTTAACCGCAACTTCGAATTTGTGGGGAGTCTGCTTTATGAAACGCCTCAACGCGATCTCGGTCCTCATGCCGACAACGGAGTCGTAAGGCCCGGTCATTCCAACATCGGTGATATAGGCGGTGCCTCCGGGCAGTATGCGGGCATCGGCAGTCTGCACATGGGTATGAGTTCCGATGACGGCCGTCGCCTTTCCATCCAGGAACCATCCCATCGCAATTTTCTCCGCCGTGGCCTCGGCATGAAAGTCGACTATCACAACGCGGCATTCCTCCTTGAGTTTCTGCAGAACCCACTCGGCGGTCTTGAATGGACAATCGATGGGACTCATGAAAGTGCGTCCCTGCAGATTAACGACTCCCACTTTTCCCAGGGCGCCCAGGTCCGTCACGCAAAATCCCCGGCCGGGATTATCCCTTGGATAGTTCGCGGGCCTCAACAGAAACGGGTCGGCGGCCAGAAGCTTGTGAATATGCCATTTCTCCCAGATATGATTCCCCGACGTTATCACATGAACTCCGAGTTCGCGGAATCTGTTCACCTGCGCCTCGCTTATGCTTTTCCCGTCCATCGCATTCTCGCCGTTCAGCACAACGAACGAGACGTCATGGCGCTTCAGGAGCGAGGGCAGGAACACCGCGGTCGCCTCGACTCCCGGCGCCCCTATTACATCACCTATGAAAAGGATGTTGAATTGTTGGGACATTTCGTGTTCCACCGAATACGCGGCAGATCAGGCAAGTTAAGACTTGGCTTGCGTAACTCCAATCCTGATCGGATGCGGCGACGGACCGCCCCGGAAAGCCCCCGGGCGGATTTTGTTTGGGGAGCTCCGTACTCGTACATTTAACGATTGATTTGACCTGCCAGCTGCATGTATCAGACGCCAGAAGAAAGACGAGAGCACTCGCGCGCCGAGGACAAGGACCTGATAATTTCCGCGATAGCCGGAAAGCAGGATGCATACAAGCGGCTCATGGGGAAATACCGGAGCGCTATACGACGTCTGATAATCCGCATGGTGGGATATTCGCCCGACGTGGAGGACCTGACACAGGAAGCCTTCATCAAAGCATTCCAATCTCTGTCGTCTTTCAACGACGAGTTCGCATTCTCGACCTGGCTCTACAAAATCGCCACGAACAACTGCATCGACCACCTCCGGAAACGCAAGCTGCAGACCATTTCGATTGACAAACCGCTCCCCGGCGGAGACGGCAATCAGCATTTCGAACTGCCCGATTCCGGTTCCCGCCCGGATCTGCCCATGCTCAGGCGACAGAGGACGCTCGCCATACAGCAGGCGATTGAAGCCCTGCCGGACAAGTACAGGCAGGTCATCATCATGCGCCATCAGCAAGAGATGAGTTACGAGGATATCGCCGCCGAGCTGGCCTTGCCGCTCGGCACGGTCAAAGCTCACATTTTCCGGGCGCGGGAGCTGCTGTACAGGCGCTTGCGCGGCAAGGTCACGGACGACTGAAACGCGGCGCCGCCGCAGTTGCGCAGATCTGATCGTTTTACTATGTTTGCATATCATAATCGGGGCGTGGCTCAGCCCGGTAGAGCGCTCGGTTCGGGACCGAGAGGTCGGAAGTTCAAATCTTCTCGCCCCGACA